>JANRLC010000019.1:0-3405 GCA_033762955.1 Verrucomicrobiota bacterium | reverse complement strand
GCGGCTTAACCCGCTGTGTTCAATTTGCTCAAGGACTTCTACCCGTTTCCTTCGTCTCGCAATTGCATTGTGTTTTAACATCACCCCATCTTACCCGTTTTTTGTTCTCCATGTAAGGGGGTCAACTTTGTTGCGCTTACGATGCTTACGAGAGTCTCTTGGAAAAAACCGCTTCGGATGGCAAAGCAGGTGCAGGACAGTATTTTACTCCCCGACCGCTGGTGGACGCTATCACAGAGGTATGTGGTGTACAGCCCAAGGAAACTGTATGTGATCCTGCATGTGGTACGGGAGGATTTTTACTTGCTGCTTTTAGGCAGGTTTCTCTGAAGAAATTAACTCCTTCACAAAAGCAACATCTTCGTACAGAAGCTCTTCATGGCATTGAGCTAGTTGATAGTGTTGCACGACTTTGTTTAATGAACTTGGTCCTGCATGGAATAGGAGGAACAGAAAGCCCAATCCAAATTAGAGATTCTCTAGAGAGTAAATCTGAGGTTCAATATGATATCGTCCTAGCCAACCCGCCCTTCGGCAAGAAGAGCAGTGTGACGATTGTCAATGAAGCAGGCGAATCCTCCAAGGAGTCCCTCATCATCAACCGCGATGATTTCTGGGCCAGCACGAGCAACAAGCAGCTCAACTTCCTCCAGCATATTTTCACCATCCTGAAGCAGCACGGGCGCGCGGCGGTGGTGCTGCCGGATAATGTGCTCTTCGAAGGCGGGGCCGGGGAGACCATCCGGCGAGAACTCCTGAAGCAGGCGGATGTCCACACGCTGCTGCGACTGCCCACCGGCATCTTTTACGCTCAAGGTGTGAAGGCCAATGTCCTCTTCTTTGACCGCAAACCCGCCCAGGAAAACCCATGGACCCAGAAACTCTGGATCTATGACCTGCGCACGAACAAGCATTTCACCCTCAAGGAGAGCACCCTCAAGCGCACCGACCTCGATGACTTCGTGGCGTGCTATAACCCGAAGAACCGACACGACCGCAAAGAGAGCGAGCGGTTCAAAGCCTTCACCTACGCGGATCTGATCAAGCGAGACAAGGTGAACCTCGACATCTTCTGGCTCAAGGACGATGCCCTTGAGGAAAGCGCCAATCTCCCCGCACCCGAAATCATCGCCCAGGAAATCGCCGATGATCTCGAAGCCGCCCTGGAGCAGTTTGCCACGATTGCAGAGGATTTGAAGTAGGGGGAGGCGCCCCCTGCGGCCCACTACGCATTGGCGGATTTGGATCCACTAAATTTCACGAAGCTCGGGCATCTTGCCCTTGCCTGGAACGTAATGCGCATCTTATGTGATTTGTAGACATGCCAAGGACTTTAGACAGGAGCGCGGGCGGCTCGCCCGTTATTATCACTCAAAGCGGCCAAGCTGGCCGCGCTCCTTTCAGAAACATTTTCGGATAAAGTGATATATTGATGGCTTATAGATTTATAAAGTGCTTGTTAATAGTGAGTTAAGTGACATTGTAGATTTTCAGAAACATTTTCGTAAAATTCAGATTATGGACGTTTACCGAGATCCGAGTGCGATGGAACCGCTGCTCCCCAAGGCACGAAGTGCCCGTCTATCGGAGCTGACCTGTGCCATTCTAAAGGCATCCGGATGCCTCTCGGGGCGGATTCATTCACCCCATGTGCTGCAGCGGGTCGCGGATCTCGTCCGGGGGATGAACTGCTACTACTCCAACCTGATTGAAGGCCACAAAACAACTCCCCGCGATATCGAGCGCGCCCTGAAGAACGATTTCTCGAAAAATGAAGCCCAGCGCGATAATCAGCAGCTCAGTCTTGCCCACATCGCGGTCCAAAAGATGATGGAAGAACGACTTGTGGATAAATCGGTGGATGTCTATGCGCCTGATTTCCTCTGCTGGCTGCACAAGGAGTTTTACTCGCGACTCCCCGACTCCCTGCACTGGGCCACCACCACAAGTGGCGAGCGTTACCAGATACATTCCGGATGCCTGCGCGATTTCATGGTGGATGTGGGCCGGCACACCCCGCCGGATTTCGCTGCGTTGCCCAAGTTCCTGCGCCGGTTTCACACATTCTACGGAGACGAAACTATTTTAGAGACTACCCGCCTGGTGGCCATCACCGCTGCCCACCATCGGCTTGCGTGGATTCACCCATTCGGCGATGGTAATGGCCGCGTCATCCGGCTCCACTCCCAGGCCCTGCTCACCCGCCACGGCCTTGCCAGTCACGGGTTGTGGACGCTGTCACGCGGACTGGCCCGCATGCGCCAGCGTTACTATGCAGCGCTGGAAACTGCCGATCAGGGCCGGCAGGGCGATCTGGATGGGCGCGGCAACCTTTCCGATGCTGGACTGGGAACGTTTTGCGTGTTTCTTCTGGAAACCATGCTGGACCAGATACAGTTCATGAGCGAACTACTCGACCTGCCCACGTTGCGCACACGAGTGGAACACTATTTCCAATTTCAAGCCCTGCACCTCAACCGTTACCGCGAAGAACTCATGCGCGTGGTCCGCACCCTTGTAGATGAAGGCGAAATCTCGCGCTCCCGTGTCAGGGAAATCACCGGCAAAGCCGCCACCGTTTCCGTGGAAATCATCAAGTTGGGTCTCGATGAAGGCTTGATTGAAACACCCAGTCCCAAAGGTCCCTTACACATTGCCTTTCCAGCAAAAGTTCACGAGTTCTACTTCCCAAAACTCTTCCTCGACCTTTCTATAGAGACACCGCGTGAGACGGAAGAAGGATGAAGGAGGAATTATCCGAACCGACAGGAGCGCGAGCGACTCGCCCGCTTTTATCACCTAAAGCCCATAGCGGCCAATTTGCCGCGCTCCTTCGCTAGTCATTACAATCGCAGTGAATAGTTCTCCCAGCGTACCTTTACATTTCCACCAAAACCTCGATGGCCAGCCACTTATTCTAGTGAACACTCCAAAAAGAAAATCGCACTCATAACCGATTCAACTCTATTATATAACCCTTCGTTCCCAGCGCGCTCGGCTTCACTATCTTCACTTAACGCTACTCTTTTTCCCCCGTATTTCCTCATTTTATTGAAATAGCTGACATCCAATTCTGTGATTCGCTGTTATTTAGACTGCCTAGGAAACAGCCATGGAAGCCATAATCAGCACTTTACGATATCACGAATCGGCCAAACATCAGCTTCCGGCGGCGATCTCCTTTGACAAACCGGCTATTCATGCGGGTTCCGCGGCCATGATCAGCCTTCGAGCACGAAAAATTTAATTATTTATAGATTAGTTCTTGATCTGCCCCCGTCGGTCTGTCACTGTACACCCATGCTTTAACGTTCTGGTTGGATTTGCCGTCCATGATAGCTGGAACCTGAAGCCGCTCACAGGGAGTGCATCCTTTATCGGATGTGTATCTTTAAAAAGATAGGC
>JANRLC010000018.1:0-39273 GCA_033762955.1 Verrucomicrobiota bacterium | reverse complement strand
GCCTATCTTTTTAAAGATACACATCCGATAAAGGATGCACTCCCTGTGAGCGGCTTCAGGTTCCAGCTATCATGGACGGCAAATCCAACCAGAACGTTAAAGCATGGGTGTACAGTGACAGACCGACGGGGGCAGATCAAGCACATATCTGAAAATAATCGATTTTTCGTGTTCGAGGAATGATCATGGACGCGGAACCCGCATGAATAGCCAGTTTGTCGAAGGAGAACGCCGCCGGAAGCTGATGTTTGGCCGATTCGTGGTAGTACAAAGTGCTGGGAATGGCTATTATGGCTGTTTCAAAGGCGGTGTAGATAGCATCGAATCAGAGAATAGGGCGGAGACAATCTCAAGATAATGCGTAGAATCGGGGCATAATGAGTGGGATTCGGTGAAGAAAGTGAAGCCGCAAGTGAGGGCTGCGAAGGTATATATTAAGGTAGAGAATAGCCTGTAGCCACTATTAAGTTAGTTTGTGTTCACTAGAATAAGTGGCTATCCATCGGGGTTTAGCAGGAAATGTAAAGTGGCGGCGGGGAAACTATTGACCGCTTTCGTACTGACTACCAAAGGAGCGCGGCCAGCTTGGCCGCTTTGTGTGGTATAAGCGGGCGAGCCGTCCGCTCTCCTGTAAAGATGCCAGCTTGGCCGTATAAAGGAGCGTGGCCAGCTTGGCCGCTTTGTGTGATAGAAGCGGGCGAGCCGCCCGCGCTCCTGTAAAGATGCCAGCTTGGCCGTGTAAAGGAGCGTGGCCAGCGTGGCCGCTTTGTGTGATAGAAGGGAGCCCCCGCGGGTTTTTGCAAAGGTGGGGCTGATTGGGCACTGTGGGACAGACAAGAATGTCTATCCCACAGTGCCCAATACCTTAGCCCTGTCATCACAGCCAACCTGGCTGCTCTGTGCGAGGTAAGCCAAGCGAAGCGACTTGCCTTTCACTGCCTTTGCCCCTTCTGCCATCTTCCGGTTGCCTTCTGCCTTTGTCTTTGCCCAACAAAAAAGCGGACAGACCCACATGGGGATCCTGTCCGCTGGAATACTTATAGCTTATATCTACTGCCTTGATCGGCTAGGCGGCTTGACTCATGGGTTCGGATTCAGTCCGGATTACTTTGAGGTTATTACTGCCGCGTACGCGGTGGGTTTGGGGATATCCGAACTCAGTGGTCTTATCGACCACAAAGCCTCCCCGCTTATAGTGCGCGAATAGCCCAATTCGGGTCCGCTGCGCTCAGATGACGCGGGCTGTCAGGCCTTGCTCATAACACAAAACGCAAAGGCGAATCGCCCGCGCCGCTCCGGGCTTGTTCAACCATGGATGGTGTCGGAGATTCGTTCCTCATCTCCGCTACATCCTGTATTGTTGGGCGTTTCGAGCGTCCGATTAGTGTATGAGGTTCTCATGCCAGAGCGACAGGACGTGGTCAAAACCTTGCTCACGCTTCCTTGTATGAACGGTAGATTGCATTGTTGAATAGTAAGTCCACCTTCTGTCCTCGCCGATCAGTGATCCGAAATCGGTCTTTTCTAAACTCGATCCCGAAGCAATGAAGGGATGCATACGCATGGAGCGCTCTGTCTTGCTGAAGAATGCAAGCAATCCTTGTGCATTTCTCGAATCGTTCGGCAAAACATGTTGCTGAAATTGATTCCTCCGCAGGCAGGATGCTCTTATCGACCAAAACGAATACTTCCCCATCTTCGTGTGGGCATCTATGCACTGGTCCATCAAGAAATCCAGCAGCCAACATTGTGTAGTCCCATTCGTTCAGACCAGAGATGCTACCATCGAGAGCCAATTGGGGTGTTGTCAATGCTTCGATTTGCTCTCGTTCTCCTATGGTTCTTAGTCTTTCTATGGCAGCTTTGTACTTTTCTGCAATGCCTTCTTCTTCATTTGCCCAACCCCATCTCCAGGTTTCAGAATGATAGGACTTCGTGCCAACCAGCTGAGCCGGCGCTTCGATCAAGCTCCCGTCAGCGAGGGTGAATGTGATGATACCATCATGCATCTTGAGGTTCCAATCATATTTACCAAGCAAATCGTTAAGCCGTGACTGATTGTCAATAGCGAGGCCAATTGAGTCACATAGTAAGTCGTCGAAATTCATTTAGTTAGATAATATCGTGGTGAGTGACGAAATGAGCGGAGCGAATGAAATTCACTCAACCGATTTGTTGAACTAAGCCGCTCCGCGGCACTGCCTTGGGAGGTATTGTCGGCGACTGCATGACGGTGGTGGGGTTGTGGTTTAAAATTGCGGTGTTGGTGGCCATGGTGGCCGGTCTATGAATGAAATAAATCCAAACCAACCCGGCACAGATTCAATCCGGCTGCACCGTCTCAGGGCAAGCCCAAAAAACGCCTGCTGCGCTCAGATGACGCGGGCATCAGACCTTGCTCATAACACAAAATGCAAAGGCGAATCGCCCGCGCCGCTCTGGTCTTGTTCAATGATGGATGGTGTCGGAGTTCGTTCCTCATCTCCGCGACATCTTTATTGTTAGGGTGCGTTGTGTCTGATATGCTCATGTGCTTAACGGAAATGTGACATCCCCCAAGCAAAAAGAAACAACACTGAAATCCAGCTCACTACCCACAAATAACCGATGACAAGCCCGATCCAAGCTGCGGCTCGCCCTCGCACTGGCGGATTGGCTCTGCGAATGCGGACGAGTGCGACATGCCCGGTGACGACGGCCAACACACCGAAAGCGAACGAGCGTAACTCGCTGTCACCTCGCCCAACCCAAGGGAGACCGATCAGCTTGAAAATGATGTGTGTCACCGCTGGATTCAGAATCGCAGTGGTCAGGCTGATGATAGCGAGGAAAGAGACGGACTGAAGGCACTGCCGCCGACGAATAATCAAATAGATGCCTGCGAGAACGGTAACCCATAAAAGCTCGTAGATGTTGATCAGCAGTCCGCTCGGCGCGAGTGTCGTAACTCCGACAAATACAGCGACACTGAAAAGGAGAGAAATTCTGCGAACGCTGAAACTGGTCATATGGTGCGATGTGGATAACGAATAAGCTCAGATGCCCCACCGGGGACATCCGAACACGATAGTCTTCTCAGATTTCACTGCGCGCCATCGGGGTTGTCTGTAGCGCCAGGTTAGCCGTCTTCCTCATCCGGTAGTGTAACGAATAAGCACGCTTTCCCCAGAGTGACATCGTATGGTCTGCCCGCAACGGACCTTCAGGGTCAACGTAGACGTCGATCACTTCATGGAAGCATCGCAGATAGTGGATCCAAACAGCACCCTTTCGGTCCTCGACAAGAAAATAGAAACCTGGATCGCCTTCGCGATCTCCGGCTGACTGTAGCCTCAGACCTCCTCCGGGCAAGGCGACGGCCCTCATAATGACCGTCGCACTTCCCTTTGGTAGCGGGAACACAACCTTCACACACGGTTCTCCAGTTGGTGTTGTGGTTCGGTCATAGAATCCGGAGTAGATCGTCGTGCCTTTGCTCTTGAGCTTACGCAACCACACACGATGCCGTACGGAACCGTCCAGCGCTCGAAGCGCTATGATCTCACTCTCGATTCCTCGATTCGTGTCCATCGGGTCCTGTGGCAGGCAAAGCTGTGAAAGTCGCCGTGCGAACAATCGATCAATCACACGTGCGAACATACCCCAGCCGAACTCCCACTTCGTCCAGACATCGAACTAGTACACTGAAGGACGAAGGTAGAACTCCTCAATCTCAGCTCTAATCCTTCCAGCTAGATGTCCGAAACCGTCAAACGTGTCGATAAGGCCGACCGATTGTGAATTTCTCTCGATAGTAAGGACCTCTCTAGTTGCTACTTGCTCGATCACTTTCTCGCCGATGCCACCGATCTCGCCGCGCGGGCCGGAAAGCCAAGAATCACCAGGCAAGCAGAGTCGCCGTCCAAGCGCGATGTTCCATGCTTGGGTGATCCAATCCTGCCAAGGCTGTGTGTATGGGAATGCCATTTCCGGAGGTTACGTTCTTAGTGAACGACGGAGCGAAGCGACATTCGCTCCACTGACTGGTTCGGCCTTCTCATGTCGGATTCAAAACTATCTGACTGCCGTCCGGCATATCCTTGATCTGCTGGAATACTTCACCCCAACAGCCAAAGTGCTCTCGGATCGGAATAACCATGACGTTGTTTGCGGCCAATTGCCCTTGCAAACCCAAAGGGGTGATGAACGAGAAGCACCGGTCTGGTCCAAGTGTCCGCCCCGAGGACTCCAACTGATCTACGAGCGGAGCTAAAAACCACTCTGACATCTTGTCTGGGTCAACCAGCCACTCCTGAAAATCTGTCTTGTCCTTTGCTACGACCTGATACTGAAAGCCGCTCACCTGAAGCATCCCGATCCTCCCGTCCGGCTGACAGAAGAAGACCTCTCCAAACTTCGTGAGCAACCACGGAGAGCTGCCCGGGGGATAAGCGGCTGCCAATCCTTCAGCAACTCTGTCCAGTCGGAGCGATCTTCCACTAGGATGAGTCGCTCAGGAATGTCAGGCAGCGTCATATCTTGCCGAACGTCAAAGATGAGCTATGACTGCCTCTCATAAAAAGTCATAAAATCCCAATCGCTCTCAATGGCAGTCATTAGCTCTATCTTTCTTGTTCGCCCAATATTTGTGGTTTAATACCATCTTTCGTCAGAATGAAATATTCCCAAGTCAACGGTTTCTTCCCGTCTGATTCTTTATCTCGTATCATCGTTTTCATCGCTTGTATGTATGCACGGTCTCCTTCATGAAAGATTAACATGGCTTCTCTATGTGGAATCGAGACAACAAGGGTTTCTGAACCGAGCGCCTTCGAGAGTGCTCCATACAATCCTGTCCACGTTGCGGCACTCGCTGCCGCCCAGTGTCCACCGAACAGTGCAGAAGGCTTACCCTGGGGGCCACTCGGGAAAACTGTGCTCTTTACGGTCTGAGTGGAAATCAAGGTACCAAGGTTCGCATCTGCCTTTGCTAGGGCTTCTGACGGGGTTAATCCAAGCGTCTTCAAATCGTCTGGAACGATATTACGAACCATTCCATCTAGATCGTGAACCAATACGATATAGAGGTCGTGTCCGAGTGGTCTGGTAATTCCATCTGGTTGGGGTGCTCCGTGGGAAAGATATTCCTTGGGCACGACATAAGGATATATCTTGTCCGGGCTTATTGTGACTTGTGGCGGCGAAGTGGCTATGGCCGTAGCGGCTACGCTTCCTGTTACAAGTGCTATGAGGCGTCGAATCATATTTTTCGCGAAAGTCATAGATGAGTCACGGAGGTAAGTGGCGCGACATCCTGCTCAGCGGGAATCGTGACACTTACCGGAGTTGGCTCCACCGCCTTGTTAGGCTCATTTTCTGTGTTCTGTTTCTGTATTCTAAACTCTAGATACCAGACTTTATCTTCTTCTGGAAAGGACTCAGGTGCATATCGACCATCAAAGAGCAACCACTTGGCTTCCGAAGCACTCTTCTCCAACCGAGACGATCTATCCCAGACTCTATACTTGAACTGATGCTTTACAAATCCCACCTGGTATACCTCGTCGGGACTGTCAGATAGCTCTATCCAAAACATGGGAGGTGGCGGTTGTCTCGGCAATGCCCCGAGAGGCGGCAGCATCCAGAAGTCAATGTGATACACTAATCGGGGAAACTCGATTTGAAATTTCTCATTGGTTAGTGGCGCAACCTTTACGATGTCACGATTGCCGTAATCTTCTGGCTTTCCAAAGTGGCGGTCGAGTCCGCCGAGACCATACTCCTTGGTAAGGACAGCACGTAATTCCATTGCCGCCGTATAGGGCTTGTCCAGTTGAGCTTTCAGGCCCACGCGTCCAACAGAGCTGCCCGGCGCAACACACCCCGAAAGTAGCAGGGCTGGAATAGCAAATATCAGAGCGAATATTTTCATGTTGTTGCCGAAACATCAAAGACAAGCACATGCGTAGGCTCTAGCGTCTGGTTAGCCATTTTGGGGGCCGAGCCTTGAAACGGCGACCCGCTTCAAATGCTTCGATGGGCTGCGAAGTGCTCTCTCAAAAAGTTCGCGCGGACAATCGTCACGACGGAGGATGACCGTGATCATCGACTCACCCATCGCCGAATCAAGATCTCGCTCGCACAATTCGTAAAGCGAAACCGCAAGGCGAGCATCTATCGCTGGGCAACTATGGATAAACTTCACGAATCGCCTCCATCGATAATGTTCCGGATGCGGATCATCGCCGCGCATCAGTTCCGTTGCGTCTTCTGCGATGTTATCCGCAGAGACAATGCCGAGTGCATGCCATTGGTCGGTGTAGATTTTGTCCACGGCTGCGATTTATCGGTCTACGTTAAAGGTGAGGGACTCCGGGAACCAGACATTGCCGAAGGATAGGACGCGCTACCGCGCGTTCCCTTTAGTGACTGGTTCGCCCTGCGGTTTTCACGCGCCTAGACCTTTCCATCGGGCAGGTTCGCGCCTAAAGGTCCACGTATGCTGCATGTTTTTATGGCTTCCGGTAAGGACTTCATCGAGCGCACGCTTGATCTCTTCGAGCCTCGCAAAGCCTGCAGAGCTGGAGTCAGTACACCGGACGTAAATTCCGCCTTCGTGGGAGAGCTGGACCGTGAAGTAAGGTTTTGTGAACGCCCCTGAGTGGAAATAGTCGGCCCGCTCATCGGAGAGCTCAGGCAGTCGCTCGAATCCGATCTTCAATAGTGCGGCAGACGCTTCCTGAACCCATACACGCCTTTCTGCGGACGGAACCGATGGAGCACTATCGGCAATGGCAAGCTCGTACGATACTTCTGTGAAGGAAGCGCAGCCGGAAAGAACGACGGCGAGTAAAAGGAAACAGTGGAGTTTCTGCTTCATAGCGAACGTTGCGGATGAGGTACGGCGTTTAGTCGTTACATCCAGACGTCTTGTTCTGCTTTGGTTGTTTTGGCTTTCCGTAAACGTCCAATTTGTTACAGCGTTGATATTGCAACCAATCCTTCTCTCTGATTTCGAAATCCTCTTGATCAATAATTTTAAGCTTTCGTAGCGCGAAATGCATGGATCGTACACTGATCGGAACTGGGTTCATCTCATGATACCCTCCGCATCCCTTGCATTTCATCCGTGGACCACGAATCCCTTTTCGTTCTCTTAATTGTTTTCGCCCTTCGGTCAGTTCTCTGCACAAGAAAATACACTCATCCCAAGTTAATGAGGGATTCCATTTCACTTTCAGGTCCACAAACATTTCCGGGAACCAAGCTCTTTGGGGATCTCCTGAGGGCATCGCTATTTAGTCTGAAGATTTTTTGCCGAACGATGAAGGTCAGACACCGAGCCGGTGACGATCGGAAACTGAAACCTTCTTGAATCCGCTGCGCGTAACCGAGGTTGTCTGTAGCACCTGGTTGGGCTCTGTTTTCATTGTTTGGAGCCTGCTCCCAAATAGACGCGTGCGTTTTCGGCGAAGTATGGATGTCGAATGTATGGAAGCATGTCCGAGACAGAGCGAATGCGATCAAGAAACGGGATAGCTTCCATCAGAAGCGCAGATTCTACCGCTTTCTCGAATGCAGTCATAAATGCCTGCTTTGTAGCGCAGGAAAACACGCTCGGCGTGTGGCTAACGCCGTGTTTTATTCTGAGTACGGAATGCGTGTCGAGTGGAATTCCGAGGTCATCGGGAAACTTTTGCGAAAACTCAGGATCGATCGCGGGAGAGGAGAAGAACACTCGCACTTCGTATACCGGCTTGTGAAAGCGCATGTCCGGAAAAATGAAGTGCCATGCCTCCTCCGACACCTTCCGATAGAACGTGCAGCGAGCAGATGCCTCGCAGGAAAAACCGTGCGGAGCCAGAACATGGCTGAAAGAGGCACGAGCAATTCGATCGAAGTCGCGAGGGAGCATTTTTCCTTGCCCAACGTTAAAGATGAGCCACGAACGCAGCTGGCGCGAGCCGTGCGTAAGCTCGGATCGTGACAGCTGTGGTCGTTGGCTCTAGCGCCTGGTTAGCCTTATTCTTCATGTGATCGAGACAGCCGGTTCAGCTCTCGAAGGCTTAAAACTGTGCGGCGCCCAATTTGCATCTGAACATGCTTCGATCTTCTCGCCGGAAACGACGTGCTCAATGAAGAACCGATTTACGGGAAACTTCGATCGTCCATAATAAAACCACTCCCAACGCACGCGAGATGCCCCCTGAACGACGAAGCTCTTCCCTTCCATTCGCACTCCAGCCGGATTCCACACCTCCAATGTCTCGCCCTCATTGAACAAAAGCCGGACGTAGCCCTCTTTCGCTTCGTGTGAAAGCAGCTGATGCCAATTATCCATCGGACGTCCAAACCAGTCGCCGAAAACGCAAAGCGACCCATTGATCTGAGGCGTGTGCTCACGAATGAACGCCGCGACGTCTTCGGGCTCCGGCTTGGATTTGCGGAATAGGCTGAGCATTTATGGCTAACGATTAGCTTAGCGACGGAGTGGCTTGGCGCTGAGCATGATCCGTGACAAGCCATACCGTTCGCTGTAGCGCCTGGTTCGGCTTAGTGGTTTTCATTCTGTTTTAGTTCCGATATCGCACCATGCGCATGACTCAATATGGAAGAATAAATGAATGATTCGTGCGCATCTATCCAGCGATCTAATTCGGTCGATGCATCAGAATCCTGCCAAATCTGCATTCCTTCTTGGTATTTGCTTTTAACTTCACGCATTCCGAATTTTTCGAGAAGTCGGCACACCTCACAAAATTGTTCTTCTTTTAGCGATTCATAATACTGCCAAACACCCGAACGCGTGGAGCCAGCCCATTCAAGGATTCTGGAGAATAACGCGCATTCATCGGGCACTTTCTGATTTCTGGCGCGAACCTCGATCAGAGAGTGGATGCCAACGTAGTCCTTTCGCTCAAAGAGGTCATCAATATAAGACGGTGAATATTGGGCGGTCATTTTTTTGCCGAACGTTATAGATGAGCCACGCCATCTAGGGTCGCGGCTCTAGCGACTGGTTCGGCTCCGTGGTTTTCATTCTGTTTTAGCGGTCATTAATTCGCGTAAATACTCTGTTCGTCTTCCGGGCTCCATTTGCATAAAGGCGAAAGCCTCTTCGATGAGCCTGAGCTGTTCGCTGCTAACCTTCGCTTCTTTTTCTCCGAGAATATCTGCAAGCGTCTCGATGGCTAAACCCCACTCGGCATGATCATTCTCACTGAAGACTTCTTGGTATTCTTCTTCTGTGAGGAGCGGCCGACACGCTTCTAGCGTGGTAATTACTTTTGCTTCTGAGGGGTGCATTATTTTGCCGAACGTTTAAGATGAGCCGCGACCGTAGCTGGCGCGGAGCGTGCTGCTCGGAGCACGATCCGTGACAGCTATGGTCGTTGGCTCTAGCGACTGGTTCGGCTCCGTATTTTTCATTTCCGAGTAAGCCAGGAGATTAAAATTAAAAGGGCAGTTGCTACTCCCACACCAATCATGAATTTTTGGAAAAAACGGAGAAAATCATCAGAGGTCTCTAGCGATACTTTTAGATGATTTTTTGTCCAGAGCGGTAATCCGAGAATCCAGCTGACAATGAGAGCGGTTGCGAATGCCAAGATACCGCCGAATTGCGTGAACCGATCGGACTCCCACTGTTGGTAGGCGGCGAATTCTGAGAAGGTGAATAAATGCCCTCTCTTATCGATGAATTGCCCACCGACTTCTCTGAGTGGGGCATGCGGCCAACGGGTAAAACCAGAGAGAAAGGTCCACGCCCAAATATAAAATGGGACGAGAAAACAGATGCCCCGGATTACCTGTTTCGTCGTATTCGATAGATTTCGTAAGGTGGAAAGCATTTCTTTGCCGAACACTAAGCTGAGCGACTGCCGCCGAAAACGCAAGGTCGAGCGTGAACGGCGCGTCCGAATTGCCGCCACGCTTCGAGCGGAGAGACGATGCGGCAGTTCGTCTCCAGCGTCTGTTAGGCGATTTGGTACTTTCGAAGTTCATCGAGCCAATCTTCGCCGTAAAACTCCGCGCTCTTCGGCCCCAGGAATACATCGTCGACAAACTCGCGAAGCGAATCGGCAAGGCGACTGATTTTTCCTCCGTCGGTATCTTCGCAGAAAACGGCGCCATGGCGGTCATACTGGAAAATAAAACCATCGTAGTCGTCCGCAAACACCACGCGATCGTCGGCAAAGCGAACTTCTTTGGCGCCCGCGATTCTCATTTCATCGAGATGAGCACCGCCCCATTCGAGGAGTAGACTAACATGATCGTCGGTGAGGCGACCGCCAAACGCTTCTTGCAAGCGGCGCACGTCTTCTTCTTTTGGTGGCACCGGCAGCTCGCACATGCCTGGAGCGAACAGGCCGCTATCTAGTGCACGCTGAATCTTGGGGAAGTGCATTTATGCCTAACGTCTAAGGTGAGGCACGGAGCGCAGCGGAGTTGCCTCCACCGCCTTGTTCGGCTTCTTGTTTTCGCTTGAGTCGGCATCCGCGTGCCAGGTCCTCTCGGTCAAATCGTTGGGGCTGCATCGCAGGAGTCACGGAATCGACGTAGGCGAAAAGACTCGCAGCCGGAGGAGTGACGTCGTCGTCAGCCCACTCCCCAATGGAATCGATCGTATCGACCGGTAGAGAGTCCCAGATTTTGTCAGCTGCGTTCTGGATGGAATGACAGTTCAAGTCACTGATCTCGGATTCTGGGACGATGCAATGGAAGGCGACCGAATCATCTCCATTCAGAATATAGAGTCTGCATTCGGAAAACGGGTTCCCAGCGAGGAGAATTTGACGGTAATCGTTCGAGACATCCTCGTCGAAACCTAGCTTAAAGTCCTGATCGAGTTTCGTTTGATTCCAATCGACAATCTCGTCCAAATTGAGATTTGCATCACAGCCCCACGAATGGACATGGGAGAACGCGAGACCTGCTGAGGCAAATGCGTCGTAAACCTTCCGCACTAATCCTGCTCGGGAGGTCTTGGGGAACTGAAATGCAACTGTTGTGTATGCGGGCATTTCTTAGCCGAACGAATGAGGTCAGACAGGTCGCGTCAGCGACCTTGTCTGTGCCGACTGGTTCGGCTCTTCCTTTTCGCCAACTGTTCGAGCCACGACGAAACCGGAAAAGCCAATGGCAGATCCCAAACGCCACGCATGGTAACCGCCATCTTCCAGACGGTGGAGATAATCGGTAGAGTCGGTGCGCCACAATCGAAGACCGTTCTGAGTAGCCGATGACGCTAAAAATCCTTCTTCATTCTTAACGAAGTCGCGCAGCGGTTCTTCGTCGATATCGGTCAGGATCGTGCCCTCGGTATGCACGAAGTGATAGCAAACAACGTCTGTGAACTCGATATGCGAGTCTATTTCCGTTGCGCCCGGGTAGTCGTAGACGAGGTGAAGCTCGATCTTCCTCCCCATGTCGGAAACCGTGTAGCTCCGTAGTTTGAAGTCGTGATAGCGCATTTTCTTTGGCCGAACGTTAAAGGTGAGCCACGGCTATGGCCGGCGTGACTCGTGCCCCGCACGAGGCATGACGGACATAGCCGTTGTGCTCTAGCGGCTGGTTGGGCTCCGTTGTCTTCATTCGACGATGAGGCATCCCCAGCCATCAAACTCGACATCATACTTCTTCCCAAGCGCCGTCATCACCGCAGAGTGCGAGAATACATTCTTCTCCGATGGGACAACGCTCTGGATCAAATCAAAATACCAATACTTCTGACCTTTCTTGTCGGTCAGGCTGTCGATCTTCGAAACTCGATAGCCCATCTGCTTTCCTTCTGTCGAGACGGCAGAAATCTTCGCCTCGTCGTAGCCCACGAAATGGAACTCTATCTCGTGCGGCTTGCTAAGATCGGAACCTGCGTTTGCGAGCGCCTTCAACACTTCGCGATCCTTCTTTAGGCGGACCGCAAGCTCTTCTTTGGTCTCGCTGGAGCCCGATGCATTCGAAGCGTGCGCCGATCCGAACAGGAAAGAGAAAATGGAAATCATGATGATGAAGGTCAGCTTACGCATGCGTGGCTTTGCCCAACAGTTTGATATATGGAAAGTATTCCGTCCTATTGCAAGCAGTAGATGGAATATTTTCCATGATATTGGTTATAGATGCGAATATCCGGAAATGCAAAGCTTGCAGTTTGATTTTCCGTCCTAGTAGCTAATGGCATGGATAAAGTGGAAAATAGGCCCAGGCAGGGACGAATGGAGAATGGAAAATGGTGAATGGAGAATGGGGAAGACAGGAGGCAGGAGGTAGATTTAAGATTACAGATTTCAGATTCCAAATGGCGGAAGGCAGATGGCAGGAGCCGAACCAGTCTTCTTGTTACTCCAATCGCGAAACACGGAGCGTGTTGTTGGGCTCTGAGCCTGCTACTCCGCCGACAAACTGCGGCATGGGCGACCTATGCAAGCTGCCGCCCGTGGTCGGGAGAGTGGTTCCGCGGACAACTTCCCGATTGCTGGAGGTGGATAGATGCTGAGTTTCCCGAAGACACGGGAGGATGAGACTGCACTCCAGATAGGAAAACGAACTTTGGCAAGCGAGAACGAATGGAAAATGGAGAATGGAGAATAGGGAAGACAGGAGGCAGATTTAAGATTGCAGATGGCAGATTTCAGATTCCAGATTCTGAACGCTGATGGCTGATAGCTTCCCTTCTTCCCATTGCCTTTCCGGGAGTGGCGGCAACCTTGGTACGAGTGGCGGCAACGGTGGTACGAGTGGGGGCAACGGTGGTACGAGTGGGGGCAACGGGTGCGCGAGTGACGGCAACGGTGGTGCGAGTGGCGGCAACGGTGGTGCGAGTGGCGGCAATCTTGGTGCGAGTGAGGGCAACGGTGGTGCGAGCGGCGGCAACCTTGGTACGGGCGGCGGCAACGGTGGTACGGGCGGCGGTAACCTTGGTACGAGTGGCGGCAACGGTGGTACGAGTGGCGGCAACGTCGGTGCGAGTGGCGGCAACGGCTGCGGGCCCGTGCCACCTCAAAAATTACTCCATCAAATCCACGGCGCAGCGAAAGCCGATGGTGGAGCAGCGGTCCCAGGCATCGCAGAGGAGGAGATGCTTGGCGCCCCAATCCGCAGGTTGCGCCCCGGTGTCGAACAGCCAGTGGCTGTTGTCCACCCGGTACCAGCACCCGCCCTTCAGGATTTGATAGCGGGTGTGCCCATCGGAGCGCTCGCTCTCGGTCAACTCCCATACATTGCCCGAGAGGTCCATGAATCCTTCTGGCGTGCAGCCAGTGGGGAAGGCGTTCACAGGAGTTGTACCGGTAGTGGCTGAGTTGCAGCGGGAGGCATCCCACTCGCTGCCCCATGGCCAGAGCCGTTTCTCCAATCCCTGGGCGGCAAGCTGCCACTCTTCCTCGCGGGGCAGGCGTTTCCCAGCCCAGTGCGCATAAGCGCGGGCATCGCTGAGCGAGACATAGACAACCGGGTGCAGCTCCTGCCCGGGCTCAGGCTGACCTTGGTGCCAGTGTTTGAGGAAATTCCGGGAGTCGCGAGGGGTGTACCCGGTGGCTTGGATGAAGCGGAGGAAGTCCGCGTTTGTCACCGGGAATTTGTCCATCGCCACCTTCTCGATCCGGACAACCCGTGAGTAGGGGCAGGGCTTTTCAAAGGCATCATAAACGTGCTTCTCATCCACTGCCCCGGCGATATAGCCACACTCGCGCATCCGGTAGCGTGTGAGCATCCACCCGGAGTAATCCGGCAGCCGAATCATGCCAGTGGGAAGACTGGCCGTCGGGGCAGGCTGGACTGAACGGAGCACGTGAGGCAATTCGGTTTTGCGGTGCTCATTGGGCCAGGGCTCGGCGGTCCAGTCGGCCTGGGTAAAGCGTTCAAACTGGGCGTGGAGAAAGGCGGCGAGGTCTGGAGTGATCGTTTTCACTGCGAGTACTCCAGCCAGGCCATCGCGCTCGATGCGGCCACCCAGTGTGACCTTGCCATCCTTTTCCGAGAGCACCTCGAAGGGGCGTCCGGTGATTACATCCACGTACTGGCAACCGGGTTGCGCAGGCAGGGTGAGGACTCCCTTCTCCACCGTGTGACCGCGACGATTTACGACGGTCCATAGCCGGGTGCCACCGTGGTTCCACTCACTTACATAAACTCCGGTGGCTGTGCCTCCGCCCACATGGGGCAGCCATTCCCCCGAGATGAACCAGTCCGCGAAATAGCGCTGAGCCGGAAGCAGCAAACGCATCCACGAGCGGCAGCGCGCGCTGTAGGAAGCCCAGTAGCCGAAGACGTTTTCCCAGATCACCTGGCCGCCGCCATTCATCCACCCGCGTTGAAGTTCGCGCACGGGGTCATGGAAATAGCGACGGCTCTCGCATACGATTTGGTTTCGGTCCAGCCAGCGGTTTCGGTATGTCCCGGGAGCGGTGGAGTCGTCCGACATCTGCTGCCAGCACCCGATTTCACTGCCAAAGGGGTCGAGGCTGGCGGGGGCTTCAGAGATAAAGATTTTCCCCGGACCAGCCACGCGTGCCATGGTTTCGCGGAAGTAATCCGATGGGCCGTCCGAGCAGTCGAGATAAACCCCGTCCAGATCACAATCCACAACCAGCCCGGCAAAGGCATCTTCCACATTGCCGAATCCAGACGGGACGCCCGGGACCCAGGGTTTGTGATCCACCAGCACCCGCACCCCTCTGGCGTGGAATCGGGCCACGGCCTTCTTCAGCCCATCGCGCCCGCCCGGCAGGTCGTCGTAGTACGCCAGTTGGTGGCGGGGATCGACGCCGGAGAGCGGGTAGTTCGACCAGAGCACTACGAGGTCATAACCACCGAAATCGCGAACTGCCCGGTCACAAAACGCCTCCACTTTCCACTCTCCGGAAGTGTGATCAATCAGCTCGTTATCCCAGAGCATGATGAACCCCTGGGCATAGCAGCGGGAAGCCCACGCTTGCGCTGCGGCGTCATACTTTACCGGACCAAATTTCCGCGCAGCATCGCTCGCCAGCGCCTGCAACTGCTCGCGCCAGGCTGGCCAGGCTTCGGGTAGCTCCGGCGCTTTGATCAGGCCTTGCTTGAGCGAGAGGGTATCGGTTGCGATGACTTGTTCCATGGATGCGGGGGGTTGAGGATTCGCGTAATTATACGCAATCGATCCCCAGTTGGCGATGGACGGGTATCGGATAAAGTTGTACTTTTGTCCTGTAATGAAAGTGGCACCACTGCGCCCACCGACACAACAAGCATCATCAACCCTCCCCGGAATCCACTTCCATTGCGGGGGATTCCAGCACCAGGCCCCACGCACCTCAGGGTGGGACACTGGTTGGCGGGTGTTGCCCTATACCCTGTTGGAGACACCCGAAGCCGGGCGCTGGCATTTGGATACGGCGGGGGCGCGGATTACCATTAGCCCCGGGCAGGTGCTGATCCTGCCGGCGGGAATACGGCATCGATTGCTCGCCGAGTGCAGCCAGCCCATGGTGTCCACGTGGTTCTATGCCCACTGGGAAATAGATGGAGTCCCCCTGCGGGTTGAGCAGGAGGCGTTGTGCATGGTCGATACGGCCATGGTCGAAGCGGTGCTGGGTATTGCCCAGGCGATGCAGCGAGGGTGGGGCGAGTTATCCACCCGCATCTATTTGCAGAAGGAAGGGATAGCGTTGCTGGAGCCCATCGGTCGCCACTGCGCGCTCGAATGTGTGGTGGATGAGCGGGTGGCTCGTGCGATGACTTATGTGAAGGAGCATCTGGCCGATCCACTGGACCGGGCAATCCTTGCCCTGGTTGCAGGATTGTCCGAGACACGATTTCACGATGTATTTGTGTCTGCCACGGGAGAGGCCCCCATCCAGTACTTGCACAGGATGCGGTTGCAGCGGGCTATGGCCCTGCTAAGCCACACGGAGGAACCCATCAGCAGAATCGCCGAACAGTGCGGATTTACGACACTGTACTACTTCAGCCGTTTCTTTCACAAACACACCGGATGTGCCCCAAGTGTGTTTCGCAATCGCAAGAGTCAGTAAGTTTCAAGCAGGAGAAACCGTGAAGTCGCGGGAAGACACACGGGCAAGATGCCGTGCCACTTGAAACCACCCCGGAACTTTGGAATGCATCGCCATTCCTGTATCTCACGACTAAAGGCTTGCGGCTTCTATCAGGGTATGGCATATCTTTGTCAACACTGCCTGATCCCCTCGTGAACCGAAAAGCGCTTATTATCGAAGATGATGCTGTCAGTAGGCATTTGCTAAAGACCACCTTGGCCAAGGAGGGATGGGAGGTCATTGAGGCGATAGATGGGCAGACTGGGCTCGATCTGATGGAAGAACATCGGGCCGCTGTGGTCATTTGCGACTTGCATATACCGGTGCTAAATGGGTTCCATGTGTGTCGGCGCATTCGCGAGAATCCGCAGTTTGCGAAGACAAGGATCATCGTAACCACCATCAGCCGGTACACCGGGGATAATAGAACTGCGCTCGATTCCGGAGCGGATGCCTACCTGACAAAGCCCGTCAATATCCCCGCGCTTCTTTCCCTTCTACCTGACAGCCCGGGGCACGAACCCAACCGCGAGTTCCGCTCGCGTATGGTCACTCGCAGCCCCTTCGCCAGCCAGAGTACGATGGTGAAATTCTGGGGCGTGCGCGGCTCGATACCCGTTCCCGGTCCTACCACGGTCCGCTATGGGGGCAACACCACCTGCATCGAAGTGCGTGTAGGTGAAGACCTCTTCATCGTGGATGCTGGCACCGGAATTCGTGGCCTGGGTCAGGATATTATGAAGAACAAGCGCTCGGAGCCGCTTGAGATTAATCTTTTTATCACTCATACGCACTGGGATCACATTCAGGGTCTGCCCTTCTTTACCCCTGCTTATGTGACGCCCAATCAAGTTAACATCTATGGGTTCTCCGGAGCGGTGCAAAGCCTGCGCCATACCGTGCTGGAGCAGATGAAGAGTGTGTATTTCCCAGTTAATCCGAGTGACCTGGCTATTGTGAGCTTCCACGAGCTTAAGCAGACACACTTCGTGATCGGCGATGCCAAGATAAGGACGTTCTTTACGAATCACCCCGGTATCTGTATCGCCTACCGCTTTGAAACTCCGCGCGGAGATATCGTCTGCCTGGCTGACCACGAGGTCAACGAGACCCAGTACCGCCATACAAAGGGTACCAGTGAGGACGACTTGCTCTACGCTCGTGAGCAGGACCGTAAAATCGAGGAATTTGCCCGTGGTGCGGATATTTTAATCGCCGACGCCCAGTTCGATGCCACCGAATACCCAGGCCGCGTAGGTTGGGGGCATAGTTGTATCGACGACATTGTGAAGTTTGCGCACCGGGCAGAAGTCGGCCGCCTCGTCTTTACCCACCACGCGCCTGAACACAGTGATGACAAGCTGGACTCCATGTTACTCAATGCCCGCAAACTGGCGGAAGAGATGGGCAGCACACTCACTATTGATGCCGCTGTAGAGGGTGCTGCCTACGTTCTGGAGAAGGGCGAGTAGGCGGCAAGGCAGAGATTCCCTGTAGTTCAAGTGGCTTCATTGCCTAGCAAAATGGATGGGCGGAAGGGAAGCAGATCATCCACTAAATGCACTAAAGACACGACAGAGATTTTGGCTCAGGACAGTCAGATATCTGCATTCACATTTTAGTGAGTTTCGTGAATTTAGTGGATCGTCCCAAGACGTTTCCCCACTACCGCTTCGCCTTCGCTAGGCGCTCGGCTTCGAGGTACTGCTCACGAAAGTGTTTGGATAGCTCGCGCGTGAATTGCACGACGGCAATCTTGTCTTTATTTCCAAGGGCTTTCTTGATCTCTCCCTGGGTCTCATCGTAGCTGATCACGCTCATGTCGGAGAACTTCGCCATGGCCTCCGGTGGAAAGCCGTTGTCAATCAATGCCTTCCACGCCTGCTTGAGTTCGGGGTGAAGATCGATGAATGCTACGCGTATAATCAGCGCGCGCTCGGTAAACAAGTGGCTGGTCCATTCTGCGTGGTAGCGAAAATCCCCTGCATCCAGATACGGATTGACGGTCGGGTCTGTGCGCAGGTCCGCGAACTCTGCTGTATAATAGAGTGGTGACGTTGGCGGCCTGCGCAGGGTGAATTGGACGGGGCCTTTAACCGATTCCTTTTGCCCGTTCGGCAGCGTGACTGTTGCTTGCGCGCCAACTTTTAGGTTCCAGAGTGCCTGCCCGGAAGGGCTCATAACATACTCCATGAACAGCTTGGCTGTCTCGCTATTCGGCGCCCCGCGCATCAAGGCCATGGGATCCACGGAGACTGTGGATGCTCCCAGTGGGGTGATGTAGTTAAACCGCGCTTCTCCACTGCGCTTCTCCAGTACTTCCCCTTGGAAACGCCCATAGAAATCGATGCTCATGCCCGCCGCGCAGTCGCCCATGGCGATGTCAATGTTTGGCTTCTGCGAGCTGTCCGTAAAGTACCGCGCATTCCCGGATATCTGTTGGGTCAACTGCATCGCAGTTATCCAACCACGGCGAATGGCACCCTTTTCATCCTGCGGTGTTTTCTTTAACTCCCGGAGAATGCAGACTTGTACAATCATCTCAAAAGCCTTGTTCGCGGAGCCGCTCTTCGTGGGGTCTGCGAGTGATACCTGCCCGTAGAGCATGGGGTTCGCCAAGTCTTCCCATTGGCTGGGCTCCTTCTCAACACCGAGGTTTTGCAGGCAGACGCGATTATAGATTATGCCAAAGCTGGAAAGCACGGTGCCGAACCACAGCCCATCCTTGTCGTAGAAAGGCTCACCGGCGAAAGTGAGTGGTATCCCCGAGGGGTACTCGCCAAAGTATTCGGGATGGTTCTTCAGCACATCGCTGTCGATGA
Organism: Verrucomicrobiota bacterium; assembly: GCA_033762955.1. Taxonomy (GTDB): domain Bacteria; phylum Verrucomicrobiota; class Verrucomicrobiia; order Opitutales; family Oceanipulchritudinaceae; genus JANRLC01. The sequence continues at coordinate 20,441 of JANRLC010000018.1, read as the reverse complement.
ACTGCCCACGCCCTTTTTGGCGGACAAAGTCGTAGCTGCCACCGCCGAAGAAAACATCGATGCCGCAAGTCACATCAGAGGAGAGAAATGCACGACGGGCGGCCTCTGCCAGAGTGTCGTCCTCCGGCGTGGCATCGAGCGTTACCTTGCTATTGCCGAAGCCGGCCTGCACATCCTCATTCCACGCCCGCTTGAGCGTACCCGTCCAGTAATTCTTAAAATTGTTGGCATACTGCGAGTCGAGGTACTTCAGAATCTCGCTGGTACCGCCTACATTGCGGTAGTCGATATACACTTCCTTGCCCGTCCTCGCCCGATACCACTCGCGGAACCCGTGCGCAAACTCCGTGCGAATGCTCTCGGTATGGGGAGACACAATGATGACCGTGGCATCCGGGTTACGGATGATGCGCTGCTCCTTCTTAAATACAAAGGGCAGGCCCAGAATACAGGCGAAGGCAAAGAAGATGGTAATAATGCGGGCCATGGCTTAACCGTTCAATACGATGACATCCTCGGCATCTATCCACGCGTACAAGTCCCCGTCACCTGCACCGCCGAGAAAGCGGGGGTTCAGCTCAAAGATTTTGATATCAACGGGCCCCCCTGTCTTGAATAGATACTGGGCCACTTCGCCGTAGTAGGTAGCCTCGCCAATCCGTCCGGTGAAACAGTTCTCGTCCACAGGCATGTTCTCCAGGTGGAGACACTCCGGGCGCAGTGAGAGCGTCACTTTTGCCCCTTCGCTTGGTTCGCTCTCGGGGTTTGCCAGGACGCCATTAAACTCACCCACCGCAGTCTGCACTTGCGCAAAACCTCCGCCAACCCGAAGGACAGTGCCCTCGATGAAGTTCGTGTCGCCAATGAAGTCCGCCACGAACCGGTTGCGCGGTCTGCGGTACACTTCGCGCGGTGTGCCTATCTGCAAAATCTTGCCCTTGTCCAGCACAGCCATCCGGTCAGCCACAGAGAGCGCCTCCTTCTGATCATGCGTAACATAGATGGTGGTGAGCTGGAACTCCTTGCACACGCGGCGAATCTCCCCACGCATCTCCATCCGCAGCTTCGCATCCAGATTGCTCAATGGCTCGTCCAGCAAGAGGCAACGCGGGCGAATCACGAGCGCTCTGGCCAGGGCCACCCGTTGCTGCTGGCCGCCGGAGAGCTGATTCGGCTTGCGCGTGGCGTACTGGGACATTTTCACGGACTCGAGCGCTTCCCCTGTCAGCCGCTTAATCTCGCTCCTCGGCTTCTTCTGCTGTTCCAACCCGAAGGCAACATTCTCCTCCACCGTCATGTGCGGCCAAAGCGCGTAACTCTGGAACATCATGCCCGTATTGCGCTTATGGGGCGCCAGTGAAGTGACATCTTCCTGATCAAAAAGAATGCGCCCACTCTCAGGAATATAAAACCCCGCGATGCAGCGCAACAAAGTGGTCTTCCCGCAACCACTCGGGCCGAGAAGAAAGAATAATTCACCCGGTTCAATCCTCAATGAGATGCGATCAAGGGCCACCGTCGTTCCAAATGTCTTCAGCACCCCTTCGGCAGTCACGGATATCATGCTTTTCATTAAAGCAGATCATTTGAGCGAACCCATAGCCGCTGTCAAAGGCGATTCAACGGGTTCGGTCGTATTTACAGCCGTATGGGTCACAAATGCGCAAAGCGCATCTCCAATCTACTCACTTTCTCCAAAAAAAAGAGGCCGCAGATAACTCTGCGGCCCCTCCCACTGCTTAACAAACTACAAACCAGACTGAAACTATGAAACTAAATCTCTCGCTTGTAACACTAAAAACTAAACTCTTTCTGATACCTTAGACGGAGTAGCCCTATGAACGTTCAATTGCTGTGTGTAAAAATTGAATGAATTCATTTTAATGAAATTTCATCGTGCGAATGGCACCCATTCGCGCTAGCGTGAACTCATCATGCCCACTGCGCTACTGACGAATGATGACGGGGTAAACTGCGGTTTCTTTCGCCTGCTGGTCGAGGCCTGTGCCCGCCATTTCGACGTGGTAATAGCCGTCCCAGCCTATGAACAGAGCTGGGGTGGGCGCTCGCTGAGCAGGCATAAGACCGTAACCGCCACCCCGCTCTCCGGGTTTCCCGGCAGGGGGTGGAAAATCGATGGCACACCGACGGATTGCGTGAACATCGCCCTGGGTAATCTGCTGCCAGCTCTGCCAGACATCGTCATCTCCGGCATTAACGTAGGTTATAACACCACGCTCCCCCTACTCTACTGCTCCGGCACCGTATCCGCCGCACTGGAGGGCTCCATCTGGGGACTTCATGCCGTGGCTGCATCACAGATGCTGACCGATCCGCTTTTCGAAGCGATCAAAGAAGCACAGAACACGATCCCCGCAAGTCTCCAACCCCATCTGCAATACGCCGCCGACTTCACCGCAGAGTATGCCCTGAAGTTACTCGCCACCCCAGTCACCCGCTACCGCGTCCATAACCTCAACTTTCCCACCAACTCCGCCCCCACCACCCCAGTCGCACGGACGATACCCGCCGATTTGCGGCTCGGTAGCCTCTTTCAGCCTGTGGAAAGCAAGCCCGCTCTGCCACCATCTCTCGACGGCGAACAGGCATTTGCCTTCAAGTTCCGCCACGGCAAAGCCCTCCCCTCCCCCCAACTCACCGACCGCGACGCCCTCCTCGCAGGCAGGATCAGCATCAGCGAGCTGGACTTTTCGCGACTGTAGAATGTATTAACGATAGAACTTACAGGACCCAGAAATCAGGTCTTGTTCGGCTTTTCGGATGGCTTTTAGCTCCCGGAGCACCAATCGCTCGGCAGTCTCCAACATAGTTCAAGTGGTAGACAGCAAATAAGCTCAGATACTTCATTTACGATGCTGCCCATTGTTGCCCTTCATGTTATCTCAGGACAGATAGGGCTCTATGACTCGTAATAAACTGTCTATGTTGCAGTGGAATGGATGATCCTGCGGTGATTGTGTGGGTGGTTTTTCCACTGCATAGGAGACGATACGGTGATAATACTGCCCCAGACATGCGGTCATTTTGAAATAACAATCTGTAGCTGAACTAATACTCTCGGTGGAGTCGCTCATAAGCTCCACAATCACTGCCTTGGGTGGAGCGAAAACACAGTTGGTCAAACCGGCCCCATGCTGGCTTATGATGAGTTTCGCGTTGGAAAACAGATTGATTTGTTCAAGTACCGAAATATTTTCCAGAAACACGGTTTGAAATCCCAGTAATTCCAGTACGCGGGACACCTCATTCTGGTTAATCATACGTATGGATCGTACACTCTGGCCCTGTTTACGACCTATATATATCCTCGCCGGACTCTTGGCGTTGGGGTTGCGAAAAGTATCTCGCACCATTGCCAACCCAACAGGTAGTGGCACGGGACTTGCCATGGTAATATCACTGAATTTATAGAATCCGGGACCCTCCTTATACAAGTCATCCAATACAATGGTGTTTTTTGTGCCAAACCCGAGAATATCCAGAAATTCAGCAATGTAGCGTGATACTGACCAGAATACCATGGGCATTTGCAGTAAATCAGGGAGCATTCTGAGAGCTACTAGATTTGGCAGGAAATCGGTGACAAAGTGAAAGTAATTATTTCTGCCACCTATATATAAAGCTGGCGCTTTTATCACAGGAAGTTGCTTGGGGTATTCAAACAACCCAAATCTGGAAAATTTATCCAGATACATGACATGTGGCACCACTTGTAACAACGATGACATCGCTGTCTGGTGCACGATCATGGATTTCGCCTGGTCATAAACCACGCCAAAGACATCCGTACCTTGGTATTTTACCAACTGAAGCGTAATATCTGGGAATTTTGCAAAAAACTCCACTGGTCGCATAAATAGGTCTCTTTGCAAGGGCGGGCAAATTGACCAATGAATGGAGGGCGAGCAGAATGGTTCTGTCAGGCAGTACCGTTGCTTCGGCGGTGTCAGCGGTTCTGCTGCTATTTTACCTACGTAAAGGTTGTATTTTTCGGTTGAAAGGCAAGGTGTCCCAGAGCAATGCGAGTGAATATCCCCAGCCACAGTAGTGGTGGCCCATATGCTGAGAGCATCCTGATAAGTATGGGTCTTTAACAAGTCACCAAGAACTGCAGATGATGATGGGGTCATACGATTTAATGCTCATCTCTTCGTAAGATATCCGACTGTGCAACCATTTTTGTTACAGTCGAGATTATTCACCCTGTAAACAGAGATTGAACCGGGATGAGTTGTCATAAGATGCTGCGACGAAAAGACTTGGGGATTTCCGAAGGCGCACCTTCTGGTGCGTCAAGTTGTTTGCACAATGGGGTTTCACTCTTCAGCATGTCTGGAAGCGCGAATGGCACCTACACGGCGAGGGCAAGAATTTGGGAGTGTTTATGTAAATGTATTAGGGCCAGAACCTGCAAAAGCAGGGTATTGTGTTTAGGTCAGATCGAGTGTTTTCAGAATCAGAAACATCCCGAAGCAACGTCTCAAAGGGTTGCTCGCGGTGCGGGCTACCCTGGGTAAGCAGGCGTAATCCGGGATATTTTCAAGACAGATATAGCCTGAAAAATGGTCGTTTTTGGAAACATAAATGGTATCCCGGACTGCAAAGTCTTGCTCCCGGACTGCAAAGTCTTGCTCCCGGACTGCAAAGTCTTGCTCCCGGACTGCATAGTCTTGCTCCCGGACTCCAAAGTCTTGCTCCCGGACTGCATAGTCTTGCTCCCGGACTGCGAAGTCTTGCTCCCGGACTACAAAGTCTTGCTCCCGGGACGTGAGGTTTTACTCCCGGACACCAAAGTCTTGCTCTCGGGACCCTTGGACTTGGGTTATGAGGCGGGAATTCAATAATTCTCTGGTGCGATTGTGCTCTAAGGGAAGTGTTCCTGCCATCTGGTCGCAGGAAGACATACGGCAAGATGCCCGTGCCACTTAAACAGCCTAAGAACTTCGACATGCATTCCACCAGTCCCCCAACACGCTATCCGCTTGCACTGTGTGGATAGCTGGCAATAGTGTTCTACCTTACATTGGTACTTTACCCCAAGTTAATCTGATCCATCTATGCGTGTAATACTTTTGTTGAGCAGTATAGCGTCGCTCATGCTTGTTTTCACGGGCTGTAAAAAAGCGGAGGTTACGACTTACGAGGTGCCGAAGGAAAAGTCTGCGGTCAATGCTCCGTTTCTACAGGCGCAGATGCAGACGGGCCAGACAGCCACACCTATCGCACCGGAAGCGATGGCCTCGGGTACACTGCCGCCGGGGCATCCTGAAATTGGTACTGGCGGAGATGCGGCCGTCGAATTACCGCCCGGTCACCCGGAAATGCCTTCCAGTGCGAATGCGGCGGCTTCTCCGGGGATGGGGATGCCACCTTCCGCAATGGCGGCGCAGGGGCTGCCACCCGGTGCCGTAGCAGCGGGCGAGACTCCCGAGTGGGCGGTGCCAGCGAGCTGGAAGCCGGGTCCGGTATCCAGCATGCGCAAGGCAAGCTTTCTGGTACAGGATGGGGACGCGGTGGCGGATATTAGCGTGACTGCGTTCCCGGGGAATGTTGGCGGTGGCCTTGCGAACTTGAATCGCTGGCGGGCGCAAATAGGGCTGCCGCCGACAAATGAAGCCGAGTTGGCTGCATCTGCAAAGCCCGTCAAAGCTGCTAGCGTCGCGGGCACAATGCATGATCTTTCCAGTGCGCAGAAGCGGATGATTGTGGTGACTCTCCCGGTTGACGGCGTGTCGTGGTTTTTCAAGATTACCGGGGACACTGCGGTAATCGAGAAGGAACAGGCTGCCTTTCTGGGATTCGTCCAGAGTGTGCGGTTTAACTAATGTTTATGAATTGTGGAAAGAATAACCTGCTGAAGCAGGAACTCCAACTTCACCCCGTACGATGAAATCCTTTTTCAACTTCTTTAGTTCACTAAAGCTGACTGTCTGGCTGCTGGCGGCGTCGCTGATATTGATCTTTTTCGGCACGCTGGACCAGGTGAACTGGGGCATCCAGGAGGCGCAACAGAAGTACTTCCAGAGTATCATCGCACTCTGGGGCTACCCGCCCACCTGGGTCTTCGGTAACTACTTGAAATGGCTCCACCTGCCGATTCCCGGGGGTTACCTGGTGGGGCCGTTGATGCTCATCAATCTCGCTTGCGCGCACTTCAAGTACTTCCGCCCACGCTGGGCTACGGGCGGGATTGTGCTGATTCACGCGGGCATTGCCATGCTTCTCATTAGCCAGCTTGTGACGAATCTCGTGCAGGAGGAGAGTTTCCTCTGGTTCGCTGAAGGGGGCACTAAAAACTACATTGAAAGCTTTCACCGCGATGAGTTGGTCATCATAGACAAGACGGATCCGGAGAAGGATCAAGTGGTAGCAATACCCATGGAGATGCTGGAACGCACCACTCCTATAACAAATCCACGGCTGCCCTTCCGGGTGGAAGTGCGTGGGTTTTTCCCAAATGCGGAGATCACGCGTGTACCGGAAGGAAACCCCTCCCCCACCCCGGTTACTCAGGGACTGGGAGCCACGATGAATCTGGCAGCGAAGGAAATCTCCCGCACCTTCAAAGGCGACCGCAACAACTCTACCGCGATAGTCGAGCTTTCCAGTACGCAAGGCTCAATTGGTACCTGGCTGGTAAGTCCTATCTTTCTCGACCAGCTTCCACCCCAGGTATTTACATTCGACGGCAGGACTTATGAAATAGCCATGCGCTATAAGCGCACTTACCTGCCCTTCACACTCACTCTTCTTGACTTTACCCATGAACGCTACCCGGGAACGCAGATCCCGAAGAATTTCTCCAGCAAGATTCAGCTTAAGGACCCCGCTACCAAACAGGACCGCGAGGTGATCATTTATATGAACCATCCCTTGCGGTACGGGGGGTTGACCTTTTATCAGGCGAGCTTTAGCGGGGAATTCCAGTCGATGTTACAGGTGGTAGCGAACCCAAGCTGGCTTGCGCCCTACATCGCGTGTATTCTAGTCACCCTTGGGATGCTCTGGCAGTTTGGCTGGGGCTTGTTCAAATTCATCAACCGGAGGTAATCTGTTATGAAAAAATATTCTGGAATCCTCCTCATGGTACTCGCGCTGCTGGTTGTGGCCAGCGCGCTTCGTCCGGCAAAGGACAAGCCCGACTCATTTGCGCTGCAGCGCTTTGGCAAGCTGCCAGTCCTCGAAGGTGGGCGTATCAAGCCCCTCGACACTGTGGCGCGGAACACCGTTGTGTTCCTTCGCGGGAAGCAGCGGGCACTTCTCACCGAAGCAAGTGAAACCGATGGCACGCGCACGAAGGCGACCTATACGAGTGCTGTGGACTTTCTCGCAGATCTCGCGTTCGCTCCTGAAAAGGCGGCCAGCTACCACGTGTTCCGCGTGGACGACCCTGATGTCCTAAGCCTTCTCGGCTCAACGGGCAAGGATGTGCGCAACTTCAGCTATGCCGAACTGTATCCACACTTTAAGGAAATAGAACGCCAGGCAGGTCTCGCTCCAGAGGAAGCTGCAAAACGCTCGACGTACGAGCGGTCCGTACTGCGGCTGCGCGAGGCGCTCATGCTCTATCAGCGGATGGTTTACAGCTTCGTAGCGCCGGTGGATGGGCTGGGTCAATCTCACGCCGAGGTGTACCAGAAATTTGCCAGCATGGCCCCAACCGGGATGAAGGCCATGAGCGAGATCACTCCGAGTACTGCCGAGGGGAATCCCGCGCTGCGGGAATTCCTCGCCATCGCAGACCGTTTCCGCGAGTCCGCAGAAAGCAGCCCGCTGATACTGGTCCCCCCAGCCGATGGCACTGTGGACATCAGCCGCTGGCAATCGACCGCTGCAAGTGCGCTCGATGCCGTGCGTACCCACTCCATCGACGCCGTGCCCCTGGGCTATGCGAAGCTCGCCGATGCGTGGCGCAAGGGTGATGTTTCCTCGTTTAATCGCGAACTGGATGCGCTCCACGGTTCGCTGGAGCAACGCTATGCACAGCATGAAAAGCGCGTTACCTTTGAGAGCTTCTTCAACCATTTCCAGCCCTTCTATGTAAGCACCCAACTCTATGTACTTGTCCTGCTTATAGGCTGTTTGTCCTGGATGGGATGGGAGCCGATACTGCGTAAGGCGGCATTTCACATACTCGTCCTGGCCCTAGTCATTCACACCTTCGGTCTGGTCGCCCGTATGGGCATCACCGGCTACGCGCCGGTTACGAACCTCTACTCTTCCGCTGTATTCATAGGATGGGCAGCCGTAATATTCTGCCTCGTGCTCGAAGCGGTATTCAAAAACAGCATGGGCAGTGTAGCCGCCGGAATCACCGGATTTTGCAGCCTGATCATTGCGCACAACCTCGCTGTCAGTGGCGGCAACGACACCATGGAAATGATGCGTGCCGTGCTCGATTCAAACTTCTGGCTGGCCACGCACGTAACCACAGTAACCATCGGGTACTCGGCCACCTTCCTGGCGGGAATCCTTGGCTTTCTCTATCTGGGGAAAGGGTTCTTTAGCACTCAGCTCAGTGCCGCACTGGCGAATGATCTGGAGCGCATGATCTATGGCATCCTCTGCTTCGCCCTGTTCTTCAGCTTTGTAGGCACGGTCCTCGGCGGAATCTGGGCAGACCAGTCGTGGGGTCGCTTCTGGGGCTGGGACCCCAAGGAAAACGGCGCACTCATGATCGTGATCTGGAACGCACTGGTGCTCCATGCTAAACGCATCCGCATAGCCGGCCAGCGCGGTCTGGTACTGCTCTCACTCTTTGGCACCGTCATCACCAGTTGGTCCTGGTTCGGTACAAACATGCTCGGCATCGGCCTGCATAGTTACGGCTTCATGGACTCCGTCTTCTTCTGGCTCCTCTCCTTCTGGCTCGTAATCGGCGGACTCATCGCACTCGGCAATCTCGACGCCCGCTTCTGGCGAAGCGGTACGGTGCTGGCACCGCTCTGGAATCGGGGGAAAGTAGTGAAGGAGTAAGAGGCAGAAGGCAAATTACAGATTGCAGATAGCAGAACCGGGCTCGCGCTGACTCCATGAGGTAGGCAAACCATCCGGCCCGCTCTACTGCGAAACCATGCGGGCCGGAGGCCTTCACAACCAGGTAACCCGAAGACCCAACAAGGACAACTATCTTGGCCCCGTTGGGGTCTTCCGGTTACGAACCATTCTTAAACCTGTGCATAATACTATGTTGTGCACTGACGCTTAGCGGTTCCCTGTGCCATCTCTGTCATCTGTCATCTTCTCCCTTCTGCCCATCTGCAATCTGCCATCTTCTCCCCTTCTGCCTTCCTACTTCTTGCAGTCGCAGCCGCAGGCAGAGGAGTACTCTTTGAGTGCCTTCTCTACGGCTTCACGGTTCTCGCCCGTGCGCTTCTGGATGCGACCCATGAGCTCTTCGTGTTTACCTTCGGCATATTGAAGATCATCATCAGTGAGGGTGGCCCACTTCTGTTTTAACTTCGCAGCCATAATCTTCCAGTCGCCTTTTATTTCAAGTGAGTTCATCGGTGATAGTGTTTTGTGTACCTGTTTGTTTGACCGTCGGAATGACGGAGAAATTTGCATGGTGCGACTTGGGAGTTGAACGCAACGCAGTAGGCTTACCCTACTTGGTGCCGTCTTGAATTTTCTCTCCGGTCCTTTCCACATCCTTGCCAAAGCCGTGTGCTGTGTTACAGCCCACGCTTACAAAGTTCAGGATTGCCGCAGCAACGACTAGAAGCATGACACGCTGTGTCCGGGTAAGTTGTGTTTGATTCATGGCTGGAGTATAGATCGAAAGACAGGTCAATGCTATGGAGTGTTACCCTACCCAGGCATGCCCCCATTATAGACCAGTGCGCCGTCATCCCGCATTGACAAGTGCCACAAAACCGAGAGCCTTGCCGCCATGAGGCAATACCATGATTTGCTTCGTCTGGTCCTGTCACAAGGCAAACGGAGAGAAGATCGAACGGGCACAGGCACGCTGAGTGTCTTTGGTGCGCAAGCGCGCTATAACCTGCGCGAGGGCTTTCCCTTGGTAACCACCAAGAAAGTCCATCTCAAATCCGTCATCCACGAGCTGCTATGGTTTCTCCAAGGGGAAACCAACACACGCTACTTAAAGGAAAACGGGGTAAGCATCTGGGATGAATGGGCCAAGCCCGATGGTTCACTCGGCAGAGTGTATGGTGCCCAATGGCGCACATGGCAGGGACCGGATGGTCGCGTCGTAGATCAAATCAAGGATGTGGTTGACCAGATAAAGCGCACCCCGGCAAGCAGACGCTTAATCGTCAGTGCGTGGAATCCCGGCGAGTTGCACCTGATGGCGCTTCCGCCCTGCCACGCGCTATTCCAGTTCTATGTGGACACGACCGAAGGCAGCCTGAGCTGCCAGCTCTACCAGCGCAGCGCGGACCTCTTCCTCGGTGTGCCCTTTAACATCGCCTCCTACGCACTACTCACTCAGATGATGGCTCAGGTTTGCGGGCTTATACCCGGCGAGTTCATCCACACCTTCGGCGATTTACATCTCTACCTGAACCATCTTGACCAGACCCATTTGCAACTATCGCGCGATATGCGGCCGCTGCCGGTGATGACCTTGAATCCGGAAATAAAGGACATTCTTGGGTTCACCTATGCAGACTTCCAACTCACCGGGTACGATCCCCACCCCGGAATCAAAGCACCTATCTCTGTTTAATGGGATGCAAAGGGTAGGCACAGAGATACAAAGGCACAAAGGCACTGAGTCGGAAAGGAAGAAAGTCGTTCAAATGAGTTCTCTACTGCTGCCATTTCCAACTGCCTTTCCCCTTTGTGCCTTTGTGCCTTTGTACCTCTGTGCCTACCCTTATTGCCATTGTGCCTACCTCTCCTATGATGATTGAAACCCTTCCCCAATGGAAAGCCATAGCCGCGATGGCGCGGAATCGAGTCATTGGCCAGAATGGCCGCATTCCCTGGAATATTCCCGAAGAGCTGAAGTGGTTCCGCAAATGTACCACCGGGCACACTATTGTCATGGGGCGAAAAACCTGGGACTCCCTCGGCAAGCCTCTCCCCAATCGCTTAAATCTGGTACTATCCCGAACGCTTCCGTCCATTCCCGGCGCCCAAGTCATTCGCAGCCTCGACGAGGTGGAGGCACTGTCCCCGACTCCGAATACCATTTGGATCATTGGCGGTAGCGAGCTTTATAACCAGGCTCTGCCGCGCTGCAGCGAGCTACTACTCACCGTTCTCACACAGACTTACCCCGGGGATGCCTTCTTCCCGTATCTGGGTGAAGAATGGCAACTCTCCGATATTGTCGATAAGACCGACAGGTACGAGATTCAGCGCTGGAGACGATTGTTGTAAGAGCTTTGCCGGATGCTCAATGTCTGAATGACAGTGCATCTCGAAGTCATTGTACCTCACTGGAAGACACACGGGCAAGATGCCCGTGCCACTTGAAACAGCCCAAGATACTTCGACATGGCCTCTCTCATGGAATGAGTTGACCCACTACTTGCTTATCGCCATTATAAGTAAACTGGGTCGGCTGTGTTTGTTCTGCTGTCTAAACTATTACTGTCATGCTAAGAAATACTGTTACTACACTGAGTTCGCTTGTTGTCATGGGCTTCTCTTGTCTTGGAGCTGCGCAAGTGGAATGGACTCGCCACAAGACAGAAGACGGCAGCCATCCGGATGGAAATGAGCAACAAATGCTCTGGCTTATGAATCGTGCGCGAGTGAATCCCGCAGCAGAAGGCGAGTGGCTCGCCAATGGTGCGGACGGCGAGTCCACCAACGCGATGACTGCATTCAAGGTGAATAAGGAAGTGCTTAAAGCCGAGTTTAACAGCTATCCGGCAACTGGACCAGCAGCCTTCGAAGCCCGCATCTATGAGGCTTCCAGAGCCCATTCAGAGTATCTGATTTCCACCGATTCACAGAGCCACGATGGGCAACTGGAGAAATTGGAGGCATCGGGATTCACATTCGAATCTGCCCGCGTCAGCGTCTTCTCCTTTGCGAAAAATCCCATCTACGCGCATGCGGCGTTTAACATCGACTGGGGTAATAATGCGGATGGTATGCAGACCGGACGTGGACATCGGTTGGCCATAATGTCGCTGACTACAAACAATGGCTCCATAGTGGCGGGCGACTACGCCAATGTGGGTATTGTCATCCTGCCTGACAATAATAGCCTGACGAATGTCGGCCCCATGGTTGTCTCCATCGCCTATTGCAAGGCTGCTTATTGGATCACCGATGGTTCGCAGTTTAATCGCTATCTGGTGGGTACTGTATGGAGGGATATTAATGAGAACAACCGCTACGACCCCGGGGAAGGCTTGAACGGCGTGAAAGTGCAACCGAACAACGGTGCCTACTATGCCACAACAGGTGTGGCTGGCGGCTATGCCATCCCCATGCCAGTGGCGGGAGACTATGAAGTGACTTATAGCGGTGGTGCATTACCCTCTGCGAGAACAGTGAGTGTCTCGGTGGGCGCAGTTAGTGCATTGCTCGACCATAAGTATGTAGGTGATCCTGTGTCGGATGTCATGGGTCCGTTAACCGTGTATGACGGTGGCTACTGTGTATCACCGTGGCTCGGTGGATTCTACAATAACTACTGGCCTTTCCTCTACAATGACACACTCGGGTTCATGTACACCGTGGGCAACGGCGAGGCAGTCTTCTTCTTCGACTTCTCGATGAATGGTGGTACCTGGCTGTATTCTGGACCAGGGGTGTACCCATTCTTCTTCGATTTTAATCAGAGCAACTGGCTGTATGCTCAGGGAAGATTCGCCGGGCTGCGCTACTTTGCCCGCTTTACGCCGGAGCATCCGAACGGCGTGTCGGAAGGCTATCCGTAGGCGCAGCTCCGTACTTAAACTTCACCGGATGGCGTCAGGATGGGCAGTATCCCGAGATCCATACAGTGCCGTTCCTACACGCACAAGCGTGCTCCCGTGCTTGATAGCCAGCGGGAAATCTCCGCTCATGCCCATACTCAGTTCCGGGAGTTGAATGGAGAAGCGGCGCTGCAACTCATCCCTGATGGTGGCGAGATTGGCGAATGTGCGCTCTGCCACGGATGGGTCATCGGATAGCGGGGCAATAGTCATCAACCCCTCAAGGCGCAGGTGGGTGGCATTCAGTGCGCATTCACAGAGCGCAGGGGCATTCTCTATGTCTGCGCCAAACTTGGCCGGGTCTCTGCCTGCGTTGATCTGCAAAAGGATGGGGAGCTTTCTCCCTGATTCTCCTGAAATCCGGTTCAGCAGCATTATAAGTTTTTCTGATTCGACGGACTGCACCCGATCAAAATACTGGGTGGCCAGCTTGCATTTATTACTCTGCAGATGCCCGATAAGTTCCCAATGTGGTAGCGGTACGCCTGCGGATTTGAGGAGTGATTCGGCAGCGGGGCGCTTCCCTACCGCTTCCTGTACGCGGTTCTCGCCCACGAGTCCCAATCCCGCCCGAGCCGCCCAGAAAGGCGCTTCCGGGCCAAGTGTCTTCGTCACGGCCATGAGCTTTACACTCCCAGGCAAGCGTCCCGCTGCTACACACGCCACCTGAATACGCTCAAGAAGCTGGGCGACGGTGTTTGCGAACAGGTCATAAGAAGGATTCATAAAGGAATTTTTGTTGTGAGCTAAAGTTTTGCTAATTTACGATTTACTTTGGTATAAGAATCAATTATGCACAGCTTTGTAATTTATGCATCTGGAAAACTTCAAGATATTTTCCGACTTGGTTGAAAGCCAGAGTTTTTCTCGTGCCGCCAAGTTAAATGGAGTGACGCAATCGGCTGTAAGCCAGCAGCTCCGCTCCATGGAAAAGCATTTCAACGTGTTGATTGTGGATCGCAGTCAGAAGCAGTTCCGGCTCACGCGCGAAGGCGCGAAGCTGTACGAGAGTGCGAAGGACATGCTCTACCGCTACGAAAAGCTCAGCAGCGAGCTGCAGGAGATGAAGAAAGTGATTAGCGGTACCATCCATCTATCCACCATCTACTCCATTGGGTTGCACGAGTTACCCCCGTACATAAAGAAATTTCTCATCGAATTTCCGTCCGTCAATGTTCGCGTAGAGTACCGCCGCTCGAATCTTGTTTACGAGGACATAATGCACAATGCGGTGGATATGGGGCTGGTGGCATTCCCACAGAAACTACGCCAGTTGGAGATTATTCCGTTTCTAGAGGATCGCCTCGTCTTAATCTGCACTCCAAACCACCCACTCGCCCACAAGAAAATCCTGGAAGTACGCGAACTCGGTTCCGAAAAGTTCATTGGCTTCGACCAGGATATTCCCACACGTAGAGCGACGGATGCGATCTTTAAGGAGCACAAGCTCGAGGTGGAGCCAGTGATGGAGTTCGACAACATCGAGACGGTGAAGCGAGCGGTAGAGATCGATGCCGGTGTGGCGATTGTGCCCTCGGCCACTGTGCAGCAGGAGATCAAGCAGGGACTGCTGAAAGCCATCCCACTGCGGGGAAAGCAGTTTACCCGACCACTGGCCATCATCCATCGCAAAGGCCGCATTCTCACTCCCGCGATGAAGAAGTTTATCTCCACCCTCACTGGCAAACCCTACAACGAACCCAAGGGCCGTAAAGCGTCCAAGATCGAGAGCGATATAGAAGGCATCATCCTTAAACGCGATGATGATGCCTCACCGGCTGCGATTCTGGATGGAATTTAGTTGGTTGCAGTTGTTGCAGGTGTTGCAGGTGTAGGCACAAAGGTACAAAGGCACTAAGGCACTGAGTCGGAAAAGACAGTAGGGGCAGTCTGCAGTGGGCTGATGAACGCTGATGGCTGAACGCTGACAGCTTTGCGCTTCTATCGCTTATATTACTATCTAGCGTTGCTAATACAAAGAGCGTCAATTCGTAGTGGCTTGCACGAGGCTTGGTTCGCGTGTTGCTTTTAGAAGGTAAAGCACCATCTGTCGTCAAAGTATTAACACTATGAATCAACTATCTCGAATAATCACTGCTCTAGTCTCTCTGACTTGCTTTTCATCGCTCGCACAAACAGTACAAGCTGCTGATTTAAGCTGGCTGTATGTTGGCTACAGTCCATACGCGTGGTCGCCCGTAACTACAAATTGGAGCTATTTATTCTCTGCGAATGGCGCAGCAGTCTACTCCTACGATTTGGCAACCGGGGAAACCGTCGTGTTGGTTCCTGCCAGTGGCAATGCCCCTGAGACCCTGGCGGGCAAGACATTCACCGTCGAAGCCTATAACTTTACCATGATTTTCAAGGGCGACGGCACCTTTGATGAAACGGGAACTGGTGATGAAGGTCCGTATTCTCAGTCAGGTAGCTACGAATACTTTAAAACAGGGGGTAACCAATCCGCCCTTCTGATAATGTACGACTCTGCGTCCGATGGCATTGTCGCTATCAAACTGGAACATAGCACAAGCACTTCCGGCACATTGAAAGGGAAGTTATTGGATGCTGAAAACGGAAGCTACGAAGCCGTCGAGTCCGCTTTTACTCTCTCACAGTAGAGTCGCCAGTTCATTTTGTACGACGCGTCCCTGGTCATTTCCCGAACACTGATAGCTCCAGTAGCTGATAGCTACACTACCCCTGCCGCACGAGTGTTGCAACACTCTCAATATGGCGTGTCTGGGGGAACAGGTCGAAGGGCTGCACTCGGGTGACCGTGTAGCCATTGGCAGCGCAAAGCTTCAGGTCACGTGCCTGGGTGGCTGGGTCACAGGACACATAGACGACGCGGCTTGGGCCAAAGTCGAAGAGTTGTTTAAGAAAGACCGGGTCGCAGCCATCGCGCGGCGGGTCCAGAATCACGGCAGTCTCGGTGGGCGGGAATCCGATTTGGGCAAAGATGGCCTCTGCACTGGCGGCGACGAAGTAACAGTTGCGGATTTCGTTGCGCTGGGCATTCCCTTGCGCGGCGGCGATGGCTTTCGCGCTGATCTCGACTCCCGCAATCGTCTCGAAATCCTTATGGCCACAGAGCGAGAAGACACCAGACCCACAGTAGGCATCGACTAGAAAACGCATGCCACCCTGCTTCGCCTGACTGATCACATACTGCACCATCTCTGGCAGAATGAAGGGGTTGTTCTGGAAAAACTCACCGGCGGGGAACTCGAAGGTGATCTCGCCGATGCGTTCCTTCGCGCGGGCATTCATGTCGGTTACCAAGCCTTCCGGCGTGTCGCGGAGCAGGAGGGTTCCGCCCTTGGTGTACTTGGCCGCGCGGATACGGGTCTGCTCGCGGATGGGGCCGAGTGCGCTATTGATGGCTGGTGTGGCGATGGGGCATTGGGGGACGTCCACCAAGCGGGGTGAATCGTTGCGCAGGAAGCCTATGGGAAGCAGTTCGCCCGAAGTTGGCCTGCCAAAATGCGGCGTGAGCTTTGAGCGATAGCCGTACTGTTTTGGTGATGGATGCGGGGACTCGACGGTAATCGTGAGTCCGGCCATGCGCTGCATTAACTCGCTGACCTGGCGGCGCTTCCAATCGAGCTGTGCACTATAGGATAGGTGCTGGTACTGGCACCCACCGCAGACACCGAACAGCGGGCATTGCGGAGTAATGCGCTCAGGCGAGGGGCGCACTACTGCGATGAGGTCGGCATCCGAGTGGTTCTTGTGGTTCTTCCAAATCCGCACGCGTACCAGCTCCCCTGGCAGGGCAAACGGAACCATGATTACCCACCCATCGTGACGGCCAAGCCCATCCCCGAGATTAGTGAGTGTGGTGATCTCGAGATCGATCTCCTGATGATACGTAAAGGGGTGCGGATTGAATTGCTTCGGTGCGGCCATGGTGGTTCTAAACGCTTCGTTCTAAGTCATTTTACTCAGTTTGCACAGAATAGAATCCGTTTTGACAAAATCAGTCCGTACCTACAGCAGCACGAATTCGCGGATGAGTTTCCGATGGGAGTAACAAGGGAAGCCATCAGCGCTCAGCTTTCAGCACTCCTGCCTTCTGCCTTTCATTTGTCCCTCTGTGCCTACCTTCTGAACCTTGTTATTCAAGAGAATAGAATCCGTTTTGACAAAATAAGCCTGCCCCTACAGGGTGGGGCATTCGTCGCGCAAGCTATTCATGGCCGAAGACATCATCTCAAGTCCGCAGAATCCACGTGTTAAGAACCTCGTCCGTCTGCACGAGAGCAATCACCGCCGCCGGCAGGAGCGCTATATAATAGAAGGCCAGCGGGAGATAGAGCGTGCCCTTTCAGGCAAGGTCCAGTTGGAAGAGTTGTTTTACGCCCCAAGCTGCTTTCGCGATCGCGACGAGTACGCGCTTCTCTCCCGGGCTGAGGACGCAGGGGCGACACTCTGCCAGCTCTCACAGGCTGCCTTCGAGAAGTGTTCCTTGCGCGAAGGACCCGATGGGCTCCTAGCCGTTGCCGTGGCAAAGGACCTGGACCTCGATGCGATTTCTCTCGGTCCCTGCCCGCTACTGGTAGTCGTGGAGCGGGTCGAGAAACCAGGGAATCTCGGCACACTGATTCGCACCGCCGGGGCCGCCGGAGCAGACGCGCTTATTGTTACCGACCCCGTAACGGATATCTACAACCCCCAGTGTATCCGCAACTCCCAAGGCGTCTGTTTCCACCTCCCTATAAGCGTCACCACCAACGAACGCGCCCAGGGCTGGCTACAGCGCCATGGAGTGCAATGCATAGCCACGACCCCCGACACCACTGTGGATTTCTGGGCACCAGATTACCGCAAACCCACAGCGATACTCCTCGGCAGCGAGAAAGACGGGCTCACGGACTTCTGGCTTAAGCAGCCCGAAATCCTCTCTGTAAAGATACCCATGGCCGGAGCCGCAGACAGCTTAAACGTCGCAGTGGCCGCAGCCGTTGTTATTTTCGAGGCAGTGCGACAGAGGAGGAGCTAGGGACACTGAGAGCGGTCAGCTATCAGCTTTTGACCCTAATGACCCTATTGACCTTATTGACGCTATTGACTGACCTGTACAAACGCTTCCTGCCTCCGCTTTTCAGACTCTCTGCCTTTGTGCCTTAGTGCCTCTGTGCCTACCATCTGAACCCCTTGTTCTTTAAGAGTGCGATAATCATGACCGCTCCCGCAAGGAATGCGGCTGTGGTTGCGGGTTCAGGGATGGCGGGAGCACCTGCCTCTACGCTAATGCTGAGGGAATCCACGAGCAAGGTACCGTACCCACTGACATCTGTCGCAGAGCCGTCGCCAAAGAGGAGAAAGCCGGCGGCACCGGGTGCGTATGGCGCGGTACCTTCTGCGAGAAGCACACCGTCGAACGAGTAGGTAACTTGCCCTTCATACACATGGGTGCCGAAAGTATGGTATGCATTCATATCTGCCACCGGGACAAAAGTAGCCGCCGTGCTTGTATAATAAGTGAAGCCGTTCGCCTCCAGATAGAGCGCTGCCCCACTACCCGATGCATCATACCAGTAGAGCGACCACTGGCTGGAGCCGGGTGCGAGTGCGAGCCGTGTAGTGACATTGTTGCCCAGGCTCGTGTTCGCAAGAAAGATGTTCGCGTAGTCGTAATAGTTGCCCGTGTTTGAAATACCAAACCAAATGCCTTCGCTCGGTGTTATACTCGTAGTCATCGCGAGCACGGCCCCGTCACTCGCCCATGTCGTGTGTCCAAAGCCGTAGTCAGCCGGATTGCCCGGTCCGACAGTAGTGAACCATGAGGCATATTCGCCTTCACTCGGCTGTAAATCGCCACCGTAGAAATAGGTGGTTACGGCATGGGCATTCGAAACGATGAGGCAGAGGCTAATAGCCCATACACTGCCTTTTATTACGCGGTTGATGGTATTATTCATAGAGTACGAGTGTAGCTTATAGAGTGCCATAATAGTACTAATGGCCAAACTATGACAACCGATTTCTCCATTCCAGATTGCAGATTGCAAATTCTAGATTGCAGATTGCAAATTCCAAATTCCAGATTGCGGAAGGCGGATTCCAGATTGCAAATTCCAGATTCCAGATGGCGGAATGCGGGAGGCAGATTATAGATTGCAAATTCCAGATTGCGGAAGACGGATTCCAAATTACAGATCGCTGATAGCTAAAGGCTAATAGCTATATGCTAATAGCAAAAAAGGCGGGAGCGACAACTTAATGCTGTCTCTCCCGCCTTGATGAATACCGACACTACTTCGTCTCAACTACGCTGCTTGGGTCATGGTAGCAGGAGTGGTGCGGGTTACTTTTATGCTATTGCTACCGCGCTCACGACCACCCTTGGTGATCGCATACACCTTGAGGAACACTGTGCTACCCTCAGCCACCAGTCCTTCACCGGTTTGGAAGGTAGTCTGATCTTTGGCAACCGTACCGATGGTGCGGTCATTTTCAGACAGGTACTTACCTTCGCTGCAGGCACGAATCTCATAGTGCTTAAGCACGGCCTGTGTGTTGGCAGTCCAGTGAAGTTCGGCCTTCTGGGTCACTTCATTCCAGGATGCAGTCAGTTCCACGGCTTCTGCCGCCGGGCCTTCACCGCCATGGAGTGTCGGCAGGCTGGTCACCAATATATGGTTTTCGGGATAGAGCACGCGGACGCGGACACGGTACTCAACCAAGGCTGGCTTGATGCGGGCGAGTATGCCATTGCGTTTCATGCGGTTGATGCTCGCTGCACGCTGTTTTTCTATGATCGCGTTATAGGCAGCCGCAAGTTTAGCGACATCGGCTTTAAACTGTACGAGGCTGTACCCATCGCGCAGGGTGAGTGGAAACGTCAGCGCTCCACTGGGCATCTCATTCACTTTCTCCCACATATCGATCACCGTGGCGCATATCTGGAGCAGCAACAGTTGTTTGGTATTGGTTGTGGGGATTTTGGGGAGTTTGTTCTCCATGCCCAGACTCTTGACGTGGAATTTCGTCGTCTGGATGAAACCGGAGGCAGCCTGCACTACGGTAGCTCTGACGGCATCACGCACAGCATACGCAAGGCGTAGTTCCGAATCATAGACGTCGTATTCGCTTAGAAGCGTTACGAGTGCTCCTCGATCGGCCTCAAGGTCTGTCTGGGTATAGTTCCCGAACAGGACGATTGGATTCGCTACCCCTCTATCGTTCACCAGGTCGACGAAATGCCCACAAAAGTTTGTGAGAATAGGTATTATATCTATATTGTAATTTATGTTCATTGTTTTTGTTCCTTGTCTTGTAAATGAGGTCCGGGCGGCTTCAGCATTTTGTTATATGGTTATGGTTAGTTGCAGGCGAATGCATCCGATCAAGCCGGTCTGGCTCTCGTTTGGATACAGGACACCCGGGAGTACGAATTGCGTGCCTCCTTGCCTCTACCGCTCTTTCCTCGTGTGAACCGTACTGAGTGAATTTTGACGTTGCGCCGTTGGTCAAAGCAGCGGGGCCGGTTTAAAAGAGAGCCTG
>JANRLC010000017.1:0-37790 GCA_033762955.1 Verrucomicrobiota bacterium | reverse complement strand
TCCCCCCTGCCTTTCCTACTATCTACTGACTACTGGCTACTGACTACTCTGCCTTCTCCCCTGCCTTTCCTACTATCTACTGACTACTGGCTACTGACTACTCTGCCTTCTCCCCTGCCTTTCCTACTATCTACTGACTACTGGCTACTGACTACTCTGCCTTCTCCCCTGCCTTTCCTCTGCCGCCCGCCCATTATGACCATTGGGTGACGTTTGCCGCAATTTAGTCACGGCAAAGTCACGGGCAGGCAAAACCTATCAACGGGGTCGTATTGCAGGTTGCATTACTCGCCATGCTGAGATTCTGGATGAAGTCTATGCCAATAGATGACGCATCCGTGCTCGTTCCAACTCACTTTGTGAAGACCAATATAGCCATGTCTATTCCTCATGCCCGCTGTACAAAGCAGAGCAGGTCGCTTGGCTTGCTTCTAGCCGCCATTGCCCTGGGTGTTGCACCACTCATTTATGCACAGGAGACAAGTGCGATACCTTCTGCGGATTCCACGCTAACTCCCGCCCAGGATACAGGCACTGTCACTGGTATGATTGTGGATGCCGATAGTGGCGCCCCGTTAATTGGTGTCACGGTTAAGGAATCGATGGGCAAAAGCGTAGTTTCGGATATGCGCGGTAACTATGTGCTGAATGACATCCCTGTGGGGGGCAATACGCTGAATTTCGAAAAAGAGGGTTATCGCCCGTCCACGGTTACCGATGTGGCTGTGGAGAAGGGGAAGTTGGCCCGGGTCGATTTTCAACTGCCCAAAGCAGAGGAAGATGCGCCCCTGATCGAGCTGGAAGCCTTTGTAGTTACCGCCAGTTTTCTGACGGACTCGGATGCCGGCATGATGTCCATCCGCTCACAATCGGATGCGATTGGGGATGGCATGAGCAACCAGATGATGAGCCGCCTCGCCATTAGCGATGCCGCAGACGCCGTCACGCGAATCCCCGGCATCAGCATCTCCGAAGGGAAGTTCGCCGTGATCCGGGGACTGAATGACCGCTACTCGAACACACAGATCAATGGCATGGTCCAGCCCAGCTCAGACCCCGACCGCCAGTCGGTACAGCTCGACTTGTTTCCCGCCCGCCTCCTCGATACCGTGGTCACCCAGAAATCCTTTACCGCAGACCAGCCCGGAGATTCCAGCGGCGGCTCTGTGAACATCACTCCAAAAAGTTTCCCGGAGCAGCGTACGATCGGCATCACCACCGGAGTGGGGTTTAATGACCGTGCGCAAAACAGCACCTATCCCTCCTACTCATCTGGTGGCGACTGGGACCTGATTGCCCTCGGCCACAAGAGCCGTACGACTGCCACGGAGCGCAGCACTGCCGTCCCCTTTCTCACACGTCCAGGCAGTGCCCCCCTCTACTATAAATTTGGGGCCAACTATGGAGAGTCATTCCCCATCGGCTCGCAACGGCTCGGACTGGTGTTTGGGGTGCTTCGCGACAGCACAGGCAAACTCTCGGAGGGCTACGAAGTGCAGCGCTCGGGAAGGCTGCCCAATCCGTCCCGCAAAGAGCCTGGTGACATGGTTCAGGGGAAACTCAGCCTCCGCAACAATGACTGGAATTACGTTCAGGCAGTGGAGGAGACGAGCGTATCAGGTATCCTTGGCGTGAGTTACCAATTCAGCCCAGAGCACGAAATCTCCTATAATACATTCCTCACCCAAGTGGGGATTGACACCACCAAGTATCAAGAGGAGCCCGGCATGATTGATCAACGCGTGAGAAGGCAAATACGCGAGCGGCACAGCCTCTATTACAAGGAGCGCAACCTCACCAGCCATCAGCTCAAGGGTACACACCTCTTTCCGGATTTTGGTGAACTCAAGATGGACTGGAATCTGGGTACTTCAAGCACCTATCAGGACGAACCCGATTTCCGCAAGACCACTTACATCTACAATACAGATAACGAAGCCTACGAACTCGATGAAGTCTTTCTCGGTACGCCAGTCAACATACTCAACCGTAATTGGCGCAAGGTGGAGGAAACCCTCGATAGCGGACTCCTCAATTTCACCATTCCCGGCATCTTTAAAATGGGCCCCGATGCCTCTCTCAAGTTTGGTGGTAGCATAAGTGCAGCAGAACGCACATTCACCGAATCCTTTTATTTCGGCAATCCGAACGAACTCGTATCATTTCAGAGCCCTGAAGAACTCGAAACCTTGATCCAGAAGAATAGTTTCGCCTACCTTAACACCCCGACCTTTAGCGAAGCCGATGCCGAACGCACGCTCAAGGCTGGTTACCTGATGTTCACCCTGCCTCTGTTTCCGAAGTTTGAACTTAATCTAGGGGGCCGTTTCGAGAGCACCGATATAACGGTGACCTCTCCTAATAACCGCTATGAGAACCTCACCTTTGCGGATTATGCCAGTAATCCTGTTGTGCGTGACGTCCTCGGCATAACCAAAGCATCCAGCAACGGTGTACTGAAGCAGGAGGACTGGCTCCCCGGAATTAACGCCACTTACAAGTTAACTTCGGACATGAATCTTCGCGCAGGATTCTCCCGGACT
The DNA here is from genome assembly GCA_033762955.1 of Verrucomicrobiota bacterium. Lineage (GTDB taxonomy): Bacteria > Verrucomicrobiota > Verrucomicrobiia > Opitutales > Oceanipulchritudinaceae > JANRLC01. The sequence goes on along the minus strand of JANRLC010000017.1, from coordinate 35,247 downwards.
GTGGCGCGGCCCTCCTTCCGTGAACTGGGGCCCTACTTTATCGATGACCTGGATAGCGGTGACCTCATGGTCGGCAACCCACAACTGCAAATGTCGGACATCACCAGCTACGATTTGCGCTGGGAGTGGTTCATCAAGGCGAACAGCCTCGTTGCCGTAAGCTACTTCCAGAAAGACATTGCCCGCCCGATTGAGCAATTCTACGCCAGCCTCGGTTCCAATCTCATTCGCACTTGGTTCAACAACCCGAACACCGCCCACCTCAAGGGAATTGAAGTGGAAGCAAGAACCGGACTCGATGTCATTGCGGACTGGCTGGAGCCACTCTCAGTGGGTGGAAACTTCACCTACATTGATGCGTCTGTGGCACTCGCACCCGGCGAGCGTCGTGTGAAATCCAGAGGCTACGGCGGTCTAGACAAGACCCCGGAATCCCGCCGTCTCTTCGACCAACCGGAGTGGATTGTGAATGTAGATATGACAGCCAGTATCGCAACATGGGGTACCGATCTCACCTTTGCGTTGAACTCCACTAGCAACTCCCTGATCGCTGCCGGCAATGAGTACTCCTTCGATACCTACAAAGACAAACGCATGAAACTCGATTTCATCCTGTCTCAGAAACTGACCGATCACCTCAGCCTCCGTTTCGCTGCCAAAAACATTCTCGATCCAGAAATCAAGTGGATATACGACCCCGAGGAGACCAACGGCGAACTGCTCCGCAAGTCCTATCATGAGGGCCGCAACTATTCACTCAGTGTTGCCTACGAATTTTAGGTTACAAGAGATTGTCACACATTCTTCTCTCTTTCCCACCTATTCTGTCACGAAGAGGCTCTACACTTCCGGCCTTTGATTGGACTCTCGTTTCATTTAGTTAACAACCAAATCACAGTCATGAATATATATAGCAAAATCCTTGGTCTAGGACTGGTAGCCAGTCTCGGACTGAATCTCAACGGTGCTGTTTACGAAGTGCCCGCAGGTGTATTGTCCACTATCGCTGGTGATGCCTCACCCTTTACTTGGGAAACTGGCAACGAGTACGTCCTTCAGGGCGTAGTCTATGTTAACGGTGGCAACACCTTGACGATTCAAAAAGGCGTGATTATTCGCGGACAGCCCGAAGAATACATTGGTCCCACTCGTCAACTCAACCCGGGAACACTGGTGATCACTCGCGATGGATGGATCGACGCGCAGGGTACCTCGACCCAGCCTATCATTTTCACCACTGCCGCTACAGATAATGACGCAAATGACGCTTGGGATGAAATCGGTGGAGGCATCACCGCCGCCCGTCGCTGGGTTTCCGGTGACACTTTCCATGATAACGACCCTCTAAATGCTCCGCTTCCGCTCAAGTCTGGTGGTAAGACCAACTACGAACTCTGCGGTGGTCTCATCGTCCTCGGCAATGCCCCTAACAATGTTGACGGTATCAGTGGTCTCCTCTTGGGCGAACGCTATATCGAAGGGCTTCCAGAAAACGCAAATAGCGTTTACGGTGGTGTAGACCCCAATGACAATTCTGGTGTGCTCAAGTATATCTCTGTCCGCCATACTGGTGGATTCATCAGCTCCACCAATGACATCAATGGTCTCACACTCGGCTCCGTTGGCTATGGCACAAAGATCGAATACATCGAAGCTTACTGCACCCGTGATGACGCCATCGAATTCTTCGGCGGAACAGTCAATACCCGCTATCTCGCCGCGATTTACTTCAACGACGACGGCTTTGACATGGACGAAGGCTTCAGCGGCCTCTGCCAGTTCTGGTTCGCACTAGCCACAACGGATGCTGGCATTGGAGACAACGGATTTGAATGGGATGGAGACCACGAGTTCGACAATGCTCCCGAGCAAGCCAAGGTCAATAGCCTCCGCCTGCCCCGTACATACCCCTATATCATGAACGCAACCTTCATTGGCGGTGGTTCCACCGGTAAGAACCCACGCGCCATCCATACCCGCCATAACGCCAGTGGTGCAATCATGAACTCCATCCTCACCAACTGCAAAGGCCCTGCCATCCGCATCGGTGAAGATCCAGGAGATTCCAGCGACGGCGACGAAGTCCCCAACCGCACTCTCGCTAACTATAATGCAGGGCTCCTCCGCTTCCACCGCAATGTGTGGTGGAACTTCAAGTTCACCGGCGGCGCATTCACCAACACACAGGTCGGTCTGGCTGACTCTACCGACGAACAACCCGTCTTCGGCGCGGATCCCTTGAATCTCAATGCCATTGTCGATCCGTTGCTCCTCTCCGTGGTAGCTCCTGTCAACCCGCGCCCCGCCGCTGCTGGAAACGTTGCAGTAACTGGTGCTGCTACTCGTGCAGCATACACGTCGACCTTCTTTACACCCGTCACCTACAAGGGAGCATTCTCCACCAGCACCAGCACCCGTCTCTGGACCACGAACTGGACTGCCGCTCATAAGGTCGGCGCACTCGTTCAGTAACCTGACATCTGACCGACTTGCCTGCATTACGCAATTGAGTCGATCTTAACCAAGAAACTTTATGAACAAGCTTATTAAACAGATCGCACTGCCTGTCGCAGCGCTCTTGATTGGCCAGGCCAGTCTCTCCGCAGCGCTGGTTCTGGCAGCATGGGATTTCAACACAACTGATAATCCCAACTGGTCTCCGCAGATTAACGATAATGATGGTGATGGCTTCGGTGATGGCACCAACTCCACCAGCTTTAGCGCGATCGGCCGCACCAGCACAATCTTCTGGAATGGTGCCAACGGCAGCTCCGCTGGACTGGATTTCAACCTCGGTACGCAGGTAACCAATACCTTCGGTACTGACAGTGTTAATCGCGTCACCAACAGTGTGCCACCCGTTCCAGACCTCGACGATCTCGTATCTGACACTACCGCGCTGGCCTTCAATGGTATCAACGCCAGTTTCGTGATCGGTCTGAACACCACGGGACTCCAAGATATCGTGATGACCTATGCCGGGATGCGCGGTCCTAATGCTGCCACATCCATCTCCTGGGAGTACAGCATCAACGGAACATCATTCACCGCCTTGGGTGATACCGACACCATCGGCACCTCCTATGGTGTGCAAACGGTGGACTTGGGTATCGTTGATAGCATCGAAAACCAGCCGAACGTGTTTCTACGCGGAACGATGGCCGGTGCTACAGTGACCCAGTTTGACTCGCTCCTCGCGATCGATAACATCCAGGTCAGTGCCGTTCCTGAACCCGCGTTCTATGCCAGTCTTGCAGGATTGCTTACTATTGCGCTGACGATCTATTTACGTCGCCGCACGGCTCGCTAATTAGCAACACTACGCATCCTATTCCATCTATCGGAGCCACCAGCTAAAACTGGTGGCTCCTTTGTTTTTAAGCCTGCTCGGATTAATCGCAGAATTGTAACAATCGCGTAACCACAACTTCGCGAGGGAATGGTATTCTTCGTAACAAATCGAGTCGGTACTTACACCAACTCCTACACGATACATTATGCAGCCAATCAATCTTATCTTCATCTGCGGGCTCCTCGCAACGGGTGCAACCCAACTCCACGCGCAATCATCGCTGATCGCAGGCTGGGATTTCGATGTCAACGCCACTCACTGGACAACTGCCGTTGTGGATACGGATGACGATGGCTACGGCAACGGATCGGTGCAGTCAAATTTCACCACAGCAAATCTTGTCGGTACCATTTATTGGAATGGTTCCTTCGGAAGCACTTCAGGGTTGGACTACCTTACCGCAACCCAAGTAACCACGTATGAAGGTACAGCGACGATCAACCAGAGCAATGCCTCGCTGCCGCTGGATCAGGAGTTCTCACTCGACACAGTAGACCCGGCGGCCCTCGCTTTTAACCATCTCGACGCAGCCTTCGTCATTGCTGTACCGACCAAGACTGCTGGCGGTCTCTTTCAGAGCATCGTCTTGACCTACGCCGGCATGCAGCAGGGTACGGGAGCAGGGGCTGCCAACACTATTGGCTGGTCGTGGAGTCTGACAGGACAGGACTTCTCCACCACGGTCGATACCGATACCATTGCGATAGGTGCCTACTCGAAGCAGACCGTCGATCTTTCCGGAATAACCGCGCTCAACAATCAATCCATGATCTACCTGCGTGGGACGATGGCCGGTGCTGGTGCTGCCACGGTTTTCGATGACCTTCTTGCGATTGATAATATTCAAATCAACGGGGTATTTGTCGCAGTGCCCGAGCCCGCACACTATGCAGCGATTGCAGGGTTGCTGCTCATAGGCATGGCCATAGTACGCCGTAATCGCGCGAGCTAGTGCTGGCTAACTCGAATAATCACCTGCTGATACATTCAGACATTCACCTCATTTATCTAACAATATGACGACAAAATCACACTTATTCACGGCTGCTGCACTGGCATGCATGGGGGCATGCAGCCTCTCGGCCCAAGCTACACTCATAGTCGGCTGGGATTTCGATTTTAATTCCACCGGATGGACACCACAGATCTGCGATCGCACCGGTGATGGCTACGGCGATGAGTCGGTGAATTCCAATTTCTCCGACGTCAACAAGGTGGGCACCATTTACTGGGATGGAAGCCACGGTAGCAAACAGTTCTCCTTCCGCGAAGGGCTCGAAGTCAGTACCTTCACGGGGTCCAGCTCCATCAATCAAACCATCGGCAGCCGCGAACCAGACGCCCAATTCTCCACAGCCGACCAGGACCCTGCCGCACTCGCATTTAGTGCAGTGAATGGCGATTTTGTAATACAGTTTCCCACCGCCGGGTACGAAAAGATTGTCATGAGTTATGCTGCTTGCCGTCAGGGCGATGGCAGTGGAGCGGCAAATACCATAGCGTGGGCTTACTCCACCGATGGCAGCACCTACATAAGCACCGGCATTACACATGAAATAGCGGTGGAGCCCTATGCGCTCCATACCCTTAATCTCGCCGCGTTTACTGACCTCAATAACAAGGCCGCTGTTTACCTGCGCGGTACTCTCGCGGGGTCCCCGGGCTTTGTGGCGTTCAACTCTCTCACCGCAATTGATAATATCCAGGTCAACGGGATTCCCGCAAACACCTCGGTTTCATTCTGGGCGACGACTCCCACCGAGTTGGAGTGGCGTGTGACCAGCCGTGCGTATGTTGGCGAGCCTGGCATTGGCATCATCTACGACGGATTCTGGCCCTTCGTCTATACGCTGGGTATGACTCCGAACGGCTGGCTTTGGGTCTACGAGTCCGGCGCTTCTGCTCAGGGTTTCTTCGCCTATTGGTTTGAAGAAGCCACCTGGATCTACGGCTACAATGCCGGTTTTTACTATAACTACAAAAGCAGTCAGTTCGAGTTATTCAACAATCTATAGTTCTTCAACGCTGTCCCATTTATTGGCGGTTCGTACGTGAAGTGCGAACCGCCTTTTCATAATATGAACCTGCGCGTACTCCTCTTTGTTTGTTTAACCAGTTTCCTTCAAGCTGCACCGGATGCAGGATCAACGGAGGCTGTCACTTTACTGGAGAGCAAGCCGTCTTCATGGCCCGCATTTGCAACACTCACCAAAGACTTCGCTGCTGAATACAATGGCCAGGAAGTCGTCGTCAAAGCCGGTACACGTGCGGTGTTACTGCGGATTGAACAAGGCAGGGCCTTGCTTGATACGGGGAGAAAGGGCAGCCATTTCATCCCGATTGAGTTCACGGACTTGCTCGAAGAAACCGCGCGACCAAAGGTAGGCGATGATGCAAAACAGGCGGCTAACTTCGTGGTCATGTTTGCCAATAAAATCGTACTTCCCGGGAGCCGCGAATCCATCGCTTACGAGGACTTGCAGGGTACCAGAGCCTTTGCACTGATTTATGGGGATGGCTCTACTACCAGCAATGCGCAACTAGCCCGTATGGATCAACTGCGCTCCGACTGGTCTGCCAAACTGCCAGGCGTTGTTTTTGTGTATCTGCACACTACTGAATCGCCCGAATTGTTTACGGGGGCTGTGGATTCGTTAAAGCATCTGCCATTCTTCCCGTTCCAGTTTGCGAGAGGTTATAAGAAAGCGTTGAAGTACTCGGTGGGCTCTCCTACGGGCTGCGTACTGATAGGCTCAGATGGGCAGACATTGCTCAATCCCTTTGAGATTATGAGTGATGACGACATCGATTCACTTATGGAGCAGATGCAGAAGGCACTCAATAGAGTGATAAGCGCGCCCTCACCCACTGAACCTGCGAAGAAGTAATCCGTGTAAGTGTGACAAAGGGTGAGGAGTGTTCTTCTTCAGCCCTCTTCCATTCCGTCTCTGTGCCTTTGGACCTTTGTACCTTAGTGCCTACCTTCGCTCACCCCAACTGTAACCACAGGTCTGCGGTGACACAGCGTGGGTAGTAGCGGCTGCCGCAGGGTACGCCTTTCATCATCTGGTCGGACATTGCCCAGTCCTTCGAGCCGACTTGTTCCCAATGCACGTGGGCGGAGTGGCTGGCAGGGGAGGGGATGATGCCGAAGACTTTCTCCGAAACGACCTGGCAGAGGAAGATTTTGCTGACCCAGCTATTGTCGGAGGTGCTTGAGAGCTTCCATCCGCCGTCTGGGAAGAGACAGCGTTCTGGAGAGAGGACGAAGCGCAGGTGGCGTTCAAGGGCGAGAATAAGCGGACCGTAGGCGCCGTCTCTGGAGAGCAACTCCGGTCGGTTCCACACCAGCGGAAAAGCGAGCCCTTCTATGGCGGGGATGATTGCCGATGTGTTGCCACCTTCGAAGACGGCGGGGATGTAGCCCAGCTTGTCGTCAAACTTGGAAACGATAGTGGTGGCTGCCCGATAAGCACCTGCGCGGGCTTCGCGAGCGGCAGACTCGTCATCGAGCGCGAGCAGCACTTGCTCTAATCCCAGCCACGCGGCCCAGCCCTTGACTGCCAGATACAGGTTGTTGCGTGCCTGTCCGAGAGAGGCATCCAGGCTGTCGTAAGTGGTGATCTCCCACCCGCCATCGCAGCGGCTGGAGTCGAGCCCCACCACGCCATTGCGACGGGCTGGTACGGGGTCATCCCGGTTGAGTAGCGAGGTGAGACAGGCACGAAATACGGGAGCCTTTTGTTGCAGCCAGAGCTTGTCCCCAGTCTTACTCACATAGCTCGTGGCACAGAGTATCCAGTTAAGGAGCTGCTCCGCTGTCATGTAGCTGAAGCAGCCTTGCAATCCGCCCGCCTCATACGAGGAGTAGCCCGCTTCGGTGAAGTGTCCGCCCACGCCCATATCATGGTTGAAGCTCAAGCCGCCAGGTAGCCCGGTTTCGGCGGGTGCAGGCACATAGTGTGGCGTATGGTGTGGGTTGCGATCAAATGTGCCATGTCCACTGCGGGTACAATTCTCGGGTGGACGGGCCAGCGTATCCGTGTAGCTGTAGCGGGAGAAGAAGAGGTCGAGTACGTTGCGCACGGTCCAGGGATTGCGCTCCAGCTCGTAGAAGACCATGTCCACGGTGAGGTCAAAGGTGTTCATCATCGCATACTCCCCCTCGAGCACACACCAGAGTGGATCGCCCGCACGCTCCAGCAGCCAGGTGTTTCCCCAGTAGCTCTTCTCCGCATGGGCGTGGAGAAAGCGGCGGTTCGCATCCAGCGCCAGCCAGCGATGATCAGCATCCAGCGCAATAGCTTCGGCCTGCATCTCCGGGAGCCGCAGCAGCGCATCCGCAATCACCGACTCGAGGGTGGCGTAGGCGCGGGTGTAGAAGAAGCTCGATTCCATTCCCGTGGTGACTGGTCCACGGCGGTGTCCCACTAATACGAGGTCCACACTTGCGTGGGCTCCAGCCGGCACTGTCCAGGTAAAGCCCGCCATCGATGCCAGTCTGAACTCGCGGCCATTGTCAAAGTGGTCGAACTCACTGTGCTCCAGCAGCGTGCGCACGCCCGGCACCACTGCCGTGGCTATGGCATACTCGCTGCCCCAGCCCACCGCGAGGGTGTCTTTGTTAACCCCATGAATGCGGTGACATCCACGCCCCGGACCAATGGCGAAGATTAGCTCCCGTTCCGTCGCGGATTCCCGGTTGTCCAGCTCAAGTCGTACCACAATAGCAGGCAGGCTGGCGCGTGCGAGCGGCTGTGGCCCATCGCGCTCGGGATCAGGCATTGGGCGATTCGGGGTGAGAATCGTGAAGGCAAACTGCTTCCACGTCCAGCGGTCCGTACCACGTGTGTAGTGGCGGTGCAAGCCCTCGCCCATCGGATTGCGCTGCCGTTTCGCAGTGGGTTTGCTAGTGTCGCCGAAAGCCCCGAGGTCCTCTTGATAGACCGATTGCCGGGCAAAGGGCAGGACATGGACATTGCCGTCCACCTCACGCATGCCAATTAACAGCTCCTGCGCAGCTGGTTGTGCCCCCATCACACTCAGGCCACCCCCTGCGCCCCAGCGGCCACAAGTAAACGTAAGATAGGCACCCGGTGCCGCATGATGAGCATGGAAATCAATAGAATGCATACAAGATAATGGAGAATGGATAATGGATAATGGAGAAGGCAGATGGCAGATTTAAGATTGCAGATTTAAAATGGCAGATGGATGGCAGAAAGAAGGAAGATGGCAGAAGGTTCACTTCTATTCACCATTCTCCATTCACCATTATCCATTCTCTCTCTAGTGCCCTATCCGCGAAGCCATCGCATACACGATCAGTGCCAGCAGCACCAGACCCACGCCGAAGAAGATAAAGCCCATGGCCTTCGAGATTGCCTTGCGGCTTTCCCAGTCGTCCTTCACGCGGTGTATTTCGAGTCGGCCAGAAGCCACCAGGCGGTCATACCAGCGCTTGCGCTCGTGTAGCATCTCCGTCTTTGAGATACGGCCCGAGAAGATCACCGTATCCATCGGGAACTTCTCGATACGGAAATGCGTGTTAAAGAAGTGGAAGGTAAAGATAAAGCCAGCCGCCAGCAGTGCCTCGTCCGAGTGGATGACATGGGCAATGTTGATTATCCACCCCGGTAGGAATGTCGTAAAGAATGCAGGGAACCACAGGATGAGCCCTGAGAGGCCGATAATAAATATACCCCAGAACACTGCAAAGTAGTCGAAGCGCTCCCAGTAAGTCCAGCGGTCGAAGTGCGGGCGTGGACCCTTGCCGAAGAACCACTTCTGATGTGCCACGAAGTCGTGCCAGTCCTGGAGCGAAGGCACCATCGAGTCCGGGCCAAACATATTCTTCCAGATCAAAGCGAGTTCGATCTTACCGGTTCCGGGATTGCGGATCGCTGCCCGATTCTTCCAGAAGTTAACGAACAGGCTTCCTACGTGCAGGACAAAGTACGTGAAGGTAACGATCGCCCCGAAGTGATGCAGCGACCGCGCCACTGTAGCCCCACCGATCAGTTGAAAGATTACCTTCGCCCAGTCTGTGTAGTAGAACTTCAGCGGCATGCCGGTAATCACCAACGTCAGAAAGCTCGTTACCACCAGCAAATGCAGGAAGCGTTCAAACGGAGTAAAGCGCGTGTACTGCTCTTCATCCTTCTGCGAATGCACCTTCGCCTCGCGGAACGTCTTCGAATCGTGCATGTACAGGTAGATGGAGCGCACTATCCAGAAGAGCGTGTGCAGCCCGAAGAAGGCGAATACGCCGATGAGCAGCGTCGTCATAAACAGGAACACCGCATGCAGCGCCGGGTAGTTCTCCTTGTCCAGGGGGTTCGCATGCGCCTGATACTCCGTGAAGCCCACACCCACGCCAGGATGGCACTGCTGGCAAGTCTCCACCTTGCGCTCAACAGACAGCCGTGAGCGCGGGTCACTCACCTTGTATACATCGTGGTGCCCGTGGCAGTCGTAGCACGCCGCTACATCAGAGGCCTTATTCGGCGTCCCGAGCGCCATCGCCTTGCCATGGTACGTCTCTCGGTAGAACTCCAGCTTCTCCTCGTGACACTTGCCGCAGGTCATGTCACTCACCGACTTAAAATGCCCACTCGTCGGCTTCTCAATATCGTGCGAGCTGTGGCAGTCCGAGCACACAGGCCCCTTCTTATCGCCCTTGGCCAGTAGCTGCCCGTGTACGCTAGTATTATACAGCTCTTCCACCCCATAGTGGCATTCCCCGCACGTCTTCGCAATGTTCAGGTGATTAGTGCGCGACTCGCGGTCCACACTGCGCTTGATATCATGCACTCCGTGGCAGTCATTACACGAAGGCGCGACAATCAGCCCCTGCTTCATCAACGCATTCCCGTGAATACTCTCCTGGTAGTGCTTGCCTACACCGAGCTTGCCAATGCGGTACTCCTCATTCAGCCCCTTCTGGTCGTGGCACTTCGCACAGGTAAATGCCAGATTCAGCTTAAAGACCGGGCTGTCCCTGTCCTTCACCGGCACAATATCATGCGTACCATGACAATCACTGCACGCCGCCGCCCCGGAGGCACCCATCGAGTGGGAAAGCCCGTGGATACTCTTTGTGTACTGGTCCACCTCGCCAGCATGGCAGGAAACACACTGTGCAGGCGCAAGCTTCGCCGGATGGTCCACACTCGTCACATCCGCATGGCAATCCGTACACGAGAGCTTCTGGTGCACCGACTTCTCAAAGAAATCCTTCGCAAACCCCGGCACCTCATCCGCCTTCCGCACCGGGTGCCGCTCCGCCACCGCACTGTGGCAGTCCAGACAGTCCGTATTCGGTATCGGCTCCGCAAACAGATTTCCCGCCAACAAGCTGCCAACCGCTATTACCGCAGATGCCAGTCGGCCAAGAGACGCTTTCATGTAACGTGAATCAAAGGGGTAAAATGCGCTCACGAGGCGCAAGACTACTAATGTTAAGCATCAGAGCAATAAAATTTTCTAATTGGCTGCCACCAGCAGTCAAACCGGGCAATAATACGTCCATTCTGCCCCCTCAAAACCCGGCTTCATCCCCTGATTACCCCGCCCCAGCTTCCAAAATCATGTGGCGAGGTCTTCATCGCAACTATTCGTCCCCTCAAGCGAACTGCTTTTACAATCATCGGAACTGCCCAGGCCCTAATGTAAAGTGGCGAGGTCTTCATCGCAACTATTCGTCCCCTCAAGCGAACTGCTTTTACAATCATCGGAACTGCCCAAGTCCTAATGTAAAGTGGCGAGGTCTTCATCGGAACTATTCGTCCTCTCAAGCGAACTGCTTTTACAATCATCGGAACTGCCCAGATCTTAATGTAAAGTGGCGGGGTCTTCACATCAAACAATCATCCTCTCACACGAACTGCTCAGGCCCTAATGGGGCAACGCCCTGGGCTCATGAGCTGATGGACCTTCAATGCGACAGAATGCCATGATTTCTACGCAAACACGAATGCCCCGGAGGGGCAAAATGTCGGTAGAAAACACAGGCATATAATCCCCTGCGTCCCATCGGGACGCAACCCAGTCGCGATGGACATTGGTTCGGCAATGCCTGGCGTAATGATTGTTACGTTGCTACCGACGTTCCGTCTCTCCGGGACGGAGGTGTGTTGTGATGCCTGTTTCTACCCACATTGCGTCGGGCACGACCACCGCACCGCCACCACCCGCTCCCGGCAGCATCGTTTACAGTTTCCGCAATACCGATGCGGTATTCTATGGAGCAGAAACCGCTCGCACACTGCACCCGACGCCCTGGCTATCGCGTCCCACCAGCATAACAGTCGCTCATGGGTACAATCGCCAAACCGGAATCCGCCTGCCCGATATTCCGCCGTGGGAACTCCAAACCGGACTCCGGCTGGAGCAACGCATCAAGCAATTGAATGGCTGGGTAGCAGTGAACAATCGCCTCGTCGGCAGTCGTACCAATCCCACCCCGCAAGATAATCCGCTCTATCAGTATGCCCCCAGCTTCAGTCTGTGGGATATAAACTGTGGCATCAGCTACCATCAACGCATTCGACTGGAAATAACCGTGGATAACCTATTCAACCGCCACTACCACGAATACCTATCGCCACGAGTGAATGCCCTCGGCTCCAACCAATGAACCCTGCGCGCAAATGAACCCATCCCAGGAATCGGACGCACCGTGACAATCGCGGTTCATGTAGAGTTTTAAGTATTTTTGGGGTTCGGATTATTGGGTGGTTGGTCTTCCAACGGCAGGGTGCGGAGTTGCGGTATCAATCAGCCAACAGTGCGGTGATGCCGAGAATGCCCAGCTTGGCCTGGGTTCCCCGATTCATGGAAATGGAGATTGTCTGAACCCGATTCTCCAGGGCTGGATTTATCCATTGGATGGTATAGAGGTACCGGCTGTATGTCTCGGTGATTGGACCACTTATACGGTGGGGGCGGCAATGGGTTCCGACCGGATGTATGGCATTCGGCCACCAGTCGCCAATGACTAGGTCACCTTCGTCTTTCATTTGCCTGGAGACAATCGGAAGGAGGTGCCGAATGCCATTTTCCATGGTAACGGTTATCGCTCCGAATACGCCCTCATCCGCTAGCCAGCCGACCCCGCACAGAATATAGAGGGCAGTAGTTTTGTTATCCACCGTAACCGATGCCCAATCGCGTAATCCGGTCAATCCATCTATAGTGCCGGACAGTATGAGTGCCGAACGCCCTCCGTTGTCCTCTTCGGGGATGATCGTAAACGGCACCCCATGGATGCAGTGCATCCCAGAAGAGAAATGCGCGAGTGGGTACTCTCCAAGCCAGCTATGCCAGCGTCTGAAACCGCGGTTGGCAATCGGTCTTATGTCCAGCATCTGCCACGATGGGTATCCTGTGACTGCGAGGGCATAGTCTTCCGGAATAATTTCAGGCTGCAGGTCATGCATTGTTTGGGTATCTGCATTACTAAGCTTTTTGACGGACCTTCGCTCGATGAGTTCGCCGTCTACCAGAATGCTTTGTACTCTGGGTGCGCCGTTTCTCAGGCGGTTCGATATCGTAAGGTTATGTGCAAGCATAATGGCCATGCGTCCCAAAGCCGGTGGATCGGCTGCGATCCTGGTCAAGGGGGGAATCGGGAAATCGGCGGTGGGCTGTATGCCAATGATCACTACGGATAATTCGTCGGGTACACGGAATCTTTTACATAGGAACGGCGCAAACTCATGCATTGCGATTACCGCAGTGATGTTCCTGAGTTCCGCGGCGATATCATTATCGCTCGGAGCTTCCCAATGGGCAAAGATTATAGGAAGATGCGGCGACAGACCTACGTTATTTAGTACGCCCTTCCAGATTGCAATATTCTCGCTCTGATCAACGAGATGGTTGTGATATCCGTCCACAGCGAGAAGGAGTGCCACCGCTCGATGACCCTTCTCAACCAGGTATGTAAGTGCCTTATGCACATTTAAGCGGTGGTGATGGTCGACATTAAATGGGCACTGATAGCCTCCATTGGTAGAAACCACCGGGCACTTCGGAAGCAGTCGCCTCGAGTGGAGCATTGGCTCAACTTCGGTTGCGGGTACACCCAGAATTACAGGCCCGTCGTGCTTGTTAATCAGAGCGAGTGCATTCTCGGCATAAGATTCAATCGAACCAAGGTTGTCGTGTATTTCAAGCGAGTAGCCCAATGATGCAGCATATTCAACACAACCTCTATACGTATCGCGGTCCGCCAATGTGAGTAGATACATGGTGCTTGTCAGCACGGTGGACGCTGCATTTTGCGGTTGCCTGCATATCAGCAATTTTCTCCCCTTTGCCTGTAGCACTCCCCGTCCTAGAAGATAAATAATCGCCCGGTTTATTGTGTTGAACGATACCGTAGGCATGTCTCTTTCCAGCGAACGCGCCGATGGGAAATCGACTTCTCCTTTGCCGGCTATGGCGGTTGCCAGTTTCTCCAATTCGTCCGCAATACAGAGGTAATGTGTCTCACTGGAATCGCTTTTGCGTTTCATAAGCTCAAGGCAGTTTCCAGAAAACATCATTTGATATATCAACAAATAGTCAATCCGCAAAATTATGGCGCGGAGATACGCGGTGCATCCCGAAGTCAATGCGCTGTTTATCTAAAGAGCCCAACAACACGCGGGCGTGTTGTTGGGCTCTCTGGACTTTGGCCAATTTTAAATACCAAAGGTGCCACCCAAACGGGGCGAATTTCGCTCTGAAGGGGTGGATGACGGGCTATGACGTCCCGCATGCCTAATAATCTGAACGACAAATGTCTTCCCACAGTGCATAGCCTTCTTCGCGGAGTGCTTCACCTTCCACAATCCCAATGGGTGTGCGGTACAACAAGAATGGTGGGGCGGGATGGAAGAGACATCGGCGGTGGTATTTTGGAAAGATGCTTTCAGGGGCGATCAAAAAAAACCGGAGCGATTCACGCACCGGTTTCTTTCAGCTAAACTGGTCAAGAGTTATTTCCTGCGGCGCAACAGAACAAGAAGAAGCGTGCCAAGGCACGCAAATGCCGCATAGGTTGATGGCTCGGGAACCACCGAGATAGTGGACGACAGGTTGCTATAGGTCAGATTGCTTGTTTTGCCACCTGTGGCTGCCGTGAATCCAAACCACGCGGTAGTGTCACCCACCATGCTCGCCAGATTCATGGCTTGGCTTCCAGAGAAGGCAGCGTCTACACCGTTGTTCACCGTGTAGCTCATCGTACCGCTTACGCTGTTGTAGTTAAACGATACACCGATCGGCTCCACATTCATCCTAAACGAAGTATTTTTTTCAAAGGAAAGAGGAGACATGCTGCCGTCCTTAACCACGTGCAGTGCATTGGAATCTGAGCCCCAACTACCCGGCGTAAGATTGAACCGAATAGCAGCGCTTTGGCCTATGCCTCCATAGCCAACAGACCCACCATCACCACCGACCGCAGTCAGGCCACTGTTTTGAAATACCATGGCGAAACCATCGCACCAGTCATCCTGGGTTTGTTGGAATACAAAACTCAGTGCAAAGTCCTGATTTACGAATACCTTACTATTGTGCCAGGCACTGGCGGCGGCGCTGCCTACGGCGCCTGATGTCAATTGCAGAGTCGATCCACCCCCTGAAATAATAGGTAGACCGGCGGTCATTGAGTTGCCGTTGCCGTTGAGGGTGAAGTCGCCAAAATTGGTAATGGCGGCTCCCGCCGATGTGCATAGTAGTACGCCGACCAATGCGGCTCCTATTTGTTTAACTTGTCGTTTCATGAATTGTCCTCTTGGGATATTATGGTTATTTTTGGAAGTCGCATAGTGCGACGTCTCGAATTTTGAGGTAGATGAGTACTCGCTCAAACTATTATGTCTTCGAATGGTAGCCTAAATTGAAGATTACAGCAGTATGATATATCAAGGGGTGTCAAAGTGAACAGGGGTCAATGGCAGCCATTGTATGCGTTCAGCGTAGAATTCATGGCGTTCTTTCGCCCAACGGGGCTTCGGAATCCCAAAGGGATTCTGTCCGAAAGCCCGGGACTGGCCGCAGACCTATCCCGGGTAATTGTAAGAAACCGGAAAACCCCAACGGGATTGAGTCCGCATTGCCATGGGCGGGATATAGTCCGCAAAGACGGACGACACAAACCCGTTGGGGTAGAGGTATCTTTCACATACTTACCCAGGGTAGCTCGCTTCGCGCGCAACCGCTGGAGTTTGGGGGCGTAATCCCTTGCATTGCCATGGGCGCGACATAGACCGCTAAGACGGACGGCCCAATAGACAGTCCGCCATGTTCATCGATTTTCCCGAAACCCTCCGGGCCAATCATTCTTTTCATGAAGACTTCAGGTCGTGTATTGGCAATGCGGTCCACAATTTTCGCCGGATGATATATCAAATGCCTGAGATCAATACGAAAGACAGGAGAAAATGTCCATTTCCAGGTGACGATTGTCTATTGTTATTCGATGTTTAAACACGCACCCAATCCAAGATGGATAGGTGAAAGACTACGATGAACCCCAATAATACCCCAAAAATAAAACGAGTTTGTTCCGGCTGGAGGATGACTACCAGCCTGTTTGCCTTATTAGCTGTTCCTCTTGTTTCTCATGCCCAGAAAGTGGGTGGCGGATTTCTGGATGCCGGGATCAGCGGTCAGTATTATGCGAATACAAGTTTCAGTGGTTCTCCTCTATTTACCCGAAGCGATGTTCGCATTGACTTCGACTGGGGGACATTGGAGAGACCAGGCGGAGGTGGAGCTGACCCGGGTTACAATTTGGCGCCCGACAATTACTCAGTACGCTGGACCGGACAGATCATGACCCGTTTCACCGAGAGCTATACCTTCCGTGCGCTTGCCGACGACACAATGAAGGTCGATGTAAAGCCCGAGGGCTCGGGTACATGGACTACCGTGCTGAATCTGACTTCCGCATCCTCTTCCTGGCGCGATGGCACACCTTATGCCTTCACCATCGGGCAGCGTTATGACATCCGCGTGGAATATGTGGAGAATAGTGGGGGCGCGACTGCACGGTTGCGCTGGTTCAGCCCCAGTACGCCCGAAGAAGTAGTGGAGACCGCAGCTTTTAACGGCCTTAACGTGGAGGTATATGTGGCTCAGTGCTATACAGACATGGCCAAAGGTCTGGGTAAACGATGGGATGATGCCGATCCTCCCGTTGACGTTAATGGCTGGCCAATGGTCAGCGACGTGGCATGGCGAGTGGATATACCTCAAGGTTTAAATGGCGTCGGTAAATATACGCTAATGTTTAAAGGTCAGTCCACAGTAGAAAGACGTTGGACCAATACAGCGGGCTGGCAGGTGACCGTAGGCGGCCAAAGCTGGGACTGGGCCGCAAACGAAATCATTCCCAAAGGTCTGGGTTATAATGCAGCCACGGGTTATACCACCATGGAGATCATTATTCCTGCTAATAACACGGAAAAAACGCTTTGCATACGTCATCGTGATGCCACGCGATCTGATGGAGCGCCAGGTTTCACTGATCTGAAGTTCCTTATACCGGCGACTCCTGGCTCGCTTTCATCGTCACATCCCGATACAATGTTCACCGCTAATATTAAGGCTGCGTTGAAAAGATTTGGTGTATTGCGCTGGCTTACGGCCAATGGTGATCCTGCCAAGGTATGGACGGATCGTTTTGTCAATCGTAAATTCATGCTTGAGAACCTGATCCAAATATCCAATCAAACGGGCAAGGATATGTGGTACACTCTACCTACAAGAGCCGATGATACTTTTATGCTGAAGACGGCACAGACTCTCCGCTACGGATCGGATGCCAATGGCGAACCTTATACAAGTGCTCAAACCAATCCGGTAAACCCACCGCTGAATAGCAACCTCAGTGCCTATGTGGAATTAGGCAACGAAATTTGGAACAACCGCGGTGACTTTCCCCAAACCGACTGGGCCTATGATCTTGCTCGCGATGAAATCAAGGCCGGGTCGCCTGCTGGGATGAGACTAAATTACGATGGCAAACTTAATCTAGTGGCGGCTTCTACCGGCAGTGATCGCCCCGTATATTTGGAGACGTTCCGGCGCTTTGTGGGTGAGCGGACCGCCGTATTTAGTAATACTTTCCGTTCTGTCTATGGCAATACAGCCATGGGAACACGCGTACGGGTGGTGTTAATGGGCTGGTACGGGAATTCTTTCCAGAGCTGGGCCGAATCAGTCAATCTAATCGAACGCACCTACCCAAATCCCCTAAAATACTATGTCTGGGGTGGTGGTGACGCCACCTATTATGGGGCAGCCGATCAACGTGGTGAAAACAGTGGAGTAACGGTAGCCAATAATTCATTTGAGAGTGGTGCCACGGGGTGGACTATTACTGGATCTGCCACGGTGCGGGACAATAGTGAAACTTTTGTAGGAAACTGCGATACTCCAGAGGGTACAAAAGTGCTCTCACTGGAAGGTGCTTGTTCCGTTACCCAAACAGTTACGGTTCCAACCGCAGGTCGCTACGCAGTACAGTGGATTGCAGCGGATAAAACGCTGGATGGTAATCCCTATGGCCAAAGCATACCGATTGTTTTTGACGTGTACCTCAACGGACAGCTTCTAGCCCAATCGCAAAACGGTGCCAGTTGGGGTAAGGCCCCCGGTACTTACAATATTGAATTCTGGCTGGGTGGTTCGAGAATGTACTACGGTACAGATACCATACAATTGAGCGCAGGACAGAGTCTGGCAATTGAGTTTAGAGGCAGGGCAGGATCGGCCAACTATGCCACCTATATCGACAGTGTTAAAGTGACTTCTGTTGAGGCGCTTCTGAATACAGTACCCGAGGGGGGAGAGGCGACTGGCCAAATCGTAAGTGGTAGTTGGGCAACAGGTATATTTAAGCAAACAAGCTTTATTTCCGCATTTGGTCTGGTTCCAGTGGCATACGAGGGTGGTGCATCTTTTGGTGGTGAT
Organism: Verrucomicrobiota bacterium; assembly: GCA_033762955.1. Lineage (GTDB taxonomy): Bacteria > Verrucomicrobiota > Verrucomicrobiia > Opitutales > Oceanipulchritudinaceae > JANRLC01. Next base: position 16,925 of record JANRLC010000017.1, on the reverse strand, counting down.
TTCACGATTACACCAATGCAAAAATATGCAAAATTTGTTTCACCCATGATGACTACGCGTCAGCAAGTGGCAGAAGACTATGCGGCTCGTGCCGGGTACAGTTTCCAAGCGCTTGGCACTTACGAACAGTTTCCAAGTCAGGATATTGCAGCGCATGCCAGCTATCCCATACCCATGGGCATAGATGCCAACAATCGTAAACTGCCACCCGTTTCGGAGAACGGCCTGTCCCAGAGCATTGTCGATGGCAGCAATATGACTGTATACGCGGTTGACGACGGATTCCATATTCCGGAAACACTTCAGCAGCCGGTGCGAACATTGAACAATGGCCATTGGTCTTGTTGGAACTTGATCGTTTCGGCTACTAAAACATATACCGTCGCGGTGGTTACCGATGCCGGCGGAACAGTTCGTATTGATGTTGATGGTACGGAGCTGGTAAGCGGAGCCAGTGGCACGCTCCGTAGCGGAAACGTATACCTTACCAAGGGAGTCCATGCAGTCATGGTGCGGAACATTGGCGGCAGTTTTGCTGTTCGTAATGTCCAGATCACCGAACAAAATGTGCCGTTTTCAGCGGGAAATCTGGTGGCCGGTGTTTCTGATAGCACGGGTATCGAACTTGTTTGGAACCACTCTATAATGGGAGTGGATGGCTATAACATTTACCGTTCGACAACCTCCGGCAGTTTCGGTAGTCCCCTTAACGGAGCACTCGTTGCCGGGTCGACCTTCAAGGACTCTACGGCCGCAGCCGGGGTGCGCTACTATTATTTGGTGAGGGGAGTAAAGAACGGGGTGGTTGGTTTGCCATCCATTGAAGTGAATGCTGTTGGAAACCTTATTCCCAACTATACTTCGGGTTTTGCAGGCGGAACCGATTTTGTTGTCCAAAAGAAAGGTGCCTTTACGCCTACTTTTAACAACAACCGTATCCAGCTCCTTAACAACACCCTGGGTATTGCTACCGCAGCTTGGTTCAACCAACGAGTGGATGTCCGCGCTTTCACCACCGAGTTTGATTTTCTGTTCGGTGGCGACAAGCAATACGATGGCATCACCTTCACGTTGCAGGGAGGCGGAACAAACGTCATCGGTGACACTGGCGGATCGATGGGATACTATTATAATTCCGGTGGTGCTATACCCAATAGCATTGCCCTTTTGATTGGGATGACAGATTACAAGTTGTCAGTAAATGGCAGTAATCCTAATATGGTGAATTTTTCGGGTGGAGTCAATGCAACTCAAGATCGACCCATCCGTGTCCGACTGGATTATAACGGCTCCGTACTTACGATCAAATTCACCGACACCGTGAATCCTACGCAGACATTTACCAGTTCATATACGGTGAACATACCTGCCATAGTCGGTTCGGACCTTGCCCTGCCCGGATTTACAGGCGCTACAGGGGGATTGTCGATGTCAGCCGAAATCCTGCGCTGGACCTACCTGAAGGGTACTGGAGGAAGTTCCAGCTCAAGCAGTTCTAGTTCGTCGTCGAGTACGTCCAGCAGTTCGAGTTCCAGCAGTTCCAGTTCATCAAGCTCCAGCGGTGGCCCTGCTGGTTACACCTGGTGCGCAAACGAAGGCCAGTCCTATACTTTCAGCCAGACGGTGGACGTAGCCTATGGAGCGAATGGCCTGTTCAATTACCTCTATGGCAGAACCGGAACCGTCACCTTTGACAACGGCACCTTTGGTGACCCCACACCAGGCGTTGCAAAATCGGGTTATTACAAGGTCGCTGGTGGCGCCAGCTCGAGCAGTTCCAGTTCCTCGTCAAGTAGCTCCAGCGGCTCCTCGTCAAGCAGTTCTTCCAGCGGCAGTATAGTTGTAACCGCCCGGGGCGATAATGCATCTGGGGGCGAGGGGATTGATAAATTGATGAATGGCAATCTGGGCGATAAGTGGCTGGACTTTTCCGCCACATCCTGGGTGCAGATTCAGTATCCCACCGCGCAAATCTGGAATACCTATGACATCACTTCTGGCAACGATTATCCCGACCGCGATCCGTTAACCTGGAATCTTCAAGGCTCCAATAATGGAACAAGCTGGACCACGCTTGATACGCAGACTGGCCAGGCGTGGACTGGACGTAATCAGACGCGGACATTCACCTTTGCGAACACAACTGCGTACATCTGGTACCGATGGAACATCACGGCAAACAATGGAGCAACACTGATCCAGGTTTCTGAACTGGCGCTGCGATTGACAGCTACCCCAGTAGTAATCACCACCACCAGTGTGCCAAATGCCACACAGGGAAATGCCTATAGCACGACACTGGTCGCTACTGGCGGAACCACGCCCTATACTTGGACGTTAAGTGCCGGGAGCTTGCCCGCTGGTCTCTCGCTGTCTTCGGCTGGCGTAATCAGTGGTACGCCGACGGCTACCAGTGTGAGCCCCTTAACGGTCCGCGTTACTGACACGACTTCGGCAACGGATACCCAGGATTTTAGCCTGACGGTTACCGCAGCCTACGTTGCCGACCCCACCATGAGTCCAGATGGCGGTACCTATAACGGGACGCAGTCCGTGACGATCTCTACAGCCACCAGTGGCTCAACGATCAAATACACGAGCGATGGCTCCGACCCGACAACCAGCGGCACTGCGGTTGTTTATACAGGCCAGGTTGTGGTTAGTCAGAGTACCACTCTCAAAGCCTACGCTTACAAGAGTGGATTGAGTGACTCGGGCGTCAAAACGGCAATCTACGCGATTAAAGTCGTAGGCCCATCCTTCACTCCGGCAGCCGGCACCTACACTAGTGCGCAGAGTGTAACCGTCAGTACCACTACATCCGGTGCTTCCATCCGCTACACGACGGACGGCTCAACGCCGTCAGCGAGTACGGGCACTCTCTACTCAGCACCCGTGTCCGTGGCGTCAACACTGACCTTGCGAGCCATCGCCTATAAGTCTGGAATGACCGATAGTAATGTTTCTGTGGGTGCCTATACGATAAACGCGCCCACCGGGGATATAGTAACCGCTCGAGGGGATAATGCAGCAGGGGGTGAGGGCATAGACAAGTTGATGAATGGCAATCTGGGCGATAAGTGGCTTGACTTTTCCTCGACATCCTGGGTGCAGATTCAGTATGCCACGGCTAAAACCTGGAATACCTATGACATTACGTCGGGCAATGATTACCCGGAACGAGATACCCTGAGTTGGAATCTACAAGGTTCGAATGATGGCAGCAACTGGACCACGCTTGATACCCAGACTGGCCAAACGTGGACCGCTCGCAATCAGACACGGACCTTTACCTTCACCAACGCAACTGCCTATAGGTGGTATAAGTGGAATATTACGGCCAATTATGGGTCAGTCTCAATCATCCAAGTTTCTGAACTGGCCTTTCGCAATGTGAATACCCTGACCCTGACAGCGGTGGAAATCGGTGCTCCAAGCCCAACGGGGAGCACCTCTTCTGCTTCAGGTATCTGGACAGTCAGTGGCGGAGGTCTCGATATAACAGGCACGAGTGATAAGTTCCACTATGCCTACAAAACCATCAGTGGAAGTACGACGATCATTGCACGGGTGGATTCCGTACAGAACACCAACACATTGGCGAAAGCCGGTGTGATGTTCCGCGATGGTACGGCTGCCAATGCAAAAACGATTGCGCTCGTAGTGACTCCCTCGAACGGGATACGCTGGCTGCGCCGCACAAGCGCTGGCGGCACTCTAGCTACCACCACCGTCACCGGAGAAACGGCTCCAAAGTGGCTCAAGATAGTCCGGTCAACCAACAGCTTCACCGGTTTCTACAGCAACGATGGGGTGACTTGGACCCAAATCGGTGCGGCTGTGACGAATACCATGACAGCTCCAAACTCGGGCTTATGCGTCACAAGTCGGGTAACCGGAACCTTGTGTACAGGGACCTTCAGTAATGTGACTATCACATCGCCGTAGTCAGTCTTGAAGACAACCTTTTCTCTTTGTGTAAACTATTACAGGAGTTGACACAGTAGGAGTAGAGTAGGAGTCAGAGTACAACAGCCCTGCGGGACAGTCCCCGCAGGGCTTATTATTTTCAATGAGAAGTGCTGCTGTATACAGCGATGCTGAATGCTGATGGCTGGCTTGTTACTCCCATCCCGAAAATCGTGCGCGAGCTAACCTACTTTTTTAGGATAACAGTTAGCATAAAGTTGTCGGACAGGAAAAAATCATAACCCGGCATCTCCTTGTTATCCGCCCCTTTTGCTTCCCTCATGGCTAACTCAGTTTACACCACTGCTGAAATTCCCAATATCCCCAGCACACTTTAGGACCCAGGATTAATAGCAGCCACGAGTTCTTCCACTATTACATCCGGCTTGGGATTGATCCATTCCAGTGTATAGAGATACTGGCATTGTTCCAAGGGGGCATCGATTGTGCCAACGGACACCATTTTGGCATTGGGTTTTAAAAAATGGTAATTTCCCCACCACCAGTCTTGGATATTCGCTGAATCTTATAGCCCAGCCTCTGATGCCTACTGTGGTGTGGATTAACCGTATGCTATTAACGGTACAACTACTTCGGTGTTGTCCAAATAATGGATGGTATAGGTTGCAATGCATTCGTTGCGGGTTTCCCATCCACAGCCATGGAGGAAATAGAGGGCTGTACTTTTTGCTTTATGGCAAGCAGGACATTGTCGGGTGGTAAAGTTATTCCCTTCGTAGATGACCTAGGCCGATGGCCCAGGCTGGTACGGGTACGCGCCGTTGGGGCTGCATGGAGCGCATGGCATCGATACCACAGTACGCTTGGGTTCATTCTACTTCCCGGTACTCGCTGGTATTCGCTTTGTTTTCGCGCTGACATCAGGATGTCTGAAGTTATGCATTGACACCCAGTAGCGAAATGAAAACAACCGAATCATGCGTGTGACCTTAACTGATGTAGCACGAGAGGCAGGTGTAAGCAAAACCACTGTTTCGTTGGCACTGCGAAGCCATCCACGAATCACTAAATCCGTTCGGGACCATGTAAACGAGACAGCACTGCGATTGGGGTACATGCCCAGTCCCATTCTTTCGCAAATCGCTTCCAGTCGATGGAAGAACGTCGAGCGTCTATCGCGTCCAAATATCGCATTTCTTTCGCCATACTATTCTGCGTCAAACCGCCTGGACAGTTGGTTTATAGGTGCATCTGAAGCAGCGGATAAATTAGGCTACAATATCGAGAACTTTCAACTAAGTGACTACAAGTCTCCAGAACATACGGTGCGTGTCCTGCAAGCACGTGGGATGGAAGGCATTATTATTCCGCCAGTTCGTGTCCACAATACAGACATCTGTCTTGATTGGTCTCATTTTAGTTGTGTCCATATTGATGTGGGAATGAACCACCCACCCCTACACTGTGTAAGACCCAACTACATCGAGGCCTCATCACAGGCTTGGAAACTGGCGCAGCAGCACTCTGCAGGAAAGATTGGGTACGTTCTTGTTATCGAAGAGGACGATGAGTGGCATTCGCGCGATCTTGCAGCCTGTCTGCTTTTTAAGAACTATGCTCCGGGTCGTGAGAGGATGGTACCGCCACTGATTCTCCGGCCAGCCGACTATTTACCGCTTGGCCCTTGGTTGTCTCAGCATAATCCTGACCTGATTGTAACGAATAACCCAGGTACCCACTGGGCCCTGGTTGAATTGAAAATACGCGTACCGGATGAGGTGCAAATCATCGGGCTAAACATCTATGAACGCGACTTTATGAGCGGATTCCGCTTACTCAATCAGGAGATGGGCGTAGCGGCCATGCATATCCTTGATAGCTTGGTTCGGCTCGGTGAGCGCGGAATACCAGTTTACAGGCAAACACACTTGATGGAACTGTTGTGGAATCCTGGCACAACTTTGCGAACCACTGCACGCAAGTAGCACAGTTGTAGTTTGTAGTATAACAAGGCTATTATATCTCGTTTGGTGAACGGGTAAACCAAGCCTGATGTTGAATCGAGAGATAAACAATCCGATTATACAACACGTGTTGTGCAAGACCTATTGTACAACATCTGCAGTACGGGTAATCTATCCATACAAAACCATAACCGCATGAAAGAGTTCACCAAATGAATACAACTACCTCCATAATCGCATTGTTTGCCTCAAGCATACTGGCTTACGGGCAAGTAATTATTAACACTACAGCCGTCGGCATCTATGATGCACTACCCAATGCAACAGACATTGGCACGGGTACGAGTACCCAAGTAAACACCCTGGCTGCGGGAAGTAATCTATCGCTGGAACAATTCAGTGCTGATGTATTTACAGCTTTCAACAACAACCAGGGCGGTGTGGTCGATTTCGAAGGCACCGAGTGGACAAATAATTTACCTGCCCAGAGTCCCAATTTGATCGGTGCATTCAACGTCAGTTATGGTATCGATGCATCAAAGACCATCACATTTTCCGGAACGGCTACTTCGGCTGCGTGGACCGCTACTGGTAATGCTCAAGGTTTGTTGTCCGGGGCCAAGGGATTGGGATCCAATACCTTAACTGGGCATAATAATGGCCAGTATACGTTTACTCCTTCCCTGCCGATTGAGTCATTCGGTATTACAGTTCTGTCTAGAAATGCGGCAAGAACTATCACCGCAAAATTCACACTGGATGATGCCTCTGTGATTACCTTTCCTGGCGAGGCCATTGGCTTAACGCTAGACCATACACTATTTGCGTATAAAGCCCCTATAGGAAAATTGATCACGGATATCCAGATCAATGATGCCGTTGTGTCTAACTTTCTCCGTATGGATGATATGGCCTTCGTTGTTCCTGAGCCATCCACTTATGCCTTGATTATGGCGTCCATCTGCGCACTTCTTGCTCTAGTACGCAATCGCAATAAGCGATAGCCCGTCATAGCTGTATGATTTACGGGACTACAAGCATGTACGAAATGTGCTTGTAGTCCTTTCATGTTTTCTAGTTTCCGTTTGGTAAACGGGTAAACCAGACCTGCAATTGTACTCTATGCGATGGGCTGTATTGTTGAAATCACTACCCATCAAAACCAAACAAACATGAAAATTGTTACATTACTTACCACCGTGACCGCGTTGTCATCCATACTACTTGCGCCGAGTGCGTACTCGCAGATTGTAGTATATAATTTTGACAGCACAGTCGCTGACTATAATTCAAAGTTTACCAATGGAACCAATGCTGCCCCATCCGGTATGGCCCTTGCGTCGGGCACTGGATTAAGCGGAACAGCAGGTCTTTCCCCGCAGACTGGCGGAGGTACATTTGCCAGAGTATTTAGTGACTCAGCCTATCCCGGTTCATCACCTACGATGAACACGGGGATATTTCTCAAGATTGACACAAATGCCATAACTGAGGGCAATACAGATATCGGGCTCGGGCTCTTTGGGCATACTGTGATTAATACAGCCGCATCACCTGATGCCGAAAGCAACGGCTTGTTTAACACGAGCCGTACGAACTTCAATCCAAACAACCCAAGCGGCTTCATGTATGGATTCGTTGCCACGCTGAATCATACAACGGCAATGAATGACGGAGCTTTTACGCTATCTTTAACGAATCGATTGAAAAATAACGGCACCAATGGTACCTTTCTGAGCTCCAGTCAGTTTACCGTAACCCCCGGGAATTGGTATTACATGGAACTAGCATTAGTGAATAACGCCAGTGTCTATGCGGCAACCACCACCCTGTACAACAGCTCGAACGCTGGTGTCATAGGAACCAGCATAACCTCGACCACTATCTCATCTCAAGTTAATGCCGCATTCGCTGGAGATGCCACAATCTATACTGCATTTGGTTCGCGCAATGACTCGCGCGGCGCAGGCACTATGGGCTTGGCTGCCTGGGATAATCTCACTTATCAGATTCCGGAACCCTCTACCTATGCGATGATCATGGCTGGGGTCTGTGCGCTTCTTGGCATAGTACGCAAGCGCAACCGATAACATACACCCTGTATAGTTCCCTGTAATAAATCATGCGTCCGCATGGGACGCATGATTTATTTCTTTATAAGAGGACTGGCTCGAAAATCAAACGAGCGCGCGCGTCTCGCGTGCTGTAACCGGCGTCTCGCCGGTCACTTCTGAGGTTCCAGGCGAATTTGCCCCGTTGCGCTTTGAAATTGGCCAAACTCTATGGGATGCCTACGGCATCCTTACAGCCCAGAGGGCTGTCGGATATTAGCCGGTGGTGCAAACCACCGGTTGAATCATACACAATGAATTGCGCCCCGGCAGGGGCGCTGGATCATCGGTAATCTTTGACGATTCGACCACGCCGACCACCGCCCCTGCCGGGGCGGAAAATATATGGGGATACTCTTTTCCTGTGGTTTGCACCACAGGCTAATATCCGATGGCCCTCTGGGCCAAAAATGGCCAAACTCCAGGGGATGCCTACGGCATCCTCGAAAAAGCACTGATCGGTCACATTCCATTTTCCTCTTGAGGCTTATACTACCGCACGAAAGGGGCAACCTGGGAACGCCGACGTCCTCGTCGGCTCTGGCTCTACGGCTTTAATTCACCCGTTGTCGCAGGGAGACGTCGGTTTTACCAGATTAGCGCGACCGGTTCTGTCCGTAGTATTTACAACTTCGATATGCACCGCTGTCCTTCCGTCATTGCTTGTTATTATTTAGCCGCTAAATACAAAAACAACCCTCTCGTGGTAAAGAGGATGTTAAACTTTCTGATTATCGAATGATATACAGTTTGGTTTACGGGTTTACCCAGTAAATGCATCCTTAGTGCATCTGTAGGTGGTATACTTCAGTCGTTCTAAAAATTGTTCTACTCCGAACCCAAAGACAACCCCGCATCACAATGAACGTAAAGTATACCCCATATTCACTGATGGCCCCCTTCCGTAGGCAAGCCACTCGGACATTGTTAACTCTGGTAAGCTGCTTTGCATTAACCCCACTGCTTCAGGCCACCTCAATTCTTTCCTTCAACGCCGCATCGGCAGGTGTTACTGGGAGCTACGCAGGCAATGCGCGGGTGGCAGATACTAATACCACTTCCCTCATACGCTACAATTTCTCCACAGACAGCGGTGGTCAGATGCTTAACCAGGGAAATCCAGCAACAACACCTGCCGTTTATGGAGGACTCGAGATAACCAGTGCCAGCGCGAAGGCAAGCGGCTACTTCCGGCTACACGATAACAATCCAGCGGCATGGCCGAGTGCTCCGATGTGTTTCCTTCAAGGAGTTTCCTCAGATGCTACCTTCAGCAATTTTAGCTGGGTAAACCTATGGAAGAAGAACCAGTTCATGGGCACTGCGGCTACTGCTACGGTACAGTTCAGCGCTGCCAGTACACTGGCTGTGCATGTTACGAGTCTTCAGGGCAAATCACTCCGCTTCATCGTGCGCAATGCCAACAGTTATTATATCTCGGAATACACCTACACGGGCACGGGAGCAGCCACAGTCAGTCTGGCAGATTTCAATAATAACAGCACTGCCAACAAACGCTGGGGGACCTACACCCCCACCACGACCAGCTTCGGAGTACCATCGCCTCTCCCAAGCTTTGCCGCTGTGGCATTTACAGATGTCAGAGAAGTTGGGTTTATTGTTTATGGTAGTGGCCAGTACTCAGTCACCTACGGCTATGACACATTCACTGTCGATGGTGTCATTGGAACCAGCCCGCTCAGTGTTGGTATGAACTTGAATGAAGTGAACGACTATTCGGCAGACATGGTTTTTACAGATTCATTCAAGAAGGCACGTTCCTGGAGTACCCGTAATCAGGATGGTTCTGGTTTGTGGGATAGCGGCTTTGGAAGCAGCGTACCTGTTGACACCAACGGCTGGCCGACACTCGTTCCCTTCACCCCATCGGGGCAACCTGCTCAAATCGTTCACACTACGTTTAAGGTAGCTAAGGGCGGGACGTATAAACTGATCTATGATGGTGTCGGCACTTTCAAATATCAGGTGGCCAACGGTACGGCATGGACTACGGTCAATGAAACTATAACCGGGACTAAAACGCGCGATGTCACCGTGACCCTCAACGGTTCCATGGCCGCAGTGTATCTGGAAATTCTATCTAGCTCTGGAGCGGACAAGCTTCGCAACTTCCGCTTTATTACCCCTGGATATGAAACCACCTATACAACCAAACTATTCGATAACATTTACACAGATCGTCTGGCCCCTTTTACTACACTACGCTTTATGGACTGGGGCCGTACAAACGGAAACACTGTGGTCCAGTGGTCAGAACGCACCACTCAGACTTGGTACACTCAGTGCAAAAAATTCGGCGTGTCCTATGAGTTGATGATTAGCCTTGCGAATCAACTAGGTAAAAATCTGTGGATATCCATCCCCCATGCAGCGGATGACAACTATGTAACCCAGCTCGCACGTCTACTCCGGGACACTGCCAACCCGGATGCCAAGATATTTATCGAGTACTCCAATGAGACATGGAACACAGCCTATGCATTCACGCAGACCGTCTATGTGCAAGATCAGGGACAAGCGCTGAACCTCGATCCAAATCGATGGACTGCTGGTCAGATGTATGTGGGTAAGCGCTCCGCTAGAATCTTCGACATTTTTGAAACCGAATTCGGTACTACAAATGCCACCAAACGTCTCGTAAAGGTAATGGGGACACAGGCTGGCAGTAGCAGCATTTCAACCACGAGACTCTCGGCCATGGCTAATCCGGCAATCAACCCAACAGGCGTCTGGCCCGATGCGCTCGCCAACGCCCCATATTTTGGAGGCGGAATCGCCGATCAAATTGTAACCAATGGAGAAGTGGACACCATAACAACCGCAGATATACTATCTCGTATTACGACCGATTTGCGCACAAACTCAACGAACTGGGTCATAACGCAAAAAGGAATCGCTGATAGCAATGGGCTTTGGCTTATTTGCTATGAAGGCGGCCAGCATCTAGCGGGTACCTTCGGAAACGAAAACAACGTCACTCTCACCACCAAGCTTAATACAGCCAACCGCGACCCTGGCATGCAGGCTATTTACGACGAGTATGTAACCATGCTCAGAACCCAGGGAGTCACACAGTTCGAAAACTATCACTACCTCGGTGCCTACGACAAGTGGGGCTCTTGGGGTATGGCTGAATATCCCACCCAGTCGGATACGGTGCTTTACAAGTACCTGGCCCTGAAGAATTGGATAAACGCCAATCCGAGCGGAAATCTCACCCCGCGCGCCACCATCGCCTGTGCGCGTGTGGTCACCGATACGGACAACAATGGTAGCGAAGTGGTTTCACTGGATGCTCTGGACTCTCGTGACTTCGACGGGAACATTACGGCCTATCAATGGAAAGTAAATGGCGCCTCCGTTTCTACGGCTAGTACTTACAATGCCACTCTACCTGTTGGCGCCAATCAGGTTCAACTCATAGTCACTGACAACTGCGGAGTCACCGGCACAACCACGGTCACAGTAACCGTAAATCCACAGGGTACAGATGCCGTGATCATGGATGCCAACTTTACGGGCACCAGCCCTGGCGTCAATACGCCATGGACAGCAGTCAACACACTCGCCGCCAATGTGACCTACAGTGGATTCAGCCGTGGTCCGGGCATTATCAGTGGCAATACACGCAACAACGTGTTTGGTGTGAATGTAACCGCAACCGCTACACCTACGACCCTTGCATCCGCTATCGCCGAGAATGAGTATGTGAAGTTCACGGTACAGGCTACACCGACCCATAACCTTGATCTGCGAGGAGCTGCAGTTACCTTCAAGATACAGCGCTTCGATCTAACGAATGCTGGCAAACGCTTTGCTGTATTCTCGAGTGTTGGCGGTTTCATTGAATCTGCAGCACTCTACACCAGTCCACAGATAACTAATACAACGGAACAAACCTTCACCTTCAACCTGCCCTTTACCGGGTATAATACTCTGACATCTGCTGTAGAATTCCGCGTCTATTTCTATGAGACGGTCTATGCTACCAAGGAGCAGGATGTAACAGACTTCGTGTTAAGGGGTGCAGTCCGTTGAGCATTGCATAACTATCACAATGTAAAACCATGACAGGCAGCCTGAATGCAGGCTGCCTGTCATATTTCCAAGTTATGAGTGTGTTTCCCAATTAGTTCCAACAGAAGACCCTATGCCAAATCACTGTCTCTACTTTATTCATCCGTATGGCTCCCCATTTTATACATTTATTATCCTATGAAACCAAACCTAACCCGTGCAGAGTTTATCTATAGCGTTGCTGGTGCTGCTCTGGCACCTGCTGCACTTATCGGCAGTGCCCAGTCCGCAACTACTCCTGTTACCATGAATACCAAACAATCAGCTAAAGCCATGCTCCCATCTGGTCGCCAGCCCAACATTGTCTACGTAGTAGTTCACGACTTGGGCAGGCACCTGGGCTGCTATGGCACGAAAGTACGTTCGCCGAACCTTGACCGGATCGCGACAGAGGGTGCGCGCCTGGATAATTTCTTCTGCGCCTCGGCCGTTTGTAGTCCCTCCCGTGGCTGCGCCATGACTGGCCTGCATGCGCACACAAATGGAATGGTAGGTCTCGCCCACTTCGGCTGGCGCTTTAACCCAGGCGTGCGCACCGTTCCGGAATATCTAAGGGACCTTGGGTACGAAACCACTCGAATTGGCTACTCACACGAAGGCGACGAAGGGAATCCGTTACGTCGCTACGACACGGATATGGCTGTTAGTTGGCGAACACTTAGAGTAGAGAATGCTGTAGATAGCGCGGTGGCCTTCCTCAAAAACAGATCCGAATCGGCGGATAAAACACCGTTTTATCTGAACATCGGAATGATCGAGACCCATCCCTCTGCCTATCTGGAAGAAGTAGATAAGTACAATTACAATCGGCCAGGACGTCTGCACTACACCTATGGCGGTCCCATTCCTGAAGATGAAGTAACTATTCCCCAGGACATGCCAGACAATCCCGCGGTCCGCTCATATATGGCCAAGTTCGAAGCCAGTATTCGTTTCATGGATGGCGAAGTCGGGAGACTTTACGACCAACTCATAAAACTTGGCTACGGTAAAGACACTGTATTCATTTTAACAACAGACCATGGAATGAACGGTCCCCGAGGCAAGGGGACACTGTTCGACCACGGCTTGTCAATTACCGGACTGGTTCGTCTCCCGGATTCCCTGCGCAAACCCGGCGCAGTTCATACACAACTTCTACAGAACATCGATATACTACCCACGCTTATCGAGGTTGCTGGTGGTACACCGCCGCCACACCTGCATGGTCGTTCTTTCTGGCCTCTACTTATTGGCAAAGACTACCACGCCCATGAAGCTCTATTTGCAGAATGGAACTGCGGTGGCCCCGCAAAAGAATACCGCCCCGTACGTACAGTACGTACTGCACAGTACCGCTACATACGGCATCTCACCGACACCATACCCCATTATTTACTGCCAGACGAGTGGCGAAGCTTCACTCCAGTATATCCCGCTGACACAAAGTTTCCCAATCCATGGCCGGAGTCCCGTCTACGTCCACCAGGCAGTCTGCGTGAAGAACTCTACGATATTAGCACCGACCCACACCTACAACAGAATGTAGCAGCCGAACAATCCTACGCTAATATAAAAACGTCACTGGCGACTCGCCTCGATGACTGGATGCATACGGTAGGTGACTTTGCGTTGGACCCAAATTACTGGCCGGTGGCGCCCACCAAGCCTGGATTCGAATATATTCCAGATGGCTCGGGAAGGTAATCTCACCTATGATAAAGCCTCCTGTTTCAGTAGTTAGGCAATCGTACTAGAATTGGTGTATTTCGTGCCGTAGGGAACCAGAAAAGAACGGGTAAACCAGCATATTCGTTGATAGACAAGAATACAAATAGATACTTGCCGAATCGCCTGTTGCTTACCTCACCCTGTAACTCGCGTGTAACCCAAACTAGCAGAACTAATAACAACAAGTTATCTATGAAAGACTATAACCTACTAAAATCCGGGAGGCTCTCGCATCCCTTTACCCTGGCCGTCCTAATTACTACCCTCACTGCAACAACATCATTTGCCGCGATTACCAAAGGGGGGAACGGCAACTGGTTCTATAATAACCAAACAAATCAATACCCTTTCGTAACCGGTGCTACATTTCAACCTGGAACGAACCCATGGAAATCCGTCATCACTTCGGGTAACGGATTTAACAACTATGGTACAATACGCATGATGGATTTTAACAGTACATGCAATTCTGGCCAGGTCACATGGAGTACCCGTCGCTCACCTACAAGCACCAATCAGGAAGCTACCTACATTAATCAAGGTCAAAACCTGGTGGGTAGAGGAATCGCTATTGAGTGGCAGATAGACCTTGCAAAGCGTGTTAACAAATACATCTGGGTAAACATCCCGCACAAAGCAGATGACAACTACATCACGCAAATGGCGACTTTGCTGCGTGATAATGTACCTACAGACAAACTTATCTATGTTGAATACAGCAACGAGATATGGAATGGTGGGCTAAATTCAGATGGTGTAACTTACTGGGGATATGATCCCGGACGCTATTGTGCGCAGAAGGGCGTTGCTGAAAATATAGGAGGTACAGGAAAACTTCCGGATGAACGCAGGCTCCTTTGGGGGGGTAAACGTACTGCAAAAGTATTTCAAATATTTAACACTGTGTTTTCCGGACAAACGAGCCGTCTCCGTAAGGTTCTCGGTTCTCAAACAGGAAACACATGGATTAGTGGTCGTGTTTGGGAGGGCTACTCCACATACGGCGGTGGGGGTGGAGCACACGCTCTGGCTATAGCTCCGTACTTTGGATATAACGTAAACGGAGCTGATTCAGACTGGGAGGCGCAGTGCAGGGCGGACATCACAAACAGTATAGCACCAAAATGTAATGCTCAGAAAACATTCTGCACAGGAAAGAGTATCTCCTTATATGCTTATGAAGCCGGGCAGCACATGATTACAAATGCAACCGGTCCCAACCGCTCAAACGCCATGGAGTCTCTATATACGGACTATGCAAACGAGCTTGGAACATATTTTAGTGGCCCTTTCTGTTCCTACAGCCATTGCAGCTATTATAACGCGAACAATTGTTGGGGACTACAGGAAGTAAACGGAACAGCCACTGCCAAGTGGCGTGGATTCCTTACTTGGTAATGTAAATAAGAACTGAACTGAACAAAACGGCTGGTCTGATACTAGTTATTTAGACCAGCCGTTCTACGTCTCAACAATAGCACAAGCAGCACTGACGCAATGAAATGGATCTATCGTATCGGTTTACTTATCGTAGTAGCTACTGTATTTGTCGGGTTAACGCTTTGGCACTTTAGGAATACCACAATTCCTCCAGCAGACGAAGTATCGTCGACACCTGACAGAGTGAAAGTGATGCAAGCCAACACAATAGATCCATGGGCTGCCTTTCGAGAACTTATACAATGTGGTACACCAGAGTGTTTAGCCCGGTTGCGCGAACTGTGCCGTAAAGAGTTTTCCTCGGGAAGAGGTAATGACATGGTACGTTTTTTTGAACGGAGCCATGTATCCAAAGGGGCATGGGACGCACTTCTCTGGGCTTGGGGCGAGTATGATGGAAAGGCAGCAGCAAATTACGCTCAAAACTCTCCCTGGGCCTACGACAGTATGTCTGCTGTATTTGATGGATGGGTTAGTAAGGACTATGCAGGGGTACTTAATCATTTGGATAGCCTGCATTATGAAGGGCTTAGCTCCATATCCAATCTTGTTCAATACTATCAACGTGTATCAGCAATTGGGCATCTACTTGAACGCGACCGCAGCAAAGCCATGGCGTGGGCGGATCAACAATTCAATCAAGATGACCGCCAATTCCTATGGACTGAGATAGTCAAACAATCCGATGTAAAGTATAGATATGAGCTTGCGGAATGGCTTGCTCCAAAAATCATCCACCCCGAGAGTCAGGATGCTGCAACAGCTCTAATCGTTCCTTGGTCAGATGACAATCTCACAGAAAGCTGGGAATGGGTCACCAAACTAGACCCGGGTGAAGTACGCGCCCGACTGGCAGACGCCGTTGCGATGAACCTTGGTGTGACTCGTGACGCTGAAGACACCAAGAGCTGGTTGCTTTCGCTACAACCCAGCTACGAAAGAGACAGGGCACTGCGCAGTTGGCTGGAAACCGGCCCACTAGCTCACGAACCCTTACAATCCGCCAAGCTGCTACCATACATCCAGGATGAAACGATACACACAGATGCTACAAGAACTACTTTGCAACGCCTGTTTACCAATGACACACAACAAGCATACACCCTAGCCGCTGAACTCAACATTTCACGTGAGGTGCTTGAGCGTTGGGTGGACCCTGCCTATGCTGAGTAAGCAAAGCTATTCATTCTGAATTTATCAAAGAAAATCGGACTCTTCTCATTTTGAGCATCTGTAACAGATTTGTACTGAAAGTGTACATAGGGAGTAATAGATACATAGGAGTATATCGGAATAGGAACTGACTGGCGGGAACCAGTCAGAATCGGCGAGCCCCAAGAAAGTTCTTGGGGCTCCTTTTTTAACAGGGGTGATTGTTGACAAGAAGATCTCGCCCACAGCTTGGGATTCAAAAGTGGATGGTGCCTCGAGCGGCCTGGGTGGCCGCGTTCGTGCGGCAGCTACCTCCTGCTTACAAACTACTCTCTACTAACTACACCATTCTCCCTTCTCCATTCTCTATTCATAATTTTGCATTCCACCATACGTGTACACATACACACACTTTCCATCACGCACCACTCACGCCCCCTTCTCGCACCACTCTCGTTCCACCCATCGCCCTGGAACCCTTATTCCTAGCGAAATAGAGAGATATTTGAAGATAAAATGA
>JANRLC010000016.1:0-14284 GCA_033762955.1 Verrucomicrobiota bacterium | reverse complement strand
ATGAGGATTGCCCCATCCAGACGCACCGCGGTTTTGGTTATTCGCTTCGAGAGGACAACCCATGAGCCCGCCCGCAAAACGCGCCTCTGTAAGCCTGCGTACGCGATTCGTTGTCATCACGCTTGTCCTCGGTACCGCAGGACTTTGCGCGTTGTTTAGCTGGCTACACCAACAGATTGCACCCCGTTATTTGGAGTCCATGGAAGAATCCCTCGTGGACACTTCGTATCTACTGGCTAGCGTGATTGAGAGCGATCTGGAATCGAAGGAACTCCCCGTAACCTCATTGCGTGCCTGTTTTGACGGAGCAATCCGGCGAAAGATTCACGCCCGCATCTACGGACTGCAAAAGGAACGCATAGACCTACGGGTGATTATCACCGACGCCAGGGGGATGGTTGTCTATGATAGCGACAATCGCGGTGAGGGCTATGATTACTCCGCATGGAACGACATATGGCGCACGCTCCGTGGCGAGTATGGAGCGCGTGCCACGCGGAGTGATCCAGATGACCCCTGGTCGCTGACACTCTACGTGGCCGCACCCATTCGCCATGAAGGGCACACGGTCGGTGTAATTAGCGTGGGCAAGCCTGCACGCGCCAGCTTTGAATTCGCTGCCACCGCTCAACGCAAGTTACTCTGGCTCGCAGCAGGGCTGACTATTCTCGGAACTGCTTTAGTTCTGCTATTGGCCGAGATACTAGTGCGCCCGCTTGAGCGATTGCGAGACTACGCGCTTGCAGTACGCGACGGGCATGCTGCTACTTTGCCCAAGCTGCCCGGGCGCACATTGAACACGGTGGGTGATGCCATTGACGCCATGCGCGATAGTCTCGAAGGGAAGAAGACCATTGAGCGCTACCTGCAAACACTCACGCACGAACTAAAGTCGCCCCTCGCTGCGATTCGAGGCGCCTCCGAACTCCTCGGCGAGAACATGCCAGCCGCGGATCGGCCCCGTTTCTACGATAACATCCGCCGCGAGACCCAGCGGATGCAGCAGATTATTGAGAAACTGCTTCAGCTCTCCACCCTCGAAGCCCGGCGCATCCTGGGGAGCAGCGAGCGCATTGAAGCAACCGCACTACTCCGTGAAGTGGCGGATGGGGTGCGCCCCAGGGCAGAAGAGAAATCCATAACTTTGGAGTATACCCCACTGCAGGAGGCCGACCCTGCGTCAACCCATGGAGAACACCTGGTGTTTTCCGGAGAACGCTTTCTTCTGAAGCAGGCATTGGGGAATCTCCTTGAGAACGCGTTGGATTTCACGCCTGCGGGTGGCAAGGTCACGCTGAGTGTGGAGCGCGAAGCAGAATACGTGTGCTTCGTCATCGCAGACACCGGCCCGGGGATTCCTGCTTACGCACTCGAGCGAATCTTTGAGCGCTTCTACTCCCTGCCACGACCCGATACAGGACACAAGAGTACGGGACTCGGACTCGCCCTGGTACGCGAGATTGCCCATCTTCATAAAGGTGAGGTAAGCCTAAGGAATGGTCCTGACGGCAACGGTGCAATCGCGCGGTTGCGAGTGCCATGTGGGTGAGGAATCTTGAAGAACAAGGGTTCATTCAATTATTCGCTTGGGATTGTACAGATGGCAAATATCAGCCGAGTGGCAGATGGTCAGTAACAGAGAAGTCGAATGACTTATGCTTCTGTTTCCTAAATGCTGAATGCAAGAGGATGCCGTAGGCATCCCAGAATCCCTTTGGCATTCCAATGCCCCGGCGGGGCATAATGTCGGCAGAAAACACAGCCTTTTAGTCCCTGCGTCCCGTCGGGACGCAACCCCAACCGCCTTCGATGAACATTGGAGCGGTTGTACTTGGCGTTACGACTGTTTCGACACTACTTCCGTCCCTACGAGATACGGGACGGGGGTGCGGTATGATGCCTGTTCTACCGACATTGTGTCCCTCTGGGACACCTTTAACCAAACGGGGCAATGGCTAAAAGCTACAATGGCTTCGCTTGTGCGATGGCCAGACTCTCCATGAGGGCGCGATCCACTTTGCCCATGGCGTTGCGGGGAAATACGTCCATTGCCAGCCAGTACTTGGGGACTTCGTGAACCGAGAGTTGTCCACGCAATGCTTCACGCAGAACCAAGGGGGTAGTCGTGGCCACCTTGGGCACGTACAGCAATGTCACGGCATGACCCCAGTGTTCATCAGGTATGCCGAGTATGATGGCTTCCTCGACCAGTCCAGTCCGCATGACAGCGTCCTCAACGAGCGCCGGGGATACTTTTTCCCCGCCAGTAATGAGGAGGGCATCGTTCCTGCCCTTGATATGCAGGCTGCCACGTTCATCCAGATAGCCTATATCCCCGGTGACATGTTCTGCCATTGACGGAAGTACTCCACCGGGCAGGAGTGCGAGGCAGAGGGCAGTGGTGCGGATTACGATCTCGCCCACTTCCATTGGAGCCGCTGGATTTCCATGAGTATCTCGAATTACTATCTCCGCATGGGATAATGCAGACCCCACGCCCGTCCCGCCTTCAAGGAATGCATCCGGATTCATGAGAGCCACCATGGCTGCGGTCTCTGTCATCCCGTAGCAGGGAGCCAGGCGGATTCCTGCGCTGCGTGCGCTGGACAATAGGTTTTCAGGGCAGGGGCCGCCGCCGAGGAAAATGGTTGCGAACCGATTGAGTACCGTGGCGTTTGGAGAGTCCATCAAACGCTTAAGCTGTGTGGGCACCAGCGATAGAGAGAACCCGTCCAGCGAAGCATCCCGCGTAGCATCGGGCTCCATCAGTTGCTTCCAGTCGAGGAAACGCACCTCTCCCTGGCTTACTAGCGCGCGCCAGACGGACATCAATCCCCCTACATGGAAGAGCGGAAGCACGATGCACGCGCGATGCGGTGTATCGCCCATCGCTTTCACCTGGCTGCGGGCAGCAATAGTCAAGGTATCCCTGCTGTGAACCGCGAAGCGAATCCGCCCTCCGGTACCCCCGGTGGCGATGAAGATTCTGCCTTCTTCGGCGGAAGGGTAGGGACAAAGGTCCAATGGCACAGAGGCACTAAGTTGAAAAGGCGGAGGGCTTGCAGAAGGCAGGAGGCAGAAGGCAGTAGGCAGAAGGCGGGAGGGCTCACCGATAATAACTTCTGGTGCGGCTAACAGCATTACCTGCCGCCAAGCATCTTCTCCCCAATCCGGGTTTGCTAGAAATACATGGCAACCCTGCGAGAGTCCCATGAAGAGACCTGCCAATAGTTTAGCTGGGTCTCGTTCATTAATCAGTATCCGAGTCCCGGGGCGAAGCGGCCGGGTGGAAGTAGATGTAGGCACAGAGGCACAAAGGCACAAAGGCACAGAGGGGGGAATGCAGAATGCAGGAGAAGGCCCGGCTCCGTTGTTACTCCCATCGCCATCAGTATTCAGATTCTTGCCTTCCGTCTTTGTGCCTTTGTGCCTCTGTGCCTTTGTGCCTACATCAACCCACTTCCAAACTTCATGAAAACATTCACTCCCCAGCGTCCCCATATCCAGCCATGGACCGGTTGCAATCGGGCCCAGTCCGTCGTCGTTGAAGTAACCAGCCGTGCCCAGACCTGCTGCGGAAGGGGACTGGCACTCTGCGGTCAACCGTGCTGTCCAGCTCCAGCCAATCATGGTTTCCATGGCAGACGAGAAGACCAGGCGCTTCCTTAGATTCGAGTCGCTCCGTAGCAATGGCTCTATCTGTCCAAGAAGGGCGGGCTTCACCACGAAATACCCGTAATCGGCTTCCCTTGAGCAACGCAGAAGGCTGCCCCAGCCAGTCACCGATTCATCGAGTGCCAGCTTCGGGCCAAAGTTGCTGGCTAGTGCAATCAACCCCGCCGTGTCATGGGATGGCAATGGCTGCTCCAGGTACTCAAATCGAGGGTCCTGTGAGAACTTCTGGAGCAACACAGTGGCCGAATCCGCGTCCAGCCCCCCATTCGCATCCACGCGCAGACGGCCATCATCCGGGAGTGCCTTGAGCCAGCGGTTGATGTTGGCAGAGTAGGCAGCGCAATCACCACCAGCGAGCTTGGCCTTGAAAGTGCGATAACCGGCTGCGAGAAGTTCGTTTATGGAGTCTTCCGCTTCGGAGTTTTCCACACCGTTACCTGTACCCACCATCAGAGCAGCGATGGATAGCCGACCCGAACTGGGGAAAGTTATTCTGCCATCGAGTTGTAGCCGGGCACACTCAATCGCGCTACGCAGACAGAGCATCCTTCGCGGTATGGAGCGTGATGTATCATCGGGTTGAGTAGGAGCGTCGGGGAGAGTAGCTCCGAGTTCCCTCAAGCAGGCGACTGCATCGTCCATGGTTTCCGTACCAAAATCAGGAAGCGGTGCGATTTCCCCAAAACCATTGCGCCCTTCGCTATCCGTTAACCGCAGAATAATCCCATGCCGCTCAGTCCAGCTCCCATGGGCTGTCTGCATGGGGTATCTAAACCGTCGACAATACGGGCGCCAATCTAGGCGAAGCGGTGTGGAACTGGGCGATGGCATGGGGTGAACATATTACATTTCCCAGTACCCACCAGTCTACAATTCCTTCGATGCCTATCCAAAACGAGCCATCAGGTCTGCAACCATTTGTTTATATGCCTTCGCCTTTAGCGTAGCGACTTGATTGGAGTCGGTATTGTGTCTGGTGATACCCGCGGTAAACTTCTCGTCTTGATAGACTTGCGGGCTGATAAGATCCCACGCACCAGTAGCCACATCGATCACGGCCGCCTTGATAACTATACGCATTTGTTGTTTCTCGTCGGGCACTAGACTGCCCAGTATGGGCACCCAACTTACCGTTTTAGTTACTCTACTTTCCCTTCCTACTTCGAGAATTCCCCAATAAACGATGATGGACTTGGCTCCAGCTCGCGCAGCGGTAAATCGCAAAGCCTTCTGCAGTGAGGGATCCGAGGACCCGTTGGTCATAGTACTGGAACCGGATCCCGAACCATGCCTCCAGTAGTTGTCGCCTTGGTTCACTGTATTCTCGGGTTGGCCATTGAGTGGAACCACTTTGAAGTAGCGACTGAGCTCCGTGTTGACCCCTTCATCCGGGAAACGCGCTCCTGATTGTACAACCACAACCGGTTCACCCCTATGAAGTTTAACTTTGGCACGATTGGCGATGGCGTTCTGTATATCACTCTCGGTAATGCTCGATGGCTTGTCTGTACCCAGAACAGCCATCTCGCTGAGTTCACCTCTGTAGTTGGAGTCTCTTTCCATCCCTGAATCAGAGATGGAGCGGGTCGAACATCCGGCGAGCGTTAAAATTAACGCTACGGCTACAGGCGCTATTAGGGAACGATTTGATTTCATTATAAACGGTTTTTGTTGAGTGTATGTAAACGGTAACTCTTACGACCTGCATCTGCATTTTAAAGTTCCTGCAAATATGTTGTCTGTTGTTCGGTTCATCTCGAAGTAGTTGCACCGAATATATGTGGTGCAAAGGGCGTAAATGCCACGTAGCCCCAACGGGGCTTTAGGATGCCGTAGTTTGTGTTTAGCGTATACCAAGGCACTATGGACACATTCCGCGCCAAAGGCGCAACCACTCTTGAGCCCAGGGCACAGCGCAGCGACGCCCTGGGTATGGATTGTATTATTATTATTTAAGCCCTGAAAGGGCGATACCCGCCATTCATCTGGCGGGGTACCGCCCTTTCAGGGCTCATTGATAAATGGGATAACCGTTCCCAGGGCGTTGCCCTGGGCTCATGAGTTGATGCACCTTCGGTGCGACAGGTTGCCATGAATTCTACACTAAACACATACATGCCCACGTCATCACTGACCGATGAACTGATTGCCATGCCCCATATTTGTTCGTGCAAACTGTATCATTCGGTTTCATAACAGGCAGCAATGGCATCACAAAGTGTTTACTGGAAATTCTACTGGCCGCTGACCCTGACAGGCGCTGCGATGCTGCTTGGGAGTCAGTTTCAGAACGGCATACTGGCGCGCTACCCAGACTCCTCGCGTGAACTGGCTGTATTCGCAATCGCTGGCAGTCTGAGTTTCTTCTTCACCTCGGCACTGGTTTTCATACCCCAGCAGATCAATGTTTACGCCCGCTCTCCGCATGGGCGCAGAATGTGTTTCCGCTTCACCCTGGCAATCAGCGCAGGCATGGCAGTGCCAATGGCGCTGGCATCCCTTACACCGTGGGGACGTGCGCTGCTTGGTCGTGCCTACGGGCTGGAGGGAGACATGCTCATCTCCGTTGCAGAATATCTGGGCTATCTCGCACCGCTGGTCATACTCGCAGGCATGCGCTCGTATCTAGCGGGGCTGCTAATCCAGTCACGGCTGACGGGGTGGGTGACTCTGGTGAATATCGCCCAACTCGCCGCCCTATCCGGTCTGCTCTTGCTGGGCAAATCCCTTGGCTGGCGCGCCGTGGAAACGGTTGCCATATCCGGTGCGGCCTCATCACTGCTTGAGCTGGGGCTTTCGTACTGGCTGTGCCAGCGGAAATACCATCCACCCGTTAAGCTGGAGCACGAGCAGGTAACCTACGGCGAAATGATGAGTTTCTTTTGGCCAACTGCGATTACGAGCCTGATGTTTTCACTGAGCCGACCCGTGATCTTCTCATACGTTAGCCGCCTGCCCGAAGCCCTAATGATGCTGGCAGCGCTGCGTGTGGGGTTTGACTTCGGCATGCTCTTCTTTAACCCACTCAACCAGTTCCGCCATTTCTATGTAACCTTTGGTAACGAGGACCCCACCGGCGTGAGGACCTTTGCCATCCGGGTGATGCTGGTCACCACACTCATCATGGCTGTGGTCTGTGCCACGCCGCTGAGCGGGCTCTTTCTCGGTGAGTTGCTCGGTGTTCAAGGCGAGGTCTTGTGGATGTCGCGAGAGGTCGTCGCAGTGATGTGCTTAATCCCCGCTGCCATGACCCTTCGCAACTACTACCACGGGCAGCTCCTCAACACGCGCAACACGTTCAGGATGGGCGTGGGCGGTATCGCCCGCATCGTATGCATCTATGGAGCAGCCGTATTCTTTTTCAAAATGGGGATTCTGGATCACATCACCGCATCCCTCATTCTCGTCGTCGGCTTTGTAGCCGAGGCCCTCGCCGTCTGGACGAAGGCTCCGGTGCCAGTGGCGTCAGAGGTCAGAGGCTGATTGCTGAACGCTTCTGCCTACTGCCTTTCACCCTTCCAACTGGAATCCTATCTGCGCGTTCACGTAATTCTGTGGGATGCGCTCCTGCTCGAGGCGCACTATGCCTGAGGTTACTCTGGCGTAGACCTCGCGCTCCTCTGTGGTCAAAAATGGAATGAACAGGGCGGGATCGTTGCGGCTGCGGACGCCGGGGACGCGATAGTGGGCGAACTGCTCCCAGGTGTGGAGGTCCATCATCAGGCTGTCCACGTGGGGGAACTCCCGCCTGAGCACGGCGAGAATTTCGAAGCCTTGTGCATCCATGTCCCCCCAGTAGAGAATGTGCCGGCTGTGCAGAAACCGTGCGCGACGCAAGCGCCGGACGGCATAGCCCTGGCCTTGAAAGGCAATCGTGCCCGGGGCTGGAGGCAGTGTCAGGAAGTTAATCCTGTTCTCCGTAATGATGATGGTAGGCGCAGGCAGCGCGGCGAGATACTCAAGGTCCCTCACGCCCACGGTGAACTGACGAAACTGCCACCCAGGCAGTAGGGCATCGTCCAGCAAGCGGCACTCCACGAGCGCATCGGGTCTCTTGAGTCCGAGGCGTTCCTCAAAAGTTTCGCCATCATCCTTCATAGCGTCGGGTGCTACCAATGGGATGAACTTTTCAAAGAGCGTGTAGTTCTCCTCGATGAATTTCGTGGGCACCGGTATCGGTAGCTCTCGTGTGTAACGTTCTGGAAAAGGGCTTTGTTGAAAGAACTCAAGCACGGCAATTACTTGCTGCCAATAGTCGATTGAGCCATCGCGCAGATCGCGCCAGAGAGAGGGTAGGGCAGTGGCCAGTTGCGGGAAAGCCTCTACCAGCAGGGTATAACCAAGGCGGATGGAGCGCCACTCCTCGATCTTGCCAACGTAGCCCATGTAGTCCGCTTCATCGGCGAGCAGAATCGTATCCGGCACCTTGTTGAGTCCGTATTTGATGGTGTTAATCTCGGTCCACTGAATCGTAAGGCCATGGCCCAAATGCTCGCGCGATTCTCCTTTGAGCACATGGATGGCATTCAGAATAGACTCCCGTGAATCAGTGGTGCGGATTCGGCTGTAGCGCAGGGTGATGGGGAATGGAGCTTCTCCGCGAAGCAGTGCCGCGACTACTTCGGGGTACTTGTTGGCCGCCTGCTTTCTTAGTGCCGCCGCATCGATCATGGCGCAGCCCGCAAGCGCTTGTACTCATGCACCGTCAGTGTGCGCACGGAGGAGTTTGTCCCCCGCTTGGTCACGATGTGGTAGCGCTCCACGTACTTCTGCACGAGGTGGATTTTTGCATCGAGTGGCTGGATGATCAGGAGCTGCAGGTGAAACTCCTTGAAGAGTTCCAGCAGGTATTCGGAGAACTCGTCGTCCGTCTTGCTAAACATCTCATCCACCGCGACGAGTCGAAAGGTCTCCGTTTGCTTGTCATCCACGGAGATGCCATATTGATAGGCGATGGCCGTGGCGAGAATGGTGGATGCCAGCCGGTTCTTCTCCCCGCCAGACTTCCCTGAGGCCCCGGAGTAACTTTGCTTGTGGGAGTTATCCGCCCGGTAGCTTTCCTCCGCACGGAAGTTGAACCAGTTACGCACATCGATCACGCGGTTCGTCCAGTCCGGGTTTTCATCCAGTCTGCTCAACAGATTCTCTATCCGGTGGTACCGCTCCTTGAGCACGGCTTTCTCATTGGTTTCATTCAGCGAATCTTGCAGCGCGTACTTGCGTAGCGTGCGAAACTCCTTCACCGCCAGATCGTCCGTGCGAGTAGGAACGAGTTGGATAAAAGTCTTGTCCCGGCGATCAAAGTTTATCTTATGAAGCTGCTGATTCAGCTCCTGGATTTTGCGCTCGATACGCTTTGCATGCCGCTCCAGCAGCTCATCAAAGACGGTCACATCATCCGTCACTGTCGTGTGCAGCAATGACTCGAAGCGGTGCTGATTCTTCGGTAAATCTTCCTGGATGAGCTGCGTGCGCAGGGCATCAAACGGAGCATGGAGCGCCGAACTGTAGCCGGGTAGCGCGTAGTCGCCGATGAGCCTGTCCTTGTACTCGATGTTATCGGCATTCATCACAAACTGCTCCATGTGGCGCTTGATCCGCTGGGAGCGCTCGTCCAGATGGCGGTTCACTTCCCGGCGACGGCGTAGGAGTCCGTCCGCTGCTTCCTTATGAGCGGCGGAGAGTTTGCTCAGGTCGGTAATGGGGAACGCCAGGGATTCGGTAATGGCTGTGTACTTCGTGCGGAAGTTTGCAAATCGCGGGTCCCGTGCGGCGGTTTGTTCGAGCGATGCGACGAGTGCCGTCGCATCCGCGATGGCCTTGCGGTTGCGCTCCATATCGGCAACAAGAACTGCAATTTCGCCGATGATCTTATGCTTCTCCGCCTCGGTTATGCGGATGCCCTCACGCGTTTCCAGCTTTTGTTTTTCGAGTTCTTTCAAGCGG
This sequence comes from Verrucomicrobiota bacterium, assembly GCA_033762955.1. GTDB lineage: Bacteria > Verrucomicrobiota > Verrucomicrobiia > Opitutales > Oceanipulchritudinaceae > JANRLC01. The sequence continues at coordinate 4,663 of JANRLC010000016.1, read as the reverse complement.
TCGGAGCTGCGCTTCAGATTGGATTGCTCGTTCTCCAGATCGGCAATTTCCCTGGCCATGCCCTGCCAGTCGATCTCGGTGTAAGTAGTGTAAAATGTAGTCAACTTATCGGCGGCTGCGAGTCGGTTGCGCAGCCCTGTCAACTCCGTCTCCAGCGATTTGATCTGCTGGGCCGCGTCGCGCAGCTTCATCTCCAGTGCCTTTAACTCGGTGCCAATGGCGATCAGTTTATCGCGGTTATCCCAGCCGAGCACGTAGTGTGTGGCATCACCGAGTTCATTGCGGTCGTCTTTGCGGCGCTCGGTGCCCTTCTGTTTCACAAGCCCATTCAGGGTGAGTGCGTTGGGCGACTCGCGGAAGCGAAGGCCGGTGTCGGTACAGCAGACGTGATCAAATCGATAGCCTACCTCCACCTCGAGCCAGCGACCCAGCTCCGCCAGCCCGGGCTTGCACTCCAGCTTGTATGCCACGGCATCGGCCTGCAGACGCGGGTTTGCCTCGCCAATCTTTTCGGACACAGCGTGATAGACGACCAGCCCTCGCTGGCGATTCTCATGCACAAAGGCATCCACACGCTCACGCAAGTCCTGCCGCACCACCATGCAAAGGGCGAAAGAGTGCATGAGCCGTTCAATGGCTCCGGTCCATTGCATCTCCGACGCTTTCACCTGGATGAGTTCGCCAACAAACGGCAGATCTCGCGGTTTCAGATGCAGCTCTTCCAGAAGGTACGCCCGTGCGCGAATACAGTGCTCGGGGATGTTACTGGAGCGCTCCAGGAGCGAACGCTGCTCCTTCTCGAGGCGGTCCCTGTCGCCTTCCAGTTTGCTCGCATCGATGGTCTTGTTCTTTAACTCCGTCTTCTCAATGGCTTGCACTCGCGCAAGCAGCGTGGGCACTTCCGTGCGACAGTTCATCAACAGCTCTTGGAACGTGGAAGCATCGACCACCGGGCGCGCGGGATTCCACGATTTCAAGAGGTCATCAAATCTGCGCCGGGACTGCTTCCGTAGCTCTCGGGCTTCAGCTTTGGCAATGAGTTGTTGCTCGATCTCCTTTAACCGGCGGCCCTCGTTGCTCTGTTCCATTGCGGCTTCTACAGAGCGGAGCTTCTCCGTGAGCCGCTCGATCTGTACACCCACCTCTATCTCTCTGGCTTCGAGATTAACCTTCTGGAGAGCCTGCCGCTCCGCCATTGTTTCACGCAGAGCGATTTCTTTCTCCGCAAAGTACGGGACCAGAATCTGCTCACGCAGTAGTAGCGCATCAAGCTCGGCTTGCAGATCGAGCAGCACATCGTGGTCTGCCTTGATGAGATTCAGATTATCCAGTTGCCGTGTGGCCAGCTCTATCCGCCGGTTCGTATCCCGCAGCTCGGTAAAGTTCCTTCGCAGATTCTGAAGCTTCTCCGCGGCCCCGCCATCGTCCAGCATGTGCTCGCGGATGAAGGAAGTGAGGTCGCTGATATCCTTGATGCAGATAGCCTGGTTAAATATCTCCATCGGCGTCTTGTCCTTGGGCATGCAGAGCATGTCATGGAACTTGTCCTGATACGCCGTAAACGAGTCCATGCCGTTGAATCCGCGATCTTTCAAAATCCGCCGAATCGTGGCCGGTGTGTCCAGGTAGTTAAAATCCCCTTCGATGGAGAGTCGCCGTGGTTCGACGATGAATACCTTCTCCACCTTGCCCGCCGTATTGATCCAGAGGACTTGCACGAGGGTCACCCACGAGTTCAGTCCCTCGTTATGGAAGGTGGCGAGGAGCACGGAATAGCTGCCTGCGTTCTTGCGCAAATACTGCTTACTACGGCCAATCACCTCGTCGTGCTTTTCCGAATACGCGCCCATGACGTACTCTTTCTCGTTTCGCTCGGCGCGTTTCTGGGTTTGCCCGGCCTGGTTGTAGTTGCGCTTCAGATTCGGCACGAGCAGCGTGAGCAGGGCATCCGCCAGCGTGGATTTCCCTGTGCCATTGCCCCCGGTTAGAATCGCGGTGCGGCCATCCGGGCGGATGGCGTAGGGCTTCCCGTGGAATGTCCCCCAGTTCAGCACCGAGAGTTCGTGCAGGCGAAAGCCCGCCGTATCGGCATCGGGGAAGAATTCAAGTAGCGGTTGTTCCGTTGACATTATGGGACGGTTTCAGGTTCGGGCTTGGTGAGTTCGGCGAGGCGGTCCCGGACTTCGGCAATCATCTCTGCAGGGAGTTTGGCTTTGATAATCTGCTCTACGCGGTAGATCGAGTCGCTACGGTTCTTCATGGGGAAGAGTAGATTCAACGCATCAAACCGGCGAATAAGGGTCTGCACACTGTCGTAGAGTTTCTTTTCATTATTGGACTCGGGGTAATACGGCCTGAGCATCTCGGTGATCTCAGACAGGTCGAGATAGAGCGGTGTGTCCAGGTCGGGCGACTGCTCGTGGCGCAGCAGGCGCTCGCGCAGCAGTACGAGGAGGAGCGTTTGCTGGTAGCTGAGCGCGGTGCGCCGCAGGATGCGGGGAATCGGGGCCATGCCTTCCTGATTCCACGCGCTCTCCTCATCATCGGGGCGCTGCCGTAGAAAGGCATAGCCGCCAACATCGTCCATGACGACCTCCAGCCCCATCGCGGCATAGTGCGCACGCACGCGCTCCAGCTCGCTCTTGAGCATGAGCCAGTGGTCTGTGTCCCCTTCATAGAGCGGGCCTGTGGCCAACCGGGCGAGTACGTGGCGGTAGTCGATTCTGGCACTCATTGGCGTTGATAAATGATGCGGTTCATGGTGGCAAAGCGGGGTTGGTTGGGGCGGTTCAGATCGATCTGCTCCATGGCTTCGTCGATCAAGTGCTGGTCCTTGTCTGTAGCTACGCAGAGGTAGCACACGAGGTCCACTACTCCCTCTTGCAGGGGGTGGGTGAGCAGCACCTGGCTGAGGGCGATCTGCTCGTGTTGTTTCAACAGGCTGTCTACCCGGCGCCGATACTCTTCGAGATTCAGAGGCTTCCCTACTTTTCTCACAGCAGCCAGTACGTCCTCATTGTCTTCTGCTGGGCTTGAAATAACCGGGCTGAACTTGCCGGACTCCTTCTTTTCATAGAACCCCAGCTCCATCAGATTGCCCCAGGCGATGCCCTCGTCAATTTGCATAAAGGCGCCGTCTTCATCTTCTATGGGCGGGGTGTCTCGCAGAGCCAGCGCCTTCTGTTTGATCTCGGCAATCCACTCCATGAGCAGCCGTGTATCCTGGGATGACGCTTCCTCCACGACGCGCCGCAGTTGCGCAGCTATTCTCCGGAAACTCTCCTGCACGCTGTTGCCCTGTATCAAGAGCCTGTCCATCAGGGAGACGAAGACTCGCTCATCCATGCCCGAGTTCGAGGCCAGTTTGGCTACATCATCCAGCGCGAGGGAGAGACGTTCGCGGCTTTCATGAGAGCGGATCAATTCACGGAATCCGTAATAGCTCCGGCCTTGCTCAGAATTGCGCAGCACCTCGTTTGCATCCAGCGCGTGGGCAACGATGTCCCCCTTGGAGCGACCGCGTTCCAGATAAATCTCATGCAGCTCAATCGCCTGCTCCTTGAAGCGATCCTCAATCGCGCGAAAGTCTGCCAGGAAGGATTCCACCATGCCCTCCAAGTCGATCAGCCTGTCCTTAACCTGCGTGGCATCCAGGGTGCGCACCTTCCCCGTTGCGCGGATTTCCTGAATCTCTGCATCAATCGCATCGCGTTGTGCCAGCAGGTCACGAAGTCGTAGCTGCGGGTCCTCCTTGGTCTGTTGCGACAAGACCTGCAGTTCATTAAATATACGGCTGAAACGCGACTCCGTTGTGGTATGCCCCAGCCGCAGACCTGTTTGTAATTCGCGCAACCATTGCAAAGCCTTCTCGCTATGCCGGGTAAGCTCGTAAACGAAGCACTGGTCCGCCTCGTTGAACCGCTTCCGCACGTACCGGTTTGCATCGCTACACCAGAGGTTTAGGTAGTTTCGTGCTCTATTCTCTGCTCCGCCAGCATCCCCATCCAGCAGGGCAGGCTCAGCCAGGTGTCGGTCCAGCATCAGCTCCAAATCCTCCTCCCGTATCGAGTGTAGATTTCGCTCCTTGAAGGCCTCCTGAAGAAACCCAAGCACCAGAGGCGCATTATTCGCGCACAGCAGCCGCAGCGTCAACGACGTGTCGTAGAGTATATCAATGGCTGTCGGCATGAATGAATCCGATAGCATGGGATCAGCGACTCACACAATCAACATTTGAATGCAACGGATTGGAGAGCTTTGAGCCATTAGCCTTTAGCCATTAGCCTTTAGCCTTTAGCTCCACCAGACGAGGACGTCAGCGCTCCCAGGTTTGCACCACCGATACCGTCCGGAACCTATTAACATCTTCGAAATGCTCAGGGCGGGATGAAGGCGACTACGCAGCCATTGATTTGAATAATAGGGCGGGGCATCCGGCATTCCCATGTGGATGGAGACAGCAATCGCACGCCCACTTCGCTCAAGACACGAAGCCCCAAAGAAAAGAAATCATCAGCTCTACTTGGTGGAGCAGATCGGGATCGAACCGACGACCTCCACATTGCGAACGTGGCGCTCTACCAATTGAGCTACTGCCCCAAATAGAAGATTGAAGCATCTTGAGAAAATTTGGGTAAGTCAATCCCGCAGATATTGACTTTTG
>JANRLC010000015.1:0-60891 GCA_033762955.1 Verrucomicrobiota bacterium | reverse complement strand
TACCCCCGGAACACCAACCTAATAATGCCGACCCCAGCGGGGTCGCAGCGCGGATTGCTGAGGCCGTGGGATTGAAATCAACGGATGCACGGCTGCGACCCCGCTGGGGTCGATGGTGAATGTTGCCCATACCGGGGGTGTCGTCCCGCAGCGGAACTCAACCCCCGGCTAATCTCTGGGATGCCTACGGCATCCTCAAAAAAAGCACTGATCGGTCACATGCCATTTTCCTTTTAGGATTATGCCTCTACTTCCTGAATGTTGTAGGATGTCGCAGGCATCTTGGGAAAACACGGATTGGTCACCCACCATTTCCCATTTCTATTAGTAGGGTTATAGGTCCAGAAAGTGAGATGCTCCCACGCAACAGTCCCCTTCCCTTCCCCTTGCTTCCATTAGAACAAACCTTTAGATCGCACATAAATGGCTTCAGACCCCGATATAGTACCGATAGTCCGCAATGTATTTAAAGAAGATTTGGACAATATTGTCCTCCTTCTAAACGCATCGAATGTAGTGACCAAGGCTATACCTGGAGCGGAGACTTCAAGGCCAGTATTTAAGGATTACTTATGGACCATTTACGTAGAAAGAACCGAATTCGATAAAGCTTCAGTTGTTATAAGCGAGTATCTTGAATACTTGAACGCCCGTGATAATTCACCGCCGGGTATTGAATTATGTACTAATGAAGTTGTTGCGGAAAGCGATGCCTCCAGTGACTTGGAATGGGAAGCTGAGTTTAAGAAGGATTTAGAAGACGCTAAAGAAGATGAATCCTCCGCTGCATGCCCAAGATGCTTGCATCGGAAAGTATCCTACCCTGATGAACCCTTCTTTTGGATTATGATACTCTCAATAGTTTTCCTGTTTATTCCCTTGTTAATCTTTTTCATTATAATTCATACCAAGGGCACAAGAAGAAAGTGCACGGCATGCATGCACGAATGGAGAGCTAAACCGTGAAGTGGTAAAGCGTACACTGACAAGCCCATCCCTGCCCTACCCTACCTTGTCAAGTATCTCCTGCAAGGCGCGGGCGCTGGCCTGTAGTCCTTGAACTTCCTTGGGCCAGAGGTCGATCTCGATTTGCTTCAGTACGCCGTCCTTGCCTACGATGGCGGGAACGGAGATGGCCACGTTGCGCAGGCCGTAAACCTTGCCTTCCTGCACGGAAGAGACAGGGAGTAGCTGGCGTTTGTCGAGGACGATGGCGTGTACTACTTCGGCGATGGTCGCACCGACAGCCCATCCCGCTCCGCCTTTCTTGCGGATGACTTCTGCTCCGCTGCCTTTGGTGCGCTCAAAAATACGTTTCTGGAAGGCAGGGGTGCAGTCCTTCAAACCGCCGAGGGGAAGTCCCCCGACCACTGCGCTGGACCAGATGGGAACCATGGTGTCGCCATGCTCGCCTAGGATGAGTGCTTTCACCTGACTTGCCGGGAGTTGAAGCTCCTCCGCGATTAGCGAGCGGAAGCGGGCTGTATCCAGCATGGTGCCGAGGCCGAGTACCGCACTTGCAGGCACCTTCAGCTTGCGCGATGCAAGCTGGGTAAGGATGTCCACAGGATTGGAAACCACTACAAACTTGGCGCAGGACTTATGCCCACTCGCAGCAATGCTTTCAAGTATCTGCTTAAAGAGTGCAACGTTGCGATTGATGAGATCGAGGCGCGACTCATCGGGCTTGCGTCGAAGTCCGGCAGTAATGACAAAGATGTCGCTATCCTTCGCGCGGGCGTAGTCCCCGGCGTAGATGCGCTGATCACCATAGACCGAGGTGCCGTGCAGCAGGTCCAGTGCCTCGCCTTCGGCCATGTCGTTGTTGGCGTCTATGAGTTGGATTTCCGGCACTATACCCGCGCATTGCAGGGCAAATGCTGCATTCGAACCTACGCGACCGCCGCCGCCGATAATGGTAACTTTCATGGGAGAGCTTGTTTGAAAATAGGGATGCTGCGTGGCTTAACGAGACGCGCCGAGTTTTTCCAGAATCAGATCGGTCACTTTCTTAACGAGCGCTTCCGCCTCTGGATTGAAGGGCGAGCTTTGCGTAGCTGTGCCTGCATCAACGGCTTGAGTCGTACAGGTGACGCCGCGCGGCCATTCGGAGTTATCGCAGAGTTCGCACTCTTTCCAGCCCTCGCGTTTGTCATTCATACCGAGGGACTTGCGGAGCTGGATTAACTCCTTCGCCTGCTTGCCGGTTATAGTGCCAAGGTCCGGGGTGAGGTGCATGGCGACCCAGATGCATTTACAGTAGGACTCGGTGTTTTCCATCTTCCAGTAGGCATCTTCAATGTGGTCGCCCCAGGTGATCACACCGTGATTCAGCATGAGGATGGCGTGATGATCCTTGGCCACATCGCCCACGGCTTTGGCGTTTGCAGGTGTGCCCGGAGTCTGGTACTCGGCTAATCCGATTTGCCCGAGAAACACTTCTGCCTCGGGAATCATGCAGGTGGGCGGCTGCATCTTTGCAACGGCAAATGCTGTTGCGTGGACCGGGTGTGCATGGCATGTGGCACGTGCCTTGGGCTGGTTCTTATACACAGCCAGGTGGGTGAGTACTTCGCTGGTGCGCTTGTACTTGCCCGCAAGCTGCTTGCCCTCCCAATCGACCAGGCCGATGGTTTCCGGAGTCATGAAGCCCTTGCTAATAAGGGTCTGTGTACAAAGAAAGAGATTCTCGCCAACGCGGACGACGAGGTTGCCGCCGTTGCCGTCGGTGTACTCTCGTTCCCACATCCGGCGGCCCATATCGACCATCCGCTCTTTGATGAGCTGAATCTCGGGGGAGTTGAAAAACTTCTGTATCTCTGCCGGGGTCTTGGGGTCTGGTTTACCTTCCCATCGGTAGGTATAGTCTGGGAGGATGGGCGCGTAGGGCTCGTTCCCTGCTGTGACTGCTTGAGCCGACTTGGCCTTGGGCTGACCGGAGCCCTGTGCCTGTTCTTTCAAAAGGTCGCGGGCAGACGGGGTGAGAATAGTTCCCGCCGGAATATCGGCAACACTGCCGCCTTTGGCCAGGATGGCTTCAACGTCTTTCGCGGTATATACTTTGCTCATAAATTAAGGAAAAGAAGATTACACACTTCCCTGAATCAGGGGGTGATAGAAGGTATGGTCCACGATGGCGCAGTTAAACGCATCCACCGGAGTGTCTTCTGCGAATGCTGCGGCTGCTTCTCCGCTCTCGCTGTAGGCGATGACATCACCAGCAGCAGAACCGAGGTTATCATACACAACCATACTGCTCCCAGCGGGCAGCGGTACAGTAGTGGGTGAAGCGGGAGCCTCGTGCTGTCCTTGCGGAGGTACATAGGGGAGCACGAGAAGAAAACGACCAGCCTTATACGTTGGCTCGTAGCGGTTCAGGGTAACTCTGCCTATGACTCGACCAAGACGCATGTGTGGGGTTCAGGATTTAGAGGTTTCTACTTCATCCACCACACCCACAGTCATAAATCGGATGGGGCTGAGCGGGTTACCCACGCGTTCGCGGATACCTTTGCCGTCGCTGGTGACGACTACCTTCTGGTGCATTCCGGCCCCAAGGCAGTCGATTGCAATGAGCAGCGCCCCATCCTTCTTATCCAGCTCGTCCACGGGCTGACACAACACCAAGCGCCATCCCGATAAGCTCGGGTGGGTGATGGTAGCTGTGATGGAGCCTTCGACGCGGCAGGTTAACATGTTTGTTTACCAGATTCTGAGTTGGTCCACCATGACACAGCGGCGGATGCGGGTGAAGGTAAGCGGTGTGGAGATGCCTTCGCCCGTGGTAGTGGCTATGGAAAAGCTGGCATAACCCTCTCCACCCATGCCGAGACCGGCAAAACAGGGACCATTCTTTACGAAGATAGTAGTGTCCATCTCGCGGGCCATCGCAGTCATTTCCTCGATGTCGCGGGTAAAGATCATCGCGCTGTGTTTAAATCCGTGTTCGGACTCCTTGGACAGCGCTATACCTTCGGCTGCATCGCGCACTTTTACGATCGGCAGCATCGGCATCATCTGCTCTTCCTGCACGAAGGCGTGGTCCGCATTCGTTTCGGCAAAGAGCATGAGGGTGCTGGCAGGAATGTTCAGCCCCACGAGCTGCGCGAGGTAGCTGGCATCTCGACCGACCAGGTCACGGTTCAGAACGGGATGGGAGCAGCCTCCACCATCCGGCTTGTAGGTAAAGGCGAGCTTCGTGAGTGCCTCAAGCTGGTTGTTATTAAGCTGAATGGCGCCAGCCTTGCGGAAGGCATCGAGGAATTGGTTGTAAACTTTCTCAACCACAAAGACCTGTTTCTCGCCGATGCAGAGCAGATTGTTATCGTAGGCGCCACCATCGATGATGTAGCGGGCGGCCTTTTCGAGGCGGGCGGATTCGCAGACGAGTACCGGCGGATTACCCGGACCAGCGCATATAGCACGCTTGCCGCTCTTCATCGCGGCATTCACGACTCCTGGTCCACCCGTCACGCAGAGAATGCGAACGGCATCATGCTTTGAGATAGCCGCAAAGGACTCCAGCGATGGCTTCTCCACGATGGTGACAATATTGGGAATCCCTACGGCTTCGATGAAGGCTTTGTTATATACGCGGACGGCTTCGGCAGCACACTTTGCACCATTTGGGTGGGCATTAAAGACAACCGTATTACCGGCTGAAACCATGTTTACGATATTACAGCTCAGCGTGGGGATGGAGTGTGTAACCGGAGTTATCGCTCCTATCACCCCAAAGGCGGTGAACTCTTCCATCGAGATACCGTGATCTCCACTCATCCCGTGCGCGCGGAGAAACTCCGTGCCCGGAATACGCGGGATGGCCCGAAGCTTATCTATCTTGTGCTCAAGGCGACCGATCTTCGTCTCGGCAAACTCCAGCTTCCCCCACTCTTCCGCCTTCTCGGCGCAGAGCTTTTTGACAACAGCCACTATTTTTGCACGACCAGCGACACCCAGGGGCTTTAGTTTGAGGAAAGCCTCGTGCGCTGCTGTACATGCATCGTCAGCAGAGGTGAAGACTCCGAGATTACCTTCGGCACCCGATTTCGTAGAGAGATTTGCGCTACCTGCTGCGGGAAGTCCTGCACCAGAGGCATTTAATCGGCTGAGTACTTCCTCGACCACACTACGTATGGCGGACTCGTCCAGTTTGAGAGGAGATGACATGTATTATAAAGTGAAGGGTTAATCTGATTTCGCTATCTGGCTGGATGAGGGTCATTACTGGCCACTCTTATAGATATTCTTCCCAAGAACATCCACGGTATCGACAATCCCCACTACGGCGGCATCGATGGGGAGACTTTTCAACCCCTCCCCCAACCGGGCGGAGCTACCCTGGCAGAACATGACCAGCTCGCCTTCGCCCGCACCAAGACTGTCCACCGCCACGATAGTATTCGCGCCGGGGCGGAACTGCGTGGGGTCTTTCTCGTCGACCAACATGGGTCGGAGCAGGAGAAGCTTTCGCCCCTTCATGGTCTCCTCCTTCTTGGTGGATACGATTGAACCGATGACACGTGCTAGAAACATAGTGTGCAGGCGGCCTTTGCCGGTGGGTGGTTCCTCTGGCTGATTAGGCCAGTGGATCGGTTGCCGGGCACGGGTGCTGGTAAAGACACCCGTGCCAGCGGCTATCAAAGATTACTTGGCAGCGGGCTTGGCTGCGGCGACTGGAGCGAGCGTGGGCAATACCACGCGTACGGCATCATCCGGGCGCGGGATCACGTGCACACTGATTACTTCTCCCACGGTGCGGGCGGAGGCGGCTCCTGCATCTGTCGCGGCCTTGACGGCGGCGACATCACCGGTGACAACGGCTGTGCAGAGCGCGTTGCCAACCTGTTTCATTTGTCCGACGAGTTCGACGTTCGCTGCCTTGAGCATGGCGTCCGTGCCGTACACTAGAGCGATTAGGCCCCGTGTTTCGAGTAGTCCGATGGCTTTCTGGGACATGGTATTTTTTGGGTTAAAGGTACTGATTGTGGTTAAAAGAGAATGATTAGTTTCGTGATGAAACCCATCTTAGTGCGTTACTTTCCTGTTCTCGAGTAGTCGTTTCACCTCGCGGGCGACGACCAGCTCTTCATTGGTGGGGATGACCCACACCTGCGTGCGTGAACTATCAGCGCTTATGCGCCCCTCTGTGCGTGTAGCTTCATTGCGCACGGGATCGAGAGTGATGCCAAGCTCCCCCAGATTAGCGCAGATGGCGGCGCGTACATCCGGATTGTTCTCGCCTATACCTCCGGTAAAGACGATGGCCTCCGCTCCGCCGAGTTGGAAGTAGAAGGAGCCTGCCCAGCGGCGAATCTCGTGGACAAAGACCTCCAGTGCGAGCTTTGCCTGCGCATTGCCCTCGGCAGCGGCTTTCTTAATATCGCGGATATCGTTGCCCACGCCTCCGGAGAGACCGAGGAAACCGCCTTCCTTGCCGAGTTGCCGTTCTACTTCGGCCACGCTCAGGCCGAGAGTCTTCATCGCATAAGGTACCGCCATCGCGTCCAGATCGCCCACGCGGTTGTTATGCGGTACACCGCTCTGCGGGGAGAAGCCCAAGCTGTTACCAATGGCCACACCGCTGCGAATCCCAGTAATGGAGCTGGAGCCACCCAAATGGCAGGAGATCACGCGGAATGGTTTCGCGGGCTCTGCGCCGGGGCCACTCACGTAGAGCTGGCGCACGCGATCCGCCACATCATCGCGACCGGCGAGTTCTGCGCTTCGCTCTGCAATAAACTTGTGGCTTGCCCCGTGGAAACCATAGCGCCGGATACCAATCGCATGCCATGCAGCAGGCACTGCGTAGCGGCAGGCAGCCTCGCCCGCCCACTGGTAGAATGCAGTCTCGAAGAGTGCAACGAGTGTGGCCTTCGGAGCCTTTACTGAAAACTGACGGATGCCATTCGCATACGCCGGGTTGTGCGCAGGCGCGACTTCGCGGTAGTCATCAAGCGCCTTCAAGCAGCGCTCATCGGCCACCACACAGCCACTCAAGTCTTTCCCGAGAACGGCCTTGAAGCCCACGGCATCCAAGTCCTCCACGGATTTCAAGTGCCCGCTCTGGATTAGCTGCGCTATAGAGTCCTCGATTACGCTGCCAAAGTCCGTCACCCGCTCATACCCACCCTTGGCGAGCATGACCTCGTCCGTACCATCCATCTGGAACAGGCGGTACTTATACGAGGTGGAGCCGAGATTGGCGACGAGGACCTTCATAACAAAGCGGTTAACCGAATTATTGCTTAAGCACCGGGCCACGGCGACATCCCTGAGGAATGCCACGCCGCAGCTCCCATGCCCTGTGTATTAGATCCACTTCCCGAGCTTGCCCAGGTCTTCGTGCGGACGCGGGATGACTTGCACGCTGACGACTTCGCCAACCTGCTTGCCAGCTTCTGCGCCAGCATCAACCGCCGCCTTCACCGCGGCGACATCGCCCCGGAAGAATGCGGTATTTAATCCGCTGCCGATTTTTTCCCACCCGGTGAGGGTGACGTTGGCCGCTTTAAGGGCGGCGTCGCAGGCTTCGAACAAAGTTACGAGGCCTTTGGTTTCGATCATGCCGAGAGCTTCTTGTGCCATGGCTAAAATTGATTGAGTTTAAAGTGATTGGTGGGAGTCGAACGGGCAATTAAACCAGTTCAAAGGCCTTAAGAAGGTCCGGATGGGGGCGCGGGATCACATGGGAGCTTACCAGCTCGCCCGTGCGCTGGGCAGCGGCTGCTCCAGATTCTACGGCTGCCTTCACGCTGCCGACGTCACCTTTGACAATCGTAGTGATAAGACCGCCGCCGATCTGTATGGTTTTCAAGAGCGTGACGTTTGCGGCCTTTACCATGGCGTCGCTGGCTTCTACAGAGCCGACATAGCCTTTGGTTTCGACCATTCCGATGGACTCATTCATGGTTGCTGTGGGTTAAGATTGGGTGATTTGAAAAGTTGGTGTCTATTTAAGGAGTTCCACTGGAGTATCCGGGCCTAGACCGCACCCGTTCCCCTCGTCCGTATCAATGTGGACCTCAAGTTTGAAAGATTTATCCACGCGAGCCAGCATGCGATCAAAGGTCATGCCAAGATCGCCTCCGACACGCAGCCGCATCATGTCGCCAGCCTTCACGCCGTAGTACGCAGCGTCCTCAGGCGATAGGTGGGCGTGCGGCGCGGCTCGGATCACACCCTCGACCATCTCGAAGAAGCCATTCGGTCCCATCAACATGCAGCCCGGCGTCCCCGTGATATTTCCAGATGCCCTCACTGGCACTTCAAACCCCAGGGAAATGGCATCCGTAAAGGCCAACTCGACCTGATTCAGCGTACGACAAGGCCCAAGTATCCGCAGATTCGAGATTACACGGCTGCGCGGACCGATCAAAGTCACCGTCTCCTTCGCCGCAAACTGCCCCTCCTGGTACAGCCACTTCATCGGTGTCAGCTTGTAGCCCTTACCGAAGAGTTGCTCCACTGCATCCTGGGTTAAATGGCAGTGCCTTGCGCTTATATTCACCACGAGCGGGTTCGGCGGAGCCGGGCGGCTTGGTACCGAAAGGCCTATCTGCTTGTACACACTCGCCCGGACCAGTTGCTCAATAGCCTGGCGGGTTATGCCTGATGCGTTCGGGGCTGCCATGGGTGGGGTTGCGAGATAATTGAAAGATTGTGAATGAAATATGCCAGATTCTTCCATCACCTGTCAAGTAGTATGCATTAACTATCTTGAGGGTCGTAAATATTAAAGTGTGGATTCGCTAGCGCACCCTGTCACGCCAATTGCATCACTTGTAGAGATAAAAAGCTCCGGTATCAATCCGGTCCAAAAAACTGGCGCCCGATTTTCGCGGCAGGATTAACCTAAAGGGAAAAATGGTGGGTGACCAATCCAGCCTTTAGCGGTGGATGCCGTAGGCATCCTGTTGCCCCAGAGTACCTGTTTAGCGTCAAATCGGGTGTTTTCAGAATCAGAAATATCCCGAAGGGATTACGCCCCAAAGCCCAGCGGTTGCGCGCGGAGCGCGCTACCCTGGGTAATGATGTGAAAGATACATCAACCCCAACGGGGTTGCGTCGTCCGTCTTTGCGTCGTATATCCCGCCCATAGCAATACGGACGCAACCCCGTTGGGGTTGTCCGGTTTCTTACATTTACCCGGGGTAGGCCTGCGGCCAACCCCGGGCTTTGGGACAGAATCCCTTTGGGATTCCGATACCCCGTTGGTGCGAAAGAATGCCATGAATTCTACGCTAAACACGTACGGCCCAGAGGGGCATAATGTCGATAGAAAATAAAACCATAAAATCCCCTGCGTCCCATTGGGACGCAACCCGGTCGCGATGGACATTGGTTCGGTAGTGCTCGGCGTTATGATTCTTACGTGGCTTTCTACGTTTCGTCCCTCTGGGACGGGGTGCGTTATGATGCCTGTTTCTACCGACGTTCTGTCCCTCTGGGACAATTCCGATCCGGGGCAAATCCAACTCACCCGTAGGGTTAGTGTCTTTTCGAGCCCCGTCGTCTCAATGCTCCCTGATTTGCCATTTTTCACGGTTCTTGCCATCTTTCCATTTTCCGCTTTAGGTTAAGTGCGATGCGACAACCTCTGCTTTGCCTAAATTGCTGATCCCTCGCTCCCATGCGCTCCAAAACACTGCCATGGATAATGCTGCTGACAGCGCTGTTGTTGTGGAAACTGATCCCGTACCTGCAACGGGCACCTCTACCCAAGGTCGAGACCACCTACAACCAAGCGGCTTATACTCCGAAACAGACAAAGCTGGAGCCTACAGACAGGCCATTTACGATGGGCAAATACACAGTAACCCCACTGGCTCGCTACCAGTTTGTGGGCGTGATTCTCTCCGCAGAATCCTACTCGGATGACGGTTCCGATATCAGTCCCATTGACTGGGCCATGGCGTGGGGCCGTTGCGCCAAGCCTGCTGTGTGGAAGAAGATCGATATTACCCAACAGGCGCGATTCTATTTGTGGAGCGTGGAAGAGGAGGATTTGGATGTCGTGCCACCATTGGAAATCATCACCGCGTCCAGTGCAAATATCCACCTAATCCCTGCTGCTAATGTGGTGCCGATTATTAAGCGCGGGCATCGCGGAGTGGTTGCCGAGCTTTCCGGAATGCTCGTCAAAGTGACCTCCGCGGATGGCTTCATTTGGGCATCCTCGCTCTCGCGAACCGACAGTGGCGCCGGGGCGTGCGAGCTGTTCTATGTGGAGACGGTGAAGTATTTGGAGTAGGTCATTCACGCTCTCTAAGAACAAGGTTCGGAGGGTAGGCACAAAGGTGCAAAGGCACATAGGCACAAAGTCGGAAAGGCAGAGGCTGAAAGGAGAAAAATACTAAAGGCTAAGAGCTAAAAGCTAATAGCTTCCCTTGTTACTCCCATCGCGAAACTCGTCCGCGAGTAAATGCTGCTGTAGGTGGACACGCGCCCGGCGTTCGACGCCATGGTGCGGCTCCCGGCGGTGTCATAAGTGTAGTCCCAGTCCCGACCTGCTAAAGCAGGAACTCCAACGGAGAGACGTGTTTTCGGGAGTTGGAGTTCACGCTTTAGCGTGTCCGGGTTGGTGCGCTTCAGCGACGGCCTCCTGCGCAGAGCTCGCACCTCTGCCTAGGCGCACTCATCGAAGGCGTGCGCGATCAGACCCGCATCGTCGATCTCAAGCAAGACAACCGCGTTCTCATGCAACCCCACTGGAGAAAAGATCATGACCAGTCCCTCACATAACCCACGCCCGCGATGGGATCGTACGCAGATCCGCGCCGCAAGACAGGCACCGCTTGCCCCCATCCTCGAGTGACGACGCCTCGTGCTGAGCGAGCGTGGTGGCGGTAATTACTCGGAGCAGACCTTCCCCGGCCTCATCGTCAAAGCCAACTTCTGGCGCTGGCCAGAGCACAATGCCGTCCGTACGCTTACCAAGTTGTAGGTAAGTTATCAGACTGGCCAACCTTAATTAGTATGTCCCCTTTCTGACCCATCTGTGGAAGTCCATAGATACTTCTGTATCGAATTATGATGTATCATACCTGAAATATTGTTGGAGTCTGTTTTCATACTAGTGAATTCGATGTACTCGAAGGCGCCATCCGTGTCTAAATCACGGTAACCATTAAATATATAATATTCTTTTATATTAGAACTAATATCGGAAAGCATTCCGGAACCATCATAAATAAATCCATTACAGTCGAGAGGTGCCTTTGGTAAAACCATTATATTTAATGGGGCATAACGACTCGACTCAGTGTATAGATCAACCTGTAGATATTTTCTGTAATCAATATGATTCATTTTATACAATACTAAATCCACAAACATATATCGAGCTGTCCTTTTAAAACACGACAATAATTCCGGATCGTATATATTTCCGGACGCTCGATAATAATAATTTCCCCAAATGTCTATTAGAGCTAGTCGGAAATCTATCATTAATTGTGTTATGTCGTGCATTAATATGTTCCTGGTATTATTATGTAAGGTCTCGCAAATACATCTGGCGGCACATCACTCAAGTCTCGCGCTCCCAGTCGTGAAAAGAAGCATTTACATGTGGTCGGGTTCTGATCCCAGCGGTAATAATTAACATGAAAACCATTGGTGCTGCCATGCTCAGACCCCCTCGCAGTCCAAATTACATTCGGAGGGCATGGATTGCATTTCCCACAATTATCTTTTCCTGGATCCTGATGAGGTCCCACCGGTTTGGAAATTGGATCTATACCAATTTCATTGTCCATTTTCGGCAGAAAAGGAGATGGAATATTTACATTTGGATATTTAGGTTGTGCATATATAGGTAAAGGTACGGCCCATGGATTGGGTGGTCCTTGGAGAGTAATGGGCAATGGGCTACCGGTAGTTTGCATTCTCCATGGCAGATATACTAGTGCCTCATATAGCACAATTGCGCCTACCCCTATTTCAATTCCTATAGCTCCACTTACTATACCAGTTCCGGTACCAGCCACTCCGCCTCCGCTGATTCCTGGGACCGGTTTTGGGACTGGAAACTGAATGATTTCCCCAGGCACAGGTTTCGGGACAAGATAAATAGGAGGGGGGGGCGAAACAGGTAATGCACCCAAACCAAAGACATCTACATAAGTAATAGGATTATTGTCGATAAATCCATACAAATTTAATCCTCCATTTTCCTCAATTGGATCCTTCCTGAGCCACCGTCCCAAATTCGAATCATAATATCTCAGCCCATAATAATACAACCCCGTCTCAGCATCCAAATACTTCGTGCTGAAACGGAAAGGATTGATGCTTGCTGCCGCGCCTGTTGCCCGGATCGGTTCGCCGAAAGCTCCGTACTCATAATTTGCCACCGTAGCACCCGTGACAGAATCCACCAAGCCCATGACGTTGCCGTGGCCGTCGTACTTGGTGAGATAAGTTTTGGCGGTATTGTCATCTGCAATTGCTAACAAGCCCTGCACGCCTCCTGCTCCTTGCAGCGTTCCGCTCATATCTAATCCCCAGACGAAGCGCTTTGCGTTGGTCGTGTTAGGTGTACCGTGTACGGTTTTCAGTTCCTGAATTAAGTTCCAGCCGTCGTAGAGGAAGTAGAAAGTTGTTGTTGGTTGATAGTTGCTGGTTGTTGGGTTCCAGAGTGAGACAGCTTTCGAAATGCGTCTGCCCTGGCAGTCGTAGGCGAAGTCGAGTCGTTGTTGGGGGGTGCCTGTCGGTGCTGGCGTGCGCGTTTGCATTTGTGTCATCTGGTTCAGAGCGTTCCAGGTGTAGTTCCAGCGGCCATCCTGGGTGAGGTTCCCGTCCTTATCATAGGTGAATACTTCTGGGGTCTTGGCTATGAACTGGTGGCCTGAATCGGTTACCGTGGCGTTGGTGCCACCCAGGCCGATCCCGGCCATGGTCGCCTTAATTTCTAGCGTGGGGTATTGCGCTGCTGCGCTGTTATCCACCACAAACTCACCGAAGAAGCGCGCGTCCTCTTCCTGTCGCTGTACGGGAGCAGCGTTCAGGGTGACTTCCGCCATGGTATTGGCCTCGCCGAGTACTGTTGCGAAACCTGGTACCGTACGACTCGTAAGCTGGTTACGCGCATCGGCAGCGGCCCAGGTGGTATTGTGTCCAAATGCCGTGGTTTGCGTCCGGTTGCCAATCGTATCGAAAGCGTAATCAAAGGCATTGCCCAGCACCGCCGTGTCCGTGGTCGGAGCCGGTTCCACACCCGATTTTTTATAGCGCTTTGCAGAGGTCACTTGTCCGAGGTTGTCGTACTGATAATGCCAGTACTCCCCGTTCTCCCGCAAGACTATCTCGCGGCGGTCGATTTGATTGGTCGAATAGTTGTAGCTCTGGCTGCCGCTGGCATAGGTGCTGAGTCGTCCCCAGTTGTCATGGGTTTGAGTCGTATTCAGCACGCTGGAGCCACTGTGCTTGGCATTAACGCCTGCATTAAGCATCGATTGCGACTCGTAGGATTGTGCAAACTCCAGACTGCCCTGCGTAACGGAAGTCAATCGGCCCGCATCCAGTGCTGTGCCCGGCTTGGTATAATTATAGTTCACCGTGGGAAGCGCATCGCTGCCTGTCTTTTGCAAGGTCAATGAGGCTAGGCGACCATCGTCCCAAGTGCGGGTCAATCCCCAATCTTTGAGCGCTCCACTGGTATAGCTTTCCGTCTGCGGGAACCCATTGGCATCGTAGGATTGCATCCGCGTGCCGGAGGCGTCGGTAATCGTATCTATGCGCCCATCGCGATAGTAGTTGTAGTCAATCTCCTTGCCAGCATGCGCGGCATCATACTCTATAGTATCCAGATCGCCCAAAGCGGTGTAGGAATAGGTCGTCACCTGACCCCGTCCATTGGTCTGGGTATTCAACCGCCCGTCCTTGCGCCACGTGTACCCCTGGGTTGAATTCTCTTGGCCGGAGACTGCCGGGTAGGTCTTGGTTTGGAGCAAGCCACTTTTGGGATGATAGGCCCACGTGGTGGTGGCGTCGTCCGTAGAGTTTGCAGGCGTGGTGAAATTGTACCCCTTCCACGTTTTCAGTGTCAGCCTCCGCCCGGCATAGTCGTAGGTGTATTCAGAAGGATAACCGCTCAGCGTGCTCACGGCTTTTTTCAACAAGCCATTGGCGTAATACGCATACTCTGTCTTGCCGAGTACTGCCGCATTCGCCGCGTTGCGAATTTGCTCGAGTGTCTTCAACCCACGCGAGCTGTATTCGTAGTAAGTCTGCCGCGCGTCTGCCGCTCCGGTACTGGATTCGCCTGTGGTGACGGTCTGGATCGTATCATCGGCATAATAGGCGTAGGTCTGGGTGTTGGTCCGGCCATCCGTCACTGTGGCCACGCGGGCGTAGTTGTCGTAAGTATAAGTCGCCAGACTGATGGTATCGCCCGCCTCGTTTTTAACTTCCTGGCTTAGTGGCAGGCCGTATCGCGAAAGGGACGTCTGCACCCCACCATTGGAACTCACCGCGTATTGTGTGCGCGTTGCCGTGGCGGGCGCTGTCACCGTAAAGCTCTTTTGTGTCAGGCCCAGCGATGTGGTCTTGGAGAAATTGCCCCCCACAGAGCGCTCCGTCACCGTTGCCAAGCCAACATCGGAGCCGTTGGTCGTGTAGCTGGTAGTTGTCATCCGCTCCACGACATAGGTTTTCGAGCCAAGACTGTCTGGCAGAGTCTCCGTGACCGTATCATACGCCATGGCGTAGGTCGTTTTGCGATCCTTCTTAGACGAGTCTACCGCATCGTCGTGATCGTAGAGAATGCGCGTCTCCACCAACTCCTTCATCGAATTGTAAACATTAACTGTCACTTGCCCCTCGGGATCAGTGATTTTGGTTACGCGGGAAGAGGCCCCATCGTATTCATAAGCAGTGATCGCATCGCCAGCTTCATGGGACCTGACCGTCTTATAAGTACGCCCCAGTGGGTCAATCCACGTCTCTGTCCATTCGTCTAAAACAGTCGCTGATTGATCGGCGTTAAGCCACAACTCCTTGGTAATCTCATAAGGCACGGAACTCTCTACCAAGACGGAATACGCGTACTGCCTGCCCAGTGTTCCCGTACCACTGACTTTGACCAGATTACCTTCTCGATTGTACCAGCGCAAATCGGTTGTAGCATCCGGCAACGTGGTTGTCTTCTTCCACAAGATCGCCGTGGTATCGTAGGTTTGGACATATCCGGTGGCAAAATCCAGGGCCGTCTTCTCATCGGTGAGTTGGCCACTGGTGGCGTAGGTCCACTTACCCAGAGGTCTTCCAACGACATCATCGAAATCTTTTTGAATTTGCTCGATGACGTCGCCGCGGGAATTGTAATAGCTGATGGTTGTCAAAGCCTTGATGGTGCCATCGCCCTGGTCGAAACTGCGGGTTTCCGTCTTGTAAAGGCGGACCACGCCGTTACGTGTTTCCTCGCCCCGGGTGTAGGTAACCTCGCCCTCTGGGGTCGTCCGCGACATTATCCCGCAACAACCGTAACCCACAGACTCTACCCGCTCCTCATCCGTACCGCCAAAATAGGTTGTGGTCTGAGGACGCCCGTGAACGTCAAAATCACTGTAAAACACGTCCTGCAAAACCATTTCGCTGGCGGCATCCTTGTGGGTCTGGGTAAAGGAAACCTGTTGCCCATCGGGATTGGTTTGCACCTCAGTGATGGTCCCCTCCGACAAATCAGCTACCGCCCAGAGGCCGGTTTTCGTGGTGGTTACCAGATTGCCACTGCTAAGGGCATAGGTAATCTTCGTGATCACGGCTGCCTGGGTGCCGTCTTGCTCGCTTTTGTAGATCAGCTTGCGACCCAGGGGAATACCGGAAAGGGTGGTCGTTTTCCATTTTTCGATGACGGTTACATCCGGTGCGCCGGGATGGGAAGTAATCGTCTTCTTTATCTCATCATAATCCGTACTGCTCGGTGGCGTATAGGCCCGGGTGGTGACTGTCTTCGCGACAGTCCCTTTCACTTTGCTGGTAGCAATGATTTGCTTGTAATTATGGTCGATGGATTCGATTGTTTCCGAACCAACGCTGTAGGCATAACTTGTTACCCGGTGAGCGTTTTCCGCAGCATCGGTTGAAAGGCTATTGTCGTAAGGGGTAATCTCCTTGGTAGTAACAACGGAACCGAAATCGGTGTTATAATTGTACTCGTATTTTATCCAGTTTTTGTCCGGATTAATGATCGAGGCAACCTTGTATTCCTTGCGGTTATCATAAGTAGGAACTTCCGCGTAGGTAAAAGTGCGACTTTCATTGCCGTGATCTATCTGTGTAGGCAAGGCTTCTTCCCACTGTGATAGGAAAAAGTCTGAAGCTGTATTATTCGGTATTCCCAAGTAAACCCGGTTACTGGGGAAGTATTTGATCTCTTTCCATTCCACGGTTCCAGCGCTATTCTTAATATTCTTGGTGCGTGTATAATTTCCCTTGCTGACTCTTGTTAAAATCGACTCGGTGGTTTTGTAAGGAGTGGAACCAGCAATCGTGTAATGCTCCTTCAACGTCCACTTGTCGATTTCGGTATTGGCGGCAAGGGTCGCCGTTCCGTCGGGGTCAGCGGTCGTCAAGTTATAACTGTAAACATACTTTCTTTCCCGATCCGGATTGCTGGTAATAGTGCCGGTTGAAGAATAGCGCTCTTCTACGGTTACCGTATTGGTAGCGCTATTAACGAACTTGATGGAGCCATAAGGCTGGGTGCCACCGGTAATCGTGTAATAGCCACTTGTCTTTGTGGCACTGCGGGCAGAGCGCGGATAAATCAGAGCCGTAATGTCTCCGGTATTGTATTGAATATCTATAAATGAACCACCAGCAGTTACCTGCCTTAAGTGGTCAGACAGCGCGAGATCATAGGTGTACTCGGTTGCTGTCGCAGATTGTGAATTATTCAGGGATACAGTGAAGGAAAGATTTTCTTTCTTTAGTACGGAGGAGCGCGATTTTACATGGAAAGCACCCGATGCCCCACCAAACTGGTCCTTGCGCAAGGCAAAGCGGTAATCCAAGCTCCCCAAGTCGGCTGACGAGATTTCACCACCGTCGCAAGAACCACATTCATTTGCGCAACTGGTACAGTTCTCACTGATGGCTGGATCTTCAACCTTCAAGGCAACGGTGTATGATCCAATAGTTGTAGAATCGCTTCTTACTGTTACATTGGCGTAGTATGTGCCAATAGGCAGGGCTTCTTCATTAATATAAGTCGTTGAAATACCTATAATATTATTGGAAACACTATCTTTTAGTACAGAAGCACCAAGCCAGCCAGTTGCTTCGCCTGTATAAGTAATTTCCGTAGTCAGTGTTCCATACTGACTAGCGCATAGTCCGCTTTTAACTGAGGCGATTTCATCCTCGAGTTGATAGCCCTGGCAAATCTTTTTATCGAGGTTATTGACGTTAAGTTGACCCAAAGCTGGTACATTAAGAGTATCTGTAAAACTCGTTGTATTATTTGGGGTGTCAGAAAAATACACAGTAATACTTGTTGTAAGCGATTGCGTCTCGGTATCAGGTTTGATATATTTATGCGCAACAGTAACATTTCGAGTAGCACCGGCATTTAGGTTGAAACCTTGAGGCGTAGGGTTGCCAGTAATATATGTATAATTTTGTGGTATTATAATTAGATTGTTCATGGTAGTACAACCAGAATTCTTAAATCTGTATACTGTTGATTGCCCCACCCCCGTGCAATTTTGCTGAGTTGTGTTTGCGTCATTTGGTGTTATTACCAACTCTGCGAGGGACCCAGTAGATACTGGTGCTACGTAAAACGATCCTAAAACTGCAGTCGTAGCAGCTGCAGGACAACCGGGTCTATAAAAATATGCGCTTACGGTATAACTACCCTCATACAAGCGCATAATGTTTTCGTTATTTGCAGAATCGTGAAATGGATAGTTAAAAGGATTAGCATTATTATAAGCTAGCGTTCCATCGAACGCGTGTATCGTTTCAACTTGTGTCCAGTTCATTCTAAAATAACCGCAAGGACTAGTAGAAGCAGGGGTGAATTTTATATAAGCAGTTGTACCTGATCCATTTGTGCATGTGCAACCATTAGGTATAGAGATATTAATATTACTAAATTTAAATTCCCCCGCTATACGCCTATAGGAACCGACTGTATCACATGTCGTATCAATAATGAAGTCAATATTAACTCCATGACCAGTGACATTCTTAGACAGTGGAGTGGCGAACACTGACGAGGACACCAAGCAAAGTAGGACAATAAGATATATCATATATTATTCAAATATTTTATAAACAATCAGATTAAGAGGCGGATGATTTATGCATTCTGATTGTTTTCAGTTGTAGCATTATACAGTGAGATTCACAGGGATCTGAAACCTGAATAAGTTGAAAGTCGATTAAAGCAAGTAGTGCTATTCAAGATGAGTATATACAGACAAGCTCACCGTTGCCTGATTAAATAAAGGATATTCATCGGTCGGGGCATTGATGCCGTCGCCATCGAGATCCAGTTGTTGAATATCTGGGTTGCTGCCAATAATATATTCAAGATAATTGGGCAGGTAATCGGCATCGCTATCCAGGTCGAAATCGAAGGAAAAAATAAGTTTCAACTGTCCCACATTTACCAGTCCATAATTTTGGCTATTAGGAGTGGTTGGAATCCATGGGTAGGCATGCGTCCAAGTTGGTGCATAGCCATGGCGGATAAGATTATCGCGTGTATCGTAACCAATCACTATAAGCCTGTCATAAAATAATTTGGCAACGTGTTTGACCTGGCCTAAATTCGCGGGTCTGTAATTATTAATGTCATTTCTGTTGAATTCATTAACAGTAGAATTGATTACATCCCCAGCACCTCCATAATCAGCTAATTTTAAATTCATTTCCAAAGCTGCTTTCTGTGTGATATGTTTTAATTGCCCCAAGTTGATCGCCGCATAATTATCTTGAGTACCATTAGGGATAAGCACATTATGCTCAGTCCACCACAACGGAGCAGCCGCCATCAAAGAACTGTGGGCTGTTGCTGAAAATAATATTATTACTATTAAAATGGAAAATTTGTTCATATACTCGACAAATTTTATGGGTTATAGGAGCCAAATTCCCCCATACCTACATCGCCCCCAGGCTGACAATGGATGGTACCATTGACAGTCAGATTTTGCTCAATGGTAGCTCCATTGGCTAGATTTAATGGACCACCCATGGACAACGTACCTTGCAGGATGGCATCTCCATTGGCTTTTACGACAAAGGCATTGCTTCGATCAGCAGTAGCGGCAGAAGTTCCATTGCCTACAACAAACAGAGGACGGGTTAAATCATCTGGACTTGCTGTAAATATCGAAGGATGATTGAACGAACCAACAACAAAACAAGAGTTTCCTCGAGATATGGTTTGATTACCGAATGCAGCATTCATGGAGGAATAAGGACCAGTAGCATCAGCATTAGGA
Organism: Verrucomicrobiota bacterium; assembly: GCA_033762955.1. Lineage (GTDB taxonomy): Bacteria > Verrucomicrobiota > Verrucomicrobiia > Opitutales > Oceanipulchritudinaceae > JANRLC01. The sequence continues at coordinate 41,431 of JANRLC010000015.1, read as the reverse complement.
TCATCACTATTATTGCTATCTGCCAGAGTCCTGTAACCAGCACTGAAGGAGTAATCCGCCAATGCCATTGTATCGAATCCGAGGGCAATTGAGCCAACTCCAGAGTAACTGTTGCCTGCCATGTTTGAATAGCCAAGAGCCACCGAGTGGGATTTGGCCGCTACGGATTCGTAACCCATGGCAATGGCTCCGGTAGCTCCGGAAGATACAGTAGTCGAGTAGCCTGCTGAAAATGAATAGGCGCCAAATGCTTGGGCAACATAACCTATGGCTACAGCATGCGGATAGAGTTCGGTTTTTGACCTATAGCCGAACGCAAGGGAGTAATTCGACAAGGCTGAAGTGCCATAACCAAATGAAAAAGCGTGCTGTCCCGTGGCACGCGCAGAATTGATATATTGTGTATCGATATCGCCCATGGCAAAGGAAAATGCGCCTGTTGCTTGTGCTGCCCGGCCAAAAGCAAAGGAATTCATCCCACTGGCAGTGTTTGGGATGGTATAAGAATAGGCAGACAAGTAGTAGCTCTGACCCATAGAAAAGGAAAAGTCCCCACTTGCCACCGTATTTTTACCAAATCCAAATGAAAGGTCTCCGAGGCTGGAGAAATCCCAATAGGTACTCTCTACCAAACCGGCACGAAATACACCCAAACCTGGATACCATAGCATGCGGGTCCCCGCCCCTTGCAAGTTGCTATCAAGACTACTGCCATTGTCAGTGCCACTATAGGTGCCGGTCCAGCCGTAGGTACCGGTTTGCACAGTACCCGCAAAGGAAGTCGAGTATACAAGGGGATTACCCAAAAGGGCGAGTGCCAATATTGTACGTAGTTTCATAACTAAAAGATAATAAGTGGGTTCAAGTAGGTTTAGTTTGGCAGGATGGCGCACTGGCTTATTGTTTACGTTCCATTTCTGCATTAAGTTCATCATTAAATACTTGATCACTGACCTTGGCCTCCATCTGCGCACGTATATTTGCCAAGTTCTTGGCATCATTCTTATTCTGCTTTGTTACCAATAGCTGCGCCTTCGCATCGTCGGAAATCAAGCCGTTTACAAGCAACAACTCTGAACCTGCAAGCTGTTTAAGCATCTCGTATCGCTGCTTTAGTACTTCGAGGTTTACGTAATCATTGAAATGGGCATTGCGATAGGTTGCGACTACAGCAAAATACACATCCGGAGTAGGAGCAGCGTACTTCTGCAACTCGGTAGACAAGCCATCGTCCAGTTGCTTTTGCAATGCGTTCATGGCTAGCGTGACTGACTTCAGTTCCGTTGTATTGGCACGGCGCTCTTTGTCACTGAATAGGCTTTCTGGTATCTTTGCCTGAACCTCACTTTCATTTGCAGGCACGGGAGCAGGCGATGCAGTTGCTGTTTCTTGCGTAGTCGCGGCTGCTATACATACCGCGCATGCGAACGTGGCAATGAATAGCAAGGAGCGTGTAGTAGTTGTTGTCATAAGAGAGATGTTCGCGTTTACTGGCTAGGTTTTTGTGAAGATGTTTAAAACAGGTAAAATAATGTCACGATATTCTGAGTGAGTGGTACTCAATATGCATGCAACAGCGCAGTTATATGGAGAGATATTCTGAGGAATGGAAGATAAATGATGAAATATTTCTAAATTAGTTATTCACAGTGAGTGTAGGGGATTTTGCCATTTGAAACGGATATTATAGTGCAGCTCTGCTTCCAGCTTGTGTGTCTTCGCCTGAGCACGCAGGATGCTTGCTCAGCGGGCCAGCCAGCGGCCCGCGCTCCCGGGGTGGCCGAGACCATCTTGCTCGGTTCTTCGGACTCAGACGACTGAATTCCCCCGACAGGATTTAATAAATGGAGAATGGAGAATGGGTGTGAATTGTACCAAAAAAACCTGTGCGGAGTACCAAAAGGTAAGTGGAATCGGAAAAATAACACAAGAGAAGTGCTAAATGGACATGGATAAGGATGTAACAGCCTGTGAGGAGTACCTAATGGTAAGCGGAATTGGATTTTTAACCTGTGAGGAGTACCAAATGGTCGTTTTGTCGGGTTAAAAGCCTGCGGGATCGGAAAAATAACCCGTGCGGAGGGCTAAAAGGACGATTTATCGCAATAAAACCACGAGAGGAGGCTCAAAAGGAAGATTTATCGGAATAAAACCCTGAATGGAGCCCCTAAAGACGTGATGTATCGACTTAAAACCCTGAGAGAAGGGTTAAAACCACGAGAGGAGGGTCAAAAGGAAGATTTATCGGATTAAAACCCTGAGAGTAGGGTTAAAAGTACGAGAGGAGGTCAAAAGGACGATTTATTGTGATAAAACCCTGAAAGGAGGGTTAAAAGTACGAGAGGAGGTCAAAAGGACGATTTATCGGATTAAAATCCCTGAGTGCTCATGGTGCTGTAGCTGGATTTGGTTAAACCCATTCCGAGGAGCGAACGAGCGTTGATAGAGCGCTTGACGTATTCTCCGGGTGTATTGAGAGTGCGACAAGACATCTGTGTCTCTGAATTACTTTCTACTGCCGCCATGCAAACCTCAAGCAAACCGCATTTCATCTCGATCGATCTTTCCCCGGTAGCAAACCGGGCTCATAGAGCCACCGCGCTTGGCCAAGCGCCGGTGTGGGAGGGTGACCCTCTCAATGCGCTGGATACGCTGCCATCGGGTCAGCTTACTTTTGACAGTATTCCGTACGTGGTACTCGACCCGGAGCGTCAAACGAGTGGCAGTATTGTGGCGCTCCATCCGAATAATCAAGACGGGCTGCCAGCTACCGTTTCTATTGCGCTGCCTCAGTCATTTCCAGTGGCCAAACTCCATATTCTGATAGCGTCTGGTTCTGCAGCGCACGGACGGGAAGTAGGGTCGGCTGCTTTGTACGAAGGGACCGTCCAGTGTGCACGATTGCCATTCGTAGCAGGCCAGAATACTGGTAATTGGTGGTGGCCGGAGACCCTGCCCGGTGCGAATCTCGCATGGATAGGCGAGAATCCCCGCTGTCTCCGGGTGGGATTTCATCATATTTCATGGAGCGTCGATAATGCCGGTCAGTTGGTACCCAACCGGCTCGTACTTACGACAACCAGCCCCCGTCTCTATGTGATAGCTATCACGGCGGAATCCGTTTCCGCGGACTGCATCGCCGTACCAGAAGGCAGAGTAGCCCCCGACCCGCAGCGGTACACGCGATTGGGTGGATGGCGCAGCCGCAGCTTGCGCGCAACTGGTCGTTTCTACACGGCTCAAATGGATGGTCGCTGGTGGTTGGTGGATCCCGAAGGGCATTGTTTCCTATCAAAAGGTGTTAACGAGATCAGGATTAATACAGACCCCTCGCCAGCTCTGGGTGGTCGCATGCTTTATCAGGAAAATGTACTGCGCGAGCTGGGCAATGCAGCGGCTTGGCGGGCGCGCACACAAGCAAGGCTGAGCGACTGGAATATTAACACCGTCGGCGAGTATTCCGATCCTGCATTCCACGCCACCTACCCGCATTACCGCATACTAGAGTGTGCAACACGAGCCGGTGCCAACTGGTTTGGCCGCAAGTTGTGCGATGTCTGGAGTACAGCGTTTTCGGATGCCTGCAGGCAGGCAGCTCATATCGAATGCACCGCCGGAAAGAATGACCCACTGCTTATCGGCTACTTTATCGACAACGAAATGCCCTTTGTTAAGGGTGCCGACTCAGTTGAGCACATTCTCACCCAGTACCTGCGCCTGCCAGCAGATGCCGCTGGTCGCGTGCAAACCACTACCCTACTCCGCAACTGGTATGGCGACAATGTGGAGGCTCTGAACCTCGCCTGGAACACTGCTTATGCGGACTTTAGTGCCATCGAGCCCCCACTCACTGAGAATGCCAACTACGCAGCTGATGCCGACCGCTTTGCCTGCGAGATTATGCTGCGCTACTGCGAGGTCTCCACAACGGAGATTCGCAAGGTGGACCCGGATCACCTCATCATCGGCTGTCGGTTCGCCTATATAAACCGGCGGATGAAGGAAGTCCTGGAGATTGCCGCCCGCTATTTCGATGTTATCTCATTCAATCACTACCGGGAAAACCCAATTGAGGAAGGGATGGAAATGCTTCGCGAACTCTGCCAACGGCACGGTAAACCAGCGTTGATCACCGAGTTCGGTTTCCGAGGAGACGATGTGGGCCTTCCCAACACCCATGGCGCCGGACAACGCGTACCCACGCAGTTCGACAAGGCCTGGAGCACCGGCCGCTACCTTGAGCGAGCCTTTGCGCAACCCCACATCATCGGCTGCAATCTCTGGAAATGGAACGACCAACCACCAACCGGTCGCTTCGATGGAGAGAATAGCAACTACGGCCTCGTGACCATCCGTGATGAGATTTACCCGGACATGACGCGCACCATCCGCCGCCTCTTTGGCGAAGCAGAGCTACGCCATGCCACGGGTTTTGCGGATTGAGATATCTGATGGGCTGCTAGCTGCTGCGCCTACAATCCGCTGACTTTAATGTCCTTGGGATACTCCACACTGAACTTCAGTTTGGCTACGCGCGTTTCGCCGGGTTTCAAATCCCAGCGCCAGACGAGGTTCCCATCCGCTTCGCGAGTGACGGATGCGTCCTTCTCGGCTGGTTCCAAGAGCTTGACCACGATCTTCTCGTTGCCGGAAATGGGGGCGTTGTCCTTGAACATCACTCGCTCCTGGGTCTTCTTGTTATTCTTCACCTCTATGGAATACTCGTAGGTAATCCGCTCGCTCTTCGAAGTCAGACCGATGTCCTCGGTAAACTTGTTAACCAGCTTCCGCTTTATCGAGATGCCTTCATCCGCTCCCATGGGAAGCTGAAATGCTTCGCCCGGCATGATGGTTTCGAGGGCTGAGGTAGCAACGAAACTGTCTCCCAGAAAGGTACTAACTTCCCCGGCTACCAATGGGTACTCGCTGGTATTCTTAAGATACGCGCTGAGGAAGGCGGTCTCGTTGAGCTTCGGCACCGACTGGTACTGGAGCGTTCCCGCGAGCTTTATGGAAGTGATCCCCACCTTGCGCGGCTCGTTATCGCTGGAGATAGTGACCGAGCCGGGGATCATAAAGGACGCACTGGTGGTATTGGCAGAGATGGAAGCGGTGGCTGCCTGGGCGTCGAAACTATCAGCCATAGAAGCAGCCTCAGCACTTTTCATCTGTACTACATTACTCACAACCGACCTTTCTTCCTTATGCGGATAGCTTTGACGCATAGTGCGATTAAACAGCGCCACATCCACACGCCATGGATCAAGCTCTGGCACCGTGGCACCTAGGGAAGGCCGCGCAGTCGAGAGGGTAAGCGCGACATTGTCCCAATTCTCACCGGTGTTCTGGCGTACTATACCGTGGTAGCTCAGATCGATTGTCCGGTCTGTTTCATTCAGACGGGCATCATACGCGGGTATCCAACTGGCACCAGCCAGTGTGTACTGGATATTTATCGTAGCCTGACTCGCTTTCGGTGACGCCACTCGTACGACAACCTGGACGGTATTCTTCCCGCCACCATTACCAAGCTTGTTCAATTCATCCCCGAGCAACTGGGCCTTAATCCGGAGGTCGTACTGTTCAGCTAATACCTTCCGGGTTTCCTGCTGGTTGTCGATGGTCCCTTTTTCGAGGAAGGTCTGTATCTCCTTAAACTCGGTCGTGCTCAGCAGCTTCGCGCCTGTGGATTTGTCATCGGAACCAGGCTTCTTAACGGATTCAAAGTAGTAGGCGCGCACACCCTTCAGGAACTCCTTGCTCTCGCGAAGGGTTTCCAGTTGATCCAGAAAAACTTTATCCTGCTTATTCATTTCATGAATCTGGGCCTGCAACTCCGCCACACGTGGATTCGGCGCTTCGGTGCGGTAAACGGTCTTCTGTTTAACCTCGAGAATGGTCAGCCCACTCACACCCGAGCCACTGGCACGCAGGGAATTCTCCTGGATGCCGGTAGGCAGATTCTCAAAGACCACTTCGCTCTCACCCGAGGGAAGCTCGGCAGAACCGCTGCGCGTGACGACGGCGGTATCCGCATACACCGTGACGGCAGTGATCTTATCGTGTGCTGGTACGGACGCATCGGCAGAGATTGTAGCGAATAAGGCGATGCCCAATAGCAACGCATTGCGAAACGAGGGAATGAATGAGTTCATAGTTGATAGAAGGGAGGTGTAGCTAAGAAACGCTATTCAGAGATTCAAAGTTCTGAACCATGTAATAGCAACCGTGCGATAATACTTTGAGTAATGATCGATTTAGTCAGTAACCACGCTAAGAATGTTCCACACGTAGTCGCAACTAATCTATAGAAGCCCGTCCCAACGATAGATTGCAGTCATGGACATCGTATCACACCGATCATCAAACTGAATGTTCAACTATTTCTCCTTGCACCTGCACGCATCCGGCTGTTCCTTAGCGCAACTGTCCTCGTGAGCACCTTTCTATCCAAGCCAAAGAACACTATACTGCATCGTTGTCAGAACGACGAGTCCACCCGCGCCCGGTTGAAATACCAGCCATGGTACCACCACATCGAGCGGCAACAAGGTTCACGCATCTGGATAGACGGACGTGAGCTTCTTATGATGACCAGCAACGACTACTTGGGGCTCAGTGAGAACCCGAAGGTCATCGAAGCCGGCCAGCGCGCGCTGAAGGACTGGGGCACCAGCACCACTGGTGCGCGCCCTGCAAATGGCAGCCGCACTATACACTCGCGACTGGAGCAGAAACTCGCCGCCTTCCTGGGTAAGGAAGCCTGCCAGATCACTGCTGCCGGGTATCTCTCTTGCATGGCTGCAGTGGCCACCTTTGCCACGAAAGGCGACCTTATCCTTGTTGACCGCAACGTCCACTCCTCCCTCTGGAGTGGTATCATGCTCTCGGGAGCACGCACCGAGCGCTTCGCCCATAATAACCCGACCGACCTGCGTGAAGCTCTTGGGCACGAAGACAAGGCACTTCCAAAGCTCCTGATTCTTGAGGGCATCTACTCCATGGAGGGCCATATCGCCCGCCTTCCCGAACTCATCAAAGAAACTCAGGGGCACAACTGTTTCACTATAATGGATGATGCCCACGGCTTCGGTGTCCTGGGGAAGAACGGTGAAGGTACCGCCGCGCATTTCGGAATGACAGCAGACGTTGACATCATCTGCGGCAGTTTCTCCAAATCCCTTTCCAGTACCGGGGGATTCATTGCCGCGTCCTCGGCACTGATTGAGTACCTGCGCACCCACTCGAAACAGACCATCTTTAGCGCTGCCATCAGCCCGAGCCAGGCTGCCTGCGCCGAGGCTGCCCTCGACATCTTGCAGAGCGACCCCACCATCCGCACTCGTCTCTGGGATAATACCACCTACTATAAGAAGATTCTTACCGACCTCGGAATTGACTACTGGGGCAGCGAAAGCCCCGCAGTCCCCATCGTCATCGGAGAAACCGAGCGCGCCTACCGCGTCTGGAAGAAGCTCTACGACCTGGGCATCTTTACCATACTCGCGATCGCCCCCGGCGTACCACCCGGCAAGGATCTCCTGCGCACCGCCGTCTCCGCACGCCATACCCATGAAGAGCTGGACCGCGTCGGCGAAGCCCTGGCCAAGACATTAAAGAAGAGTTAACGAATTGGGCTAAGCTGTCGTGCACAGTTTGCAGTGTGCAGCGAGGAGAAGGCCAAAGGCTAAAAGCAAATAGCTAGTGCCATTAAATGCTCGATAACACGCGCACGATCTAGCAAACCAGATACATTACACAATTATGGCCACACGATCAGCGACGCCTCAACGCACTCAGCTAATGGATTTTGAACTGCCCAGCGATGCGGCAGCGGTGATGGCAGCGGCGCCTGCGGTTTTCGTTGCACGCTGTACGCAGGAACTGGAGGAGCTTGCCGTGCGGGATGCTGTCGGTGGTTGGCATGAGGTGGCGTACGATGTCCCGGGCAAAGGTCGAGTAGTCGAGACGCGAGTGTGCCGCGTGCGCAACGGAATAGCCGCCAACTATGTAGAGCCGTACATGAGGCGGAGTGACCCCGAGTGCATGGTTATCGGTGACACGCGCCCGACGGATAAGCCCACTTATCTGGAGCGCTTTGGCGAAGACTTTACTTCGGTGCGCACAGAGAGCCTGAACTGGCTGAAGACCCAGCGCCTCGTTGTGTTTCCATTCCATGTCGGCGTGATAGGAAAGGGAGTGGATGCCCTCTTCATCGCCCCGGAGAACGCCGGATTCTTCGCCTTTGGCCTCGCCATGCTCCAGGGCATCATTCCCCTCGAAGACCTTCCTGCGAATTTCTCGCCAAAGGCAGTGCTCTACCTGGTGCCGCCATTTCGACATACCCACTTCGGTGGCAAACAGCTTGTGGTACATAATAGACTCGATTCCGTACACGAGCTTTTCAGTTATAACCTTTACCCAGGCCCCAGTGCGAAGAAGGGCATTTATAGTATTCTTCTCAATCTAGGAGAGGCGGAGCGCTGGATCACGATGCACTGCTCCACAGTCCAGGTAATTACTCCCTACGGTAATAAAGTCGTCATCGTTCACGAAGGAGCAAGCGGTGGCGGCAAGAGCGAAATGCTCGAGCACGCGCATCGCCAGACGGACGGCACGCTTCTTGTTGGCCGCAATCTCGTCACCGGGTATGAGCGCACGCTCACCCTCCCAAGTACCTGCGATCTACGACCGATTACTGACGACATGGCTCTTTGCCATCCCTCCTTTGAGAAGGGCAATGGCAAGCTGACACTGATGGATGCCGAGCAGGCCTGGTTCGTGCGCATCAACCATATCACCCAGTATGGGATCGACCCGGATAGGGAACGCTTGACCATCCATCCTTCGGAGCCGCTGCTATTTCTTAACATCAAGGCCAGTCCAGACTCCACCGCGCTCATCTGGGAGCACATTGAAGACGCGCCCGGTGTCCCCTGTATAAATCCCCGTGTGCTTATCCCCCGAAGTATCGTCCCAGGTATAATGCATGGCCCTGTCGATGTAGATGTGCGCAGCATCGGCGTACGTACTCCGCCCTGCACGGCGGAAGCGCCTACGTATGGTATTATAGGATTGTTTCACATACTTCCCCCGGCTCTCGCATGGCTCTGGCGACTGGTATCCCCCCGGGGATGTGCAAACCCGGATAAGCTGGAGGCCGGTGGTATCGGCTCGGAAGGCGTGGGGTCCTACTGGTCGGGCTCCACAGGCAGGCGGGTGGACCATGCCAACCTCTTGCTAAACCAGATTATCGAAACCCCGGAAGTGCGCTACGTCCTTATACCGAACCAGCATATTGGTGCATGGCATGTGGGCTTTATGTCGCAGTGGATTACCCGCGAATATCTGGCCCGGCGGGGAGGTGGTACCTTTAGCAGGAAACAAGTAAAGCCCTCCCGCTGCCCGCTCCTTGGCTATGCACCGAGTAAGATCATGATGGAAGGACGCACACTCGGCCCATGGTTGTTTGAAGTCGATCAGCAACCCGAAGTGGGGCCGGCCGCCTATGATCGAGGCGCTGAGATTCTCTCTGAATTCTTCCGGCAGGAGCTTCAGCAGTTTCTTGTAAGGGACCTCCTGCCTGTGGGGCGAAAAATCATAGAGTGCTGTCTTGCAGGTGGTTCTTTATCCGATTACGAGAATCTCCTCGATGTCCGCACCCTGAACAACGAGGACAGCGAGTAATACCCGTCAATACCCCATGGAGCTTTTCGACCTCACCTTCGGACGTACGCGCATCCCTGCTTTCGATGAAGCTCCAGCTTCAGCCAGGCGCAAGCTCTTTGGGGTGGACTATGTCTTCGTGAAGGGGCGCCAGGGTGGCGAATTCTACATCACACGGCCCGGGTGGAAGGTAGCTGGCAGCATTCTGCCAGAAAACTGGTTCGCCGGGCAGCAGTTTAGCAAGAAGGGGCGCGCGCTCGCTGGTGCAACCGGTGCGGTTTACCGCGTGCCCGTGCCGCACCGTGTACGCAGTGCCTACTCCATCATCGTCAAGTTCAGCCGCGTGGGGCAGGACGTGGGCATCACCGTCCAGGATGATCAGTTAACGCGCGACACGGAGCTGGGTAAACGGATAGATTTCGCCGAGTTCCTTCCCCCTTTTGAAGAGTTTGGTAACATCATGAAACTCCGGGCAGACAAGCGACGGCTGTTTGCCACCAACGCCCCACTCGCCATCTACTCACCTCCCACCCGCTATCAGGAATGGGAGTTGGGCCGGAAGAGCCACCTGCAATCCCGCCACGATAGCAACCTCGCCCAAGATCAGGAGCGCTCCGGTGTTGCTAACAAAGTGGTTTATAACTGGGACAAGCTTTACATCCTGCTCTATCAGTGGCTGGACGGTGTCGATGCCGAGCAGGCATTCCAGAACGACATGATATCGAACGACACCATGGTTTACCTCTCCCGAACCATGCGACAACACGCACGCGATCTAGGCTGGGTCGTCCTCGACCACAAACCCCGGCATGTCATCGTACGCCCGGTTCGCAATGGCAACGGGTTGCGCTTTTACAAGGGGCATCCCGTGATGGGAATGATCGACTACGAATTGCTTGTTCCTGCGGAGGAGTGAGTTGCCACGGCCTTAGTTTCCCACTACGGCGAGTTGTAGTATCCATTAGGCCGCGCCTTCAGCGCTATCAAGGCAAATTGGTTCAACTCATTTCCCATGACTTCAGTACGTCCGAGGCTTATCTGCATCTGCCAGCACATCTTGGAGTTGCGTAATCGTCCGTTGGAGTCCCCCCGGGACGGCGTTGGCGCAGAAATTAGCTGCTACTAATAGCCACGCAGCCCTCCGGTCTAATCAGCACCGAATGTACTACCACGGTCCCGGCACTGCGCGGGACAATCCAAGAACTTACCAACCTAAAAAGGTGGCCCCACTTCATTGCGCTCCTCGTCACCCTCGTCAATATTCTCGCCGTTTTCTTCGGGACTTGCAGGGATGGTGGAGAGCAGTACGTCGGTCATGGGGTCGACTTGTGCTGCGGCTTGCCCCATTGGGGAAGCTCCGCCAGGATAAACGCGCGCCCAGAGTACCTTTAAGTACAGACTTTCACGGCAATTCGAGTAGATAGGATGGTCGGCACCTGCATTGGTACGATTGAGTATCTGGAGGCGGCGGTTTTGATTGTGGGCCGCGCGGATTATGATCTGCTCAAATTGTTCTGCTGGCACCAATCCAGAGCAGGAGCAGGTAACAAAGAGGCCCCCGGGTTTTACCAAGTTAATAGCCAGACAGTTTAGGTCGTGGTACTTCTTAAGGCCGAAGTACGCATCGTCCCGGCTCTCGACGAATTTCGGCGGATCGCAGATCACGATATCCCATTGGTCCCCATTTTTAATCATCTGGCGGGCATAGGAAAAGGCATCCGAATGCACCCAGTGGATTTTGGTCTGCTGATTGAGGTTTCCATTCTTCCGAGCCATGGCAATGGCGTTCTCGTCGAGGTCCACGGCGGCCACATCGTCAGCTCCGCCGAATGTCTTTGCGGTCACGGCGAATCCGCCGGTATAGCAGCAGAGGTCGAGGACAGATTTGCCCTTGGCAAAGGAGGCGAGCAGGCGCCGGTTCTCCCGCTGGTCGCAGAAGAACCCGGTCTTATGGCCTTCCTCAAAATCCACATAGTAGCGCACGCCGTATTCCTGTATCTTAATCGGTGCGGAGGGCGTCTCGCTCGGGAGTGTGTTTACATCTATCCACTCCATGCGGGCGATCGCAGGGTCCACCGTGATATGGTGATGCTTTGTGCCCACCGCCTCATGGATGAGCGGGAGCCATGTGCCAATATTCTTCGCAATACCGAGGCTGTGAATATTTACGTAAAGCCAGTCGTTATAGCGATCTATGATCAACCCGCTAAGGCTGTCGCCATCGGAGTTTATCAAGCGGTAGGCGTTGCTGACAGCGGGGAGGTTCAGGGCATTATGACGCAGATCGATGGCGCGCGTAATCAACTCGACAATGTACTCAATCCCCTTTGGCTCAGAACCCTGATAAAGCACGCGAAGTGGTACCCGCGCATGCGGGGTATAGAAGCCCCCGCCGAAGTAGGAGCCGTACTTGTCGTAGATGTGCACCCAGTCCCCTGCCCTCGCATCGGGAGAGGCCGCCTTGAGCATGGGCTTGTAGAGGCAGGGATGGTAACTGAAGGTCTTCAGTTGAATCCAGGGCATCTCCCACCCGGATGTATCCACGGTGGGCTTCGCGTTGGCAAGTGCCTCGGCAGTCGTTTTGGGTTTGGGCTGTCCCTGCGGGCGATAACCATTGCCCCGGCCCCCTCGATTAAAGTTTTGCTTCACAGTGTTTTCTTAAATGGAGAATCCCGCAGGCTTAAAGGTGCTGTACGCGTTCAAGTTTGATCTCAATCATCAGGTCATCGGCCAGCTTGTCCAGAGAGGCCGTCAACGCAGCCATATCTGTCGAGGCTGGCACGCTCAGTCGGGCGGCGGATTCAAACAGAACTTCACCAGACCATGGCGCGGTTTTGCAACCGGTGGTAAGCTCTTCGACATTGATGCTCTTTCCGGCAAGCTCCTTGAACAGACTGGCCACAATACCGGGCCGGTCTCTTCCAAGTACCTCGAGCTGGTAGTAAAGCGACGGTGCAGTTTCCCCACGATGGGGCTCAAACGTGTACTGTACGGACAGTCCGCTACTGCGCAGGCGCTCGATGTCCTTGAGTAACTCGACTTCCTGTCCTGCCGGAATATCTGCACGCAAGACACCAGCAAACTGTCCTCCCAGGCGGCACATGCGGCTTTCTATCCAGTTCCCCTGGCGTTCAGCAATGGCTTCGGCTAGGGACTCAACCAGTCCCGTGCGGTCCGAACCAAGAAGGGTAAGAATAAGTTGGGTATGCATACTCCTACGAATTAGGGGAATGTTTGCAAAAGGCAATGCTCTTGAAGCGCACTGGTGGAAGGGACGGAAGGAAGACGGTTGATGAGCGAAGGAAAGCGCGCACGCTGTGTTTCTGATGAGACAAATCCCGTATTGCACCACGACGTTGGCTGTGGCTAGTGTGCGTGTTTAACGATCATGTTTCGACGCATTTTCAAACACTGGCTTGGCATCCTGCTATTACTGCTGGGAGTTGGGCTTGCTTATAGCAGGGTACTGCTGGGTGACTTCGAATTTGTCTGGGATGATCGCTACAATTTTGTTGAGAATACGAACTTCAACGGACTGTCGGCTGAGAGTGTTAAGTGGATGTTCACGACGCATCACATGGGGCACTATATTCCCTTATCCTGGCTGAGTCTTGCCATTGACCAGTATCTCTGGGGAATGAATCCCAAAGGTTTCCACGTAACCAACCTCCTCCTGCACTGGTTGAATAGCATGCTGCTCTATTGGCTGGCACTGCGCGTGATAGAGAGGATTGCCGGTGCATGGGCACAGGGCAGGAAGCTTTTGTTTGCAATAGCCGTGGCACTCATTTTCGCCGTACATCCGACCCATGTGGAATCCGTGGCATGGATTACCGAACGGAGGGATTTGCTCTCGTTTTTCTTTATCATGCTGATGTTGCTGGCATGGAGTACGTACGTGGAGGGTAGAACACGGCGAAGATGGCTGTACTATACTCTGGCATTAGGAGTGTACCTGCTTGCGTTGTTGAGCAAGTCCATGGTGATGACATTTCCAGCGGTGTTGATACTACTCGACTACCTGTACTTTCAGCGGGCGCGCTTTATCTGGTTAAAGCAAGGTACAACCCTGCGGTCACAAGGGTGTCTGTTGCTTGAAAAGATACCTTTCATTGTACTCGCTGTTGGAGTAGCCTACCGCGCGGTCGAAGCGGCGAATGCAACGGTCAATCTACCCCTGCTCAATCGCATCATTCAGTCGGGGTACGGGCTGGTATTCTACATAGAGAAGACCCTTCTGCCACAGTCGCTGTCACCGCTCTATTTATTGCGCAGTGATTTCGACCCGATGCAATGGCCATCTTTTCACCTGGCTTATGCGTTGCTGTCCGCAGTATGCGCAGTGGTGCTTGTGTACGTGGTCGTGTCTGGCAGAGAGCGCTGGAGGCTGATCGCGGCGGGGCTCTGTTTTTATGTGATTACAGTCTCCCCTGTCCTTGGCCTAGTCGAGGCGGGAATCCAAATTGCAGCGGATCGCTATACCTACATCCCATGTATTGGGCTGCTCTTCGTGCTGGTCTATGGCATCATCCACTGGTGTGGACAACGTCTTGCTTTGAGCATTGGCATTCTTGGCCTGGCGGTGTCAGGGCTGCTCATCGGTACACTTCGCCAAACAGGCATCTGGCGCAATGAAGTGGTCTTCTGGCAACACGCGCTCGATGTCGACCCTCAGAACTATGCTGCGGCCACCAATCTGGGGTTGGCTCTCGATGCGAAAGGGGATACCGAGCAAGCGTTCCGCTATTATGAGGTGGCTTTGCAGACCAATCCACGCTTTAGCAATGCGCTCTTCGGGCGTGGTTCCTATTACAAGGCCAAGGGTGACAGACCACAGGCGCTACGGGATTTCTCCGCCGGTCTTCTGTCCGCGCCTGGCAACCATAAAGCCCGATTCATGCGGGCGAAGTTGCTTATGGAATTAAACCAACTTGATGCAGCTCTGGCGGATATCCAGATTGTAATTGAAGCGGAACCGGAGACGACGGACTATTTCATTTTCCGTGGCATGGTACACTACCGCAAAGGAAATCAGGCGACGGCATTGGATGATTTCAACCATGCCATCGCCCTGAATCCTGATAGTTCCGAAGCCTTTAACAATCGCGGCATTCTACATCGCACACTGGGGCAAATGGACGCATCCTTGAACGACTTTGACCGGGCCATCCAGCTGGATGCCAAGGCTGCGGATAGCTATTACAACCGCGCCTTAACTCAGCGCCGCCTGGGTAAGTATCAGGAAGCACTTGACGACTATGACAGTGCTATCCGCTTGGACCACAACTTTACTCAAGCCTACAATAATCGCGCGCTCCTATACCAAGTGCAGAATAGAAGTGAGCTGGCCCTCGCCGATTTTAGCCGCGCGCTACAAATCAGCCCAAAGGATAGCCGCCTGTACCAGAACCGAGGCAATCTGTATCGTGAACTTCGTCAGTATGTCCTAGCTCTAAGCGATTACGAAAGCGCTCTGCGGCTAAACCCAGCGGGTGTATCGGCAAAGGGCTGGCGCGCAGTCTGCCTCTGGAGGCTAGGGCAACTCAGAGAGGCTGGCGCGTCGTTTGCGGAAGCCATCCAGGCGGAACCTGCGGATACTAAACTCGAGCTGGAGTATGTAAGGTTTCTCCACGAGCAACAGCGCAGCGGCGAAGCCCTTACGCTGTTGCATCGCATCCTAGGCAGACAGTCAATCCCTGATGAACAGAGGACGGAAGCGCAAGAATTACTCAATTTTTTGACCAGACCACCCACCCAGTAACCCGCTATGACCCAACCTAAATCGGAAACTATGCAAAACAACGGATGGAAGCTACTATTCGTCGGCTCCTTGTTGTTTATACTATCGGGTGCGTTAAGTCTGATTTATGAGATTGCATGGTTCCGCAGGCTGCAACTTACCCTTGGAGTAAGTGCCTACGCCATCGGAGCTGTCGTGGTTGCGTTCATGCTCGGATTGGCACTGGGCAGTAAGTGGGCGGGGCGCGTTGGGTTCATCCGGCGGCATCCGCTCTACGCGTATGCCCTCATGGAATTACTCATCGGCGTGCATGCGGCTCTATTCCCGTACCTTATCCAGTTAACAGAGCAAAGTTACATCCTGCTACACCCACTAGTAAGCGATTGGGGGAATGGGGCAGTGATTGCGCTGCGGTTCGTGCTTGCGCTCGCTGTACTGCTTCCACCGACGCTGCTTATGGGTGCAACGTTGCCGACCCTGAGTCAGGCGCTGGTACGCACGAACCAGGATCTGGCATCGCGCACAGGGTTACTCTACGCATTAAATACATTCGGCGCGGTCGTGGGGACATTCGTGGCTGGATTCTATTTACTTGAGCACTACGGCATAAAAGGAACTCTAAACATCGCCATGCTGGGTAATCTGCTGGTGGCGGGTATCGCGGCTTTACTGGCCTATTGGATTGGCAACACGGGTGATGCGGCTTGCGAGGGTGCAGAACACACGGAAGAAACTGCGGCTACCCGGCAATCCCCGACCGCGACACTCGACTGGCAAACTTCCAGTCCGTACGTGTTCATAGTTATCGCGCTGATCGTGAGCGGGCTGACATCGATGGCTGCTCAGATTGTCTGGACGCGGGCATTGATCTTTTTCATTCACAACAGCACCTACGCGTACAGTGCGGTTCTTGCGGTGTATTTACTTGGACTTGCTCTGGGGACGAGTGGTTCGGGCTGGCTGATACAACGGGTGAAATCTGCGGGCGTCGTTTTCGCCCTTCTACTCACCCTGGGGGCCTTTAGTTTATTGGGTGCGATAGCGATATACCGAACCGTGCCAGATTGGATTCCGAGCCTATGGGGTACGGCAACCACGCTTATCAAAACAGGCACCACCGAGGATCCCCGCATGCTGGTGGAGACATGGGGCGGGAGTCTTCGATTAATATTTGGTGTGACGATCGGTGTGGTATTCCTACCGGCAGTACTGCAAGGCGCATTATTTCCTTTTGCTTTAAAGCTCGGTAACCGGGGGCGTAGCAGTGTGGTAGAAACCGTGGGTACTCTCTACTTCTGGAATACTCTCGGAAGTGTGGTGGGTACACTACTGGGTACCTTCGCACTGGTGCCGCTTCTTGGGACCAGGGGCGCATTGCTTTTCCCCTCGGCTGTGCTGGCCATCCTTGCCGCGCTGGCTTGGATTCGCTTCGTTAAGAAGTATCTTTGCTGGCTAATGGCTCCTGCCGTGCTACTCGCCTGGGTAATGCTCATGGGCGTGGCGGCGCCCAAGGACTTTTACAAAAACCTCTTCGCCGAACGCTACGGCCCGGTGACCTGGTTCTCCGAAGGTATGGCGGAAACCGTGGCAATTTGCACGTACCCAAATGGCGGTTCGTGGATTCAGTTCTCGGATGGGCGCGGCGCCTCCGGGACGGTTTCCCACAAAGGCGGATGGCTCTATGCACACCTGCCACTCTTGCTTCATCCCGCACCAAAGACTGCCGCGGTGATCTGCTTTGGGACGGGCAATACGCTGGGGGCTGCAAGCAGGCATCCCCTGGATAAACTGGTGGGTATCGAGCTGGCCAATGAAGTGGTGAAAGCCTCCCCGATATTTAAGACTACCAACTACGACCCTGCGAATAATCCCAAGGTTACCATCCAGATAGAAGACGGGCGAAACTTCATGTTAACCACGAAGGATAAGTATGATGTCATCACGGAAGAGCCGCCGTTGATCCACACGGCGGGCGTGGTCAACCTGTACTCGAGCGACTTCTACCAACTCTGCTCCACGCGTTTGACGGATGACGGTATCATGGCGGTCTGGCTGGCCACTTGGGAGCTGGAAAAACCCGAGGTACAGATGCTTGTGCGCTCGTTTCTCGATGCGTTTCCGTATGCGCAAGTGTGGGATTGCCAGCACTTTCGCGAATGGGTGCTTATCGGTTCCAAACAACCGCTCAAAGTGGACCTTGATAGACTCAAAGATCGCCTCGCGAACCCTGCCTATGCCGATGACTTGAAGAGCTTGGGCATCACCTCGCCCGCAGATTTCCTTGCGCTTCAACTCAAGGACCGCTCATGGATGGTGGACTTTGCAGAAGCCATGCCCGCGGTAACGGACGACCGTACCGTGGTGGATTTCGTTTCCCCACGGCGGGCGCGCGCGAACTTCGGTTTGGGTGAAACAACTACCGGTGGGCTTGCCGCAGTGGCACCAGAGAAGGGCGCCTTGAGTGCGGAGCTGCAGTTGCGGGGCTTCGACCGGATTTACATGGAGCGCAAAGCAGACTATTCCCTGGTGACTAATTACGGCGCGTATGCGGAAGATGCATTCAAGAAGAGCGTTCAGGATAAGCAAGCCTTGCGCGATAATCAGTGGATTAGGCAGTGTGTTCAGAACAGCATAGCGCAAGCATTTCAGTTACTACAAGCAGGGCGTAGCGAAGAAGCATTGCTAGTCTTTGAGAAAGCGCGCGAGATTGTGCCGCGTGGTGCTCATGCCCGTCTCTATGCGGGTACCGCGATTGTCTATTTCAAGCAAGGTAACGAAGCCAAGTCCAAGGAAGCGTTCGGAAGAGCCATCATGATGGATCCCTCGGCAGACCTTGTGCGCTATGCACAGCAGATTCTCACTGGAAAGGCAAAACTGCCGGACTCACCTCCTGCGAAACGGTAAGGGCGGCGGTTCACAGTTTGGCTATTGTCAAGGTCTTGCCCAGACCGGAACCGGAGCCTCAAATGCGACCACCTTGCCTGTCATGGGGTGATTAAACTCTACGCGCCAGGCATGTAGACAGAGCGGGGGCTCGCCAAGGGCGAGCGTTTGTACCTGTCCGATGCCGTCCGCCAAGTAAGAGCGTTCCCCGCAAACAGGGAATCCCAGATGCCGCAGATGGATTCGAATCTGGTTTGTGCGCCCGGTGAGTGGGTGGGCTTCGAGCAAGGTGGTGCCTGCACCGACATCCCGTGAGATGATGGAGAACTCCGTCAACGCGGACTGGCCATTATCCCAATCCACGAGGCGACAGCCCGTCTTCGTGGGCTCATTCGTGATCGGTGCATCGCATGAGAAATGCTCAAGCGGTGGATGTCCATTGACCTTTACCAGATAAGTCTTCTTGACCAAGCCCTTAGCGAACTGGGGCTGGACCTTGCCTGCCATCTGGTGCGTGCGGGCACATACTACCAAGCCCGTGGTGTTGGCATCCAGGCGATGCGCGGGGCGGGGCTTTAGTGGCGCATAGGCTGCGTGAAGTATCTCCTGCAAGGTGTTGCGAAAGAAGCGGCCTCCCGGGTGCATGGGCAACGGTGCGGGCTTGTTTAAGATTACCAATGCCTCGTCCTCGTAGAGGAGTTCTATCGCCGCGTTCACATCGGGTTCCACCTGCCCCGGTTTCAGATGAAGACAACGCTCTCCGGCACGGACTCGATGGTCCGCACTCAACGGCTTGCGTTCGATGCTCATGATATGGCCTTCATCACACGTGGCTTGCCATTGTTCACGCGGGATATGGGGAAAGAGCGCACACAGGAACTCCAGAAGCGGTTTCCCATCGTGAACTGCCGGTACATTCAGTGGGCGGAAGTTATCCCGCGGATGTGCGCCGGGCAGTGGAGTGCCCGCAAGTCGTAGAGCCTCTTGACGTCGCTGCAAGCGCACGGCGCGTTGCTGCTCGATACTCTGGTAACAATACGGGCAACTGTGTGGCGGCTGGTACTGTGGATGCTTTTGATCATCTTCGGTAAGCGGAGCCAGGCAGTTATGACAGACCCTAGCCGAAGTCTCTCGCAAGGCTGGGTCCACGCCAACGCGCTGATCAAACACAAAGCACTCGCCATCGTAGTGGGCACCGCCGCACTCCTCGAAATACTTCAGAATCCCGCCATCCAGTTGGTAGATATGCTTAAACCCCTCCATCTCCATAAACGGACCCGCCTTCTCGCAGCGAATCCCGCCCGTGCAGAACATAACTACGGGCTGGTCCTTAAGACTCGCTGGCAACTGGCGCACCGCATTGGGGAAGTCTCTAAAGTGAGTAATACCCGCAGGCAGCGCGTGGCGAAACGTCCCCAGCTTCACCTCGTAGTCGTTGCGCGTATCGAGTAGAGTGACTGGCCGTCCCTCATCCAGCCATTGCTTCAGCGTCTGCGGCGCAATCTTCGGCGCCGTACGCCGTGCCGGATCGATTCCCGCTACTCCGAATGCAATGATCTCCTTTTTCAACCGCACGAGCATTCGATTAAATGGCTGGTGATTGCTCTCACTGTACTTTGGTTTCAACTCCTCCAGACCCGGCACCGTGCGAATAAACTCCAGCAGAGCATCGACCGCCTCCCGGGTTCCTGCGATGAAGAGGTTAATCCCCTCGGGACTGAGCAGAATAGTGCCCTTCAAGCCCAGCGCCGCAGTGCGCTCCATCAACCGCTCGCGCAACGACTTCAAATCGCTCAACGGGGCAAACAAGTAAGTGGAAACGTTCGTGTAAAGTGTCGTACTCATGCTTTATGGGGTAGTGGATCGGCGGGTAATTGCTCAACGGCTTCCACTTATTAAACAATGAAGCCGACCCCTGGGGGATCGGCTTCGTGGGAAAAACAATGCGTTTACTCGCTAGATGGCTGCGTCGCCGTGCTCATCCGTACGGATGCGGATAGCTTCCTCGATGGGAAGGACGAATATCTTGCCGTCTCCAATCTTGCCAGTCTTCGCCGCCGTCTTGATGGCATCAATGGTCTTGGCAACCAAATCATCCGTCACTGCGACATCCAGCATCACCTTCGGGAGAAAATCCACCGTGTATTCGGAGCCGCGGTAGATTTCTGTATGGCCCTTCTGCCGTCCGAAGCCTTTAACTTCGGTAACAGTCATACCTTCGACTCCAATTTCCGCGAGCGCTTCCTTCACTTCTTCAAGTTTGAAGGGTTTGATAATGGCTTTGATGAGTTTCATAGACGTAGATTGACCTGATATTTATGGATAGAATGATTCCAGCGCAAGGCTAAGTTTGGTGATTATTACCCCGAGGGCGCATCTCATTTTCTGGAAAGGAGAAAGATAAACAGATGATCCACTAAATTCACTAAATATCACGAAAGAGATTCCGGGTGAGGCCGGTGTAGGCCGCACAAGGAATATATCTTCCAATAACTTAAATGTACCGTTACCCGCGACGCGCACATCCGCCCTTGCTCAGCCTGTGGGCTCCGGAAACTGTGCGCTACCGAAGTCGGATAGCGGCGTGTGTCTTCCTGGTAGCTGTCGCAGCGCCTCAAATGCCGCGATTCCGGCGCTGGTGCTCAGGTTTAGCGAGCGCAGTAGGTCGTTGTAGCGGGGGATAAACAGTCTATGCCCATTGCCCACTTGCTCATGCAACCAGTCCGGTGCCCCATGCCCTTCATTGCCGAATACCAGCCCATCCTCATCTGCAAATCGTGCCTCCCAGTAGCACTTTGCCCCCTTCGTGGTGAAGAGCCACAACCGTTTCGGGCCGTGGGCAGACGCCATAAATGCATCCCAGTCCGCGTGGATGTGTAAATCCAGGCTTTTCCAGTAGTCCATACCGCTGCGTTTAAGCTGGCGGTCGGTAATCTCAAACCCCAGTGGGCGGATCAGATGCAGTCGCGCACCGGTATAAGCGCACATGCGCCCTATGTTCCCCGTATTCTGCGGAATCTCCGGTCTGAAGAGTACAATATGGAGCATGTTAGGAGCAGCTTTGCTGGATGGCTTACGGCGAAGTGCCCGCAGCCTACTTTATCCGCACATGGCGTTCCTCATCCCGTCGCGCAGCCTTCTTTTTCAAGTCATCGCGCTTGTCATACTGCTTCTTACCTTTGCAAAGACCAATTTCCACCTTCAGCAGCGCCTTCTTGAAATACATCCGCAGCGGAATAATCGTCAACCCTGCGCTCTCCAGTTGTATCTCCCACTTCAGCGCCTGTTGCTTCTTGATTAAAAGCTTGCGCGGGCGGTACGGGTTATACGTCGTGGACTTTGCTGTGTGCGAGTAGGGCGGGATATGCCCGTGGTACATCACCGGCAGCCCGCGGTCGAAACGCACAAACGAATCGCTAATCTGCGCCCCACCCTCGCGGACAGACTTTATCTCCGACCCCGTAAGCACAATCCCCGCCTCCAGCGTATCCTCCACGAAATAATCCCGCAACACCTTGCTGTTGCGGATTTCTTTGTAGCGGTCTGTCTGTTTGGGCGCTGCGCTCATGGCTATGGAATCGACCTCTGGTCTCTCACGTACATACACTCCACCTTCATAGAAGTAGAGTTAACCGTAATAATGCACAACGCGCCGATCAATGCGCTAGATCGCCTTCGCTTCCCCGTAATACAACTCGTAGGTAATCTTACCTTCGATGACTTCCCGCAGTGCGATGTCTTCCGGGCTCAGACGCTCCAAAGACTCAACGAGTGGCTTCTGAC
Organism: Verrucomicrobiota bacterium; assembly: GCA_033762955.1. GTDB lineage: Bacteria > Verrucomicrobiota > Verrucomicrobiia > Opitutales > Oceanipulchritudinaceae > JANRLC01. The sequence goes on along the minus strand of JANRLC010000015.1, from coordinate 19,359 downwards.
CAAACTTAAGCTGTTTGACACGGCGCGACACTACATTGATCAGAATGTTCGGATCAGTGATTACTTTGTTGGCTTCTTTAAGGTAGTCGTCTCTCATGGCCTCCTGAATGGATGGAAAACCCATTAAAGTGCAGACTTGCTCGTCCCGATGCAACCTAATTTGTAAAACAATAACCCGATTCAGCGCATTTCGAAGTTGTTAATACCCTCTTGAAGGTAGGACAGACATTCCTGTCTGTCCAGCTACCAACTCATCCGAACAGACAAGAATGTCTGCCCCACCTTGCCAACCCCTTGTTACTATCATCGCGAAACAGGCCGGCGTGTTGTTAGGCTCTTGAATAACAAGGTTCGGCGGGTAGGCACAAAGGTGCAAAGGCACATAGGCACAAAGTCGGAAAGGCAGAAGGCAGAAGGCAGGAGGCAGAAGGTAGAAGGCAGAAACCGAACCAGTCTCCTTGTTACTCCCATCGCGAAACAGGCCGGCGTGTTGTTAGGCTCTTGAAGAACAAGGCGATCAGAAAGGGGGCATCCATTCCCAAGGCGTTGTCCTTATATGAGTTGATGCACCTTCGGTGCGACAGAATGCCATGAATTCTACGCTAAACAGGCACGAGCGGGACGCCTTGGCTACCTTCCAGGGCGGATTGCTTTCGTGTTGCCGTAGAATGACCACAAGGTGTATTGGAGAAAGTACACCATGAGTGATCGCTACATTCCTTCTCTTCAACGATTAGCCGAAGCGTCCAAGGAGCTGCCCGCTGCGGGGTCCTGGCGCGATGAAACCTACCAAGTGCCGGTCAGCGCGAGCCGCTCCATTACCTTTCGGCGGGTGAAATTTAAGGTATCCGGGGGTAAAGACTACAACTGGATATACGATGGGAAAGTCCGTATCCGCGCGGGAGAAGAAAGCAATAGCTCCGGAGATTAGCTAGGAATGCGTTGCCCCGTTGGGGCAATTACAGCCCGGCGGGCTGTCGGATATTAGCCCGTGGAGCAAACCACCGGTTACATCGCACAAGATGAATTGCACCCCGGCAGGGGCGCTCTGGAGTTTGGCCATTTTTGCTTTACCATGCTTCACCGCATCCCCGGCATGGAAATAATGCAGTCCCCTTGGGGACGACCTGCATCTTAGCCCCAGGTTTTAACCTGGAGCTGAAGTTTGGCTCCGACTAGATAAAACAATGCACCGTTGATCGCAAATAGGCGGACAGGAATGTCCGCCCTCCGTTGGTATATCAGCGGACAGGAATGTCCGCCCTCCGTTGGTATATCAGCGGACAAGAATGTCCGCCCTCCGTTGGTATAACAGCGGACAAGAATGTCCGCCCTCCGTTGGGTGTTTGAAGCAAACGGAGAGCGGGTTTTCCAACCCGCTCCCCAGGTTAAAACCTGGGGCTAAGATGCATACCGTCCCTGCCGAGGCGGATAATGTAGGGGGAGACTACTTTCCGGTGGTTTGCACCACCGGCTAATATCCGATGGCCAGCCGGGCCAAATAATGGCCAAACTCCATGTTTCCCCTCCTCTACCCTGTTCCCAGGGTTGCACCCATGCTTGTGGGTGCCCCAAAAATAATCTCAAACCTTATTGGAATGCACCGTGAAGTTCCAGGGTAATCGCAGATCGTTGGCACACGGCTACTTACAGAATAGTGGCGAAGCTACCGCGTCACTGCGTGTCGCGTCAGGGGCACTAAAGTGGAGAGACTAAATATATTCCAAACAAGAAAGTCCCACCATGAAACCCAATCAAGCCAATTACTGCAAGACCACCCGATTCGGGATGCTTCACAATGCATCCAAATATCCCATGGGGCATGGCATTTCCCAGTTAAAAGTGACGCGAATGGGTCACGGACAACCCCTGACCTGCACTCGCGACTCTTTATTGGGTCGGCGACTCTCCCCGACCCTTTTATGTGACTCTATATTGGGTCGGCGACTCTCCCCGACCCGTTTACGCAACTCTTTATTGGGTCGGCGACTCTCCCCGACTCTTTTATGTGACTCTATATTGGGTCGGCGACTCTCCCGGACCCTTTTATGTGACTCTTTTATGGGTCAATGGCTGCCATCAGCCCACACCCATGACTCATTTACGGGTCACGGGCCGTCCGTGACACACACCCATGACTCATTTACGGGTCACGGGCCGTCCGTGACATACACCCATGACTCATTTATGGGTCACGGGCCGTCCGTGACACACACCCATGACTCATTTACGGGTCACGGGCCGTCCGTGACACACACCCATGACTCATTTACGGGTCACGGGCCGTCCGTGACACACACCCATGACTCATTTATGGGTTACGGGCCGTCCGTGACACACACCCATGACTCATTTACGGGTCACGGGCCGTCCGTGACACACCCCCATGACTCTAGATAGTTTCAATGGCAGCCATTGGTCCCCTGCTCACACTTGGGACGAAGCGTCGGAGCTTCTCTATGAAAGCATACCATGCGGGCAATAGCACACCCATTGTAAAATATATTCAAATTTTCCTGATTGTTTGTGAATCTATGCGATAGGAGGTGCGAAAACTCCAATTATTCTTGAACATTCATGTAAGAACTTATACCACTAGCATCATGTGTGCCCGACCTCTATTCTTTTCACTTACCCTATCAACTCTACTAATCACTGCATCCATTACCACCGCTGTGGAGACGACTACCGAGCCCGTTGGAGCGATGCTGATGAAAGTCAACAGTCCAGCAAGCCCAGGAACATCGAGGCTTTCGTTAATATCCGCCACCTTTGTTAATCCCGTATCCTATCAGGGAGCCATAGCAACCCTGAATGCGACTACGCTGACCGTAGCCGGAACCCCGTGGGCGGCGAATCAGTTCAACGGAGCGAATGGCAAGTACTATATAGAGATCACCAGCGGCGCCGGAGCCGGTGCCATGAGCGACATTACAGCCACCGCAACCAACTCCCTCACCCTCACCGATAATCTTACCACCTTCGGAGGTGCAACCACTGCTTTCCGTATCAGAAAGCACGTCACCATCGGCCAGATTTTCGGTGCGACTAATACGGCGGGGTTACTTGCGGGACAGTCACCATCAGAAGCTGACGAGATTATTGTTCTAGACGCTGCTGGCCAATCGTTTGCCACCTATTTTTATGGCGATTTCGATGGAACCGAATTCGATGGCTGGTACGATGCATCCTATACAGCGGCCGCCAATGCGGTAATTACACCCGAGCAAGGAATTATTATTCGGCGCAAACAAACAGGTGCTCAACTGCAGTTCGTGTTCTCGGGCAGTGTAAAGCCTGGGCAAACACTAGTACCTGTAAGCCAAGGAGTGAATTATGTTGGCATGGCAAATGCCGCAGGAAGGACTTTAGCAACTTCCGGACTCTTTACTGGAAGCACTACGACAGGTGTTAAGAGCGGCCAAGGATTAGGTGATGCTGACGAAATTGCTTTGATAGGCTCTGATGGTGCTTTTAATGTTTACTGGTACGGTGATTTTGATGGAACTGAGTTCGATGGCTGGTATGACAGCTCTTATAACCCTTCCAATTCTTTAACTATTAATCCAGGAACTGGTATATTTATTAGACGTAAAGCACCATCTTCTTCTTTTAACTGGACAGTACCTTCTGCTTATTAATTCATGAAATATATCCTTCCCCTACTTGCAGCATGTTTTGTTGCAGTTGTTGAGTCTCACGCTGTTGTAGCTGTGACCTTGGCAACTGGTCCAACGGATCGCTGGTTTTCTACTGCCTCCGATACTCCACTAAGCAATGGTAGTTTAATTCGTATTGGAACATTTAATGGCTCTGTTGCTGAAGTGAATTTTGTTGAATGGATTTCCTCATCAACTTCTGCGCAACCTCCGATTCCACCGGCGAATGCAAAACCAGGCAGACTGACACCCGGAACCATCAACAATTCAACAAACGAATCATTCTTTGATGGGAAACAGATTTACCTTTGGGTATATAATTCTGCTTCAATTGGTTCTGCTACCGAGCAGGGCCTTTTTACTGCATCAAGTGGCTGGGTATTCTCTACCCTTACACCTACCACAATCGATCTTGATTCAGTGAACCAAAATCCGCTTATAGCGGGTACGGTGATTCCTGGTGGCGTTAATGCTGGTATACGACTCGCCGCCATCCCCGAACCTGCCACCTACGCTGGTATCTTGGGTCTTGGTGCGGTTCTCGTAGCTTTCTTGCGAAATCGCAAAGCGAAGCGGTAATTATCCCACTGATTGAAGCGTATGTGCATGCTGCTTCGATTGGTCCTAGTATTTGGTTTAGTTGGCAGCCTGACGCTTACCGCTCAGGCCCAACTGACCATCAACTGGTCTGCAGATGCCGACCGCAAGCTGGCGGATAGTGCGGGAAATCTTCTGGCGCCGGGTAATCAGGTGGAGATCGGAGCACTCGACGACCAGTACTACATCTCGTACAACAGCAACGACCTGTTTCTCGTGCGGAAAGCTTGGTCCTCGTTTGGGACGGCATCCATTACGGCATCTCCCTTCCTCGGTGATGCGGGGAGGTTCGCCACTACTTCGAGCAGGGACTCCTGGGCGCAACCCTATCAGCCAATCTATCTGCTGGTTTATAAGACTGCAGATGCTGGCCCGCCCTTGAATGACTTGAGCAATGTGCAAGAGTTCGGCCTCTATACTCGCATCGATTTCTTGAATCCCACATGGACGTTCCCTGCCTTCGCCCTTGCTCCTTTGACGCTGAGTACGGTCGATGTTAATACGTTCTACCAAGGCACCCAAAACTCTCAGGCCAAGCAATTGCGCACGGCGCCCTATAATCCAATGGTCAAGCTCGAACGTCTCTGGGGAACCTATGCCGACCTCGGCAATGGCTGGCGCTGGTCCCTGTGGTTCTCGTATTTCTGGAACGGCAACACTTACCCCTGGGTTTGGCACCACAAACTGGGCTGGGTCTATATATTTGGCGAGGAGAGCGAGTCTGTCTGGATGTGGAACCCGAAGGTAGGCTGGATATGGACAGGCAGCGGCTTCTATCCCTATAGCTATGTGCCATCAATCAGCCCCGACCTGGTGCATATCGATACGGTATCGCCCAGCTCGATGTAAGCCTGTAGCTTGTTAGCTATTAGCCTTTAGCTATTATTTGGGCTGCTTCAAGTGGCACGGGCAAGATGACCGTGCCACTTCAAACAGCCCAACAAATGGAAATGCACAGGTAAATGTCCGTAGCATGGGAATCCCGTTGTGCTTCAACACTTCCCTGTTATAAATGACCCACGCTTAAAGCTAATGGCTACAAATGGCTAAACCTAATACAGTCACTCAATGAAAATCAAGATACTCACCACAGGCGGAACCATTGATAAGATCTATTTCGACGAACTCAGTACGTTTCAGGTGGGTGATTCGCAGATTGGTGAAGTCTTGAGACAGGCACGCGTTGCTTTTGACTACGAGGTAATTCCGCTCCTACGCAAGGACTCCCTGGAACTCACGGACAGCGACCGTCAACTGATTCGCGACCGCATTGCCAATGACCCGCATGACCGATGGCTGGTAACTCATGGGACTGATACAATGACAGTGACTGGCATCGCACTCAAAGGCATTCCCGGCAAGACAATCGTCCTCACAGGCTCGATGACCCCTGTACGCTTCCGCGAGAGCGACGCCATCTTCAATCTCGGCTTTGCCCTCGCCACCGCTCAACTCCAGCCCACTGGCGTGTATATAGCCATGAATGGCCAAGTGTACGACCCGGCCACCGTGTACAAGAATCGCGAGTTGAGCCGATTTGACATCCGTGTTTAGCTTATCTTCAACGCATCCAAGGAGTGCATTTAGAAGTTATTGGGCAGTTTGAAGTGGCACGTGCATCTTGTCCGTGTGTCTTGCAGCGATCATCACAGAGCTCGAACATGGGCGAGACGCACATGTCGTGTCCTCGTTCGCACTAAAATTTGCGTTTGCGTTTCCCTTAGTTAGTGGTCATATAGGTATTATTCCTTAAAAACCACCCTACTCAAAGGCATGCCCATGGAGATCCTACGCAAGTACACTTTGGCAGATGTAGATTCGAGGAACCCCGCCGCAGTAGCTGCCCATGTGACGAAATTGTACAACGATGTTTTTCCCGGGCGGGACACGGGCTTTGTGAGTTGCTGGTTTGATCACGTGGAGCGGATGTTCAGCGGAAACTATAAAGACTTTCAGAAGATTGACACCGTTTACCACGACTTGGAACACACCATGCAGGCGACGCTTTGTTTCGTCCGCATCTTCTGCAACCGACAGTTACTTGGGATACAACCGCAAATGACGGCGCGGGATTTCGAGATCGGACTCGTTGGGATACTGATGCATGATGTGGGTTACCTTAAAGAAAAGGAAGACACCGATGGAACTGGGGCCAAGTTCACTTTCGTGCATGAGCTGCGAAGCTGTGAGATGGCTGCCATATGCCTGGAAGAGGCGGGGTGGAAGAAGCAGGATGTTTTCCAGGTGCAGCATTTGATCAGTTGCACCGGACCGCGTGCCACCATCGATGCCATCCCTTTCCGCAACCCTTTGGAGAAAATCCTGGGGCTGGGTGTGTGCACCGCAGATTACCTCGGGCAGATGAGCGACCCTGGCTACGTGGACAAGCTCCCACCGCTGTTCAAGGAGTTCGAAGAGTCCGATAATTACCGTAACATACCGCTCGAAAAACGATTGTTTAAGAGTGCAGACGAAATGTTGAAGAAAACGCCTGGGTTCTGGAAACACATAGTACTGCCAAAACTCGAAAACGAATGCCAGGGGCTATACCGCTATCTCGCCGTACCGTATCCGGATGGACCCAATCCGTACATCGCTGCCGTTGAGGAAAACATCGAGCGGATTCAGAACGGGCGCTACGCAGTTATGGCGTGAGTGTGGCTAACAGCTCTTCGCTTCTGTCTTGCCAAACAGGGGCAAGCGCATTTCTTTGCCCTTAGGCAAGGAAGAATCCGTTGCCTGCAACCGTATCACTCTCGCCATGGCAAATCCTAAACCCTTCAAGTACCAAGAGCCTTTTCCGTTGAGCGCGGACGAAACCCAGTACCGGCTGATACCGGGCTCCGCGAGTCTGGTTTCGACTAAGAAATTCGATGGACACGATGTTCTGGTGGTTAACCCGGATGCATTGACGCTGGTGGCAGCGAATGCCTTCCGCGACTGTAACTTCATGCTGCGCGAGAAGCATCTCAAGCAGGTGGCGGCCATCCTGGATGATCCACAGGCGTCGGATAATGATCGGTATGTGGCGCTGACATTGCTGCGGAATGCAGAAGTCGCGGCCCACGGGATTCTCCCGTTCTGTCAGGACACGGGTACGGCGACGATTGTTGCGAAGAAGGGGCAGCAGGTGTGGACGGGTGCGAATGATGCGGAGTATATTTCCCATGGTGTTTACAAGGCATACACCGAGGAGAACCTGCGCTACTCGCAGACTGTGGCGCTGGATATGTATGAGGAGATGAACACCGGTACAAATCTACCCGCGCAGGTGGATATCTACGCCACTGAGGGGGCGAAGTATGAGTTTGTATTTGTCGCCAAGGGCGGAGGCTCGGCGAATAAGACCTACCTGTACCAGGAGACCAAGGCGCTCCTGAATCCCAAGAGCCTTGAGGCCTTTATCATTGATAAGATGAAGAGCTTGGGCACCGCCGCATGCCCACCCTATCACCTGGTATTTGTCATCGGTGGCACATCGGCTGAAGCCTGCCTGAAGACGGTCAAGCTCGCCTCCACCAAGTATCTCGATACGCTCCCGACTTCCGGTAACGAAGGCGGACAGGCCTTCCGCGATATCGAGTTGGAACAGCGCGTGTTGAAGTATGCGCAGGAGACGGGCATCGGCGCGCAGTTTGGCGGCAAGTATTTCGCCCTGGATGTGCGCATAGTGCGGCTCCCGCGCCACGGAGCGTCCTGCCCGGTGGGTATGGGTGTCTCCTGTTCGGCGGACCGCAATATAAAGGCCAAGATCACAAAGGATGGGGCCTTCATCGAGCAACTGGAAACGAATCCGGGCCGATTCATCCCGGAACAATTCCGCACTTGGAAGGATGTTAGCCCGGTGCGCATCGACCTGAACCGCCCCATGGCGGCTATTCTCGCCGAGCTATCACAACACCCGGTGACCACGCGTATCCTGATGACCGGTACCATAATAGTAGCGCGCGACATCGCCCATGCGAAGCTGAAGGAGCGCCTCGACAAGAATGGCGACCTGCCTGCCTACCTGAAGAATCACCCTGTTTATTATGCTGGCCCGGCAAAGACTCCTGCTGGGATGCCCAGTGGCTCATTTGGCCCCACAACGGCTGGCCGCATGGATAGCTATGTGGACCTCTTCCAGTCTCATGGGGGCTCCATGATCATGATTGCCAAGGGCAACCGCAGCCAGGCGGTGACGGATGCCTGCAAGAAGCATGGCGGATTCTACCTCGGCTCCATCGGTGGTCCCGCTGCGATACTGGCGCAGGATAACATTAAGAAAGTTGAATTACTCGAGTATCCGGAGCTGGGCATGGAGGCCATCTATAAGATCGATGTTGTGGACTTCCCGGCCTTTATCCTGGTGGACAACAAGGGCAATGACTTCTTCAAACAGATTGCCGGTTGCTCGATTTGCGCTACACCGGCCAAGCATTAAAGCACTCCGTCTCATTCGCTCGTTCCATCGCTCGTCAGGGTTCCTGGGCCTGGGGCTAACTCTGCTTCTGGGCGTGTTCGCTTTGGTGGGTGTGGGCTGCGACTGTAAGAAAGCGTCGGTGCCCAGTGTTCCCGGGGAGTTGACGAAGATTCGTCTGCAGACGGACTGGTACCCGCAGCCGGAGCATGGCGGATTCTATCAAGCTTTGGCCTGCGGCTACTACAAGGAAGTGGGGCTGGAAGTGGAGATTCTCACCGGAGGTCCCGGCGCTGGTACGATTGAGAAAGTGGTTACCGGTCGGGTGGACTTCTCCATGCACCGGGCCGATGCTGTGCTCACAAAGGTGGCGGAGGGGCTACCGCTGGAGATAGTCATGGCGACGCTTCAACACGATCCGCAGGGAATCATGCTCCATGCGGAGAATCCCATTAACAGTCTGGCGGAGCTAGATGGGAAGACCATTATGGCGGTGCCCGGAATGAGCTGGATCGCGTATCTGGAGAAGCGCTACGGCATTCATATCCACATCACGCCCTCGGATTACGGGCTGGAGCGATTCATGGCGGACAAGCAGTTCATCCAGCAATGCATGGTGACGAATGAGCCCTACTACGCGCGGCTGCATGGGCAGGAAGTCAAGGTACTGCCGCTTCGCGAGAGTGGGTTCGACCCCTACCATGTCGTGTACGGCAGGAGGGACTTTATCCAAAAGCACCGCGATATGGTGAAGCGTTTCCGCGCAGCAAGCATCCGGGGTTGGACTGCGTTTCTAAAGAACCCGGAGCCTGCACTGGCTTTGATTAAGGAGCGAAACCCGGGAATGGAGGACGCCTTTATGCATGCTGTGTACGCGACTTTGGTGGCGGAGAAGCTGGTGGATGGCGACCCAGCGCAGGGGGAGAGCGTGGGCGATGTTAAACCGGCACGTATTCAAGCGGTGTCGGATGCGATGAGCGCACTGCAGCTACTCGCGCGCCCAGTGAAGGCGGCGGAAGTGTATGCAGAGGGGCAGTAACCCTATAACCCGAGCAACTGCTCAAGCCTTGGCCCCAGGGCGATGATTCGTTCCATGCTTAGGTCCGGGCGATCTATGGTGATGGTCTTCTTCGAGCGTGCGTGAAGATAACAGAGCTTGCCAGTCTCGGCAGTCGGAATCTGCCGCAGCACGCGCTTGCGCTCAAGCATCAGTGCGATTAACCCGAGAAAGGTAGGGTCCTGCGCACCGGGGCTTGTGGTAGCTGCATCGGGCGAAGCGGGTTGCTCAACAAGCTCCAGCTCGGATTCATCGCCAGCACCTGTCATGGCGAGGAACAGCTCCTCTGCGCCCATCAACGCCTGACGACGCGCCTCGGCATCAGATTCAGCAGGCTTCTTCACGACTCGGGTCCACAGGCAGAGAATCAGACCATCGGGGTGGAACTGCGCAGCCTCGGATTCCAGGCAGTCCATGCGCTGCACTTCTCCAGCCGCATCATGATAGAGCCAACTGCGGACCTTCTGGCCCGGTTTGAAAGTTTCCGCGGAAATTCCGGATTGCCGCGAAATGGGTTTGATATGCAACTCCATGTCGCTAAGGGTTAAAGGTAACCAAGGGATAGCAGGTCACCGCTAAACGCAATCGCAAATTTTATGGAAGCCAGATTGATCGCAATTGGAGACATTCACGGCTGTGCCTGGGAGTTTGAGCAACTTCTGTCGCACCTACAGCCCGGTCCACAGGATCAAGTCGTGCTGCTGGGCGATTTGGTGAACCGCGGACCGGACAGCCACCGCGTGCTAAAGCTCGCCCGCGAATGCCGCGCCATCTCCCTGCTTGGTAATCATGAACGACGGCTGCTAAACTTTCTACGCCTGGGTAACTCACTCGATTTGAAGACCTACGACCGCTACACCATCGATGAGTTAACGGACGAGGATTGGGACTATATCTCCCACATGCGACTCACCCACTACTCCTTTACGCATGACACCGTCTTTGTGCATGCCGGCTTCCTGCCGAACATCCCGTGGCAGAAGCAGACTGTCTCAATCGTAACAGAAATCCAGGTGGTGGATAATGAGGGACAGCCACGGAAGCGCTCGGAGAGCCCGAATTCTCCCCACTGGTGCGAACTCTGGAAGGGACCGCCCTTTGTCGTATATGGTCATACCCCGCGCAAAACCACGCTCATGAAAGAATGGTCGCTCGGTCTGGACACAGCCTGCGTCAACGGCGGGTTTCTCAGCGCCTATGTGCTGCCCGAGAAGAAAATCTACCAGGTAAAGGCCAAGCGCGCGTATGTGCCCATTCCGCTTTAGTACTTCGGTGCTGGAGTAGTTAAGCATTTCTCTGTCTTTTTCCAAATGCCCGCAAACATCAATCCCCTCACTCCTGAACAGCTTGTCGCCATACTCGATGGGCAGGGTCATGAGCCTTGCCCGGGAGTGGAGATCACTTTCGATGTCGAATTGCGAGCTGCCACGGTGGACGTGCCCCGCCAATACGGTACGCTATTCAGGCCGACGAATCGCCCCAGCTCACCTGCGGCTGGACTGCTCGCCTTTCATGGCGGAGGATTCTCTGCGGGCGACCCCAATGGCTGCGGCGCCGTTGCGAAGATGCTGGCGCTCACGCTGGGAGTCACGACACTGTCCGCATCGTATCGACTGGCAACTGAGAGTACGGCTACCTATCCTGCTGTGGGCGATGACATTGTGAACGCGTGGCGTTGGTTTCACGGCCAAGCTTCCGCACTCGGTGTGGATCCGACGCGCATCGCAGTGTGTGGAGAGTCCGCAGGCTGTTGGCATGCCGGTCATCTGGCAGTACGCAGCCCATGGGTATCGTCTGCTCTCGTAGCTCTGCCCCAGCCTGCAGCATTGATTTCCCAGTGGGGCCCCCTCGACTTCGTTGCCCGCTGGTACGACAACGGAGAGAACCCAGGAGCAGAGCGGTCTCTGCTCGGGTGCAGTTACCCGGAGAACCCCACACGCTATCACCAGGCAAGTGTATTAACACATGCCACACACTCGCTCCCACCAGCACTCTTTATTTATGGGCGCCGCGACCCCGTCGTACACCCGCGCCAGGGACGCCTCGCTCTCGCAGCATGGCAGGCCATCGGTGCCCATGCCGAACTCCTCATTCTCGATAACATTGGCCACGGCGTAACCGAAGATAACCGCGAACAGCGACGCCAGTTGCTGGAGAAGATAGTTGCCTTCTCAGCCTGGCGCTATGTTGGATAACTCATGCCGCACATTCACGAAAAGATAGACTTCACCGTGGCCATCTTTGTGGTTCACGAAGGCAAGATACTCGTCATACACCACCGCAAACTCGACAAGTGGCTCCCTCTGGGCGGCCACATAGAGCTGGATGAGGACCCGGAACAGGCAGCTCTGCGGGAGACACTCGAAGAGAGTGGCCTGCATGTGGACTTGATCGGCGAACGGCCACCAACGACCGAACCAGGCACACGCGCGCTGATCGCCCCGCGTTTCCTGGACATTCACCGCATCTCCGATACGCATGAGCACATCGGCATGATCTATTTTGCACGTCCTCGAGAAGGCGAGTTAACCCTCGCCACCGAAGAACACCACGACATCCGTTGGTGTACCGCATCAGAACTCGACACGCTGAAACCAGCGATGAGCAATGCCGTGAAATGGTACTGTCTCAAAGCGCTGGATGAACTTGGGGGACGGTGAGTGACAAGGACTGCATTTCCCTCGCGGCCTTCCATTGACACCTCACGCCCGCCGTTTTAGCATTCTCTCCCTGCTCTTTCTCATCCTTGGACACAAACATCCTGTCTCCAACGAACGTCCGCTGACTCATGTAGCATCAGCGTCGATGTCGTCCAGCACTAGACATATGCGACGACTACATACCGTGTCGCGGACGCTCCTCTACACGTCGCGAATGCTCCTCTACACGTCGCGAACGCTTCTCTACATGACGCGGACGCTCCTCTACATGACGCGAAGGCTCCTCTACATGACGCGGACGCTCCTCTACATGACGCGAAGGTTCCTCTACATGACGCGAAGGCTCCTCTACATGACGCGGACGCTCCTCTACATGACGCGGACGCTCCGCTACGTCACGCGAACGTTCCAGCTGCACGTTGCGGATAGTAGTGGTGCGGGCGGACAGAATCGAACTGTCGAGACCAGTTTGGAAAACTGGAGTTTTACCACTAAACTACGCCCGCAAATAACAAGGAATGCTATAGAGAATAATCTTGGGAGAACGTCAAGAGCGGATTCACTACGAAAATTAAAGAAATGCGGTGATGTCTGGAATTGATTTCACGCGGTGGCCATTCGAGTGGCGCTCAAAGTAGATCTCCTTCTCCGGAGCATCGTCGTCGGGGTCGATAGAGGTGGCTGAGTGTTCGTCGCCGGCTTCATCGATTACGACCACATCAAGGTCCTTAATGTCGGGAAGCGCAGGGAGTATATCCGCCTCATCCATCTCGTCAAAATAAAGGCTGAGCCGGCGGGGCTCAGGGTAGAGGAGCAGTTCCGGCTGGGCGACTTTGCCTTTCTTCACCAGCTCTATCACGCCGGGGTGAAAGAGTTTATGGCAGTGTTCCTTAAAGTCGCTGAACCACTTGTTCGGCACTCCTTCGCGGCGGTTGAGGAGCATGACGTCAGAGAAATGGATGCAGGCATCATACCACGACTGCAGGTTTGGTTTGGCGTGGAGAAGCTGGCAGTTGATGACGGTAAATATACGGGCAAGCTCCAAGCCGTGCTCTTGCAGCCAGCCTTTAAGCACCTCAAGTTGGTCAACGGGGTTGGCACGACCATCCGTGACTATAAACACCGTCCCCGTGCCTTCGCCCGGTGCAGGCAGACTGAGATGCCCGGCGGGATTGAAGGGCACGCGATAGACCTTGGTGCGGAGCGAATCAGCGAGTGATTGATCTTGGGGGATGACATCCTCGCGGTCCGAGATCAGCACTTCGATGCTACCGGGCACATCGTCGTCAATAAGCGTTCCCACGAGATCGAGCAGCACTTCGCGCCGGCCAGAGCCGGAAGCACCGAGGATGACGTAAACTTGACAAGCGGGAGATGAATCCATGTGGGGGGTAAGTTAGACCTTAAACTGAAAAAAGTCGAATGTTCGATTCTGTGCCTGATGCCGTAGCCAGTGGTCAACGATGACTAGTGCGGTCATGGCCTCTACAATCGGTACAGCACGCGGTAGAACACAAGCATCATGGCGGCCTCGTCCCTGAAGCTGGGTGGGTTCACCCGCGAGGTTTACGGTGTCCTGTACTTGCATGATCGTAGCTGTGGGTTTGAAAGCCACACGGAAGAAAAGTTCCTCGCCATTACTAATTCCACCCTGAACGCCACCAGAGCGATTGGTGCGAGTGTGGACTGCGCCCTGTCGTACTTCGAAGGCATCATTATGCTCGGAGCCCTTCAAGTACGTCCCTGCGAAACCACTGCCAAGCTCGAAGCCTTTTGTTGCAGGCAGCGAGAGCATGGCCTTCGCGAGATCGGCATCCAGTCGGTCAAACACCGGCTCGCCCAGTCCTGCTGGTAACCCGCGCACACGGCAACGGATGACTCCGCCAACGGAATCGCCTTCACTACGGACTTGTTCGATACGCTCGATCATCTTTGCAGCAATAGCCCTATCCGGACAACGAACCGGTGTCGCTTCAATCGCCTCCATCGCCGGAAACTCATCCATTGGCGCCATCTCGATATCATGCACGCGCTCCACATAGGCAACAATCTCCACGCCGCCACCGAGGCGAAGTATCTTCTTCGCAATGGCACCAGCAGCGACCCGGCCAATCGTCTCGCGAGCAGAGGAACGTCCCCCACCCTCTGCCATGCGGATTCCATACTTCATCTGGTAGGTGTAATCCGCATGCGAAGGGCGAAACTTCTCCTTCATCTCCGAGTACGCCTCTGGCCGGGCATCCTGGTTCATCACATTCATGGCAATCGGTGTGCCCAGCGTGCGGCCTTCATTCACCCCGGAAAGAATCGTCACGGCGTCCGGCTCCTTGCGCGGCGTGGTTATGCTGCTCTGTCCGGGCCGACGGCGGTCCAGTTCCTGCTGGATTTCTGCTGCATTCAGCGGAAGCCCGGGAGGACAACCATCCAGCACAACTCCGACGCCACCGCCATGGCTCTCTCCCCAAGTACTGATACGAAAAAGGCTTCCAAAACTATTACCCATGATTGTTTAAGTAGAATGACTGCCTGTTTATAGCCATCTGTTAACGCATGCCACAGTATTTTTGCATAAGGGATGAATAAGTGGCGTAGAATACCCTCAATCCTTGGCATTCCCCCCACCCTACCCGATCTTCGACGCTATTGAATTAGCCTTTCAGGCCAGCACCGGATATGCCAAGCTGTTTGCCATGCGCATTACTGGAGGCAGAGCCCGTGGTATTCCCCTTAAGGTGGGGAAGTCTCAATCTATCCGCCCTGCGACAGACATGCTCCGTGCCGCGGTGTTCTCGAGTCTCGGCCCATTAGTGGAGAGTCGCACCTTCATCGACCTCTTCGCAGGGACAGGGGCGTATGGGCTTGAAGCCCTGAGCCGTGGCGCCGCAGGTGGACACTTTGTGGAGAATGACCGCCGCTGCACCGGCATTATTGCGGAAAATCTGGCAGCAGTAGCCAAGAGTTGTGGCATCACCGCCTCGGGGTGCAAGGTCCAAGCGGCAGACGCCTTGCGCTGGCTTCCTCCGGCTGGTGAGTCCATAGGTTTAATCTTCTGTGATCCCCCCTACCCCAAGATTCCTGAATGGCAGGAGAAGCTCTTTGGCTGCGCTCGTCAGTGGCTGTCTCAAGCAGATGACGATGCCCGCTTCATATTCGAGATGCCAGCCGAGCTGGACTACAAACCAGCGGGCTTCACCCTGATTCGCCGCCTGGGTTCTGGGGGCAAAGGGAGCCCCACCATCTGCATTTACGGGAAACAGGCGATGCCGCCAGTCTCCGTTCTCTAAACGGTATCTGTCAGCGTCCATCCACTTCGCTGCATATTGTGCCTTCTACACGACGTGGCTCAACCGGTGCTGGAAGCGCACGGCCAGTGCTGCGTTGTGCTCCTTCCCACCGGGAGTATTCGCACTTTGGAGCAACGGCGGTGGCAGTCCATTCTGGACGAAGTAGGTAATTATCTCCAGGTGAAGCAGGTTAAGCAACAGCGCTCCCGCGAAGGTGGAAGTCGGTCCCGCCTTCACTGGGGCTCCCGGTACGATGATGGCCGCATCCCCCGTGACAGAGCAGTTATCGAGTGCATAGTCGGCCACTTCAAAGAGTCGCTGGCCGCTTGGGTGTTCACTGCGGTTGTTCTTCGCCACTTCCAAGCTGCAAATACCAAGCACCTTCAACCCGCGCTCCTTCGCAAATAGTGCCACGTCAATCGGGCTGGCGTTTTTCCCGGAGTTTGAGGTAACTATAATGAACTCGCCTGCCTGCATGCCGCAAAGCGCCTGATACCGCTCAGCAAGTTTGCGCCCGTACCCGGGCAGGTTCTCCGCCATGCCACCGGATGGGTCCCCTATCTGGCTAATCGGCACGAGTCCCCCGGCACGATGCACCATCTCCTGTGAAATTATCGCCGAATGCCCGCTCCCGAAAGTATGGAGTATCCCGCCCGCAGCCATATTAGCCCCAATCAAGGGGGCAACCGTGCGAATAGTGCCCAGATTCCGCTCACGAACAGTCTCCAGCAGCCGGGTAATACAAGAATAGTAGTCGCCTGATAAGTCCATGAACCAAACCCAACCGCGTACACTCCCGCGATGCAAGTGCAAAGCATCGGTGTTGATTCCAGATTTAAGATTCCAGATTTCAGATTGCAAACTTCCCCTGCGAACACCTCGCGAAGCGTCTGCCCGCTACCCTCTGCTTACGCCTTTCTGCCATCTTCAATCTGCAATTTGTAATCTGCCTCCTGCCTTCAGCCTAGATGGAATGATTCATCTGGTGCGCCGGTGAATCTTCGCGGGCTGTACCTACTATCTTGGCCGGCACACCGGCTGCTGTAGCGTGTGGAGGCACATCAATAAGCACTACACTTCCGCCGCCAATCTTCGCTCCCTCGCCGATCTCGATATTCCCGAGCAGTTTCGCTCCGGCACCGATGAGCACCCCGCGCCGGACTTTCGGGTGACGGTCGCCGGTCTCCTTACCGGTGCCCCCAAGGGTCACCTCATGGAGCATCGAGACATCGTCCTCCACCACTGCGGTTTCACCGATGACGATACTCGTGGCGTGGTCCAGCAATACCCCAGCTCCTATGCGCGCCGCGGGGTGGATATCCACTGCGAGCACCTCGGAGATGATGCTCTGCAAGTAGAGGGCCAGCTCGTAGCGCCCATTGCGCCACAGCCAGTTCCCCATGCGAAACGCGGTCAACGCCTGGAAGCCTTTGAAGTAGATAAAGGGACTTAGAAAGCCCCTGCACGCCGGGTCCCGCTCCTTCACCGCCATCAAGTCCCTGCGTACCTGTTGCCCGATGTACGGGTCCGCCTGAAAGATGGAGCAGAACAGCTCTTGCAAGTAGAACTCAGATACTGCGTGGTGCCCCAGCTTCCGCGGCAGCCTGTAGCTCAGCGCCTCCTCAAGGCTGCACCGGTCTATGACGCTCACGTGAAGTAGCTCGGCGAGCACAGGCTCATTCCGCGCAGCAATCACAGCCTCAATACGAAGAGCATCCCAGATGGGATCAGGTATGGGTGGCGAAGTTGGCATTATCCAGTGTAGAGAATCCTAATTGTGTAGATTACTGCTTCGGCTCTAAGATGCGCGAGAAAAGTTGGAAGCCAGCAATCGCGCCGATCACAGGCCCCACCCAGTAAATCCAGATATTACCCACCTGCCCACCGAAGATGGCAGTACCGAAATGGCGGGCAGGATTCATAGCGCCCCCAGTCAACGGGCCAATAGCCAGGATGAGCATAGCGACAGTCAGCCCTACCCCGAAACCACCCAGCCCCTGAGGACCCTTGCTACCACAGGCTGTGCCATAGATAGCCCAGGCGAGAAGGAAAGTGGCAATCGCCTCAATCAAAATCACCGCACCCGTACCCCCAGAGATAAGATCGCTGGGCGTAGGTGTACCGAAATTCACCATCGCCGCCGCATCCGCCGGAAAGAGCCCCTTAAGGCAAAGCCCTGCAACTACGGCACCTAACACTTGGGCAATTACATAGGCCAGGGTTTCCAGCGCCTTCATCCGCCCAATCGTAAACAGGCCAATACTGATAGCCGGGTTGATATGCCCGCCAGAAATATTCATGCAGGTACTGACAGCAATCGACAGCGCAAGGCCGTGGGCAATAGCGATCCCCAGCAAGCCCACGCTCCCGCCCGTGGCCTTATCAATTATAATGGAGCCAGCCCCAATGAAGGTAAGTGCGAATACACCAACGGCTTCCGCCGTGCACGATTTGAACAAACTCATGGTATGACAGTTGTTTAAGGTTGAGACAGGTAAATCTACGAGACGCGTACAGATTGGGACATTCTTCCGCGTAAGTAAAGCACGGGTTATTCAGTGCAAGCCGTCGATGTAAGAGCACTTCTGCTGAACGATGGGGACGCCGACTTGAGTAAAGGAGACGCCGACCGTGTGTATAGGGCCGTCGACTCGTGTCATGGAGACGCCGACTCGTGTATTGGGCACGCCGACTCGTGTATTGGAGACTTTTTCTCCGTCGCAAATGGGCAATTCTTCGTCACAGGGGGGATTTCTCCATCATATTGGGGAATTTCGCCATCGCATTAGGGAAATATTTCGTCGCATTGGGGAAATATTTCGTCGCATTGGGGAAATATTTCGTCGCATTGGGGAAATATTTCATCGCAGGTGGGAAATATTTCGTCGCAGAGGGGAATTTTTCCATCGCATTAGGGAAATTCTCCATCGCAGGTGAAGAGATTCGCCGTCGCAAATCGGAAATTCGCCATCGCAGATATGCAATACTCGACCTCTACAGTGATTTTCTCGACCTCTACAGTGATTTTCCAGACAACTGGAGTGATTTTCCACGCATCTACAGTGATTTTCCAGACCTCTGGAGAGAAATTCCGGACATCTACAGTGATTTTCCAGACAACTGCACTGAAATTCCAGACAACTGGTGACATTTTCCGACATCCCGAAGTCGCGCGAACCGAACCCATAGGAGCGCGGGCCGCTGGCCCGCTCTGGTCCGGAAGGTAGCCAGAGCGTCTGTTTGTGTTTAGCGTATACCAAGGCACAACCGTGCAAACCAAACTCACGCGGAGGCGCGGAGGAGAAGACAGGAAGAATTTACTATTTACTACGAAAGCTTCCGCCCCACCCAGTTCGGCAGCAGAGCGGGCCGGCGGTCCGCGTACCAAGGCTGCCTCTGTATAGGGGATGCCGTAGTCATCCCGTCGCTACGTCCCCTTCGCGGTTGGTTAATAACGGACACGCTAAAGCGTGAACTCCAACCCGCTGCCTCCCCGTTGGAGTTCCTGCTTTAGCAGGCTGCCTTTCCTGGGAGCGCCGACGTCCTCGTCGGCGTTCCCTGGTGGTACAGGTTCAGGAGATGGTTTACGGAATAGGTTCAGGAGATCCTTTACGGGTTGCGATGCAAGGTTCAACAAACAAGAACCATGCCAACAATGCCGTGGAACACAATAAAAACAATGGATCGACGCTACCAATTTGCC
>JANRLC010000014.1:0-12196 GCA_033762955.1 Verrucomicrobiota bacterium | reverse complement strand
CGCCGTGGACGCACCCGATCAATACTTGATCATGCGTTGCGACACCATCGTAAAGCATCTCGGAGACTTCGAGAGCTGTTACGGCGCCATCGTAGTGCATCTCGGAGTAATCGGCGGATGCTTGCTCGCCTGTTTCGAGCGAGGCGGGCTCCCGGTTGCTTGTTGTGGCAGTTAAATTGGCAGTTGTTTTCATGCCGCCCATTATAACAATGGCTCGGGACAAAAACGGACCCGTAACATTTGTAAACGCCTTGCAAGTGCCCGGCTTTCAGTGACTTACAACTATTTTTATTTTTTTTAAATACACCGAAATAGACCCGTTTTCGCTACCAACCAGCACTTACCGCCAATCAATCCTGTCTACACTATTGTATCGGCAAATGCCCGGATGAGAAAGTACTCAAGGGCATTATTGTCAGCCATTGCTTAGCCCAAGACATATGCCGGAGACTTCCCGGTACTAGCCGGTATTCTCTATCTATAGTAGCCCCATGCCTGAAGTCCTAATCTCTGTCGTGGACAACGATGTTGTTTGCGATGAAGTTGTTCGGTCGGTCCACGGTGAGTGTGTGAACTTCAGTGGTCTTGGCCTTAACTGGCTTGAGCGAGAGGACGACCGTTGTTTTCAGCTTATTGCCGTCTAGATAGAAAATCTCGTGACCCAGTTTAAGCTCACTGACCAGGCAATAGCCGCCACCAGCCATGGCTATGGCGGTATCTTTTGGTGCTTCGATTACACCAGCCTTTGTTTTGATAGCTACAAGGGGGACTTTGCTCTTCGTGGTTGTTAAAACTTTGGTCTGATCAACATTCCCATTTTCCTTAACGCCCATGATTACGTCACCGGCTTTTATCTTCTCAATCTTTTGATACCCATTAGGTATCTTTATCTTTGTTCCAGAGGGAAATGATCCGCCAGATGCCAGCAGTATTACCGGCAGTAGGCAACTTCCCGCGACTATAATGGCTCTCAGTGTATCTTGAAACAAGCGCATGCAAGGATCTCCGTGTTAGGTGTATTGTCGCCTTTCCAGCAAAAAGAAGGCTACAAATTAATGGGACTGTAAAGAAACGAATTCCTTATTGTCATGCGTAGTGATTAGCACGGTTCGTGCCAAGTCTAATGTGTATAATTATGGCCATGTCACCCAAGTTCTACAGGATTGACACGATTATACGCGTACTCTTAACCCATCCGTAACTAGCATCACCACGTGAACTTATCATCAATGCATCAATGGCCTGCCGAGTTGCTCGATCTTGCGCACTTAGTCCAGACAGCCGGTGGGCGCGCCCTTTTAGTTGGCGGCTGCGTGCGCGATGCACTGCTGAATCTGGAAGTTAAAGATTACGACGTGGAAGTCTATGGCCTGGAGGCGGATGTATTGGAGCATCTGCTGCGAACGAAGTATGAGGTGATAACTGTCGGCAAGTCCTTCGGCGTATTCAAGCTGCGCGGGTTCGCTATTGATGTCAGTCTGCCCCGGCGTGAACGCAAGACTGCTCCCGGGCATAAAGGGTTTGTAGTGGAAGGAGACCCGCAGATGGGTTTTCCCGAGGCCGCCTCACGAAGAGACTTTACCATCAATGCCATCATGGCAGACCCGCTAACGGGAGAGTTGATCGACCCGCTGAAAGGGTGCAGCGATTTGGAAGTTGGAGTGCTTCGGCACTGTTCGGAGCGATTCGCAGAGGACCCGCTCCGAGTCCTTCGAGCCATGCAGTTTGTTTCCAGGTTTGAGTACCGCGTTGCCCCCGAGACAATCGCACTCTGCGCCCAGTTAACGATGGATGAGTTGCCCCCGGAGCGTGTTCTGGAGGAGTGGAAGAAGCTCCTGCTAAAGGGGACAAAGCCTTCCCTCGGCCTGACGTTTCTTCGTGACTGCGGTTGGGTCCGCTACTTCCCTGAGCTGGCGGCATTGATTGACTGTAAACAGGATCCGCGCTGGCATCCCGAGGGCGATGTGTGGGCACATACCGCCCACTGTCTCGATGCGTTTGCCAGGGATCGCATTGGCGACGAGTACGAGGACTTGGTGGTTGGGTTTGGTGTGCTCTGTCACGATCTGGGTAAGCCTGCGACCACTGTTCATGAGCCGGATGGACGTATCCGCTCTCCAGACCATGAGGCAAAGGGAGAGTCCCCTACCCGCTCATTCCTGGCACGGTTCACACGGCAGACGGAACTCATCGAAGACATCGTGATACTCGTCACCCACCACATGCGCCCAAGCCAGCTCTATGAAGCCAGGGCAAGCGACAGCGCCGTGCGGCGACTTGCGCGGAGTGTGGGGCGAATCGACAGGCTGGTCCGCGTTGTCAGTGCCGATATGAAGGGCCGTCCGCCGATGGGCTGGGACCTCATCGCGTGCACCTGGCTGGTGGAGCGTGCCTCTGCACTGCAAATCTCCGCCGCGAGCCCCAAGCCCTTGGTTCAAGGCAGGCACTTACTCGCTCTCGGTCAAAAGCCCGGGCCTCATTTCAAGCCACTACTCGATGCCTGCTTCGAAGCCCAATTGGAAGGGCGCTTCAGCGATGAGGCTGGCGGTACTGCGTATCTAGATACCCTGCTGGCGAAGTAACCAATTGTAGTGGCAAATGCGCAGAGCCACGATACCCCATCTCCATTCGCCTGTCCATCGCGTCCATCCTCCTGTCCATCCCGTCCATTCTCCTGTCCATCCCTATAATACCTGCGGCACCTTCAACAGAATCGAAGTGCCGGACGCGCCGGTTTCCATGAGAGTAATCTCCCCCCCGATATGCCTTGCGAGTTGGCTGCTGATGGCAAGCCCGAGACCGCTACCGCCTGGCTTACCGCTGGGATTTACCTTGAATGGATTTTCGCGGATTGCCTCGGGCAGCCCTTGGCCATGATCCAGAACGATGAACTCGATCATCGTGCCCCGTATCTCCAAAATGAGTCGTACACTGCCCTCTGGCTCGCTGGCCTCAATGGCATTCTGTAAGAGGTTGGCGAGAATGAGCAGTACGAGATTGCCGCGACGGCTGTCGATATTTCCATCCGGTATGGTCTCCAGTACGAGTTGAACTTTATGCGCCGCTGCCAGCTTGTGGACCTTAGCCAGTGAAAGCTCGCCCAACTCTTTCAAGGTGAAATCGTAGGTATCCCCAGCAGACTCCCCGCGCAGCACGGCGACCACGTCTTGAATGAGAGTCTGCATGCGTTGCGTAGCCTCTGCCGCGAGTACGCGCTCATCGGAATCGCCTGCACTACCCCCGTCCCGTGCTGCCATGTAATCGCACAGGCCAGCGAGCGGATTCTTCAACCCATGAATAAGGTGCGCACTGATCGCTCCGATTGCAGAGGTCTTTGCAGAGAGCAACAGCTCGTGGTTGGCCTCTGCCAGACGCTGGGAGCGCTCGGCCAGCAGTGCATTCGCACGGTGGAGCCGACGAAATGCCCACCAGACAGCCGCACCGAGTAGAGCGCTGCCACCAAGAAATGCCTGGCCAGCCTGGAGCAAAAGCTTTCCATCAAGAGCGGCTAGATTGCGCGCAGTGGCTTCGCCATCGATGAGCAACTGGGCAAACCCGAGCAGCACGAAGTCCGCATCATGCAAGGGCAGTGCAACCTCAAGATAGTTCCCCTTACCCTGCACCGGGGGCGCCTCATTTTTCGTGAAGAATACTTCACTTGGAGCAGCACTGTGGTAACTCGTCTGCGGTTTCAGCAAACGCATCGCGGTCAGTAGAGAAGCCGTTGGTAATCCTTCGCGGTAACTCGAAGGGATACTTTCAAACAGGGTTCCATCCGCCTTGAATACCCGCATGGCCACGACCCCATCCATGTCCGCTGTATCCATAACAGCGGTGAGCAGGTTATTCAGCGCCAGCTCCGCATCAGTCACGGGCATCTCCTCCTGAACCTGACGAACCCGCAATGCAGTCACCGGGTAAAGCACCGCCGCCGTATTCTCAATAATTTGTCCTCGTATCTCCTCCCGCAGTTTCCAGCTAAAGCCCGCCACGAGTGTTGCGTAAATAGCCAGTGCAAGCGTAATTAGGAGCAGTGCGGGAAGCCGTGCAGTGAATGTACTTGGCATGAACTGGATTCCTCGAGTACTGGCAGAAACCATTTCCGGGTTAAGGTTAGTCTGCACGCTTGGGTTCATGTGGAAATTATAATCACGGTCAGTAGAGTCAACCAACATACGAGAACGGGAAACAGGAAACAGACAGGGCGCATCTCACTTTCTGGACGTATTCTGGAACTATTAAATAGATTAGCCGCAAAAAGTCGCAAAAAGATACAAAAAGGAAAGACCTCAGCTTGCATTGTGCATCGTGCGTATTCCTTGAGTGTTCGTTAACCCAGCATTTTTTCATTCTTTTTGCGCCTTCTTGCGGCTAAAAATCCTCCACAGACCGATGCGCCTTTCGCACCGGTCTGTGTTGTGTCTGCGTACATTCTCTTAATTCACGGGATCGGGCGTGGCTTCCACCGCCTCAGGCTCCACGTCCATGCCTTGCAGGTTCGCATCTCTCATCCCCTTGCGAATGGCTTTACGCGCTTCAACGATGGTGTTGCGGTAAGCCTTGTTACTCTCTCTAAAGTTCGCTATCGCCGCCTGCTTTTCCTCTTCAGTCCGGGCAGTTTGTAGCGCGCTCTTTAGTTGCTCACGGTTCGCCTTCATGGCATCCATCGCACCATCAATCGTTTGCTGATACGGCTTCAAATTGTCCGGCAGTGGCGGCAGGTTCGCCTTTACAAGCGCACGCACCGCATCGCGCTCGATTGCCAGCTTATCCGCAATCGCCAAACGCTCAAGAGCGTACTTGTTCTTAACGGATTCGATCTGCTCCTGGGATGCCTTCTTTCCCAGCGCTTTTAACTCGGCACCCATGGCCTCTTTCAGATCGCGCATCTCTGCGGTCAGTGAATTGATCCTGTCTTTATGTTCCTCTATCTGCTCCCTTACCGCTTCTGGAAGCTTGTCCTTCATCTTACGCATTTTCTCGCGCGGAGTCCGCGACTCTTTACCGACAGCGGGAGCGTCAGTGGCTACTGCCTGGGTCTTCGTTGTAGTCTCCGGTGTTGCAGCGTGAAGTTGAATAGTGCCCAAGCCAGCGAGTAGACTCGCGAGGATGACTGGATATATCTTTTTCATAATAATTTGGATTGATTGGTGTTTGTACTGGTTGTTGCAGTACTCACTATGCAGGGCTTGTGCCAAATTATGATTGATCGCGTAAACTACCGCAGAATCGGTAGTTACAAACTCATCACTTCCCTTACCCGGACAGCATAACAACAATTCTGGGTGTACACACCCAGCCACATCAGCGCTATTGTCTCGGATTGGGTGCAGGCACCCGTAAGTCTCTGCCAAGAACTTCAGAGATGCATAGTACCGCTTAGGATACCTGAAAGAACTCGACATCCTCACCGCTCGGTCCGGTGACGAACGCGATGGTGGTCTTCTGGCCACCCAACTCCAGGTCCACAGGCTCAATGCGAATGGTGTAGCCTGCATTGCGCACTACTTCAACTGCTGCTCGCGTGTTAGTAGTAGAGATGGCAAAATGCATTACTGGAAATATTCCAGCATCCACAGGAAGCAGGCCTTTATCTGCTGGTGGCGGGAACAACTCAATGCAGGAGCCATCGCCGACGTCGAACAAGTATATCTTGCGATCTGGACGCTCGAAAACCGCTGCGAGCGTCATCCCCAGTGTATCACGGTAAAAGCGAAACGAGGCTTCGAGATCGCGTGTTTGTATGGCAATGTGGTGAACCCCACCGCCGTGAATGATTGTGTTCTTGTTTCCCTTGGGCATGGCATTACTCAAGCAAACAGTGCGCGGAGCACAATCTTAAAGCAGCAATCTCCGATCCGACCCACCACTTGCACAAACTAGACTTCCAACGCTTCCTGCTTCTTCTGGTGGTACTTCACGAAATCGTCGGTACCTTTCTCCCCAAGGAAGCGGCGGAGAATCTTGGGGTCGGTGGTTGTAAGATCCACCAAGACCAAGCCATCAATGCAGTCGGAAAAATCTGCGTCTAGATTGAAGCTTAGCAGAGTGGCATTCAGCTTCAGGTACTGGCGAAGCAGTACGGGGATACCCTTCTGGTCGGTCTCGATTTCTGAGATGGCGGCGGAGACGTCCTCGATGTCGCGCACATAGTTCTTCAAGTCGCTGCGATTAACCGAGCCCAAATGCCCGCGACGGGGTGGAGTGCGAGCCTTTACCAAGCGGGAGAGCCGTTGATTCATGCTCGTGCGGCGCAGGAACTGCACTATTAAGTTCTTCGAAATCGGATTGTATTCGTTGCTGATACTTACCGGACCGAAAAGCAGGCGGTAACGTGGGTTACGTGCGATAAACTCTCCGATGCCACGCCAGATGAGTGAGAGCGATATATGCTTGCGCTGGTACTGCGAGCGGATAAAAGAGCGTCCCAACTCAATCGCAGGGTTCAGCTTTACGAGAAGTGCGGAGCGGTAGTGGAAGAGGGTGGACGTGTAGAGCCCATGTTTCCCGTAGATACTCAAGATCGTATCCGTGCAACCCAAGCGGTAAGCTCCCACGATCTCGCGCTTCGCCGTGTTCCACATGAAGAGGTGGAGATAGTGCTCGTCGAACTCGTCCACATCAAACGCTTTGCCTGTACCCTCCCCGACCTCACGGAAAGTTAGCTCGCGGAGCCGCCCAATTTCGCGGACAAGGTGTGGAATATCCACATATTGGGCGATGAACACCTGGTAGTCGCCTTGGTTAACGAGCAGGTTCTCCGCAGGCAAGGCGGTAATCTCGGCGGCGAGCAAGGTGGGATCCACCGCAGGAATAATCGCCACCTGTGGGGGTGGCGTTTTAACAGCGGGCTTTGGAAAGGTGAAGTTGATAGATTTTGCCACGTTCTTCGCATCGCGATTCCCTAAAAGATAGGTCTTGAAGCGAAGGAACTGGGTAATTTCCCGGTCACTTTCAAACTCTTCCAGTCTGCTTGCCGGGATGGCTTTGCCTACTTGTACTTTAATTGTTGTACCGACGCGGGCGCAGAGTTCACGCGGTAGTAAAGCGGTGCGCAGCAGAGGGTGAAGCAGCCCAGCGAGTTGAAAGGATATGGAGTTGCGCCCTTCGAAGAAGATGGGGACCACGGTTGCTCCAGTATGGCGCACAAGGGCAGCTACATTTTCACTCCACTCGGGATCGGTTATGCGCAAATTCCGCAGATGCAGGTGGCTGACGGTGCCTGCCGGAAACGTAGCCAGGCATCCGCCTTTGCGCAGCCACTTGATACACTCCTTAAGTGGCCCCACATTCGTCCGTGAAGCACCTGTTCCTCCGAAGGGATCGACCGCGATGTTCCACGGGCGCATGTGCGCTATGTTGTTTAGCAGGTAATTCACCAGTAGCTTAACATCCGGTCGAATCGAAGTCAGCAACGCCCCGATGATTACACCCTCTATCCCACCCATGGGATGATTACTCACCACAACCAAAGGACCTGTCTGTGGAATTCGAGCCTTGTCTTCTTCGGATATGGTGTACTTCACGTTCATCACGCGCAGCCCCTTTTCGAAGAAGTTCGCCCCTTCTGTCATCGCCATGGTCTGCGAACAGATCGAGTTCAGCGCGCGCACTGCCAGGATCGATTCGAATGGTCTCTCAATGAGACTGTAGAGGGCTCGAAGTAGCGGATGCTTAAGTCCGGACTTTAGATTAATTAACTTGGGTTCGTTGGTGCCTATACCTTCTACAGACATGATTTTACTAGGGTTAATCAAGGAATGTAGCCCATTTTCGAGCCAAATCCATCCTAAAGCGACACTGCAAGGTCAAATCGGAATGACACTTGAGTTACAGGCAGATGGAGAAAGATGAGCAAGACGGTATGGCTACCTACAATACACCATCCACCAGACCGTTCTATTCGAGAATGGGTGTACCTACTGTCCGCTCTTTATCTCGTCCCATATTTTATTGTACTTCGCTATATCTGGCCCGAGATGCTGCATGACTTCAGCCCTTGCCATGGCTTCTTTGGGGATGAAGATGCCGGGATTCTTTAGAATGGCGTCACTAAGTAGTCCATAAGCGGTACTATTCGGGCAGAGGTACATGACAAACTCTGTATTCGCCGCGGCGTTGGCAGGATCGTGCATGAAATTGATGAAGTCATGGGCCAGCTCCACATTCTTCGCGCCGGTGGGAATGCACATGTTATCCAGACCGATGGTAAATCCTTCCTTGGGGTAAACATACACGACCTCTTCCTGCTCGCCTTGAACTTGGAGAATGTCCCCACTGTAGCCCTGCACCACGAAGAATTCGCCGCTGGCAATGCCAGGCTTGTAGGCTTCGGCATCGAACTTCGCAATGTTTGCCTTCCAGCGTTTAAGGACGACAGCGGCTTCCGCCAGCTCCTTGTCACTGCGGCTGTTACAACTATAGCCAAGGAAGAGCAAGGCGGCGCCTATGGCCTCCCGATTGTCGTTGAGCAGGGTCGTTCTGCCTTTGATGTCCTTGCGGTCGAACATACTCCATGATGCGACAAAGTTTTCCACCTTGTCCTTGCGGTAGGCGATACCAGTGCTTCCCACCATGTATGGCACAGAGTACTGCATGGTTTTGTCAATCGTCTTGGTTGCAAGAAATTCAGAATCGATGTGCTTCAGGTTCGGAATGCGTGCAGGGTCGATGGGCTTGAGCATCTTGCGCTCCCACATTTGTTGGGCCATGTAGGCCGTGGGGAAGACCAGATCATAGCCGGAAGCGCCTGCCTCGAGTTTCGCCAGCATGGACTCGTTCGAATCGAATGTGTCCAGAACGACTTCGCAGTTAAACTGTTGCTCAAACTTGGCAACCGTTGCCGGGTCCATGTAGTCGGCCCAGTTGAAGATATGGAGCTTGGCTTGTTTCTTTGCACACCCGGAGAGCGCGAGTAGCGCGAGGATTAGGACGAAGAGCTGTAAGCGGAACTGCTTTGTATTCATAAGTTCTTAGGTCTGAATGATTCGATATGAGTTAAATCTTGTCTTTGATTAGGCGTTGGCTGAGAAGCACAATGGCAAATGTTACCGCCATGAAGAGCACGCAGAGCGCATTGATCAACGTGGGCGAGCCGTGCTTCATCATACTGTAAACATGCACCGGCAGCGTAGAGCTGCCTGGACCTGCGACAAAGTAGGTGATCACAAAATCATCGATCGAGAGCGTAAATGCCAGGAGACCTCCGGCAGCGAGGCCGGGGCCAAGTAGTGGCAGCAATACGCGCCAGAGTATCGTCCACCAGTTTGCACCAAGGTCCTGCGCAGCCTCTATCATGGAGTAGTCGAAGTCCTGCAACCGTCCAAGAATGACAAAGGTTACGTAGCTTATGCTAAAGGTGATGTGTGCGATGATGACTGTGAGCAGTCCGCTCGGTACGCTTAGATTCACAAAGAGTAGCAGGAGACTTATGCCCATCAACACCTCTGGCATGATGAGCGGGGCATAGATAAGGGTGTAGTTCACCTTCTGCAGACGGGTCTTGTAGCGATGCAGCACCCACGCTGCCAGTGTTCCCAGCACCAGCGAGCAGACTGTGGACGCGATCGCTATAATCAGCGTATTGCTGGTGGCCATGCCTATCTGGCTGTGGTCAAACAGTCTGCCATACCAGGCGAATGTGAACCCCTTCCACTCACCGCCAAAACGCGATGCGTTAAAGGATTGAGCGACCAGCATGAGGATGGGTAGATAGAAAAACACGAGCACAGCCATCGTCACAAAGTGGGGGAATCGGCTCCGGTGCATCGTCGTCTAAGCCTTTGGGGTGAGTGGGCGTCGCATACTTTGCCAGATAAACCCGATGATAACTGGAAGCAGAACCGCAAGCGCGAGTACTGCGCTGATGGCGGCTGCGTGGGGCAGGTTCCTGTCCACGTACACACGCTGGACGATCTTGTTTCCTATCAATTCGCTGGTAGGCCCGCCTACTATATCGGGGATCGCGTAGGACCCGAGGGCTGGTATTAGTGTGACCAGCAGGGCGGTGAGCAGCCCGCGGTTGATGCCGGGGATGAAGACCTTAAAGAAGGCCTGCAATTGATTCGCGCCGAGATCCCGGGCTGCATCGAGGAGTTGAAAGTCGAACTTCTGCGCTGCCGCATAGAGTGGCAGTATGGCAAAGGGCAGATATGTATAGATGGTCACAATGATAATCGCCCACACGTTATAGAGCAGCTGGGTGTTCTCGTGTGCCATGCCAAAGGCAACCAGTGTTTGCTTGATGAAGCCCTCGGGATGGAGAAGCGTCTTCCATGCATAGATGCGTATGAGGAAGTTCGTCCAGAAGGGTAGAATGATGAGCAACAGATACCACTGGCGATATTCGGGCTTAAGCCTGGCAATGAAGTACGCAATAGGAACAGCCAGTGCGAGACAGACCACCGTAGCGAGCAGGCTTACCCAGACTGTTCTCCAGATGACAGCGGGGTACGAGGGTTGCATCAGTCGTCGCCAGGTATCCAGACTCCAGCCTTCCTGGATGCCGCCCGCCGGGTCTGCCGCGTGAAAGGAAATGGCGCATACGAGTAGCGTAGGGACAAGAAAGAATAGCACGAGCCACAGCATCGGGGGCAAAGTTAGAAACCACTCCACGAGGGAGGGCCGGGTGACTCTCCGGGGAATGGATGCGCTCGATGAGACAGGGGGCTCCGCTGCCATCAGGTGCTCTCCTGCGTTGTCATGGATACATCGGTCTCATAGCTACCAGCGGTGCTTTCTGGTACTGGCAGAAGCGCCTCGTCTGCTTCGGCATACTGCTGGAGCATGTAGCCGTCATCCGCATGCCATCCGAGCCAGACCTCGTCCTTCCAGCGAATGGATTTCTGGTCGAGTAGGAAGCGTCCATGCTGCTGGAGCACTGCGATACGGTAATCGTGCACGCGAATCCAGTACTTCGTCTGAGAGCCAAGATAGATAACATCTTCAACATTCCCCCGCACCAGGTTCTGCCGGTTTGTGGCGTCTGGCTTCTCGGCGAAGACGCGGAATTTCTCCGGGCGAATGCTCAGGGTAACTTCATCCGGTCCTGGTTTCAGCCCTTTGTCATTAAAACAAATCGCCTCGCCAAAGCCCTCGATGTCCAGCTTGCAATACTCGCCGTTGATCAATTCCACCACCTTGCCGCAAACGAAGTTGGTGTCGCCGATGAACGCTGCGACAAAGCTCGTGTTCGGGGTTTCATAGATTTCCGCAGGTGTACCAATCTGCTCTATCTTCCCGTGATTCATAACTGCGATGCGATCCGAGAGCGACATCGCCTCGCCCTGGTCATGCGTCACGTATAGAAAGGTGATCCCCACCTCATCATGGATGCGGTCCAGCTCCAGAAGCATCCGTTGACGCAGCTTCAGGTCCAGCGCTGCCAGTGGCTCATCGAGCAGTAGTAGTTTCGGCTTAAGAATTAACGCGCGTGCAATGGCTACACGCTGTTTCTGGCCGCCGGATATTTGCCCCGGCTTCTTCCCGGCCTGTGCAGAAAGCTCCATCAACTCAAGCATTTGGTGAACCTCGCGCTTGATAATGTCCTTCGCTGTGCCCTTTACGCGCAATCCAAATGCGATGTTCTCCTCAACGGAAAGATGAGGAAAAAGTGCGTAGTTCTGGAAGACCGTGTTAATCTGGCGCTTGTTCGGCGGCTGAAGTGTCACATCGTCCCCTTCGAGAATTACCGAGCCACTGTCCGGATGCTCGAAGCCTGCCGAGATGCGTAGTAGCGTAGTCTTACCGCAGCCACTCGGCCCAAGAAGCGAGAAGACTTCCCCTCGTTTCAAACTGACCGTGACATTATCCACCGCAGCAACCCCGGGATAATGTTTGGAGATATCTCGCAGCTCGAAAAAATCAGCCATTGATAATGGCTCGAATAGGTTCTTTTGTCTCCCAATACAATGCAAATATGGAGCACAGCCAAATCTTGGACGCAACTCGAAGATTTTGGCATATCCCAGACAGTACAGGGACCGCTATGCTTGTACGTAGCCGGACCGTCCCGGTCTGGTGTTTGGTGGCCGATGTCCAGAACGACACGGGTACGCGGTACAGGTTCAGGAGATGGTTTACGGAATAGGTTCAGGAGATCCTTTACGGGTTGCGATGCAAGGTTCAACAAACAAGAACCATGCCAACAATGCCGTGGAACACAATAAAAACAATGGATCGACGCTACCAATTTGCC
>JANRLC010000013.1:0-8951 GCA_033762955.1 Verrucomicrobiota bacterium | reverse complement strand
GGCAAATTGGTAGCGTCGATCCATTGTTTTTATTGTGTTCCACGGCATTGTTGGCATGGTTCTTGTTTGTTGAACCTTGCATCGCAACCCGTAAAGGATCTCCTGAACCTATTCCGTAAACCATCTCCTGAACCTGTACCGGCGGGGGTTCGGGGAGTGGCGGCAACGATTCCGCGAGTGGCCGCGAAGCTTCGGGGAGTGGCGACAACCTTGGTAAGGGTGGCGGCAACGGTGATACGAGCGGCGGCAACGGTGGTACGAGCGGCGGCAACGGTGGTACGAGTGACGGCAACGTCGGTACGAGTGTCGGCAACGGTTGTACGGGTGACGGCAACGTCGGTACGAGTGTCGGCAACGGTGGTACGTGTGACGGCAACGTCGGTACGAGTGTCGGCAACGGTGGTACGTGTGACGGCAACGGTTGTACGAGCGGCGGCAACGTCGGTACGTGTGACGGCAACGGTTGTACGAGCGGCGGCAACGTCGGTACGAGTGGCGGCAACGTCGGTTCGAGTGGCGGAAGCGGTTGCGGGAGTGGCGGCAACGGGGGAGGACGAATGGAAAATGGAGAATGGAGAATGGAAAATGGGGAGTGTTCGGGCATAGTTTGCAGATGGCAGATTCCAGATGGCACATTCCAGATTCCAGATTCTGAACGCTGATGGCTGATAGCTTCTCCTTCTTGCCATTGCCTTTCCGCGAGTGGCCGCGAAGCTTCGGGGAGTCGTGGCAACGGTTGTGGGGAGTCGTGGCGGGGTCTTGGGGAGGCGGCAACCCTGTCAACGCTGTAACTTTAGGCATTTTCTTCTTGCACCTTGAGGGAGGCATTCTTGCAATGGTCGCTTTCAATCCCACAATGCCTGCATTCAAAACGATTCGCGATATAGAATTAACCGGTAAACGCGTCCTGATACGTGTTGACTTCAATGTCCCTCAGGACAAGGTGACCGGTGCTATCACCAACAACCAGCGCATTGTTGCTGCGCTCCCCACCATCAAGTACGCCTTGGATAAAGGGGCGGCTGTTGTGCTGATGAGCCATCTTGGCCGTCCCGATGGCCAGGTGGTTGCCAAGTTCTCCCTCGCTCCGGTGGCCGTTGAGCTTGAGAAAGTACTCGGCAGGCCGGTCAAGTTCCTGACCGACTGCGTGGGTCCAGAAGTGGAAGCCGCCTGTGCGAGTGGTGTGCTTAAGGCGGGCGATGTTGTCCTGCTGGAGAACCTGCGCTTCCATATCGAGGAAGAAGGTAAGATAAAGAATGAGGACGGCACGTCGATCAAGGCAGACCCGAAGGCGGTTGCAGCCTTCCGCGCCAGCCTGAGCAAGCTTGGCGATGTGTATGTCAATGATGCATTCGGCACCGCGCACCGTGCCCACAGCTCGATGGTCGGCGTGGCCCTGCCCCAGAAAGTGGCTGGATTCCTGATGGAGGCTGAGCTTAATGCATTTGGTGCCGTACTGGATAACCCGCAGCGCCCGCTGCTCGCCATTCTCGGTGGTGCTAAGATTGCGGACAAGATTCCGTTGATTAACAACCTGCTCGACAAGGCCAATGAGATAATTATCGGCGGCGGTATGGCCTTCACCTTTAAGAAAGTGCTGGAAGGCATGGAGATTGGTACCAGCCTTTTCGACCCTGAAGGCGCGAAGATTGCTGCGGAACTCTTTGCCAAAGCAAAAGCCAGGGGTGTAACCATCACCCTGCCTGTTGACTTTATCTGCGCCGACAAGTTCGATGCCAATGCGAACACCCAAATCCGGACCGACAAGGAAGGCATCCCCGAAGGATGGATGGGGCTGGATGGCGGGCCGAAATCCATCGAGCTTTACAGCGCTGTAATAGCCCGCTCCCGCACAATAGTCTGGAATGGTCCCTCCGGTGTGTTTGAGTTCGAGAAGTTCGCAGGCTCCACCAAGGCCATGGCCGCAGCGATTGCCCAGGCGACCGCCTCTGGAGCCATCACCGTGGTCGGTGGCGGAGATACCGCCACAGCCGCTAAGAAGTTCAAGGTGGCTGACAAGGTCACCCACTGCTCGACCGGTGGCGGTGCCAGCCTCGAATTCCTCGAAGGCAAGCAACTCCCCGGTGTTGTAGCCCTCGACCGCGCCTAATTTGATTCACGCTCTTAACACTTAACTCGATACTTACGCCATGGCTGCAAATCCACGCAAATACATCATTGCCGGTAATTGGAAAATGAACAAAACGCCCGCCGAGGGTGCCGATCTCGTGGATGAAATCCGCGGATTGGTAGGTCGGCAGACGGATGTCACTGTTGTTGTCGCTCCGCCTGCCACAGGA
The DNA here is from genome assembly GCA_033762955.1 of Verrucomicrobiota bacterium. GTDB lineage: Bacteria > Verrucomicrobiota > Verrucomicrobiia > Opitutales > Oceanipulchritudinaceae > JANRLC01. Next base: position 6,651 of record JANRLC010000013.1, on the reverse strand, counting down.
CTGGAAAGCGCAGGCCGCAAGCTGGCCGAATCCACCATCGCCCTCGGTGCGCAGAACATGCACCCAAAGCCAGACGGTGCCTTCACCGGAGAAATCTCCGCAGTCATGCTTCGTGCGCTGTATGTGAACTATGTGATCCTCGGGCACAGCGAGCGCCGCGCTTACTTCGCCGAGAGCGACGAGTTTATTAACTCCAAGGTTCTGGCTGCACTGGAAAGCAACCTGAAGCCAATCCTGTGCGTCGGCGAAACCCTCGCGGAGCGTGAATCCGGCAGCACGATGGCAGTGGTGGAAAAACAGGTCCGCGGTGGCCTGAAAGGTGTGACCGCAGATCAGGCGGAGCAAGTCATAGTCGCTTATGAGCCTGTCTGGGCTATTGGCACCGGTAAGACAGCGACTCCCGCGATGGCGCAGGAAGTTCACGCATTTGTCCGCGCCCTTCTAAGCCAGCTACTCGGTGATGGCGCAGCTCAGCGCATGCGCATTCTCTATGGTGGCTCAATGAACCCCGCCAACGCGGCCGAACTACTCGACCAACCCGATATCGACGGTGGCCTCATCGGTGGAGCGTCACTCAAAGCGAAGTCCTTCGTCGAACTCATTGAGATAGCCCGCAAGAAGGTCGCGAGCTAGCCCGTGTAATCCGTATTATAGTTTGCACTCGAGAAAGCCGCCTTTACTGGCGGCTTTTTTTATGAGGGAAAAGAGCGGAGTGGGACCGGATGGCACCAGAAACTTCAGACATCCTGAAGTCGTGGGAAATGAGATGAATCCTGTTTGCCTTCAAGAGCGCCAAAGGCGCGCACTAGCCATAGCCCGGGTCAACGGCCCGAGGTTTAGACCTAAACAATGCCATGAGCGCATAGCAGTGGCCTCGAAGCTAGGTGTCACCTATTTTCATTAATATTTCACAACATAAAAGGGGACTTAATGATTGATTTTTCAGGGGTGTGGAACACAATGTGCACCATCGACTCCTTACAACATGAGCAATCATAATTTCGAAAACCCATCCGAAGGGGATTGGGAAGACCGGGGAGAACTTTCATGGAACGAGTTTGACTGGAAGCACTTCCTGGAGCGGCATGAGGCGGAGATATCACGCTTCAGCGAGCTTTACGAAGTGCATCGCTCAGACATCAACCACTTGGACACCATTGCCCACCTGATGGAATGGGATTCCAACGATTGGGCATCGAGTGAGGATTCCATGGAAGACGATGAAGAGGACGATGACGATGATGATTCAGCCGACCTCGACGAGACAGACCCTTATACGCTGCACCGTCATCCTGTATATATAGTTACTCGGGCGCTATTCGGGCATCTGCGCCAGCTTTGGGAACGCTATTGGGACAATAACCACCCGCATGTTCCCTCCCGCTTAATCTGGGATTATGCCACACAGCTTACCCACTCCGAGATCAACATGATCCTAGGCGTGCATGCGCTGGATATGGGCGATTACGCGTTGTGTGTCACCCAGCTTAAGATAGCACTCGCATCCTATAACAAACTCTTTACCACGCTGAACCAGATTGGCGACCAGCAGTCAGTTCCAGGTGCAAGCTTTCTAGAGGACAGTCGATTCCGCCTCTTTGACTTGCGCGAACTGTGCTTGCGATTAATGGCGGATTGCCGCGAAGAGATGAAGCACCCGGGCCGCGACCTCGACTAACTTCCCTCCCATCGCGTGCGCTTTAGTACCGGGCAGGCATTGTTATCGTGTTACAGCTTAGTTCGAAGGCAACGTGCAGTGCTGCTGTATGCGCTTTGCGGTGTTGCGTACTCTACTCAAGTTGTCGCAGCATCAGTTGTAAGCATGGTAGGCTGGGTAACCCAGCGTGAAGCTGCTCTCTGGGTGCAGACGGGTGAAGATGCGGTCGTTAACGCTCACTATTGGCTCGCGGGTACTTCCCGTACCGATGCCAGCGAAACGAGTGCAGTCATCACCTCAGAGAATCACCATTACACAGCAACTCTCATCCTGTCTGGACTGTTACCCGGCAAGGAATATGCAGGGCAGTTATTGATCAATGGCAAAGCCGGAGAGAGCCCTTATTTCCATTTTGAAACGCCGCCCCGAACGCTGCCCGAAGATAAACCGACAACGATTCGCTTGGGGCTGGCGAGTGGGTTTCGTGATCTAGACACGGTGAGTGATGGGATACTCTGCCCCACCACGAACCATACAGCATTGAAAGCATTGGTGACAATGAAGCCAGTGGCGATGCTCTGGCTCGGGAACACGGCACAAATGCGCGATGCAGATTGGTCCAGTGCTGCGGGCTACTGGAGGCGCGCGACTGCCAGTCGCAGCACTGGCGAACTTGCACCGCTCCTGAATTCGTGTGCGAACTACGCCGTACTCGGCGCTCTAGATTACGGTCCGCCTGGAGTTGGAGAAAAGTGGATACACCGCGCAACGGCACTAGAGACCCACCATACGTTCTGGCCTTCACCATCGGGAAATGAACACACTTGGACGCAGGTAAATCTAGGCGAGATAGACCTATTTCTCCTCGATATGCAGAGCCACAGGAACTACCCACTGACACAGCAAACGAAGCGGGAATTCTTGGGACAAGAGCAACTTGACTGGCTGGCTGATGCACTTCGCACCAGTAAAGCGCCCGTCAAAGTACTCGCCTCCAGCATTCCGCTGCTGAACCCCGTCGACGCGCCCGAACATTTTGCCAGTGCCAAAGCGGAGCGCGACCGTCTCCTCGAATTGCTCGAGACACTCAATGTCGAAGGCGTGGTCATCCTGTCAGGGAGCACTGAATTCAGCGAAGCCACACGACTACCGCGTGCCCGCAGTTATCCACTGTATGAACTCAGTGTGGGACGGCTGACAGACGCGTCCGAATCCACATCCACCGCGTTGAACTACTTTCGCGTACCTGGAACCACAGTCAAGGAACCCCACTTCGCCATCATGACGCTGTCCGGGCCACGCGAAAGCCGCGCCCTTCGCTTTGAGGTCTTCGACTGCAAGGGGGAATCGCTATGGGCTGATACAATACCACTGAAGGATTTGAAGTAGCCGGGCTTACAGTACCCAATTTCAATTGATTTTACCCATTCGCCAACTACTTTGGAATTATCCCCTCTTGCGCATTATGCTGAAGGGAGTATTTCCAATAATTTATCCGTAGGACCAGAGCACTATGTTACCACGATATCTATGGCGTGCATTCAAGGCACGATTCCGCGACCAGGCAGCCGAATTGTCGGTTATTAAAGACTACGTGCAACCTGGAGACATTGTGTGCGACATAGGCGCGAACAAAGGCAGCTATCTCTTTTGGTTATCACGCTGGGTTCATAAGGGGAAAGTTGTCGCATTCGAACCGCAGGCCCATTTGGCACAATATCTAAAGAAGGTGTGCAGTGCTACCGGACTTCGCAATGTCACCGTGGAAGCCGCAGCGGTCCACGCGAAGAGTGGTAGTATGAACCTTTATATTCCAGCGGGGTGTGCGGACTCGCCAGGGGCTTCGTTGGGTACGAGGATAACTTCAAGAGAAGATTGCCGTGCCGTTTCTGTTCCCGTTGTCGCTCTCGACGACTACTTTGAAACAGGCAAACGTATCAGTGTATTAAAGATCGATGTAGAAGGAGCTGAGCTGGGCGTTTTCAAAGGTGCAGAACGTATCCTCAAAGAGCAGGCGCCACTTCTCGTGTTCGAATGCGAAAACCGCCATCTCGAATCCACTTGCGTAACCGATGTCTTTAACTATCTGGCCACACTGGGCTACGAAGGTGAGTTTGTGTGTGGCAGGCATTTACGCCCGCTCAGCGAGTTCGATGCTTCCGTCCACCAGAAAGAGAACGGAGCGCGGTTTTGGGACGCCAAGGACTATTACAATAACTTCGTGTTCCGAAAACCGAAGAACAAGTAATGCTGAAAGCGGTTGGCTGATGACTTTACCCGGTTCAAATAGCTCTAGCTAACAGCCACACTACGGGGCCAGGTTTTGCAACTGGCATAGCTGCCGGTATAGCGGGTTGCTCTCGATTAGTTCCTCGTGCCGCCCTTGAGCGATTATCTGCCCCTTCTCAAAGACCAGAATCATGTCCGCCCGCTTAATTGTGCTCAATCGGTGGGCAATCGTGAGCACCGTTTTGCCGGCTATGAGGTTGTTCAGCGCCTCCTGAATCTTGGTTTCACTCTCGCTATCGAGGGCAGACATCGCCTCGTCCAGGATAAGTATCGGCGCGTTCTTAAGGAATGCCCGTGCAATCGCCAGCCGTTGACGCTGGCCACCCGAGAGGCGGACGGCATCTTCGCCCACGTTGGTATCATAGCCCATGGGTAATTGCCGGATGAACTCATCCGCCCGTGCCGCTTTCGCAGCGGCTACCACTTCCTCAAAACTCGCACCGGGCTTTCCGATCAAAAGATTATTAGTGACGGTATCATTAAAGAGCACCGTACTCTGTGGCACCACCGCAATCTGACTGCGCAAATCATGCAGGCCAAACTCGCGCACATCCACGCCATCGACCTTTATTGCGCCCGAAGACACATCGTAGAACCGCGGCACGAGTTTGGCGAATGTCGTCTTGCCGGCACCACTCGGGCCCACCAGCGCACAAACCTTGCCAGCGGGGATGCTCACACTCAAGCCACGGAAGACCGGCTCATCACCGTAGCTGAAATGGACCGACTCAAACGCAATCGTCCCATTCAGCCTTCCAGCGGCGCGCGGTTTTACAGCATCCCGTATCGTCACGGGGGCATTCAGTACTTCCTCAATACGGTCCAGCGCTCCATAGGTCCGCTGCACATCATTTTGCAGGCGAAGTATTTTCTTCAGCGGATCGAAGCAGAAATACAAGGCAAGCCCCATGGATAAGAAAGTCGAGAGAGGGATACCCTTCCCGTAGCCATAGTAGAAGCTGACTGCCAGCACCAGTGCCGCTATGAACTCCATGAGCGGCTGGGAAAACGAGTAGTACTTCGTAAGCTTCATCTGCGTTCGCAAGTATGCCTGCAGTCCCGTATCCATGCGCTTCAGCTCCCGGGCTTCGAGATTGAACGAGCGCACCTCCACCACCCCGGCGAAGTTCTCCGTCAATTGCTCACTTACCTTTCCGATAAATTCCTGGGATTCCTTCCCCCGCCGTTTAAGCTGCTTCCCGATCAACCGCACCGGGTAAGCGATGACCGGGCCGACTGCGATGAAGAGCAGAATGAACAGGGATTCTTTCTGTGTGATAGATAAATAGATTAGGTAGCCTAATCCCCCTATGAAAGTTATAGGCTGCCGCACCAAGTCGTTCGCCAGATTCAGAACAGTCACCTGAAAGAGTGCGGTGTCACTCGCGAGCCGGGAGAGAAGATCACCCGATGCGTTGCGCTCGAAGAACTGCAGCGGCAACTCCTGTAGCTTCTTAAACAGATCATAGCGCACACCGCGCAGAATCACCTGCCCGCAATAATTCAACAGGTACTGGCAGAAGTACCCCGCCACCCCACGCACCAGAAAAATCACCGGTAGCAGTGTGGCTGCCAGCCCGGCAGATAATCCGAAAGCCGCCTCTTTGCCTTCGAAGATTGCCTTAAAGACTTTGTCCACGAAGAACGGCACCCCAAAGCCACTCGAAGCCCCAAAGATCAATCCGCAGATCAACGCCCAGGCCAATGCACTCCAGTGCTGTCGCAAGTATATAAGATAGGGAAGAAATCGCTTCACAAGTGTTGGATAAACTCCCACCTTTACGGATTCGCATCGCGACGCCAATCCTAGATTTATCAAGCTATCGTGAGAATAGCTGAAGAAATAGCAAACAGCACTACAGGCAAGCGGGATGTTTGCATTCAGCTTCCCTTCAACTCCCCCCTCTGCAAGAGAACTTCGTTCGTTCTCCTAGAAACACTGCCTCTTTTTCAAGCTAGAGGCTCCCAAAAACTCCTTGCCGTCACTCCTCAACTCCTTGCCACGACTCTAATACTCCTTGCCGTCACTCCTCAACTCCTTGCCACGACTCTAATACTCCTTGCCGCCGGTCCAAATCTCCTTGCCACGACTCCAAAACTCCTTGCCGCCGGTCCAAATCTCCTTGCCACGACTCCTCAACACCTTGCCACGACTCCTCAACACCTTGCCACGACTCCTCAACACCTTGCCGTCACTCCTCAACGCCTTGCCGTCACTCCACAACGCCTTGCCGTCACTCCATGCGAGTTTGCCACGACTCCATGCGAGTTTGCCGCCACTCTGTGGAGACTGAACGTCGGTCCGTGAAGGGTGAACGTCGGTTCGCGCGCCGAAGGCGCATCCACTATAGCCCTGGGCAACTCGAAGACGCAGCTCTGATATTCCAGCATATATACCTAAAAAGGAAAATGGAAAAATGGCATGAACCGTGAAAAATGGCTTATTGAGCAGGCATAGAGTCGAGGTCGGGTTGAAAAGACGCTAACCCTATAGGTTAGTAGAAAAAGCCGAGTGGCAGATGGCCCAAACGCATCTATTTCCTGAATGCAGGTGGATGCCGTAAGCATCCCAGAAATTAGCCGGGGGTCGAGACTCGCGTCTGCGCGAGGCGATACCCCCGGAACACCAACCTAATAATGCCGACCCCAGCGGGGTCGCAGCGCGGATTGCTGAGGCCGTGGGATTGAAATCAACGGATGCACGG
>JANRLC010000012.1:0-13673 GCA_033762955.1 Verrucomicrobiota bacterium | reverse complement strand
TAGTGTCAGGCGTGTCATAATGGTAGTTGGTGTGTGAATTAGTTGCCGTGGATCAGCGTAAATCCGCCGCGACTTAATAGGCAACAGGAAGCGGAACGATGCGACTGTAAACAGCCGCAGGTCGGAGTGAGATCGAGTAGGGAAGAGAGCGGTGATTTTTGCATAAGCGAGTGATTGCTACTATTGTTATACGCAGAAATACGTTGGATGGATGCAGGGGAATGGAAATAAATTGAAAAATATATGCAGCCAATGGAGAATGAGACCATTAACCGCTGGCGATGCAGCCTGTTAACTGACAGTATTCAGCCCTTACGAAGCGTAGGAGCACCCTTAACAACGCACGGAGTGCCCTTAAGATGCGTAGGACTGTCCTTATCGACGAAACAAACGCCCTTGAGCTCGCCCGGACCGCCCTTATCAACGTACGGACCGCCCTTATCAACGTGGGGACTGCCCTTATCAACGTGGGGAGTGCCCTTATCAACGCCCGGAGTGCCCTTATCAACGCGGGGAGTACCCTTATCAACGCCCGGACCGCCCTTATCAACGTGGGGACTGCCCTTATCAACGCGGGGAGTGCCCTTATCAACGCCCGGAGTGCCCTTATCAACGTCGGGAGCGTCCTAATCAATGCCCGGAGCACCCTTAAGTATGGGCGAAGTGCCTGTACGCTGTCGGTGCTTCGCATTCAGCGCAGAAGCATTCGGCAAATAACTGATGGTATTAATCTAATGGCTGAAAGCTTAAATCAAAGCTTCAGTCTCATAGCTTCTGATAGCTTTCCTCTGCAATCGAGCCTTGCGATTTCATTAAATACTGGGCATTCTGATTTGGATAAGCAGCTTTTGCCGACCATTAAGCGGTCTGGGGGGACGAATTATCCCTGCGCGGCATTGGTGTAACAAGAAGACCAGACCGCGCCCTCGTTCATATCATGTCTGAAGATAACTCGCCCATAGTCGAAGCTGTAGAAATAGCTCCGACACCCCAAATTATGTTTGCCGATTTAGGATTGCCGGAGTCTGTACTCCGGGCTGTCGCTGAAGCCGGATACACTTCGCCCACGCCGATTCAGGCACAGGCTATTCCCATGCTTTTGAAAGGCATGGACCTCATTGGAGGCTCGCAAACTGGCACTGGAAAGACTGCTGCGTTTGCGTTGCCGATAATCGCACGGCTGGGCAAACACGGCAAACTCCGTGCGCTCATACTGGAGCCGACGCGCGAGCTTGCTACGCAAGTCTTTGAAGCCATCGAGAAGTACGCGAAGTACACCGATCTCCATGTTGCTCTGTTTTACGGCGGCACCCGCTACGGGAAACAGCTTGATATGATTCGCGGCGGCGCAGATATCGTGGTGGCCACTCCCGGACGTTTGCTGGACTTTATGCAGCAAGGGGTGCTGAAGCTAAACAATGTGGAGATTCTCGTGCTCGACGAAGCGGACCGCATGCTGGACATGGGCTTCCTGCCAGATGTGCGCAAGATCATCGGCATGACACAGGCGAAGGGGCGCCAGGGGCTGATGTTCTCGGCCACGGTACCGCCTGCGATTGCTACCCTTGCAAAGACCTTTCTCCACGAACCGGCGGAAATCAAGATTGGTGCAGGCATCCGCCCGGCAGACACCATTAGCCATGCGATTTACCCAGTGGATGAGCGCCAGAAGTTCGACCTACTGCGAGAGATTCTCACCCGGCTCGATTACCACAGCGTACTCATCTTTACCCGCACGAAAATTGGCGCTGACACCGTGGCCCGCTGGCTGGAGAACCATAAGCACGGCCCCATCGCAGTACTCCATGCCGACCGCACCCAAAAGGAACGCGAGTCCGCCCTCGCTGACTTCAAGGCGGGACGCTCAGAAATCCTCGTGGCAACGGACATCGTGGCTCGCGGAATAGATATCTCGGACATCAGCCATGTCATTAACTATGACATCCCCCAACACCCGGAGGACTATGTGCACCGCATTGGCCGCACCGGCCGTGCGAAGCGCGAGGGCGACGCGATGACGATCTACTCCGCCGCAGAGACGGAGTTTGTGGCTGCCATCGAGCGCTTCATCCAGCAGCCACTCCGGCGAAAGAAGCTCGAGAACTTTCCCTACCTCTGGTCGCCTATTCTCGACGACAAGCCACCCGTCGCGAAGAAGCGCAATCGCGGATTCAGCGCGAAGCCGTCGTTTAACTTCAGGTAACTCGGACTGCGGGACGAGAGGCTAGCTCCTAATTGGCAACCTACCGGTGTTTGACCACAATACCGGCGGGAATGCCACCTTGTACCACGGTATCAGCTGGTAGCACGATGTAGAGAAGGTCATCGGATGCGTGTCTGCAAACCGCAATAGAACCCCGTGGTGTGGGAACCGTGGCCTTTAATGGCAGATACTTCGCACAGACGGGATGGAGCCGGATGGTGCTCCATCCTGGGCCCGTGGCTTCGAGCCCCAAGATAAATCGAGTTGTCCAGGGGACAAATCCGGAGCCCCACGCATGGCAATAGCTGCGCGGGTATCGATGGAGCGTCCACCGCTTCATGCCCGTTTCTGCGGGGTCGAAATGCTCCCAGAATGTAGTGGTATCAAATACCGTAAACATGGGTGCAAAGAACCGACGCCATTCGGCTAAAGCGCCTTCACCGTCACCACAGTAGGCGCGTGCATGCTGCACATAAAAATGGTAGTAGGTGGTGATCAGTGGCGGCAAGGTAGTGTTAAAGAATCCGTATTCCAGCGCCGCAGAATACTCCTGTGGCTTCACCAGGCCTGCCCATACTGCGCGTGACACACTGTGCAAGCTTGGCCCACTGGGACCATACGCAGCTTTCTCCAGATAAGTCTTGCGATAGTGTAACCCATCCTCGAGGCAGACTCGCCACGGTTCAGACAGAGGGACGGCCTGGTTAAGCGTGTGGTGATAGGTACCATCGGAGCGGCGAAAACACTCACGAAGCACTCGGGCAAGGGCATTGGCCCGGTTGGTGAAAGTGGCTTCAGCAATGGCATCACCCAGCCACTGGGCACATAGCGCGGCATCCCTCAAACACTCAAGCCACGTGGCTTGCAGGCAGAAGAGTTCCTCGAAACGTCCACCCATGGGCATGGCTGCCCAGTCGAGGAACCCGATCTTAAAGAAGTACTCCATGCCCTCGACGCGCATAAGTCGGCCATCTTGCGCGAGATTCGCGCCAACAACCCAGTTGAGAAACCGCTTGGCACGCTCCCAGATGGCAGGTAACTCCGGGAGTTCGAGTCCATGGGCCAGGATGACTTGCTTCAGCATCGCAATGGCATCGAAGGAATAGTTCGGAATACCATTTGCCCACCCGTTCACCGGAAGCGTGCCCAACATCGCCAGCGCGGGAGCAGGGTTTGAGAAGACCGAATCCACCGTTGCCTGGGTTATGCGTGCGTCACCATACCAGCCGAGACGGTCGCGCTTTATGCCATCATAGAACGCATCGGGTCGCGTGCAAAGCCGTGCAGTGTAGGCTGCCGTCTGCCATAAGCGCTGAAGAACGGGATCCGAACAGACAAAATCGCCGCGGCGTTGGTCAAAGAATAACCGCGCGGCTACAGAAAGCTTTTGAAAGGTTACCGGCTGGGACACTTCCGCCATCCAGAACCGCACGTAACGAAAGCCGCCTTCTTCGCATCGAAAGGTGTGCTCGCCTGCCCCACCCAGCTCCAGGCACGCCTCTCGGGGACGCTGATCGTGACAGGCAGAAGGCAGCCCCCAGCCTCGCGCTTCCCAGGGAACTTCCCCATAGTTCACCCGAATAGTCATGGCTTCCCCACAGGTGACATGGAGTTCTAGCGCACCTTCAAGCTCGCACCCGTAATCCACCACAAACTCCAACTCCCTTGAGACACCTGGCTCCAGCGTTACTGGAGCCGAACCAATCGCGGCGGGCAGTTCGGCAGCAAGCCAATCAGCGGGAAAATGCGTGCCAGCGCTCGCCCACTCTATCGCATGTGGATGCACCGTGAGAAGCTGCCATAACCCATCGCTGGAATCAGCTTGGCGTTCATAGAGCGGGTCTGGCGAGAGCGTGCGCGAGTGCAACCGGGAAGACATAGTAGTTTTCTATGCAGGCAACGAGTACCGTGGCAAGGCAGATCGTTTGAGGTTCCATGGTAGGCAGAGCGTCTCGCTCTGGTAGTCGTCTCCGAAGCACCAGACCGGGACGGTCTGGCTACCTTGGAAATCCATCACGGTATCTCCACTCGTGTTCTGAAAAACTGTGCGGGTTGGAGTAGCGTTCCCTGCAGCGTTCGGGCGAGATCGGTAGCTGGATAAAACAGGTAATTCCCTTCGGTACTCCATGGGCTCCATAATTGCAGGTCGGTACTGGTTTCAATCAGGAAGGCGCGATTGGCTGGCTGGATAAACGAGTAGCTAAAGCCTTCGTCGGACTTGGCAAACTGGATGGGGAATGCCGGGGTGGAGATGAGTGGGTTGGTCTTAAGCAGAAACTCCAACCGGTTGGACTGTCCATCGTTATCCGGATCAGCATCCGGCCCTGCATCGGGCATTTCAGGCGAGCCAAAATGAACTGACTGCCACTGGGCGAAGGACTGCCGCTGCGGCAGTTCGGCAATCCATGCAGCGATTAATACGAGCGCTTCTGTGTCGATCTCATTGCTGGCGAGCGGTGGCATACGCGGTGTGCCGGCATCGCCCCGGAGACGTTTCAATAGCACAGAGTGTGCGGCATCGCCCGGAACAATGAACCGATTCGCGGAGTCGGTTCCGGTGGCTTGGAGTAATCCATTGATGAGGTTTGCGGAATCCGTCGGCGTAGTGGAGCGGGCATCCCAGTTACCAAGAGCCGCGCCGCCGGGTTGGTGGCAGCTAATGCAATTCGTAGCCAGATAGGAGCGCACCCGCCATTCAAGGCTCGCGTCTGTGTCGCTGGCAGCGGCATAGGCTGGAAGTGCGCCGGGATTCGGCACCGTGGTATCCAGGTAGCCCGCCTCTCCAAGCGCTGTGAGCTGGTTGAGCGTCTGTGTACCATAGTTATGCTCTCGGTTAAGTTGGCGGGTGTTAAACGACAGGGCATGCCCCGCGACCGTTGTATGACAGGCGCGACACTCATTCCGCGAGGGATAGCGCCATGTCTGACTGATAGCCGCTCCATTCACGGTTACGGACATCACCGCATCGACTCCAGCCTCGGGTACGAGATCGGCATCGGTCTGGTCGGCACGCCACTTGTAGGACAGACCGTACGTGGCACTGGCAGTCTTAACGAGAAAACGTGTCTCTAGACGGCGTGCCGTTGTGGGATTCCCGCGCTCGGTTTCGAGGTCAAAATGTTTAACCCAAACCGTACCTGTGGGGAATGTCCAGTTGCCGGTCTCGCTGTAGTTAATCTTCGAGACCAGCCCGGGGACACTTACCCAGCGGGACTTCAGCGCGTAGTCCGACCAGAAGTTAACATTCGGTTGGTAGGGGACAATACCTGCTGCGGGCGAGAGGGTGACGAGGCTTGAGAATGCACCGGTCTGAGATAGTAACGCGGGTGGCTGAGTGCCACTAGTCCCGTTGCGAACAAGGCGCTTGAGTTGACCGGCGCCTATATCGACAAAGATGGACTCGCCATCCCGGGGATCGGTGCCAATGGAGGTTATCCCCGCATCGGTGGCCAGTAGTGAGGCATCCCACGCGCTTCCAGAATTCTTTAGCGACCAGATGCGCCCACTGACGTAATCCGCGAACACATAGGTTTCATAGAGTTCCGTAAGCCGTGTACCGCGATAGATAATCCCGCCCGTTACACTGTCTCCCTGATAGTTACCGCTTCCATGATTGTAATCATAAATCGGAGCAAGCCACGTACCGCTTGCCGGTTTGGAGCCTATGCGGGGACCGTTCAGATTCGCCTCATAATAACTCCAGCCATAGTTCCCGCCCTTCACCACCAGATCGATTTCCTCGCGGACATTCTGGCCTACATCCGCCACGAACAAGCGTCCTGTGGGATAATCAAATGAGAATCGCCAGGGATTGCGAAATCCAGTGGCGTAAATCTCGGTTCGTACCGTGTTGGGATTGATGACTTGTCCGTTGTGCATCGTGGCACCGATAAAGGGGTTATCCGCAGGCACCTTGTACGCTCCGGCATGCACAGCGGAGGGAAACTTCGTGGACGTTTGCGCGTGTGGGTTGGGAGAAAGATTTCCAGGAAGATTATCCACATCGATGCGGAGGATGGCGCTAAAGAAATCTTTGTTGATGAAGCGGGCATTGTCGTAGGCATCGTCGCCACCGCCTTCATCCCCGGTTGAAATATAGAGGTACCCATCCGGTCCAAAGGCGAGGTCGCCACCATTATGGTTCGAGGCATCATCACGCTGCGAAATGAGAGGCGTGTGCGAAGCGGGATTGGCCGACGCAGGATCGTTGGCATAGACCTCGAGCCGGGCAACACGTTGAAAGGTGCGGGTGGATCCGTTGTCATTTACGCGGATACTATAGAAAATATAAAAATACCCATTCTCCGCGAAGCGGGGGTGAAAGGTCATACTGAGCAGACCATTCTCCCCATCCGTGGCAAGTGTGCCCTCTCCCGACGCCGAGAGCATGGCATTGAGATCAAAGAAGAGCTGCTTGCTTGGTGTCGTCTGGAGATTGGAGACCACGCGAATCGTACCTCCGCGCTCCACGACAAAGAGCCGGTCTTTCTCGCCTGGAACTGATGCCATGGCGATGGGGGTATTAAACGTCAGCGAGCCGAGGGCATTCTCCAGCGCATAGCCAGTGGGCGAGGGTAAATCTGCTGGAAGATTCAGTGTCGTATTTGCCACACGGGTGAGTTGTGCACAGAGGAACGCGGGTATAAGAAACAGTAACAGAGACAGGTTTCGCATAAGAGTTCCGGGGGACGCGGGTAGCGGAGATAGGTGGTCGTAGAGTGGATGCGATTCAGTGTGCGTAGAGCGGTTACGGCTAAATGCAGGCTAGCTGTCAGCCGCTCCACTCATTACCAGCCCAGCTCTACACCTTTATGCGTAAAGTAGCGCCCGGTATCCGATAATGTATAGAGCGCGAAGTGTCCCCGTAGCATGCGGATAGACTCCTCTGGCGACAGGTCTGCCGCAGCCCCGCCCATGTCCGTGCGCACCCAGCCAGGGCACTGCGCAATGACGGTGATGCCCTGCGCCTTGAGGTCGAACGAGAGTTGTTTGGTGACCATGTTCAGCGCTGCCTTGCTCGCGCTGTAGGCGTAATCGTGTGTGGTTGTGAGCGGGTCACGAGTACCTATGGAGCCCAGACCACTGGAAATGCAGATCAGTCGCGGGTTCGTGCCTCGGGCGAGCAGAGGGGCGAAGCTTCGCGCGACTAAAAATGCGCCCACCACATTCGTAGTATAGATGCGCAAAAAATCCGCACTCGTCACAGAGTCGATTCGAGCCATGTCTGCAACACCTGCATTATTAATCAAGAGGTCAAGAGAGTCAGTCAGCGTGGCGATCTCGTTGTACGCAGATCGTATGCTGGCCTCATCAGCCACATCCATGGCCACCCGAATCACATGCCCCGGATACTCCGCAGCAAGTGATTGAAGCTTGGTTGCGGACTCCGGATTACGACAGGCAGCATACACGCGCTCCCCAGCAGCGGCATATTGCCGCACAAATTCCAGTCCAAGACCACGCGAAGCACCAGTAACAAGTATAGTTTGCATAGATAGTACAGAGTTAAGGTTGTCTTAACATAGCTATACGTGTTGTTGAAGCAACCGCGGAGCGCTTAAAGTCTGCATTGCGGTACCTATTGCGTTTAGTGAAGATGGCATCGCATCCTGCCGCACCGAAGGTAATTCACACCCGGGCGGCGCCCTTATAGTTCATGAGTGGTTTCGACAGACACCCACCGCTTACCTCTCCGTTACTGCAACCCTTCCTGCTTGCGCAGATTCAAACGGTAGCGAACCGTATCCCGGCTGACACCGAGCAGCCGCGCGGCAGCAGATACGTTGCCTTCTGCCTGGTCCACGGCCTGTTGCACAAGGCGATTGGTGGCCGTTTCCAAATTAAACCCTTCCGGTGGGAACTGGTATGCCGGGTTCAGCCAGTCCGTGGATTTCTGATTAACCGAATGTGCAGCCGCACCTTCCACCAAACCAAGAGGAAGGTGGGCGAAGCTCAACGCGCTTTCCCCTCCCAGAATCAAGGAGCGCTCTATCTCGTGCGCCAGCTCGCGGACATTCCCGGGCCAGGGATAGGCGAGTAGTCTCTGTCGGCCATCGGCATCAATCGTCGCCCCCTTTACCCGATAGCGACGGGCGAGGCCAGTAAGCAGGTGGTTTGCCAGTGCGACAATCGCATCCCCGCGCTCCCGCAATGCTGGCAGGCGGATGCGTAGTAAATCGAGCCGGTGAAACAGGTCTTCGCGAAACGCGCCAGACTGCACCAGAGGGCGAATATCCTTGTTACTCGCTGCGATGATGCGGACATCCACCGCGATGGGTTTATTTGCACCCACACGGCGGATTTTCCGGTCCTCAATAGCGGTCAATAGCTTGGCCTGCACCGGAAGCGCGAGGCTATTAACCTCATCCAGAAACAGCGTACCTCCACTCGCCGCCTCAAATAGGCCAAGTCGGGCGCTCCGGGCATCTGTAAATGCACCGCGCTCGTGGCCAAAGAGTTCACTTTCCACAAGATTCTCCGGTAGTGCGGAGCAGTTCACCTCAACGAGTGCCGCCCCCGCACGCGGCCCATTGTGGTGAAGCCAGCGAGCGATGGCAGTCTTTCCAGTGCCTGTCTCGCCCTCAATCAAAACAGCAGGCAACCCCTCCCCCAGCCTCTTGTCTGCCGCAATTATCCGTTCGAGCTGCGCCTTTATAGCCGCCATGCTGGCATCGAAAAAGAAAGAGCTTTCTATTCTCGATTGTCGCTCATGTTCGCCGAGTCGAGCGCTCTGCGTGGCCCGTTTCAACCGACTAAACACGAGCGGCAACTCCTCCGGGTCGAAGGGCTTGGAAAGATAGTCCCCTGCGCCGAGTTTCATAGCCTCCACCGCCAGTTTCACGCCGCCCTCCGCAGTCATGATCACCACTCCCGTATTCTGCGAGAATGCCCCGTCGCGCAGCAGCGACAAGCTCTCCCCATCAGGCAGGTTGATGTCGATCAATGCATAGTCAAATGGCAGGCTGGCGAGGCAGCGGCGTGCCTCTGCGAGCGTACCAGTCGGTGTCACACTGGCTCCCGCCCTTTCGAGAAAGCTTCCCAGCCGCTTCCGCAACAACGCATCATCCTCCACCAGCAGGATTTCCGCATCTCTTAACGGAAGCGCTCTTATCTCAGCCATGGAGCTATGAAATCACAGGAAAACCGGCAGCGCGCAAGTGATTTTGATCGGCCCGATCAATCCGATCGGTCCGATCAGTCGGATAAGTCCGATCTATCCTATCGTTCTGCTCTCCCGTATCCTCCACTCCTCCGCCTAAGGGCTCACATTTATGCCTGTATTCGTGCTGTAGTCGAAGAAGAACCGCGGGTTGGCGGTATCCTTCTGGTACCACAGCCAGTTTCCTCTTTTTGCGGAGTATATGAATGGGTAGTAGTCTTGACTGATGAACCACCACTCCTCCGTGTTAAAACTATAGACCCAGCCGCCAGTGCCTGTACCCGGGGTGGCTGCGTAGAGCCATCCGTGTTGAAAGTGCCAGATAAAGGGGAAACTCGGCCCCCACGTCCAGCCCAGCCAATCGGAGAAATACAGTCCATCGCCCTTCGCCTCCTGTGCAGGGAGGAAGTCGGTCAGTGTACCGGCCCTCGATGGGGGATTCAGCAGGACGAATTCTGGAAACACATCGCCTTCACGAACCGGACTCACCTGCAGGCCACCGGCATTCGTGTTCTTCATATCCGCCAATGGATAGACGTTGCCCTGATTAAGTGGCCAGTAATTCACCAGTGTGTTTAGGGAGGCAGGTACTAGCACTGCGTCTTTGTTGGCGTCGATCTCGGCCTGCGTACGCACGCTATTCCATATCCGCACATCGCGGATGACACCTTGGAACCCACGTGTCAAAGTGCTGTTGTTGCCGATGCTCAGCTTCGAGCCGGCTGCGATTTGTATGCTTCCAAAAGGCTCCACAAGTTGGCTTTCTGTCGAAGTGATAGCAGTGGCGGTGACCTCTTTGCCGTTGATATACATCATTACGGTACCGGTCCTATCATAGGTAAGAGCAACGTGTTGCCACTCGTTTAGTTTAATGGAGCCTGCCGGACTCGTGATCCCGGAATCTCCCTCGGATGTCGTAAAGTACAGCACCATCGCTTCCTTATTATAGAGCGAGTTCGGGGACTGATTAATAAAAAACGCAAAATCCTGGTCGACTATTCGCCCGTAGCCCAAGTCCTGGTTATACCCCCAGCCTTCGGGGTAAATCCACGCCTCAATCGTCAGCGCTCCCTTCGGGGTCTGATTATGTACCGAACTGGAGTCCTCCGGGGCCAGTCGCGATTGCGGATGCTTGAAACGCATGCCACCGAGAGGGCTGTCCATGACAATCAACTCGACATCCCGGGGTAATATGTCCGGTCCAGCATTGTAGGTAAAGCTGTCGTAACCTTTGAAATCCGCCACTGGAGTGTACTTAAATGTCCCATTCACCACACCTAAGGTAACGTTGACCGCACCCCTCGTCGGCTGACTGGCTGCACTCGCGGTAACGATGTTGGTCGTGCTGTCATTTGTTGTGGGATCGAATGCGCGTGCCACACCAGGGGTTACGATTACGGTGTCATTACGCCCGTAGGATGGGATGTTTACGATGCACGAGCCCCATCGTGTCCCTCCACGATTGTCACTCACCAGATAGTACACAATATCCGTGCCTGTATAGGGCGCCGGGGTGAATGTGAGCTGTAATCCACTGATTTGAAGTGTGCCTCCCTTGGCGGAGTACGCACTGAGTATCTGCAAGCCATCATTATCCGGGTCGGAAACCGCGGTACCCAGATCGAGTGTTGCGGGAAAGGTGGTGGGATTAAAACTCTTCGCGCTCGGTGTGTTGGGGCTGTGATTTACGGAGACGGGCAATGGTGTACCGTGGATTTTGAGTGCCCACCCTCCAATCGAGCCCGTGGTTCCGGAATTGCGCGTGTCGGTCACTGTGAGTGTCCATAACCCCTTCGAGTGCTCTCCCCAGTGGCGGACACTGGAGAAGACATACCAGCCGTAGTCACCGCCTACATCGGTGTGCGGCTCTGCGAGGATACTTTGCACACCGCTTGGACTGGTCAGTATGATCCTTAAGTCACCCCAGTCAGCGTGAGAAATAGTAGTTTCAACGAGGACCCGCTCAACCAGAATATCACTGGCTATGGTCACCGTAGTTGTGGAGGCAATTGTACTCAATTGCTTATTAATCGTCACAGACCCAGTCAATGGGGTGGCTTCGGCAGGCACATTCACCCAAGTGGAGGCGAGTGCCACTGCCGCATCGGCGTTCACCAGCCCGTAGCCGTAAAGGTAATCATGGCCTTCGTTGGTTACCGGGTTCGCCCATGATGAGAAGCTTACGAGCTGCTTCGGATTCGCCGAGTGTATCAAGATATGCTGCACATCACGCCAGGTGAGATTCGGGTTCACTTCCAGTATGAGTGCGACTACGCCACTCACCATGGGACACGCAGCCGATGTGCCATTGAAATCAAAGGCGTAGTCCCCGGGGTTATAGCCTTTGTCCCCGCTGATATCTGTTGTGAGAATATCCGTACTCGGAGCCGTAACCATGACACACGAGCCACCCTCGGCATAGGATTCTGCGGAAAAGTCTCGACCTACCGCGGTCACCGAAATCGTGTAGCGAGATGAGCTGTAGCCATCGTAATCGGCGCGGTCTTTCCCTTCCCGATCATTCCCCGAAGCCCAAATATAAATCGCTCCTTTGCCGTCACGTCCGTCCTTGGTTCCTTTCTCAAGCGCTTTCTCGGTCAACTCACCTATTGGACTGAAATAGGCGCCTGTATCAGCCGCCCCCGGCCCCCAACTGTTATTATAGATGTCAACTGAGCCGAGCTTGTATGTCAAAGCAGCGACATCGGTGTCTTCAGTTACATCCGCAGAGAGAATCCGCAGCGATGCCAGACCGGTGTTGTAGGCGATACCGGAAACGCCGACCCCATTCACTGCTGCACCGATAACACCACCCACACAAACACTGTGCCCATCGTCGTCCAAGGAGTGGGAAGGGTCTGGATCATTGAAGTTGAAATCATAGCTTAGGTCTGCCCGGTAGTTGGGCGCGAGATCGACATGCAAAGGATCGAACCCATCATCTACCACGCCGACCACCACGCCTCTACCCGTGATCCCTCGTGCCCAGGCGCCCGGTGCATTTACTGAGGCACCGAGTGTAGTCAGTGTCCCATAGCCTGACTGGTTAATAAGATGCCACTGCTGAAAGGCGAGTGGCTCTGTAGAGGAGTTTAGTGCGGCAAACTTCTGGTGCCTGCGCGGTGTCAGCACCGAGGCCCAGCGCACGCGAGCATCCATCTTGTTGCGTGTCATGGCTTGCGTGTTCTTTCCCGAAGAGCTGGCCAGCGCATTCGTGGTATTGGCGGGAAACCAGAGCACATGGTAATTTTCAAGAGCACCTATCTTGCCGGCATAGGTTGCGCCCTGAGTCGCAGCGAACGCCAGCGGGTCTATCCCAGCAGCCAGCTCTACGGCGACTTTAATCTTACCGGAAGCAGCACCATCGGTACTGCTGGCATGAATTGATAAGGGCAAAAGGCACAGCGATAACCCAAGAGACAGCGAGAATGAGCGAAAGGCCATGATAATTAATATAGAATTGGCGGCTATTGACACA
Organism: Verrucomicrobiota bacterium; assembly: GCA_033762955.1. GTDB lineage: Bacteria > Verrucomicrobiota > Verrucomicrobiia > Opitutales > Oceanipulchritudinaceae > JANRLC01. The sequence continues at coordinate 833 of JANRLC010000012.1, read as the reverse complement.
CGCTACCGCTACATAGGGTTGTTCAGCAAGCAATACGTAAACTATTTATTAGCATTTAGCTTTTAGCTTACTCAGCACCATAAAGGTCAACCGAAACCCTGCATCCTCGGCTTCGTGTGAACTTAGCAAATGCGTAAACCGACTCTGCCACTCCGGGAACCAAGTATCGCCCTCTACTTCTGAGTGTACGTGGGTGAGGTACAGTCGCTCTGCAATAGGAAGCGCCTCTTCATAGACTCGCTGTCCGCCGCATATCCAGATCGGCAAACGATGCGCCCTCGCCTTCTCCATGCCCTGCTCAAAATCGTGGGCCACTTCGCACGACGGATTTTCCGCCGCATAGTCTGCCTGCCTGGAGAGGACCACAAAGCGCCGCTCCGCATTGATGACTCCCATGTGTACCATCTCCTCGTAACACTTGCGCCCCATCACCAACACTCCGCCCCGTGTAGTTTCCAGAAAATAGTTCCAATCCAGTGGGATGCTCCAAGGCAACCGTCCGCCCCGACCAATCACGCGATTCTCCGCGCAGGCCACGATGATAGAGACAACGGCACGTGCCTCTGGGGATGGAGTCATTGGCAGGGTCATAGTAGAGATATAGTCGGTGATTGCCTTGTTTGGCAATTCTGAGGATAAGTTCGCCAAGGGAGTGGACTTTATGGACGGAAATGGACTAGATGGATGGAAATTGGTACAGGTTCAGGAGATGGTTTACGGAATAGGTTCAGGAGATCCTTTACGGGTTGCGATGCAAGGTTCAACAAACAAGAACCACGCCAACAATGCCGTGGAACACAATAAAAACAATGGATCGACGCTACCAATTTGCC
>JANRLC010000011.1:0-37654 GCA_033762955.1 Verrucomicrobiota bacterium | reverse complement strand
TCCGCACTACTCTCAAGGGCCTCCGCACTACTCTCAAGGGTCTCCGCACTACTCTCAAGGGTCTCCGCACTACTCTCAAGGGTCCTATCACCTCTCGGAATAGGGTGTTCACCTCTCTCAATGGTCTGATCACCTCTCAGAATGCTCTGAATGGGTCCGTGTAAATCGGTCGCGTGCTGGGGGGGGAATCGGTCACTTCGCATACTGCCCTGTGCCCTATGCAAAGGGGCGCATCTCAGTTTTTGGATAGGTGGCTTTAGCCGAGAGCTTGTCGTAATCTATGTTATTTATGACAAGGATTATTAGCCGCAAGAAGGCGCAAAAAAAATAAAAAAGGAATGCAGCGGTTAACGAACACTCAAGGCATACGCGCGATGCGAGCTGGTGTCTTTCATTTTTTGTATCTTTTTGTGACTTTTTGCGGCTAATCCTATTAATATGTCCAGAAAGTGAGATGTGCTCTTCGCAAAGTTCATCGTCCAATGCTGCTTGCATGTGGGCAGGGAATGGTTGATAGTTATGCTTGTTATGATTCCATTAATCGTTGTCCTTGCTGTTTTGGTCGCAATCGTGGCGTTCGTCGTCTCGATTTATAACAACTTGGTGGCGCTGCGCAACCGGTTCAAGAATGCGTTTGCGCAGATAGATGTACAGCTCAAGCGTAGGTATGACCTGATCCCGAATCTTGTGGAGACGGCGAAGGGGTACCTGAAGCATGAGCGGGGCACGCTGGAGGCGGTGATTGCGGCGCGCAATACGGCGCAATCTGCCGGGGTGAAGGCTGCGGCGAACCCGAGTGATCCTGCCTCGATGCAGGCGCTGGTGGGGGCGGAGTCGGCGTTGACCGGTGTGATGACACGGTTCTTCGCGCTGGCTGAGGCGTATCCGGACCTGAAGGCGAACCAGAATATGATGCAGTTGACCGAGGAGCTGACGTCCACGGAGAACAAGGTGTCCTTTGCCCGGCAGGCGTATAATGACTCGGTGATGGTGTATAACACGGCGCGGGAGACTTTCCCTGCTGTGTTATTCTCGAATGCGCTGGGGTTCCAGGCGGCCACGCTGTTTGAGATAACAAATACGGCGGAGCGGGAAGCGCCGAAGGTACAGTTCTAGGCTGGTGTGCCGATTCTAGTGTGTAAACGTAATCCTTCTCATTCATGGACTTCTTTCAAGCCCAAGCTCAGGCCCGTGTGCGTAGTGGCAGGCTGGTGATTTGGTTTATACTGGCGGTGGTCGCCATCGTGCTTTCCATCTACGCGGTGGTGAGTACGGCGATGGTAAATCTCCAGGGGCAGAGGCAATCCACAAGGCTGGAAATGACGGAGAAGCCGTTGCTGTGGTGGGACTTGCAACGCTTCGGGTTGGTTGCTGGTGCCGTGGTGCTGGTGGTGGGTGGGGCTTCGCTGTTTAAGATGGCGGAGCTGAGCCAGGGCGGTGGCGCTGTGGCGAGGTCCGTGGGTGGACGCAAGCTGGACCCGACTACACGCAAGACGGATGAGCGCAGGCTGCTTAATGTGGTCGAGGAGATGGCAATCGCCTCCGGTGCACCCATGCCTGAGGTTTACTTGCTGGATAATGAGGAGGGCATTAATGCCTTTGCCGCTGGGCACTCGATGAATGATGCCGCCGTGGCGGTAACTCGCGGGTGCCTGGAGAAACTTACCCGGGATGAATTGCAGGGGGTGATTGCCCACGAGTTCAGCCATATTCTCAATGGGGATATGAAGCTGAACTTGAGGATTGCGGGCACCATCTTTGGTATCCTTGTTCTCGGCATTATTGGGAGAATTATTTTGGAAGTGATGGGACGCGGAGGACGCGGGCGCAGCCGAGATAGCGATGGCAAGGGTGGGGGAGCCGTGGTGCTAATCTTCATCGTGGGAATCGCGCTGTTGGTGATTGGCTATCTGGGGACGTTCTTCGGGCGGTTGATCCAGGCGGCAGTTTCCAGGCAGCGGGAGTTCCTCGCCGATGCATCTGCGGTGCAGTTTACTCGCAATCCGGCCGGGATTGGCGGAGCGCTTAAACGAATCCTGGCGAATGCAACGGGTTCGCATGTAGAGAGTGGGGCGGCCTCGGGCTACGCGCACTTCTTCTTTGCGAATGCGATGACGAGTGGATTAACGAGTATGCTGGCCACACACCCGCCGCTGGAGGTGCGCATAAGAGCGGTGGAGCCTTCATGGGATGGGAAACTGCCGAAGGATGTGGGATTCTCCGCGAATCCGAACCGCAACAACATTGAGGGCGCAAGCGCCTTTGCGGGTGGCCAACCACCCTTGTTGCCCAGGCAAAAACAACCACAGAAGATTGCTATAAGTGCCGATAACTTACTGGGTTCTGCGGGGGCGCTTAACGAAGGGAACGCGAACTATGCACGACAGATGCTGGGTGCCATCCCCGGTGCCATTCGCGATGCCGCTGCGGACCCGTTTCAAGCGCAGGCGTTGATCATCGGGCTGCTCGTGCATGATGACCCGGCACGACGCGCCGTAGTATTGGCGTACGTCCGCGAAAATGCACCGCGCCAAGTGGGGCACTCGCTGGGCTTTCTATTACCCGCGGTGCTAGGACGTCCAGCATGGGAGCGACTACCCATGATTGAGCTTTGCCTGCCAGCGCTGAAGGATTTACCGCGACCGGAGAAGGAAGCGTTCTTCGAGCTTCTGGTGTATGTGGCAGCAGCGGACCAGAAGACGAGTTTATTTGAATTCGCGTTGCTGGAGATAGTTAAGCGGCGCTTCGGATTTAACCAACCTCGCGCAGGCCACCCAGTGCAACCAGCGTACTCGCGGTTACTTTCAGCAGTGGCACTGGTCTCCGCATCCGAGCCTGACCCTGCCAGAAACTTACTCAATACGGTGGCCGGGGATTTCGCAAAGCTTGGAGCAGTGCCTAACTTTATCTTATACAGCAATCAGGACTTCAACGCGCTCAGCGAAGCGCTGGAGATACTGGTGGAACTGAGCCTGGAGACCCGACAGGTCATTCTCCGAGGTGTAGCCAACATTATCGCCAACGATGGGCAGATCACCATCGAAGAGGCCGAGATTTACCGTGCCATCGCTATCTGTCTGGATGTGCCTGTGCCACCCATCCAACCCTCAGTACCCGTTAATTAGCAACGAGCGCATGCAAACGGTACTGGAAATCATCACCAAGAGTGCGGAATGGCTGGGAACCAAGGGGGTCGAGAAGCCGAGACTGGATGCGGAACTGCTCTTGGCCCACGTGCTGAAGTGCAAGCGCCTCGACCTCTATCTCCGGCACGACGATGTAGTCCGTGACCCCGCACTCAGCCTGCTGCGGGAGGTAGTTCGTCGCCGGGGAAAGCGCGAGCCACTGGCCTATATTCTGGGGGAGACCGAGTTCTTTAACCTTAAGCTAAAGTGTGACGCGCGTGCACTTGTGCCCCGCCCAGAAACCGAGGAGTTAGTGGAGTTGGTCACTGAACTACTCACGACACCACCAGCCACGTTGCTCGATCTTGGCACGGGGACCGGAGCACTCGCACTTGCACTGGCTAAACACTGGCCGCAATGCATAGCAGTCGCGGTTGACACCAGTGGAGAGGCTCTGGCGCTAGCTACGGAGAATGCCAAGGCCAACGCGCTCGAGACACGTGTGAACCTGAGGTTGAGCGATTGGTTCAGCGCGGTACCGGAGCGGTTTCCGTTGATAGTGTCGAACCCACCTTACCTTACCGAGGAAGAACTCATCAGCGCACAGCCGGAAGTGCGAGAGTTTGAGCCGCACTCCGCCCTCACCGCACCGAATGCTGGATTGGCCGACCTCCTGCGAATTATCGCCGAGGCTCGCGAGCATCTGGAGCCAGGAGGATTACTGGCTATGGAGACCGGGATTGCCCAGCATTCAGCGCTCGCCGCTGCGGCGAGTGCTGGATACAGTCGATGGGAGTCACGCAAGGATCTCGCCAAGCGTGAGCGATTCTTTCTGGCGTGGGCGTAGGTAGCTTTCAGCCTTTAGCTGTTACAACACGTAGTTCCGATATACCGGATCGAACATTCGTGCCTGAATAAAGCTCTTCAGGTCCGCAGGTCGTGCGACTTGCGCATGACCAAGTTGGATGGCTTCGTCGGCTACTGCTGTGGCGATTTCCAGGGAGATTTCGCGAATCTTTGACAGCGGGGGATAGACACGACCCACATCGAGGTCCGACTGTTGGACGAGTCCTGCCAGGGTGCGCGCCGCTGTAAGGAACATGCCATCCGTCACGACCTTTGATTCCACGGCAAGTGCACCAACGCCAACGCCGGGGAAGATGTAAACGTTGTTCCCCTGGCCTGGCACGAAGGTTTTTCCATCATAATTGTACGCGGGGAATGGGCTACCGCTGGCAAACACCGCGCGCCCATCAGAGTGTTGGTAAGCTTCTTCCGCTGTGCATTCTGCTTTGGATGTGGGATTCGATAATGCGAAGATGACTGGGCGCTGATTAATGGCAGCCATCTTCGAGATGACTTCCTTCGTAAAGGTGCGTGGCATACCAGACACCCCAATCAATGCGGTGGGTTGGAAAGCATCAAGTGCTTCGCTAAGCGTCGCCACGAACGGCACGTGGTGCGCGTACGGTTCTTTATGTTCTGCGAGTTTTCCCGGACGTCCGTGAACCACGAGACCAGTTGAATCTACGAACCAGCAGCGTGCACGAGCTTCTGCCACGCTTAGCCCGTCTTGTACGGCGGCTTCAACAAAGAGATCGGCTATGCCCGTTCCGGCTTCGCCCGCACCGAGGAAGAGTATCTTCTGTTCAACCAGCTTCTTGCCGCTCAACCGCAGCGCTCCAAGCAACCCGGCCAGCGCAACAGACGCTGTGCCCTGAATATCATCATTAAAGCTGCACACTTTCTCTCTATAAGTGCGCAGAATGCGGAACGCATTGGTGTTTCCAAAGTCTTCCCACTGAATCAGTGCCTTCGGGAAAGCCCCTTGCACCGCGGCGACAAATTCAGCGATGAATGCATCGTAGTCCGCACCGCGAAGGCGCTTCTGCTTTAGCCCAATGTACACCGGGTCTGCATGCAGCGTCATATTATCCGTACCCACATCCAGTGTGATTGGTAAACAGTAGTAGGGATGGACACCGGCACAGGCTGTGTACAGCGCGAGTTTACCTACCGGGATACCCATCCCGAGTGCGCCCAGATCACCCAAGCCAAGAATGCGCTCGCCATCGGTCACCACGATCATCCTTACGTCAACCGTTGACCAATTGGTGAAACATTCACGGATATGGCCGCGGTCCTTCATGCTAATAAACATCCCACGTGGACGGCGGAAGATCGCGCTATATTCCAAACACGCTTGTCCCACTGTGGGCGTGTAGATGATAGGGATCATTTCCTCTGCATGATCCTTGATTAGCTTGTAGAACAAGGTCTCGTTGCGGTTCTGCAAGGTAGTCAGGAAAATATACTTCTCCAGCGGATCCGTCTTCCTCATGAAGTTGCTATACGCCCGCTGGGATTGCTCTTCCAGCGTGAATATCCGTGGCGGTAGCAAACCTCGCAACCCCAGTGCCTCTCGCTCTCTTTCTGTGAAGGCTGTTCCCTTGTTTAACAGGGGGTTAGTGAGTAAGGCCATGCCCTTGGGGAGTATTGGTCCCCCTTGCGACTGCAGGCCACCATCTATCGGAGATTGCGTCATTAAGTATAAAGTAAACTGATTTAGTACAGGAATGGAAACAAAATAATTTATCGAACCGAGTGCTGCGTACCGCCCCATTTTTCTCATAATTCATGCCTTCAATCGAACCACTCAGCCCCTAATGTAAAGTGGCGAAGTCTTCACGACAAACACCCAGCCTCTCACTCGAACTGTTTTTACAATCACTCGAACTGTTCAGGCTCTAATGTAAAGTGGCGAAGCCTTCACGACAAACACTCACCCTCTCACGCGAACTGTTTTTACAATCACACGAACTGCTCAGGCCCTAATGTAAAGTGGCGAAGTCTTTACGGCCAACGCTCAGCCTCTCACGCGAACTTGCGCTCCCCAGACAAACTGAGACCAACTCCCAATTTGTTCACGACATCATGATGTCTGAACTTCCAGATACACCTGATCGTTTCGCCGCACTTTGGCGGGTACAGCGAGGGTAATCTCCTGCCCAATTTGCGCGCAATTAATGTTTTCCTTTTCGAGATAGAGTACAGGGCAGGTCAGCTCCACATGCCCGGTGGTCGGCCCCTGGATCATGAGAGGCCTACCAGGGTGAAGCCCACTGTTGAGGACGCGCATGTGCGCGACTCCTGCCTTCGGGTAGTAGTTCAGCACTCGCCCGACGAGTACTTTGCGCGAGGTTGAGTGATTCCCTTTGCTTGTTGCCCACTGGTCCAGAGGCACGCCGTGATAAAATCCCGAGGACAGTCCGCGGTGATACACGTTTTCGAGCTGGTGCATCTCCCCGGCCTTCACGGCTGTGAAGGCTTCCGCAGTGAGTTTGGGCCGTTGCTGGTAGGCATCGACCACGCGTCGATACGCTCGCGTGACACGATAAACATAGTCTGGCGGACGGTTGCGACCTTCGATTTTAAGAGAGGTGACGCCGGCATCGAGAATTTTTTCCAGAAAGGGCAGGGTGCAGAGATCCTGTGGACTGAGAATATACTGAGGACCGACCTTGAGCGATTTGTCCCTAGTATCGTCGGTGATCTGGTATTCGCGTCGGCAGGGCTGGGTGCACGTCCCGCGATTGGCGGACTGCCCATCCATAAAGGTGGATAAATAACAACGTCCACTAATCGAGACACACATCGCCCCATGCGCAAAAACCTCGATCTCAAAATCATCCTTGCCCAGCTTCCGGAGCGTGCGCTGCATTCTCTTTATCTCAACGAGTGGGCATTCGCGGGCCAGTACAAAACGCTTTATCCCAAAGGCTTGGTTATAGCTCAGCATGGCCTCGGTGTTGGCGATGGAGCACTGGGTCGATGCAAATAGCGGGATACCGCGCTCGTGGGCTAAACGCATCACCGAGGGGTCCCACGCAATCACCGCATCGATACCAGAAGCGGCCACGCCATCGAGAACCTTTTTGAGTGCAGGAAGCTCACTTTCGAAAATGAGCGTGTTGAGCGTGAGGTAGGCTTTGACACCACGCGCATGGCACTCAGCCACTATCTTGGGCAACGCGCGCAGCTTGAAATTCGCCGTGCCCTGGCGCATATTGAACTGCTCCACGCCTAGATACACAGCGTCAGCTCCTGCATCCATGGCAGCCTGGAGACTCGCGTGGCTTCCAGCCGGAGCCATGACTTCTATGCTTTTACCTTTCATCTCTAAACAAGAGGTTGAAGACCTAAAAGGCATTTAGAGCAACCAGAGAATGCAGGTGGCATTGGTTAGAGCTCATTTTCTATACGGTCTTCAATTCAATTTGTCCTGTAAACTACGCGACGAGATTAGCTAAGACCAGCAAACTACTGGCACTACCACATCTTCACATCGAGAGCCCGGAAATCCTTCTCTGCCCGAGCCCGCGCCCTAAGAGCACCGAAAAAGCAACACGCAAAGAAATAGTCGAATCACGCATCACTTGCTTCTTGAGAAATTCGATCTGTATCGCCAAACTCAGTTAATAGCACCCCATTGAGTTTACTTTCAGCAACAGATGCACCATGGTTCAGCGCAAACAAAGAGAGATGAAAATCCCGGTTGAATCCGTTATAAAGGAGGTATCGGATGCGCTGCAACAAGCTCTGGGAGTAAATCTTGTCTCATGCTGCGTTTACGGTAGCACTGTCCGGGGCAACGTGGTCGAAGGAGTCTCCGACATTAACCTATTGCTCGTTCTCGCAGTATCAGATGCTGCCACACACCAGAAAATCGCCAGAGTTTTAGCCGACTATCCTGAGGTAGATCCATTTATTATACCCAAACACGGATTGCATCGTACCGCGCGTTGTTTCGCCACAAAGTTCGCCAGTATAAAACGCAACCACCGCTTGCTTCTCGGCTCCGACCCTTTTATTGGCATTGAAAACGACCCCAGTATAGAACGTCTGATCTGCGAGCAAGCCCTGCGTAATGTGAGGTTGCGGCTCAGCCACGCCTACTCCATGCAAAATGCCAGACGTCCTTATGACCGCTTTCTGCAGGCCAGCATTTCAGGGATATTCATACAGCTTTCTGACGTCCTGCGTTTAAATGGAGAAGTAATTCCCAAGGATTTCGCCGATCGCATTTTACTTTTCCAAAAAACTTTTGGAAGCAAAGCAGAGGTACTTAAGACCCTGCATTCGTTACGAGAGCAGCCTCAACAACTGGATACCCCCAAGTCCTTCGAGCTTCACGCACAGACGCTGGCTATCCTGGACGCCGCTCTGGACATTATCGAAACCCAGTGGATAACCAAAGACGGCACATGATTGGCCCCAATTTATTGGCTGCAGTCAGTAAAGCCGGGTTGTTCGATTCCGGCGGTTTCTTCGATTTTCTTCACACGATGAAGGGGCCTGACTTTCTGTCGATGTTCTTCATATGGTTTCTAGGTACGCGCTTTTTGGTGATGATCCTGCGTCTCATCTTCGGAAACTGGGGCATAATTACATTTACGGGACTGGCGTTGTACGAAGGACTCGGCGGCGCACGATATCTCATCGGTTCTACCCACGGCATGCACAAGTGGGATATTCTGTTTATCATGATGATCGTTGGCGGTATCACTTTCTTCATCACAGCCGATGGAATCCGGGATTGGTTTGAAAACTCGAGAAGCGGCGGTTCAGGAACCTTTGGCAGCTCGGATGGTGGCGGATGCGGTGGAGGTGGGGGTTGTGGCGGTGGTGGGGGCTGTGGAGGTTGTGGAGGAGACTAGTATAAGTACCAGGATGACTGAACCAATTTCAGCACTCCAACCCACATCGACTTGCGCTTCGTACCGCCCAAAGGGCATGCTCTTGCAGTGGCACTTAACCAACCGTTGCAACTTGCGTTGTGAACATTGTTACCAAGAGTCTTACGGCGGCGACGAGCTCAACTTTGAGGAACTCATTGGGGTACTTGGCCAGTACGAAAAGATGATTCAATCCTGGCGCCATCAGTCTGGAAAAAGCTTCCACGCGCAAATCACACTTACAGGAGGCGAACCATTTGTTCGAAAGGATTTTCCCCGGTTTCTTATGGAAATCGCGAAACGCAGAAGCCTGTTCTCATTTGCCATACTCACCAATGGGTCGATGATCGACCGGCCGATGGCCAGACAACTTCGCTCGCTTCGACCCAAGTTCGTTCAGGTCAGCATCGAAGGCACGGAGGATACTCATGACCGTATCCGCGGTTGCGGCGACTACCAGAGAACAATCAGCGCAATCCGTCTCCTGCGCCGATTCGGTGTGAAAACGCTCATCTCTTTCACTGCCCACAGGGAAAACTATCGCGAGTTTACCGATGTCGCCCGGCTAGGAATACGTCTTGGTGTGGACCGGGTATGGTCGGACCGTCTGATTCCCAATTGCTCCAACGCCACCAAATCATCCGTCGCCACACTTGATGCGGTGGAGACGCGAGAGTTCTTCCAGATCATGGCTGATGCACGAATCGAAGCCCGGCATCGTTGGTTCTGTCGCACCGAGATCGCGATGCATCGAGCACTGCAGTTTCTCGTCGGCGGAGGTACCCCATACTCATGCAAAGCCGGTGACAGCCTGCTTACGATCATGCCGAACGGCGATGTACTCCCCTGTCGACGCATGCCGATCCCCGTGGGCAATCTCCGCCAAGCCGGCTTGCACGAGATTTACTCCGCAAACCTGCTTTTACAACAATTACGCAATCCGCAACAGATCGTACGAGGTTGTGAAAATTGCTCACTCGCACCTCAATGTCGCGGTGGTCTGAAATGCCTCGCGTCTGCAACATCAGGAAATCCTTTTGACCGAGATCCCGGTTGCTGGATGCCAACTGACAACCTGGGTTTGGAATCTGCATCAATTAGCACTTCGACTTAGATCCAATAACAATCCACAAAATCATATTCGGTCACAGCCACACACCCATAATCTACCCAGTAAAAGTGTATCTGTTTAGTGTAGAATACATGGCATTCTGTCGCACCGAAGGTGCATCAACTCTTGAGCCCAGGGCATCGCCCTGGGAACGGATATCCCCTTTATCTATGAGCCCTCTTGAAGACAAGGCGTACATAATGTAGGACAGACATTCCTGTCTGTCCAGCTACCAACTCCTCCGAGGACAGCCAAGAATGTCTGTCCCACCTTGCCAACCCCTTGTTACTCCCATCGCGCACGAGTTTCGCGATGGGAGTAACATATATACGGTGTCGTTGAGGTTTCTTCATGAATCCTTATCGTAGAGTTGTGAGCTTAACCATGCGGCAAGCTCTTCTCTTTTGCGGGACTGGCATATGCCATAGTGGTATTCTCCCAGACTAATCAACGTAACACAAATACGCGCGGCAGACTGTATTCTATAGATCAACTTCTCGTCCTTTTCCGCCAAAGCTGACAATGCGTTGGTATCCAGGATCATTTCCACATTCCCGCATCAATCGTCCGGCAGTCCTTGTCAGCCAGAGCCGTATTTAGGTCGTTGGCCGCCGTCTTGGAAACCCGGGGCAGCGTGGTGATCCAATCCGCAATTGTAACGGATGCTTGTTCATCCTCCTTGAGTGCCCGCTCCAGGCTCTCCTCCATATACCGACTCAATGGCTGCCCGCGCAAAGCCGCCCGTGCCTTGGCTCGCCGGACCAGATCGTCACGCATGATGAGCGTCGTTTTCATAGTTGCCGTAATTTCGGAATGACCAGCCTGCTGTCAAGTAACAGACAGGTGTTCGGAGTATATAGACCCATAAAAAACCGACCTCTCGAACGTGCTCTTATACGAGCCCGTCGAGAGGTCGTGTTAATTTCCTACAATAGGTTTGATTAGCTCAACCAACTGGCACGAACGGCTGGATTAGCCATTCGTGTGATTGCGGCGACGAAGGACCGTCAGCGTGAACAGTGCCAGTGCACTTAGCAGTGCGTACGTAGAGGGCTCCGGCACTTGTGACACTACAAAGTTATCCAGATTACTCACCCCGGCCTGATTTGCTCTCATACCCGCATAGAGCGTGGAATCGCTTGCGAGACTGTTAGTTATGTTAGCAGGGCTGAACTGTGAAACGAGCGACCCTAGATTTCCATTGGCATCCGAGTTGAAAACACTGCCGACAAGGGTAAATGTCGAGGCATCCACCCGGGTAAAGGATGCATTGAGTTGATACCAGTTGCCTTCGATTAGGGATAGGGCAGGTCCAGTAGTTACCGTGGTGCCATCGGAGCGCGCCTGCCAGACAGGGCTGGCTCCGTTTAGGCGCAGGGAGATTTCCGGGTTGTTGCCTACAAAATTGGTGGACTCGGAGGTAAGCCCGAGCTGGGGAAGAGCAACATCATTTCCGTTCAGCCGTTTAAAGAAGATACTTACATCGACAGAGCCTGCACTTAGATCGATTGCCGGGGCGATCAATGTGAGGCGTGGATCGTTGAGTATGGGCTGCAAGGATTGCGAGCCGCCGAGACCGGCCCCGGTACCCAAGCCCCAAATGGAGTTGTTTACGAAGGCAAAGTTTTTGGTGTAAGGAGGATTACTGCCAGTGCTTAAGTCATCGGCCACGGCGTAGCTGTCGAAGCTATCCGAGAATATGACTGCGGCTTGGGCAGATGTGCTCAACAGTAGAGCAGCGGTGATGGTTTCTACTAGGTATTTAAGTTTCATGGATAGGGACGAATGGATGTGTAGATTCACGAGGGCTGTATTATGACGTATGGCATTGCGATTAAATAGGCTTGTTTGCGTAAAACTTAGGACCACTATGCGCCATTGTGCGCAGTACAAAGATCATTGCTTGTATTTTCAGTACAGACGACGGCTATGGACAAGGGGTTGCCCACGGTGTGGCGCGGTACACGCGGGAGCATCCGGAGTACCGAGGCGTGGTCACCGCACCAACAAGCCCGATACCGGACAATTGCATTGGCGCATTGGCTCGCGTTTATACCCATGAAGACATCGAGCAGTGCAAAAAGCGGGGGGTGACTACTATTGTCGTATCCACTACACACTTGCCGTCGCCCTTTTCGGCGGTGCAGATCGATGACGCGCAAATCGGACGGATGGCAGCGGATTATTACCTTAATAAAGGATTCAGACGGTTCATAGGGATGTCGTGGGCTTGGACAGATCGGAACGAGCACCGCACCAAGACTTTCGGTGAGCATGTCATGGCAGCAGGGGCGGAATCGTATTCGTGGATGATTGCGGATGAAAATGAATTGCACCGCAAGCTTGCAGAACTCTCGAAACCAGTCGCTCTGTTTTGCTGGAATGACAAGCTGGCTCGCTGGGTTCTGGAGTGTGTTAAAAGTCAAGGATTGGACGTCCCAGGGGATGTCGCAGTGTTGGGCGTGGACAACGATCTCATCCAGTGTGGCTTGGCGCCTGTCGACATATCCAGCATAGAAATAGATCCGCAGGCCGTCGGGTACCGGGCGTGCGAGCTGCTTGTGTCGTCGTATAAGACCCCGCACGCTGAACCAGTGCGCCTATACATTCCACCGAAGGGACCGGTTGAGCGAGTATCCACCAATACAATCGCCTACACTGATGCAGCGATTTCGAAGGCCTTTCTTTTCATCAACCGCAATATCGCGCGTGTAGTGACCGTTCCCGAAGTGGCTGCAGCAGCGGGGTTGGCGCGCCGTACCTTGGAGCGTCGTATGCGCGAACAGACAGGCCGTTCTATCCGCGAGGAGATCGTCCGCGCCCGGTTAATGTATGCTCGGGATTTACTCGTACGCACCCGGGAGCCTATTGCGACCGTCGCAGAGATGAGCGGATTCAATGAATACCGGTACTTCTTGCGCGCGTTTCGTACAGCCTATGGATCATCACCACGAGCGTTTCGCAAAGAGAATAATACGCTAGCGTAGAACGTATGAGTTTAGCGTAAATATGCCTGTTAAGAACTGACCTGAAAATATCCCGAGGGGATTACGCCAAGGGTAGCACGCTCCGCGAGCAATCCTGGGCTTAGTGGCGTAACCCTTCGGGATATTTCTGATTCTGAAAACAATCGATTTGACGCTAAAACACACTTATTTTGGAGCGGCAGCACCGGTCCTGATAGCTTGCCTTCAGTATCCTGAACTGAGCCTATCCTGTTAGTGTCGCGCGATGGCTCTATAATTTACGCAATATGGTCTATTTATACTGTATATGCCCTGCTATAGTCCATGGGCATGAAAATTACCTCATATTTCTTTGGTTTCTGCCTACTTTCTCTTCTCCTTGTTTCAAACACCGCCAGAGCGCTCTCTATCACGGCAGGTGACTCCACCGGGGAGACGATTATCGCTACTGTCAGTCAGGGGTGGGTGGATCATCCCAGCCTTGGGTGGACTTATCTCGAACCTGCCTGGCAGGGTTGGCGGTATAATTACCAAATTGGTTTTCTATGGACCGATAACGAGCAGGCTACAGGCACATGGTACTTCTCGCCCAGGGCGGATGTAGGGTGGCTCTATACGAGCACTGCCTTTGGCACCTGGCTTTATCTTGCCGGGAAGGGCTGGTCCACGGTTCCAACTATTGTGGACAACGAGTGGCTTCTGGTCTGGCAGGATGAGTTTGAAATCGATGGCCGCCCCGATCCGGATAAGTGGAGTTATGAGGTAGGGCGGGTACGCAATGCCGAGCTACAGTACTACACTTATGACCGCGCCGCGAATGCCGAGGTGCTGGATGGCAATCTTGTCATACGCACTATTAAGGAGAGCTATGCAGACTCGGATTACACCTCTGCAAGTCTGCTTTCGCGCGATCAAGGGGACTGGCTGTACGCGCGAGTAGAGATTCGTGCGAAGCTTCCCACGGGCCTTGGCATGTGGCCTGCGCTCTGGCTTATGCCCAGTGAGTCTATTTATGGAGCATGGCCGCAGAGCGGTGAGATAGATATTATGGAGAATGTAGCCTTCGACCCTGACCGCATCCATCACACCATCCATACCGAGAACTATAACCACACCAAAGGTACACAGAAGACCGCAAGCTTTCTACTCACGAACCCGGCACCCTACGAGGACTTTCATACCTATGCCATGGAATGGTACACGAACAAAATCCAGATGTTTGTGGATGGCATCAAACGATTTGAGTTCACCAAGGTTGGCCCCAATTACAAGACATGGCCCTTTGACCGGCACTTCTATATAATCATGAACTCATCATTTGGTGGCACCTGGGGTGGGCAAAATGGAGTGGATGACAGCGTACTTCCGCAAGAGTTTCTGATAGACTATGTCAGAGTCTATCAACAGAGAAAGTATGTGGTGAATCCTATCCGAGTGCTACCACCAATTGAGGACCCGGAAGCGGTGCCGTCTCCAAGCGGACAGACTATCGGAGTGAACTTCGCTCCAGCAGCGGCTGCTCCCGTAGCAGGCTACCTGCTGGATGTAGGTTTGCCTTTCGCGGACAGGGGCAACGGCAAGAGCTACGGTTGGTCCATGGATGTCTCCACAACAGGGCGTGAGCGCTACGGAGCACTCTCTCCCGACAAGCGCTTCGACACTCTCCAGCAGATGCAGAAGAGCGGGAACGCCACTTGGGAAATTGCTGTGCCCAATGGTAATTATTCGGTAACAGCTGTGATGGGAGATGCCTCCTATGTTGACTCCATCTACCACCTCACCGCCGAAGGTCAATTGCTACTCAACGCCACACCCACCTATGGCAAACGCTGGGTAGTAGGTACGGCCACAGTCACAGTTTCTGATGGGCGACTCACCCTAGCCACCGGAACGAGTGCCGTGAATGCCAAGCTCTGTTTTGTTAACATTACTCCGGTGCCGTAACCTGTAGTGAGTCAGAGCGTAACGCTCTGGTTTGTAATTCGTGAAGCTACCCAGTACGTCGCGGAAATTGAAATGATCCCAATTTACTTTTGCAGTGCCTTTGGCGCGACCTGATATGTCGCGAAATGGTACTATAATTTACGCAATATAGTCTATATTTTAGCCTGTTTGCTCTGCTAAAGTGAATGGTCATGAAAATTACTCCCTATTTCTTGGGCTTCTGCTTACTGACACCATTTCTATTGCTTGCAGAGACAACCGGCGGTGCACCTCTAAGCGGTAACTCCGCCAGTGAGAGCACCACAGCTATTGCTGAAGTTGCCGGCTGGGTGGATCATCCCAGCCTTGGCTGGACTTATCTCGATCCCACATGGCAGGGCTGGCGGTATAACTACCAGATTGGTTTTCTGTGGACGGATAACGAGCAAGCTTCAGGTACGTGGTATTTCTCGCCTCGCGCGGATGTGGGGTGGCTCTATACAAGCACTGGCTTTGGTACGTGGCTTTATCTTGCAGGGCAGGGCTGGTCCACGATTCCAACTATTGTGGACAACGAGTGGCTTCTGGTCTGGCAGGACGAGTTTGATATCGATGGGCGCCCTGATCCCGAGAAGTGGGGTTATGAATATGGGCGGGTGCGCGGCGGCGAGCTGCAATACTACACCTATGATCGGGCCGAGAATGCCGAGGTGAAGGATGGAAATCTGGTCATTCGCACTATTAAGGAGAGCTATAACGGCTCGGATTACACGTCAGCAAGTCTTCTTTCCCGTGACCAAGGGGACTGGCTCTACGCGAAAGTAGAAATTCGCGCGAAGCTTCCCACTGGGCTTGGTATGTGGCCTGCACTCTGGCTAATGCCCACTGAGTCATTCTATGGTCCGTGGCCGCAGAGTGGCGAGATCGATATTATGGAGAATGTAGGATTCGATCCGGACCGCATTCATCACACCATACATACCGAGAACTATAACCAAATGAAAGGTATTCTAAAAAACTCAAACTTTCTGCTTACGAATCCCGCTCCCTACGAGGAATTCCACACCTATGCCATGGAGTGGTACACTAACAAAATCCAAATGTTTGTAGATGGCATTAAGCGATTTGAGTTTATGAAGGCCGGGCCCAATTACAAGACATGGCCCTTTGACCGGCACTTCTATATAATCATGAACTCATCATTTGGTGGCACCTGGGGTGGGCAAAATGGAGTGGATGACACCGTACTTCCGCAAGAGATGCACATAGACTATGTCAGAGTCTATCAACAGAGAAAGTATGTGGTGAATCCCATCCGTACGTTACCCCCAATCGAGGATCCTGAAACGGTGCCATCTCCAAGTGGGCAGACCCTCGGTGTAAATTTCGCACCTGCGGTTTCTGCTCCAGTAGCAGGCTATCTACTGGATGTGGGTTTGCCTTTCGCGGACCGGGGCGAAGGAATGAGCTACGGATGGTCCGTGGACATCTCCGCGACAGGCCGCGAGCGCTACGGCGCGATTTCGCCAGACAAGCGGTTCGACACTCTCCTGCAGATGCAGAAGAGCGGGAACGCCACCTGGGAAATGGCAGTGCCGAACGGTAACTACTCGGTAACCGCAGTGATGGGGGATGCCGCCTACACTGACTCGATCTACCACCTGACAGCCGAAGGGACATTGCTGCTCAACGCCACTCCCACCTATGGCAAACGCTGGGTCGTAGGTACAGCCACAGTCACAGTTTCCGATGGGCGGCTCACCCTCGCCACCTTAACCAGTGCCGTGAATGCCAAGCTCTGTTTTGTTAACATTACCCCGGTGCCGTAACCTGTAGTGAGTCAGAGCGTCGCGCTCTAGTTTGTATCCCATTACGTCCACCGGGCAAATCGACGGCACCGAAAGCTGATGCCGTACGTATCTTGTTGCCCCGTTGGGGCAAATCCGGTTCACTCGTAGGGTATTTGTCTTTTCGAGCCCACGCCGTCTCTATGCTCCCTCAATTAGCCATTTTTTGCTGTTCTTGTCATCTTTCCATTTTCTACCTTAGGGTTAGTACTAGGTCGTGTCCCAAGGGGTGTATCGCCTCGCGCAGACGCAGGTGCTACGCCGGGCTCCAGGTATTTGAAGCGTTGTCGTAAACATAGAGCACTTTGTCTTCACCATAATAGAGCCATGCGGCGCGTTTGAAACTATAGAGGAATGGGTAGATACTTTCTCCAGACCAGAGCCACTCTTCAGTGGGCGAGAAGATGAAGGCTGAGCTAGCGGTGGTGCCTGGGAGGTAGAGCCACCCGAGGTCGAAGTGGTATATCCAGGGTTCGAATCTTGCGTAAACGAAACCGAGCCAGGATTGGTAGATGCCGTTGCCTACATCGGTAGCGTCCACGAGTGCACTTGGATGGCTACGCATTATTGTTCCCCAATCACCGACCACGGTGTAGACTCCGTTCCACAAGAGCCCATCCGTTATGGAATTATTAAATGGCACGCCATAACCAAGACTTTTCCAAGTAATGCCGTCGCGGCTGCTGTATGCGGATTCGCGGCCGATCAGTAGGAAGCGGGTGCCGTCGTGGAAGAAGGCTCCGAATACGGTCTGCTTGATGACCGCTGCGGTGTTCGCCTCGGTCCAGGTGGTACCATTCTCGCTTACGAAAATAGCCGGTGCCGCCGTTGTGTTGCGTCGACCGATCACTACAAATTTACCGCCGCCATAAGCCAGGAAGTCGAAGTTGTTAATCTCACCCATAGCGACTTCTGTCCATGCATCGCCATCGGTGCTGGTGACGAGTACCCCGTTAATATAATTCCCACCGATGGCAACAAATGCCCCGCTGCCGAACTCGACATCTGTCCAGAGCCAGAGTTTTGAAGGTTTCTGGCTGGCATTATTCCAGGTGGTGCCGTCGGTGGACCAGCGAAGGGAGTTCTCTCGGCCAACGGCAACAAAGCGACCCGCTCCATGGGTAATCGATACACCGCCTGTGGCTACTCGTGTCCACGTGATGCCATCCGGGCTGCTCGCAGCAGCGGCGGATTGCCCCATGTAGGGATTGTCACCAACGAGTATGAATTTGCCGTCGGCATAGACGACATCATTAAGTGTCATACCATTGGCAGGTGTGTAAGAGGAGTTGCGTTCAGTCCAAGTATTTCCATCGTCGGAGCTAAGCACGTAGCCCTTGTCTGCGACAGCTACGAGGCGGCTCCCATTGGTTGCGATAGCTTTGAAATCGGCGAGACTGGCTTGAGTTATGTGTGTCCAGTTCTTCCCATCGGTGGAGGTTTGGACTCGACCACGATCGCCCACTCCAGCGAATAGGCCGTTCCCATAGCCGAGTCCGCGTGTGGCCATACCGGTTTGATAATCAGTGGGAAAGGATGAGGTGCCGGTTTCCCAGGTTACTCCATCGGTGGATGTGGCGATAGTACCGCTGCTGGCCACGAAGCGCCCGCCACCGTAAGTCAAATCCTCGAAGACGGAAGTGTTTGTCACGACATTACTGACCTGCCAATCGATTAAGTTTGAGGATGAATAGAATATCCCACCCCAAGGAGACTGCTGCTGGGAGCTTACGATCCATTTTCCGCCACCACCTGTCATCAAGCTCGCGCTTTGTACAGAGAATGTGGTGTCGGTTCTGGTGAAGGTCTTGCCGTCCGCACTGTGCCAAATCACGAGTTTAGAACTCCCATTCGTATATACTATCCCTGGTGCAGCAAACTCTCCGTTCGCATAATCCATATTTAACCAGGAGCCGACACTGTTGGGTACGGCAGACTGAGTCCAGGTAAGTGTATCCGTGCTCCAGAGTACTGTAGCGGAACTACCTGAGATCACCCACGTACCATTACCATAGGCAGCGGTTGTAAGCTGCGCGGTTTGCGGGAGGATGGTTTCGACCCAGGAAAGACCGTCTGTGCTTGTTGCCACGAGTGAATTACCCGACCGGCTTTGCGTATAGATACTACCGACAGCGACGAACCTGCCATCGTCAAAGGTGACATCATTGTAGGTTTTCAACCCTCCAATGCCCAGCACGACAACCTTGAAAGGCTCATCGCCCGTCTTCGCAATAATGACGCCAGCATCTCCCACGGCCACCCACGAGCCATTCCCATAGGCAATGCCCTTTAGATAGTTGGCCTGGGGTGCGGGATTCATCCACTCCCAAGTGCGCTGGGCATGGGAAGCCGTGGGGATGAGGGCGCCAAAGGCTGCCCCAACCACTAGACTCCGGGTGATTGCGCGTAAACGAGCAGAGAGACATGACAGATGTATCATAATGGATTGGAAGTGAGAGAGATTCGAACGTCAGATAAACTAATGGACGCTATAATACTTCATGATCTGTAAACCTTCCATACGCAGAGTTGCGTATTTGTGTACGCCAGTGCCAATAGCTATTTGCCTCAAAAGCGATACAAGTGGACCGAGGTAAACTTTACCTTCTGCGGTTAAGAGATACAGGGTAGATTCCTTACTTTTACTAAAAACGTATAAACTTCAACGATTTATGATTGCACGACAGAGAACCTGTGGCATAACAAATTACGCTCGTACTACTGTCGTTTGTGCTGTCACTACACTTACTGTCTCGCATTAACCATGAATACATGTTCGCTGCCAGCTCTGTCTGGAATGATTCATACACACGCAGGTAAAGTCTCAAGGCAATATCTGCTGCTTGACCTCAACCCTCTCCCCTCGGTCAACACACAACGGTTCGGTCGAACTCGCACATACTCAAACCACTGGCCCGATTATCCGTACCTGTAAGCTGAGCACCAAGCTGCTCCCTTAGTACCGTCGTTTGTTACAAGCTCGCAACAGCCAATCGCTTGAGAGGCGGTGTTGTGCTCAGGAGGCGATGGATCGCGTCCTACATTTCGCAGCTCTTTCACTAGTTATGCTTATTTTGAAACACTATAATCTGTCTTGTCTTAATCTAATCTAGAATCTCACGCCGACACGGCGTAACACCCAAACGTCACCATCACTTTCTGTAATGAATGGCATGTACTAACCAGCATGCATACTTCATTGCACAATAACTTAGCGTCAAAAAATCACCAACACCACCACCCAATTATGAAAACACTGTCGAAACACCGCTATGCCTGTCTGGCATCTCTTCGCCATCAAGGCTACCTATTTGTCATGGGGGCCCGAGTGGACGACACAACTGCCAAAATCACCTACGAATACCGCCTGCTAGACTTGGGCGTATACGATGAAACGGCTCCTCTCGATGAAGACCACTGGACCGAGTTGAGCACGCTGAAGCTGCCGGATGGCTATCGCTCGAACGGGATGAATTTGATTAACATTACCACTGATGATCCAATGTCGGTTGAGGAGACGACATTTACCCTGGTGAGTGATGAGAGCTTTCTCTACCTCTTTCGTCGTAGTCCGCAGGGCACAGTGTATCTGAATCGCTTTGTATTCAGCCGAACCACCCTGTTGATCGAGCCAACTTGGGAGACTCGCTATCGCCGCAGCGAGAACACGGATTATACATTCAACAAGAACGATAGTTTCAGTAGTCGCGATATGGAGGGCAAACCCTTCCACGAGCCCACCTTGGAGTTTACCATGGCAAGGCCTGTGGCGAACTCTCGAGTTCCGGCCTTTTTCACTGTTGACCAGTCCAGCGGGGGGCAGCTTATCCACATCGTAGTACAATCAAGTGCCAGCAATCTCGAGGTCTATACTTTCCCACAGGATCGCGATGGGCTGCCGATATTTCCACAGACCATTACGGTGCCTCCATCGGCGGTGCTGTCACTTAAGGACGGCCCTGCGATTCTCTCTGCTGCAGCGAGTTTATTTACACTGCAGGAAGCCGTTGATTTCGAAGACAGTCCCAGTTTGAAGCGTGGAGTCCGCGCCTTGTTCGCATTCCCGCTTGCCTCAAGCAAACAGGTGGTGACGCTGGATGTAGGCATCAGCAATCTGGGAATGTTAGCCAGTATTCCGGAGCCACTGGTGCTCAGCACGATGACGGAGCCAGGCACACTGCCTGTTCTTGTTACGACGGAGAGCGGACAAACCGTGCGTGGAGCCATATTGGACTATTACAAGACTTCCGAGCCTCTCTCCCTGCTGCCAAGTACCGATGGTGACCTCTATCTATATGGCAATGCCTCTGGGTCATTGCCGGATCACGCGTTTGTATTTAGTATCTACACCACACGGGTGACTCGTGCGATCTATCGCTTCAACACGAATTCGGACAAGGCCTTGATGGATGCGCTGGCCCGCCAGTCCGGTACCCTGCGCAACAGCGCAACTCTGGTGTTAACTGACAAGGCGGGAACGACTCTGGGCGACCTCGATCTGTCGTCGGATGGTGGTGGTGTAGCGGTTAGTGAAAAGTGGTTTGGGATACCCCGGCATGTCACCAGCTTTCAGTCAATCCTCAGTGGCTTGGGCGACGACCAGCCCTATGCCAGTAACATACGCAATGGCAACACGCCCTTCTTTGATTACGCCGATCGCTGGCGTATGCTGGCTTGCCCACTTAAGGACGCAAACAATCAACATCAAGGGACACTGGCGCTCATCCAGAACGCGCCCCGTGCATCGCTGAGTGAAACGATGACCTGTGCACTCACCGTGGATGCAGGCGCAGCCCGTGCGAAGGCTGTATTATCCATTGTCATCAATGGTATCACTGCAGTGGAGACCTGGGATGCGCTCCCTGCGGATTCATTAAACATCCGCACCAGCCTGAACGGTCTGGCAAAGAACTATAATTACGCGGAGAACACGAGTGTGGAGCACGCCATCTGCCGGACCTGGTGCGGCTCTGGTTCTATCTGGTTTATCACGAAAGACAAGACAGTGGAATCTGCCACGGTTAAAGTGGAAACGGTGTCGGATACGCTGTGTAGTATCACGCTCTCGGTAAAGCTCGCTGCAGATACCAACCCAAGAACAGAGAGCTATGAAGTCTCGCGCAGTCCTGCTGCAATTGTAGCGGCGATCAACGACGGGGCCGGGGGCAAGCCAGCATCGACCCTCTTTGTTGCGATGGATGCCCTCGCGACAGGCATCATAGCCTCGCAGCGGGTCGCTGGTGGGCAACTCTCCGGTGGCTCGCAACTGGCTACAGTAGTCTCCTACGGCCAGGGCTTGCTCACTGAAAACACGGTTGTGGAGCTAATCCAGAAACTCGAAGCTGGGGATGCGCGGAGGAGCTCCGGATTGTTTGATTTCAAACTTCTCACTTTTGACCCGAATCTTACGGACTTTCTAGTGTCTCCAGGCACCGCAACTCAGGAACAAAGTGGAACTGACTCATCCTGGCTGCAGGGTGGGCCACGGCCTTCCGTATTCTTTAACAATAGTGCGATCACCATAGATGCGCAAACGAACATGAAGTTCAGCAAGGCGGTCACCCTTGAAGCCTGGGTTAAGCCAGACCCGATTGTCGGTGATAATGCCCGCATCTTCCAATATGCTTCAACAGAGTCAGACGAGCGGTATGCACTCGGTCTGCGCAAGATTTCAGGCGAAACGGGCTATGGCATCTACGGGTCTTTCATGGAAGCCTCGGTTGTCAGTCTGGCTGCCCCCGTGGTGATGGATGACTGGCAGCACGTGGCGTTTACTTACCATACGGGATACGATCTGCGTTTCGACGGGCTTTCGTATGTAGATTGCGGTAACGGGGAATCCCTCAATACCGGTAAAGAATTGACATTGGAAGTCTGGGTAAAACCAGGAATAGCAGTAGCTCAGCCGAAGTACCTCATGTCCAAATTCGGCGGGAACAGAAACAATCAAGCCTACCTGCTTAGCATCGAGAACAATGATGTTGTCTTTAAGTTCCTGTCCTCGATGTTAAATAAGGCACAAGGCGGTCAGAACTACCTTGAATATACACTGCGTGCACCGTTAACCGGTGTGGATAGCTGGCACCACATTGCGGCCCGGGTACAATTCAAGAATGAAACCAAAGTTAGTGGCATAATTGTAGAGATTAAGACCTACATAGTTGCACAGATCTTTGTTAACGGAGTGCCTGCGGGTACTGCTTTGGCAACTGAGATCACCGACGAAACATTGTCCATCAACGTTTCACGGACGAACTTCTACATCGGTGCGCTCAATGCCATAACCACTACAGCCCCGGAAGTGTTTCGCATAGCTGATTGCCGTGTGTGGAACCGCCTGTTGACCAACTCCGAGATCAAGGAAAACTTCACCACCATGCGGCTGGCTACTACTACAAATGGCCTCGTCGCCTTCTGGATGATGAACGAAGGGGAAGGGCGCACAATCAACGATGCTACAAAACTCAATAACGGCATCCTCAACAATCCGGAAATATGGCGAGAAACCCGACTCGGAGCCAGTTGGGCACTCTATCTCAACGGACAACCGCTGGATGTAAGCTTGTCCTATAGCAATGCCGTTGGAGGCTTCGGGAAACTCGCGAGCCTCATTGGTTGCTCGGACTACAGTGAGATACCGAAGCTGGCTTATGCGGGTAAACTAGACGAGATTCGTGTCTGGAGTGACGTAAAAACTCAGGAGGCACTGGTAGATGCCATGTATTCCTCACTCGATGGCGAAGAGAAAGAGTTGCAAGCCTACTGGAGGATGGACCAAGGCAGTGGTGATACTGTGGAGGACTCAAGCTTCCATAATAACCTGGGTACCTTTGCACCAGCGGCAGCACCCTTCATAAAGGCCCAGTTCACCCTGGCGAACAACGCATCCTTGCCCGTGGAAATGATGGTGGCGGACTCGGAAGTAACCGGAATAGTAAACACGCCTGTAGATGGTGCATTCGAGTTCAGGGTAGCCACTGAAGCCGCACCGTCGTTCACCGCATTCTGGGATGACAGTACCTATAAGCTCAAACTCCAGATCGACAGCCAACCAGCCGTCGCGCTTAGTCCCGGAGTAGCCGTTCCACTGCCGGATGTAGCCACCATGAAGCTGAAGGTATCTGTGGATGGACAAGCCATCACTGCGATAGCGCAAAGCCTCACCGTACCTGTTCAACCGGAATGGGTGGAGATCGATGGCGCTCCTGTGGGGCTTGATGCCCCATGGGTACGTGAGATTCCGGGTGGAAATATCGAACCGGAGAATGCCGTGATTACAGGCACGCCTTTCGCCGCCGAGTATGGCGATGTCCAGAAGGATGCCTACGGCAATACCATTGGTATTATGAAGCGCGCCCATGCTTATCTGGACGTCAATGGATTCGCTATCCTGCAAACGAGCTTCAAGGTGGGCGAGACCGAGCTGCAATACATTGGGCAGATTCAGACGAAGCCCACTTTGATAGGCTATATCGAAGGGGCTCCACCAGTCCCCAGCGAGAACATGACCACGGAGGAAACCAAACCGCTGTCGAATGAGTTTTATGGAGCAAGTTCTGTGGAAGTGTTGGAAGAGTATAACGAGTCGTTCCTATACACAGGCTCCAGTAACAGCTACTTCGACATGTCCCTGGACAGCAAGGTTGGGTTCAACTATGGGTCTGAAACGTCTGCCGGAATAGGGGTGGAGCAGGAAATATTCAAGCTGGAGGGCAAGGTGGGGCTGCACGTAAAGGCTGAAACCTCTATGGGCATGCTCTCCTCTGTAGCGAAGGGTGCATCTACCGGGGAAAACTTCGTGAAATCCATGGCACTGAATGGGTTCTGGGAATTCCCGAAGGACTACGATCAAAATGGCATTCCCCGCCTGCTCAACCCTGAGGTTGGTCGCCGGTACATACCGAATAATCTAGGTTACGCACTGGTCAAGTCCGGTACGGCAGACCTATTCGCCATGCGAATGCGCGGAACGGGAGCCATCGTTAACTATGTGGTACAACCCAACAAAGACATCCCACGGGACTGGAACATAATAGCGTTCCCGATCGATCCATCTTATGTAAAGAACGGCACTCTGGATGGTATGGTAGGACTGGTTGCAGACCCGCAATACCCGAACGCGATCCGCGGCGAGTTGGGCAGCTATTTCAAGCCGGTTGAGGCCTACAGCTTGAAGTCGAAGATTGAGAAAGAGCGGGCCATGATTGAGGGCTATTTTGCCCAGCAGAATTCCATTCCGATTCTTGGCACATCTGCGATGGATACACCTGATGGAGAACTTCTCCGGGACTGGGACCAGAAGATTTCAAAGCGGGATATGGTTAACACCTATGTATGGAATGCCGCTGGTGGGTTCTACTCGGTCGAGGAACAGTATTCGGACGTGAAATCAGAATCCCAGGGTGGAGAATTTACCCTGAGTATGCAAAGTGGTGTTTATGGAGAAATTGCGTTTCTTGCGGGCAGTGTCGGCATGTTTGCCGATGCCGATGTGCTCTTCGGATCGCGGATAGAGAATTCACAGGTTACGACAGAAGACTACAGCGATACTTTCTCACTGAAGGTCAACCTCTCACTCACGGGTTGGCTTAATCAGTGGAATGATACGGACAACCGCTACGAAGAATTTCCTGCACCAGGGAAGGTGGATAACTACCGCTTCATGAGTTACTACCTTGCGCCGAAGGTGGATAATTTTAACACCTTCTTCAGCACAGTGATCGACCAGAGCTGGCTCTTTAATAGCAACGCTCCCGCTGCCATCGCACTTCAGTCAGCCATGAGCCAGCAAACGGCTCCCTGGCGCGTGCTTCACCGCGTCACCTTCGTCAGCCGTATCCCGCCCCAGATGAAGTTGAGCCCGGACATCAACCCGGTGCCCACTGTGCAACGCCCGGTCAACATCGCACTGAACGAGTGGCTGATTGCGCTGGTCAATCAACAGCTCATCGGGAAACCGCATACCCGGGGGAATATAGACACGGCAGTGGACGTTATCCTCGATGTCGAACTGCCCCTCATCAACCCGTACTGGAAGCAGTTCCTGGAGTATTCCGTAGCTCATCCAGACAGCAATGATGCCTACCAGGTCGCGGAAATTCGCCGTTATAACAAAGCCTACCTCTACGATTACTACCTGACCAACAACAACCTGGGACAAGCCTAATCACAATTCTCGGGAGGCTACTCCCGCCCTTTATGAGACAACCGCTCCAGTGGGTGTTCTCACTCGCCTAAACAAAATCAAATAAAATAAGAAATCACATGTCACATCCAATCGATAAATTACCAGCCAAGGAAGCTGGACGCATAGCATCACATCTACGGGTTTTCGGGCTCGATCCCAAAATCCATTTCAAAGGCCATCTCGATGTGCCCGAAGGCAAGCCGTTACGACTTACCCACGCCACGCATACGACAGGTCATCACGCCTTGATAAAGCCACGGGATATCGACCATGCAAAACTCGCAGTGGGCATCCCCGATTGCGCCTTCGACGGCATGAACTACATCTCCCGCTTCCCCATGCAGGAGCCTGTTTGCGTGGAACAGGACCGTTGCGATCTCTGCCCCGATGCGTACCGTCGACTGCGCATCGCTGCGCACTGCTACATCTTCGGCCCTTCCTATCGCTACGCGCACATGAAGACAGCGATAAACAAGTTCATTGTACCGGTATTGGAATCCGAGGTCCTCGTTTATACGCAGCTTGATATCCGCAGTGAGCTCATTTTGGGAAATGAAGGGCGGCCAATCGTACTCATCGCTCATACGATCAACTTTTATCCCGGTGGAAGTATTCGTGTGGTGGGTAACTGCGAATTGATCGTACAGAGCACTTATGTGAATTATCACACCAGCCAGAGCAGCCGTGCCAAAATATTTGGAGAAGGCGATGGCGTACGGATTAATCTCGGTACCGCCCAGGGCGGAGCGGATGGACCCGATGCCAGCAATGAGGGTAACAAATCCAAAGCGGATAATGGCAAGAACGGGACCAACGGAGGTTGCTGCGACTCTGGTACAAGCCCGACGAATGGTGAGAACGGAGAGACTGGAAACTCCGCCAAACCCGGTCAACCAGGCAAGCCGGGCGAGAGTATTCACCCGACCGTCTGGTATATACAAACACTCAACACGAATGTTGATGTCGTTGCCAAAGGAGGCAGTGGAGGCAAAGGTGGCAATGGAGGCAAGGGTGGCAATGGTGGCGATGGCGGTAATGCAGGTACTATCAATGGTCCCGCGACGGGAGGCAAGGGTGGCAATGGTGGTGATGGTGGTGCTGGAGGCAATGGTGGCGATGGTGGCTTTGGTGGAGATGTCGCCATTTACGCCGAGGACTTGACCACCAAGAGTTTTAATGCCGACACCGCTGGTGGCATCGGTGGCAAAGGTGGCAATGGTGGAGAGCCAGGTTTGCCTGGGTTCGGTGGCACAGGTACACCGAATGGTAGCAATGGTGCGCCAGGGCTTGCAGGTGTGCCCGGCACATCCGGTCTTAGCGGACGCAATGGTACGATTATTACAGCCAAGATAACGCCTCCTTCCATATCAACCTTCAGTCCGATGAATGGTCCCGCAACCGGAGGTACCGTTTTGGCAATCACGGGTGCAAACTTTGCCAAGTCTTCCGATGGCTCAGTTGTTACTGAATTCCTGATCGATAATGTGCTTTGCACAAACATCGTAATTAAGTCCAGCACCAGTGCTGAAGTCACAACTCCAGTACTCAACCCTGGTACCTATCCAATAGTGGTTGTAAACCTTGTGACTAAAGCCGCTGCCGCATCACCGCTAGGCTTTACGGTGGATGCCGCGTAGTTGTTAAGCGCGCTCATAATCTGAAAACCATGTTGTATCCGGTGGGAGAAACCCGTTCTGCGGAACCGGTGACGGACTCTCTCGCCGGATACAACCGTTTTTCGATTCTGCCCACATGCGATTTGCGCCCGACGGCATACTGGTCGCATTCCCGTTCATAGGTTCAATCATTCCAGCGCTGAAAGTGGTTTTTGCTTGAGACTTGGCGCGCGTTGGCAAGTTTGGGGCATCGCCATGAGCATGCTTGAATCCCTGACCCGTAAACTCGTCTCCCGAGAGTCCCTTGATGAATCCGAAGCCGCGGGTGCGGCACTGCTACTGCTCGAGGCAGAGGTGAGTGCGGTGGAGCGGATGGAGTTTCTGCGTGCGCTGGCTCATAAGGGAGAGACGCCGGTGGAGGTGGCTGCATTCGCGCACACGTTTCGCCGACTGGCGAGGAATCCTGGACTCGAAGCGTGGGCTGGGCGGGCAGTGGATATAGTCGGAACGGGAGGGGACCATTTTGGTAGTTATAATATCTCCACAACGGCGGCCTTCATCACTGCGGCTGGTGGGGTGCCGGTGATTAAGCACGGAAATCGCGCGATTACTTCGCAGAGCGGTACGTCGGATTTCCTTGGTGCACTCGGTGTTGCCACGGAGGCGACGTCGGCGGAGCTGCTGGCTTCACTGGAGTCACTCAACTTCTGTTTCTTATTTGCGCCGGCCTATCACCCGGCGTTCAAAGAGCTAATGCCGGTGCGCAAGGCACTCGCCGCCGAGGGGCAGCGTACAATTTTTAATCTTCTCGGTCCACTCATTAACCCTGCGCAGCCAGCGCATTTATTGATGGGTGTTTTCGCCGAGACTTGGGTGAAGCCACTCGCGACAGCCTTGGGCTCGCTGGGTGTTAAGCGTGGGCTTGTCTGCCATGGTCGACTCTCTGAGGTCGCAAGTGGTCTCGACGAGTTAACTACGGCCGGAGACAACCGCATTGCAGGGTTTGGAGAGCTTGCTGCGATGGATACCGTGTTTGGTGCTGCGCTCTTCGGCTTGCGTGAGTGTGAGCCGGAAGTTTTGAAGGGTGGCACTGCAGCGCAGAATGTGGAGATGCTTGGGGAGATTGCCGCTGGCACAGCCCCAGGCGGGTTGACAGATACGGTTTTATTCAATGCGGGCGCGGCGTTTTGGGTGGCTGGCAAGGCAGAGACGCTCATTGAGGGCATCGCACAGGCAAGGACCATTGTGGAGAGCGGTGCGCTACGGGACTGGTTGTTACGGTTGAAGGCATTTAATAGCAGAGGCACGGCTGTCCGATAGCTGGTAGACACTGTGGATTGCTGTTTCTGAATTGTGTAATACTCAAACTCTAATCATGAGCGGAAAATATTTTGGTACAGATGGCATACGCGACCGGGTTGACGGACCTTATCTACAGCCGGCGTTTGTGCGGCGCGTCGGTTCTGCCATCGGCCTGTGGTTGACGAAGAACGGAGGTGGCCCGGCAATGAAAGTTGTGCTCGGGCAGGATACCCGGCGCTCAGGAATAGCCATTGTGCAACAACTCGCTGCCGGGCTGGTGTGTCATGGCATCCGAGTAATCGATGCCGGAGTGATACCTACACCGGCCGTTTCGCTTGCGGTGCGCAAATCAAGGGCGTCACTTGGAATCGCGGTGACCGCGTCGCACAATCCTGCAACGGACAATGGGATAAAGCTGTTCAATGCCGATGGAACCAAACTGGATGATGCGACAGAGACCGAGATCGAGCGGCTGATTGATGGCACGGATGCAGTGCCCGAACCATCCGAGCCGCCTGCCATGGAGTCTGCTGATGCAGAACTCGCTTATGTGGATTTCGCCAGCACCTTGCTAGGGGCAGGTGCGCTGGATGGCTTTGTCATTGTCGTAGATACCGCCAATGGAGCGGCAAGCCATACCACTCCAGATACGTTGCGGCGGCTTGGCGCAGAGGTTTTCTCCATGGGTGATCAGCCGAACGGGTTGAATATTAACGAAAACTGTGGATCAGAGCACACCGAGGCCCTTTGCACCCTTGTCCCTCAGGCTGGAGCGCACTTGGGTATCGCCCACGATGGCGATGCAGATCGACTCGTTGTCTGTGATGAAACAGGGAGCCAGCTGGATGGTGATGAGCTACTTGCCATCCTTGCCATTCATTTGGCGCGCAATGGGCGACTGGCTAGAAACACCGTTGTCGCCACCGTGATGAGTAATATGGGACTCGACCAGACTATGATTGCGCACGGTCTGCGCCTTGAACGGGTGGGGGTAGGGGACAGGCAGGTCATGCTGGGCATGGCAAGGGGAGGCTACTCCTTTGGCGGGGAGGCGAGTGGGCACATCATCATAGGCGACGTGGCCCCGACGGGAGATGCCCTTGTCGCCGCACTGCATCTGCTCGCAGTGATGCGTCAGACCGGGCAGCCGCTATCCGCACTTCGCCAGTGTATCCGCTTATTTCCCCAGCAGCTGATCGCACTTAAAGTCCAGCGAAAGATACCCATCGTCGAAATCCCGGCACTACAGGATGAGATAGAGCGCTTAGAACTGGAGCTTGCGGATAAAGGGCGCCTACTGGTGCGCTACTCCGGTACGGAGCCAAAGATTCGTGTACTCGTCGAGGCCGAGTCTGCCGAGCTGGTGGATGCAACCATGAACGCGCTTAAGGCCGCTATAAACGCCAACCTCGAACTCGCCTAAGCCCCCATGCTTGAGGAATCTCTGGCGGAGCTGGACCCGCGTTTGCAGAAGCAGGCAGCATCTGCGCGGCAGGCCTTTGACCAAGGAAACCCAGATTACTCAGTGGCGGTGTGTTTGCATATCTTGAAAGGGCATCCTGGCTGTGTAGAGGTGCGCCAGTGTTTGCATGATGCCTATGCCTTAAAACGACATGTACGCCACCCACTAGCTCGTGTGGTTGCCACCGTTTTTCGCTGGTTTTATGCATTTCAAGTCAGGGCAAACCTGACAGGTAATCCGCTAAAGGCGCTGGAATTGGCGGAGAAATTCGTGGCCATTTCTCCTGCGAGCGTAACTGGCCATTGGCTTCTGGGGCAGGCTGCGACAGCCGCCGATCTACCGAAGACTGCTGTCTTCGCCTTCGAAGAGGCCCGAAGGTGCGACCCATCGAACGGGGAAACCTTGCTGGCACTCGGTACAGCCTATCTTGTGGCAGGGCAGAATCTGAATGCGGTCAATACTGCCGAAGCGCTCCTTCGCCTATCACCCGCGAATGCCGCGGCCGTGCATCTGCGAAAAAAAGCATCGGTAGCGCAATCCATCCAGCAGGGAAACTTGGTGCGCACCGAGCGGACAGGATAGTCGCGGGCCCAAGGCTAGCTTACTTATTTTTCTATTCACTCCATGAAGAAGGATGCCCCAAAGAGGATGCCTACGACATCCTTTTGTCCCTTTGGGGCAAATTGACGAGCGGCATTTCCCTGACGTCTCGTCTCTCTCTCGCCAAACTACGCCATCTGGTTGGAAAGCTGCTTGACCAGGAACTCTACACTCCGTTTTACCTGATCATCCTGCTCCATAATGTTTTCAACGGTTTTGCAGGCATGGATTACTGTCCCATGGTCTCGCCCGCCGAAGGCATCCCCGATATCCTTCAGGGGTTGGTTGGTAAGCAACCGGCTGAGATACATCGCCACCTGTCTGGGGAATGCAATCTGGCTTGGGCGGCGTTTGCTGACCATATCGGAAAGACGTAGCTCGTAGTACTCTACTACTCGCTTCTGAATCTTCTCAATCGTGACCTGGTTCTGGGCTTCCTCCTGAAGGATATCTTGGATTAAGCGTTCAACGGCACCGAGGTCGAGTTTGCTATTGAGCAGCGAAGCGGTGGTGGCGACCTTGATTAACCCGCCTTCCATGCGGCGGACATTCTTCGTGATCCGCTGGGCGAGGAACTGGAGAATCTCCTGCGGGATGTTATAGTTCATCGCATTCGCCTTCTTGCGAAGAATGGCCATGCGAGTCTCGAGGTCAGGCGCTTGAATGTCAGTCACCATTCCCCACTGGAAGCGGGAGATTAGCCGGCTTTCGAGCTTCTTTATCTCGTTGGCAGGGCGATCGCTGGAGAGACAGAGCTGGCGACCAGACTCATAAATTTCATTAAATGTGTGGAAGAACTCTTCCTGGGTGCGCTCTTTGCCCTCAAGGAACTGGATGTCATCGATCAGCAGGGCATCCACGCTGCGATAGAATCGGCGGAACTTGACCAGCGAATTATCCTGTATTGCCCGCATGAACTCATTCGTAAACTTCTCACAGGAGACGTAGAGGACATTCGAGTCGGGGTCATTATCGAGGATCGAGTGGGCTATGGCATGCATCAGGTGGGTTTTACCCAACCCAGTGTCCCCATAGAGAAAGAGGGGATTATAGGCCTTCCCGGGGGCTCGTGCCACGGCCAGACTTGCGGCGTGGGCGAGCTGGTTGCTTCCACCGACTATAAAATTATCAAAGGTATTGCGGGGATTGAGCAGAAGACTGCGGCGGGAGTTCTCAGCAGTAGTTCGGCGGGCAGGCTCCTCGAAGCGGGCGCGCGCATTATTTTCTGTTTCGCCATAGGCATGCCTGGGCGCAGACTTAACCGGGAACGAGGTTGAAGCCAGTACCCTGTCAGGTGTGGCTTCCTCTGCTGCCTCGATTAGGACTTCAAAGGAACGTCCCGAGGCGCGCTGAATGGTGTCCCGGATCAGCTCTAGATAGTTGTCCTGCAGCCAGATGGCTGCAAAAGTATTGGGTGCAGCGAGGATCAGATTGTCTTCAGTTTCCTGAACGCAACGAATGGTGGCAAACCAGGTATCGTAGAGATCGCGAGGGAATAGCTTTTTAAGCTCCACCTGTACGGTGGGCCAGAAATTAGTGATGACAGTAGCTTGTGACATGGACGTAATATATGGGTGCAGGCTATTCACATTGGGACGGAGTGTAGTCGGGCATTTCCGTTGCACGACTAGACAAGCCGTCCGCAGCGCGGTGGGCGCTGAGGCTGGCTTGGGCAGGGTGCTTTAGGTCTTGCGAGTAACACTGTGAATAAGACTGTAAATGGTTGTACTCTAGTAGTTTGCGCTTTGCTCAGTCACACTAGGGCCATGCTGGGGAATTTCTCCAGAGGAGCAACTCAGATTCCAGCAATTATTTGGCTACAGCGTGGCGTGGAATAAACCCCGCAATAGGGGGGGGACTCAAGCCCTACTTTTGCACAAGTTATTCACACTCCCTACCATGCGCTGCAATGTCACGGATGTGTGTCTAACGGAAACAAAGTATGCCCTTCCAGAAGTGGCTTATTCTAGGGGTTTTACAGGCGATTACTGACGGGATGGCAAGTTACGGTAGCGTAAACTTGGGGGCTTTTCCCGATTTCCGATTGCGTTACGAATTCGTCAATACATTAGGAAATCTTATGTGGACCACGATCTAGATTTCAGGGTTTTCAGGCATCTTGATAGGGCTCATTTTGGCAAGACAAAACGTGGAGAATATTCTAAGATGCAGTACCGCGCTGCTTTACAACAATTTCTGACAGAAAGCATGGTTGTCGAGTAATCGCTGTAGGCCCGTTTGTGAGTTAATAAAAGTTATAGGAATGCTGAAAATCGGTGAATGAATCTGAAGCTGATGTTCAGGTGGCGGGATAATCTTGAGTCATGGAATCGGGGGCTATGATTTAACCCTAGAGTTGAAGCTGTTACTCTAGCACCAGTCCAGGCTTCCATTTTTCACCCGGAGAGCATGCGGGTGTGTTCTTTGAACGAGAAGATGCCTTTCAAGAGGTACCCTATGTGACTAAAGCATGACGCGATAGTCTCTAATTGTGGCGATATAGCATCAAATATCGAAATTATCGCGCTTGAAGACGGACATGATCCGCTTGAAGACGGACATGATCCGCTTGAAGACGGAAATGATCCGCTTGAAGACGGAAATGATCCGCTTGAAGACGGAAATGATCCGCTTGAAGACGGAAATGATCCCCTTGGAGACGGAAATGATCCGCTTGAAGACGGAAATGATCCGCTTGAAGACGGAAATGATCCCCTTGGAGACGGAAATGATCCGCTTGGAGACGGAAATGGTGGGTCTGGAGAAAGAATTACTCCCCTTGGAGACGTGAATAGTCCCCTTGGAGATCTCACTGGTGGGTCTGGAGGTTGTAAAGGTGACTCTGAAGATCGATTCAGAGGGTCTGCTCAACCTCTAGCTTGGAATAAGCGGTGTCTTCGGTGGGACTCCGTCGTTCATGAGCGCGATGAGGCGGTCGTTGAAGTCCTTTGCGGGATCGTGCCCAATTTGACGGAGGGCTTCGATCATGGCAGCGACTTCGACGAGACGGGCCATATCGCGTCCTGGGCGCACCGGAAGCTTTATGTGAGGAACGGGGATGTCCAAAATAGTGTAGAATTCGCGCTCGAGGCCCGTGCGTTCCTCTTCCATGCCTTGTCGCCATTCCTGGAAGGTGATGATGAACTCCACGCGTTTCTCTATGCGGACGGAGCGGATGCCAAATAGCTCCGCCACATTAATGATGCCCAGCCCGCGGCACTCCATGTAGCCGCGATTTAGAATGGGGCCACTACCCATAAGCTCGCGCTCGCCCATTTGTTTGATGTGGACGACATCATCTGCCACCAGGCTGTGGCCGCGCTCAATAAGCGCCAGTGCGCACTCGGACTTGCCAACGCCGCTTTCTCCGCGAATTAGAGTCCCGATGCCACGCACATCAAGGAGAGTTCCATGGAGGGTGACTCTAGGGGCGAAAAATTCTTCAAGTAGAATGGTCGCGGTTCCAAGTAGATCTCTCGTATTCAACGAGGAGCGTAGCAGTGGAATCTTGAACACTTTCGCCACCTCGACCATCGCCTTTGTAGGGGTGAGGTGGCGGGAAATAATCATGCAAGGGATTCGTTTACTCGCAATTCCCCACATAATCTCCATCTGCTTGTTCTCGTCCACATCGCGCAGGTAAGCCATCTCGCCAGCGCCGAAGAGTTGGATACGGCGGGAGGCAAAGTTCGTAAAATAGCCAGTTAATGCTAGCGCGGGACGGTTGATCGACTTATCCCGAATGCTCCGGTGCATGCCGTTTTCCCCGGCGACTACGCTCAACTTAAGCTGCTGCTGATACTGCTCGAAGAAGCTTTTGACGGTAATCTTGTCGGCTTGGCGGGGTGTGGGTTGGAATGCCATGACGCGCGCGGATTGTTCGTTAAAGGCTGAAGCCCTCGCCTAGATAGAAGCGACGGCTGTTGGGGTCGTTGATGAGCATCTCACTCGTACCCTCTGCGAGCACTTTACCTTCATGCAAGAGGTAGGCGCGGTCCACTATGCGAAGTGTTTCCCGCACATTATGGTCGGTGATGAGTACGCCGATGCCTTTGTGTTTGAGAGACACCACAATCTGCTGCACCTCGGCTACCGAGATGGGGTCCACACCGCTAAAAGGCTCGTCAAGAAGGAGAAACCGAGGCCGGCAGAGCAGTGCGCGCGATATTTCGAGTCGTCTGCGCTCGCCACCGCTGAGTGTGTAGGCGGGCTGCTTCGCCAAATGGGCGATCTTCAGCTCTTCCATGTGTTCGACTATGGCCTTTTTCCGCTCAGAGCGATTATAAGGCTGAATCTCCGCAATAGCACGGAGGTTTTCCTCGACGGTCAACTTGCGAAAGATGGAAGGTTCCTGTGGTAGATAGCCCAGACCCAGTCGTGCCCTCTTATACATGGGCAACGCCGTAATGTCTTTCCCGTCCAGCATCACCTTGCCCGCTGTTGCAGGGATGAGGCCGACAATCATGTAGAACGAGGTGGTTTTTCCCGCACCATTTGGACCGAGGAGGCCGACAATTTCCCCGCCGCTGACGTGGATATCCACCTTGTTTACCACCGCACGCGCGCCGTAGCGTTTAACTAATCCCGTAGCCTGTATTTTGGAAACCGGCTTCTCTGTACCTGGCCGGTTTGATGTACTGGTGGAGAGGGAGGTTACCATGAAAGAGGAGAGAATAGGATCAATGGCAGTTATACGCTACTTCTTTTCGGACTTCGGTGCCTTCGGGTCAAGCGCATCGCCACCAGACATCCACTCATCTGTCGGTTTTACCGGGGGCGGGGTGTCGCGATTGAAGTTAAACTGTGGCAATTCACCGTTCAGGATGGTCTTACCTTCCTTGACTCGAACATTTTTGTTCTTATCGAGGACAATCTCTTTCCCCATGACCGTAGTCTGGCCGTCGATAATGGAGGGATTCTCTGTAAGGATAAGCACTCCCAGCCGAGGGTCCATCACAGCATGACCGGCCCGCGCCTCGCGACCACTCTGCACAATGCGCACATTCCCAATGGCCACAATACTCTCGATGGCACCGATTTTCCCAATGTTTGCAGAAGGGTCGCCTACTCGTTGGGAGACGATCTCCAGCCGGTCGCAATTCATGACCAGATTTTCGCTCTTAACCACCACCTTTTTTACGAAGGTGAAGTAGTTCTTGTCTGCCGTGCCCTGCATATCCATTGACTCGCTCTCGATTGTCGTCGGATCCTTGGAAGCCGCAGCATGGAGAAAGGCGGATGGGAGTGCCAGCAGGGCAACGAGGACGAGGATTTGGCGGGGATTCATCAGCGAAGTAAGAGATCGAGGGTTTCGTTAAAGGTGACTTTGGCATCATCGCGTACGCGAATCTTTTGGGCTTTGCCGTCCCAGTTCCAGTCCTTGCCAGTCAGGATGAAGTTCTGCCCTTCGACGCGGATTGCGGACTTCCCCTGCGCTTGAGTGGACTTGGGGTGGACCGTTGCCTGTGGGCTGGTGATAGTGGTCTGGAGCGTCTTGCCATCCTTGGGGTTGAATATACGTACCCGCATACTAGTGATGGCGACGGCATCATTGGGGAGAATCTGCCCCGTCTCGCCCTGCATATCCCATTCGCGAAACCCATCGGCGTTAAAGTAAGGTAGGCGGAAGTTCTTCACTGGCGCATCCACCTTCATCTGGGCGACGAGTGCGGTGCTTGTGAGACACAAGGCACAAAGGTACAGAGGCACAGAGGCACAAAGTGCACCCAATCGACTAAGCCGATGGCGACATGGAAATGTGGCGGTTGGAGTGGTGGGCATGCGGGAAGCCTAGGCGAGGTCAAGAACGGCGCGGACCAGCTTATCTATGCCAACGGCTACCTCGCTGATACGAGTGTCATACATATAGGCCGGAGTGGAAACGACTTTGCGCACGGGGTCAATATGGATGTCTGTGACTGCACACTCAAAGTGGCGTGCACCACACTGGGTGATGGCTGCCACTGTACCGGCATCATTACCGACGGTTACCTCGACCTTCTCTGCCCCGAAGAGCTTTGCCGCAATCACTGGTGCGATACAGATGAAGCCAATCGGCCTTTCCAGGGCACGCATGCCACGAATGAGTTTGGCAGCGTCTGCATTCACCGTGAAGTTCCCATCGCTAACCGCGAAGTTGGAGAGATTCTTCGCAGCGCCGAATCCACCGGGTAGGATAAGCGCATCCAGTTCACGGGCATCGATGGTGCTCACATCCTCGATAACTCCGCGGGCAATTCTCGCAGCTTCCACCAGTACATTGCGCGATTCCCCCTCGGCTGGCTTCCCCGTCAAGTGGTTAACCACATGAAGCTGCGCCACATTTGGAGCGCACAGGACCACACTCGCCCCCGCTCTATCCAGTGAGAGCAGGGTAAGCACGGACTCATGAATCTCAGCGCCATCGAAGACGCCACAACCAGAAAGAAGAACTCCTACTTTTGTCATGGGATGAATTGGGTCTTGGTTACAGTCACCAGTTAAAGAGACAGACACTGTCCTAACAAGTTCAGAATGACGGGGATTTACAGGAAGGCGTAGCGCCAACGGCACGAATTAGCCAAAGTCTGGGCCAACGGCCCAGGAAAAACTGCCTACTGCCCACTGCAAACTGCCTTGTCCGAACACCGAACACCTGCCTGGTACAGGTTCAGGAGATGGTTTACGGAATAGGTTCAGGAGATCCTTTACGGGTTGCGATGCAAGGTTCAACAAACAAGAACCACGCCAACAATGCCGTGGAACACAATAAAAACAATGGATCGACGCTACCAATTTGCC
>JANRLC010000010.1:0-79424 GCA_033762955.1 Verrucomicrobiota bacterium | reverse complement strand
TGGCGTGCCACTTGGTGCGGCACAGCGCCTTCGACTACATGGCGATGACCTTGGCACAAGTGGTGGCGCGGGGTTACCGCCGGATCGCGGTACCGCTATCCCGCACTACCAGCGTTCTGGATGATGACGCCCGCTTCGGCGCGGTGCTGAATTTCCAGGCACGCAAGCTGCCGCCGGGGGTGACCTTGAGCTGGCGAGAGCTGCCGGACTGGTCGTTTGATCATGTGGATGCCGGGACCGGTGCCTGGCTACGGCAGGAAAAGCCGGACGTAATCGTGGTCTTCCACTGGACGAAGATTTTTGAATTGCGCAAAATGGGATGGACTTTCCCGGGAAAGACGGGCTTGGCGGCGATTTTGGCAACTGATGCGAAAGTCTCCAATACCCCGTTGGTAGCAGGCTGTAATATCCAGTCAACGGAGCACTGGCGGAGGGCGTTATTGCTGCTACGAGATATGGTCGCACGCGGAGAGCGGGGCTTTCCCACTCACCCGATGGAGCATGTCGTGGAACCGGTGTGGGTTGAAGGTGAAACCTTACCGCCACGCAGAGCGCAGGTCTGAACTTCATTCACTGGCAGTGGGATGGTCCGCTGGCAACGCCGACGTCCTCAGGGGAGGCTGTGGGTGGACAAAGGCAGAAGAGCCGACGGGGACATCGGCGCTCCCATGGGTGGCGTTTCCTGAGAAGATGCTTATAGGTAGATTAACTAATTTATGCACAAAAAAGGTAGCTTTCACAGAATGGGCAATCCTGTTTCCCCGCGGGTTTTAGTCTCGTGTCATGGGGCAAGACTGTCTGTCCCACTCTGCGCCGCGCTGCGTTATTCGAGAAATAACGGACAATATGTCCCGAAAGGATGGCATCCGGGGGAGCGGGGAGTGCATCTGAGGGAGAAAATATTGTATCTGTTGTTAAAAAAAGGTAAGCGCGCGGATGTAGGACCGTTTCGGGAGGAGAAAAAAGTGTTACCGCTGTAAATAAAAGGTAAACGGCAGCTCGTAGGAGCGTTTCCGCAGGAGTAAAAAGCATTTCGTGATGAGTAAAAAGTGTTTCGGCAGGAGAAAATACCATTCCCGCATAAAAAAATACCATTTCGTGATGAATAAAAAGCATTTCGGCATGGTGTAGGAGCATTTCGTGATGAAAAAGGAGCATTCCCGCAGGAGAAAATACCATTCCCGGATGGCGTAGGAGCACTGCTGCATGGCGTTGGAGCATTCCGGCAGGTCGGGGGACTGTTTCGCTGACCCGTAGGAGTGTCCCCGCTGGAGAATGGAGCTTGCCCGCGGGTTGAAGGAGTATTCCGTTAACTGAAATGCGCGCGCCAGGACCAGAGGGGAGGTTACCCTGCGCCATGGGACGGGTTCCCGGCTGGGGATGGAGCGGTCGGGTGGATTGTGTTCGTGCTGCGGGCAGTTAACCGACAGGGAGCTGGGAGCGCATGCAGGATTGCCATGGTCGCTGCGATACGTTAACGGGTTTGGAATGACGATGACTCACAGTGTCTCGAATGGGTTGGAATCGGAGGCTTTGTTCGCTCGTGCGCTCAAGCGCATACCGGGCGGGGTGAACTCGCCGGTGCGGGCGTTTCGGAGTGTGGGCGGGGCGCCTTTCTTTACGGAGCGTTGTGAGGGGGCGCGGCTCTTCACGGCAGATGGGAAGTCGCTGATCGACTTTGTCTGCACTTGGGGGCCTGCGATTCATGGGCATAATAACCCGGTGGTGAGGGCGGCGATTGCGGAAGCGCTGGAGCGGGGCACGAGCTTTGGCACACCGAACCCGCTGGAAGTGGAGATGGCGGAAACTATCTGCGAGATGGTCCCGAGTATCCAGAAGGTGCGCATGGTAAACAGCGGGACTGAGGCGACGATGTCCTGCATACGTCTGGCGCGGGGGTTCACCAAGCGGGAGCTGATTGTGAAGTTCGCGGGGTGTTACCATGGGCACGTGGACGCGCTTCTGGTGAAGGCGGGCTCCGGCGCGCTGACGCTGGGCCATCCCGACAGTGCGGGCATCCCCGCAGCGGTGGCCGCGCTGACACTCGTTTTGCCGTATAATGACTTGCCCGCGCTCGAAGCGCTCTTCGCGGAGCACGGCGAGCGTATCGCCGGTGTCATACTCGAGCCTTTCCCGGCAAATGTGGGTCTCATTCTCCCGCTTCCCGGGTATCTGGAGGCGCTGCGCGCGCTCTGCACGAAGCATGGCACTGTACTTATCTTTGATGAAGTGATGACGGGCTTCCGTCTCGCCCGTGGGGGCGTACAGGAGCTGGTAAAGATTACCCCTGATCTCACTGCGCTGGGGAAGATCATTGGCGGTGGATTACCGGTGGGGGCATTTGGTGGCCGTGCAGAGATCATGGACTGCCTAGCACCGCTTGGCCCCGTCTATCAAGCTGGCACGCTCAGCGGCAACCCCCTCGCCCTCGCGGCGGGCCTCGCCTCGCTGCGGTTGTTGAAAGAGCTAAACCCCTATGCAGCCCTCGATAAGGCTGGCCGCGAGCTGGCCTCTGCTCTGCTCGGTGCTGCATCGGCGAAAGGCATCCCCCTGCAAGTACCGCAGGTGGGCTCCATGTTCTCCCTCTTCTTTAACGAGCACCCCGTGCGAAACTACGAGGACGCGCTCTCCAGCCGGAAGGATTACTTTAACAGCGTCTTCCACCACGCCCTGCAACACGGCGTGTATCTGCCGCCCTCGGCCTATGAGACCTGCTTCATCAGCACCGCCCACGATGCCGCCGCCATGACTTCGGCTGCCGAGGTGCTTTGCGCAGGAATAGCGAGGCTCTGAGGGCGTGAAGGTAGGCACAAAGGTCCAAAGGCACAAAGGCACAAAGTCGGAATGGCAGAGGCTGAAAGGAGAAAAGGCTAAGAGCTAAAAGCTGATAGCTTCCCTTGTTACTCCCATCGCGAAACGCGCGGGCGTGTAGTTGTGCTCTTAATCCTGTAAAATACGATTGCCACAGTAGATGTGTTTGTTTACCCGGAAATCATGCTCTTGCGCGTCACTCAGTTTGGAGAGCCGGTCCTGCGGGAAGTGGGCAAGCCGGTGGAGAACTTCGATGCTTCTTTGAAGCAGTTAACCCAGGATATGCTGGAAACGATGTACGCCTCCAAGGGGGTGGGTATCGCTGCACAGCAGGTGGGGCACGCGCTCCAACTCTGCGTCATAGACCTTCAGGCGCGGGGCGCTGATGTGGACTTCGACTATGATTTCGACGGGAAGAAACCGCCCCTGGACTTGCTGATGCCACTCGTCGTCGCCAATCCGGAGCTAAAGCTGGGGCGGTCCCCGCTCTCCATCTACGAGGAAGGATGCCTTTCCTTTCAAGGTATCCGTGGGGATATCGAGCGGCCAGAGCGGGTGACCCTCACCTACCAGGATGTCAGCGGGGTAAAGCATGTACTGAAGGCAACCGGCTTCCTCTCCCGCGTTATCCAGCATGAGTATGACCACTTGCAGGGTATTCTCTTTACAGACCGGATGGATGCGAGTGTGAAGCGCGAACTGAAACCGGTGCTGGCCACCCTGAAGGCAACGGCGAAGGAGCTGATGAGCGAACAGAAGCTGAAGCCAAAGTTCTAGTGCGACGTTGGCGCTATTAGCGATGTCTGCGAATGTATGAACCGAGACCGCATGGCTTTCTTTCCGCACGCGACACACGCGTGTTTGCAATTCGCGGTAAAATGTGTCATCAACGCACTCTTTAACCCGTAATTCCCAATTCAATTACCATGAAACTAAGCTCTGTTGCCGTTCAGCTCTATACGCTGCGTGATCATTGCAAGACACCCGTTGCCATCGCGGAGACCTTGCGCAAAGTAGCCGCCATAGGGTACCAAGCCGTCCAGGCGAGTGGTCTCGGTCCGATTGAGGAGAGCGAACTCGTCCGCCTGTGTAAGGAAAATAAACTCACTCTCTGCGCGACCCATGAATCGGGACCGCTGATTCTTGCCGAGCCTGCGAAAGTGGTGGAGCGCTTGAAGAAGCTGGGGTGTAAACACACCGCATACCCTTACCCGGCAGGGATCGATTTCGGCTCGGAGGCTTCCGTTGCGGAGTTGATTTCGAAGCTGGATGCTGCGGGCAAGGTTTTCGCCGAGGCAGGGCTTACCCTGTCCTACCACAACCACAACCATGAGTTTCGCAAACTGAATGGCCGGGTAATCCTTGAGCGCATCTACGCCGAGACGAACCCGCGGTACTTACAGGGAGAGATCGATACCTACTGGGTCCAGTATGGTGGCGGCAATCCCGCTGCGTGGTGCCGGAGCTTGAAGAATCGTCTACCGCTGCTGCACATGAAAGACTACCGCACCAACAATAATGCGGCGCCAGAGTATGCGGAGATCGGTCAGGGCACTCTGGACTGGAAGGAAATCATCTCCGCAGCCGAAGCGAGTGGCTGCGAATGGTTCATCGTCGAACAGGATACGACGCCGGGCGATCCCTTTGATTCGCTAAAGATGAGCTTTGATTACATCCGCGATCATCTGGTAAATTAAATGGATGATTAGACGCACCCGGCAGCGCGACGCCATCTTGCAGGTCTTTGAAGA
This sequence comes from Verrucomicrobiota bacterium, assembly GCA_033762955.1. Taxonomy (GTDB): domain Bacteria; phylum Verrucomicrobiota; class Verrucomicrobiia; order Opitutales; family Oceanipulchritudinaceae; genus JANRLC01. Next base: position 74,862 of record JANRLC010000010.1, on the reverse strand, counting down.
GACTGGCAGGCCACTCGCGCCCGGGGAGCTGCACCAACTGGCGCTGAAGTACTGTAGCGACATCGGTCTGCGTACGGTCTATCGCAACATTCGAGACTTGGTGACTGAGGGTAAGCTGGTGGGCGTGGATTACCCAGGGCAACCGCTACGCTATGAGTTAGTATCGGACAAGGGCCACCACCCGCACTTCATCTGCCGTGGCTGTAACAAGCTCTACCAGATCGATGTAGCGCTGCCGGAGTTTGAGGTGAAGGCACCCGCAGGCTTTGTTATCGAGGGCGAGGAGATCGTGTTCTTTGGCCGCTGCCCCAAGTGCGCGGGTAAAAAGGGCGGTGCGAAGGGAGCCGTGCGCGCCCCTTTGGCAGAAGGCACATCGCGATTGATTCGGAGTAAGCGGAAGAGCTGAAGAAGGGAGAGTAGTTAGTAGTCAGTAGAAAGGCAGAACGCAGTAGGCTTCTTTGACCTTGCTGACCTTATTGACGCTATTGACGGTTATACTTTCTGCCTTCTGACTTTGTGCCTCTGTGCCTTTGTCGCTTTGTGCCTACTCTCACAGCCCTTCCGCAAAGGCCTCGGGGTGTACTGCGCGGGCGAGTGCCTCGTAGGCGTCGATGATACCGGGGCCGGGGATGGTCAACAGGTCGCTGGAAATCATCACCACACGGCCGTTGCGCACGGCTGGGGTTAGACTCCATGAAGTATTGGTCTTGAGCGTGGCTATGGCTGCCTCAGTAGATTTGCGCGCGGTATCGGAATCGCCTACCGCTATGATGACGACTTCTGGCGCGGCCGCTATGATCGCTTCGAGGGTAAGCTTTGGCCATGAGGAGCTGGCGGCGGCGGCGATGTTCACCGCATGGGCCTGCTCAAGTAAATCCCCGGGCCACGCGCCTTTGCCTGCGCTGGTGAGATCGCGCAAATCGTAGAGGAGCAGTGCGCGCGGGCTCCCCGTGCTGAGGGCGGCGAGCTTGCTGTCGATAGCCATGCGTCGGGTCTCCAGAGCATTGAGAAGTTTCAGCGACATACCGGGCACTCCGAGTACGGAGCCCAGCTCCTTAATAGACTTCCGCGTCTTGTCATAGTCCGAAAAATCAAACTGGATCGCCAACTGTCCCGCCGTGGCAAACTGCTCGTAGGTGCGGCGCGGAGTAAGGTTCGAGCCCAGAACCGCATCCACCTGGAGCGCTGCAATCTTCTCGCGGTTCGGCAAATCCAGTGAGCCGATGCGCTCCACGTTTGCGGTGCCTGCTGGTAATTTACACCAGTCGGTTACAGCCTTGAGATGGTCTCCCATCCCCATGGCGAAGAGTGTTTCGGTAATGCTTGGTGCTATGGAGACGAGGTTCCGCGGCTGTCCCGGGATTGTTAAATCCCTTCCGTACCCATCCGTGTGAATCCGGGGGTAATAGCCATCACTAGCCGTCTGGGCATGCCACGGATGCACGGCTGTCGCATCCTTCGCTTTTCTTGGCAGAAAAGAAAGCAGCACACAGCCGATGGCGACACCGATAAGAAATACACTGATGCGTTGTTTGCCGGTCATGGAACACGATAAGAGCCTGATTACCCGTCGGGGGCAAGTAATTCTTAATGGCAGTTGTTTGCCGATAGTTCTTGCAAAACAAATGTGAAGCCCCTTTGCTCGGAAGCGAAATCAACACTTTCATCATGATCACTATGACCCATAAACAGTGCTGCAAGGCGGCTGGACTACTACTGGCAATGAGTACTGCCAGTGTGCTGACAGCTGCTAAGCTAAATTTTAACGACCTCGTTCTTCCTGAAGACATCACCTACTGGAACGGTGCCAATGGCAGCGGAGGTTTTACGAGTGGAGGACTCTGGTTCGCCAATAACTTCACCGATTGGGGGGGAGGATTCACGAGCTGGGAGGGCTTTGCCTACAGCAATGAAATCGCTACTACGAGCGGTTCCTATGACAAGCAGTATGCGCTCTACCAGACAGAGCCGTTGGAAGGTGCATGCGGGTGCGATGTCCACCTGGTAGCTTATCGAGACGCTGTCGTCACGATTCCAGATGGCTATCTGGGTAATCCACTCAGCGCGGATCTCGCCAACAGTGCCTACACGGCAAGCTCGATTCTTATTGGAGATGCCTTCTCCAAGAAATTCGGCGGAGCGGCGGGAACCGACCCGGATTATCTCCGCGTGGATATCACTGGCTACAATGATCGCGGCGCGCCCACGGGTAAAGCCGAGGTTTATCTTGCGGATTACCGCGGTACAACGGGAGACATGCTGCTGACAGCGTGGACGAACGCGTCGCTTAGCGCATTGGGCACGGGAGTGAAGACCATCCGCTTCTCTTTTGCAGGAAGTGACTACGGTACATTTGGACTTAACACCCCCGCTTACCTTGTCATGGATAATCTTGATATCGAGCTTATCCCGCAGGCTATCCCCGGCGCAGCCGATCTCGGTCACGGGTGGAAAGAGTCCTGGCTGGGCGTACATTATGACGCCTATGCACCCTGGGTCTGGCATAATGAACTCGGCTGGCTCTACCTGATATCCGGTACTGAAGACACTTGGATTCACGAGCAGAATCTGGGCTGGCTCTGGACGAACGAGAGCATCTTCCCCTGGGTCTATGCCTTCGGTGAGGGGAAATTCCTTTATTATATTAAGGGCACGAGTAAGCCCGCTCTGTTCTATGATGGGACTGCTATTGTCAGTGTGCCCAAGGCCTAGGTGATTCACCGTCTTTCATCGTTTCTCGCAGCGGGGCTGATGCTAATCAGCCCCGCTGCTCTGTTCTCAAATGAGCCGGAAGTAGTGACGCTTCCAGCGCAAGAAGTCACTGCGTTTCGCTATGAGACCAGTGCTGATCTGGTGCCCTCGGCGCTGACATTTATTACACCGGATGCGCTCCAGAACGTCGGCGCCCAGACAGTGGCGGAGTTGTTGACAGCAGTGCCGGGCCTGCAACTGCGAAGCGTTACTGGCAACCGTATGCAAGCGGAGGTAAACCTCAGGGGCTGGAGTTCAAACAGCGGGCTGCGCACGCTGGTGCTGGTGGATGGCATGAAGCTGAACCGTCCCGATATGCGGCAGTTCAACTGGTCACAGATTCCGGTGGAGTCGGTTGACCGCGTGGAGGTGCTGCGCGGCTCGCAGAGCGTGCTCTATGGGAGCCAGGCAGTTGGCGGAGTGATAAAGATAACCACCCGCAAGAGCGCAACGAAACCCTATGCAAAACTAGCTGCCACCGCAGGCAGTTATGGACTGTATGGCACCTCGCTGGAAGGAGGCGCATCATCCACGAATGCCTACGCGAATGGTAATGCGGGGTACACGCGGCAGGATGGTTACAGGCAGAACAGCCTGTGGGAGCAGACGAGTGCGACATTCGCCTCAGGCATCCGCCTCGGTGCACGCACCGAGATAGATTTCAGAACGGCCTTCTCGCAGAACTACCAGCAGTTCCCCGGGCCGTTGGGTAGCACACAATTTAAGAACAACCCGCGGCAATCGATCGAGCCCGGGCGGGACAGCGACGAAGACTATGTCGCGGTCAATCTGCATCTGACCCAGAATCTTTCCTCTGAGCAAACGCTCGAACTGAACGGTAGCACGACAAGCAGCACGATTGCCTGGAATCTCGCTGGAATCCACGCCGATAGCGTGACCCGACAGTTCGCGCTCTCACCGCAGTGGGTGAGCAGACTGTCTGCACTAACCACCGTCGCCGGAATGGACCTGCAGAGGGACGAGCTTGGGCTGGATCGCTTCAGTGACAAACCCAGAACCGCGCACACGGGGCGTGCGGATATAACGAGAGAATCCGCCGGAGGATTTCTCCACCTTACTCATACTACTACGGAGACCATCACCCTCACCGCAGGCGCACGAGTGGAAGCTAATAAATTAGCGGCAGCTATTATAGAGCCCGATAAGCCCCTGGTGAACAGCTCCATGGATAACATGGGCTGGGCGCTCAACACCGGAATTACCTGGCAGGCTGCGCCTACTGTGCGCTTCTGGACAAGGGCTGACCGGCTCTACCGTTACCCGGTAGCCGATGAAGTAGCTGCCTACCAAGGAGTAGATCTCGCCACTGCCTTTAACACCGCACTTGAGCCTGAACACGGCTGGAATACAGAGATAGGCGTGGAGTGGACACCGCAGTCCTGGCGCTTTACTGCGAACACGTTTGTGCAATGGATGCAGGGAGAGATCGACTACAAATACATGGTCGACGCATCCACTCAAATTTACAAGGGGTTAAATAGCAACCTTCCCAACACCCGCCGTACCGGAGCTGAAGTCACTGCCGAGTATAAAACAGGCTCGTGGACATTCACCGCAGATACAGCATGGATCGAGGCCATCTACACCGCAGGCGAATATAAAGGAAATGACCGCTATTTGGTACCCGCGTGGCAGCTCGGTGCGCGCATCGACTGGCAACCATTAAAGACACTCGGGTTCGGGGTGGACTACCGCTACACCAGCGGTTCATGGAGTGGCGAAGACTTTAAGAACGAAATAGCACGGCTGCGCCCCTATGGCATTCTCGGCGCACAGGTGCGCTACCAACCCCTTACGCGGCTTACGCTGTATCTGCGCGGCACGAATTTAACCAACAAACACTACGCAACCGTAAAGTACTACGGAGGCTCGTACCCTGCTGAAGGTAGGGCGCTGCAAACCGGACTGAACTGGAGTTTTTAACTATGAACTGGATTCTCAACGCCTGTATCGGCATTTCCATGACAGCATTGGCAGCTCTCTGCTCTGCCAGTCCCGGGCCTTATTCACCAGCCGCCGGACAAGCTGGGACACAGGCCATTTCCCTCACGGACTGGCGCCTCACCGCCTGGGCAACGAGTGTGGCTAACGTGGCGTATGGGGAGAATGTGGACGAGGAGTGGCAGACCCCAAGTCGTGCGCTTGGCCCCGTTACGGGAGATCTGTTTGATGTTGTCAGCCTAGGTGAAGGTGGCCAGATAACGCTCGCCTTCGACCCCGTCCTGCATGATGGTCCCGGTGATGATCTGGCGGTCTTCGAGAACAGCTTCAGTGATACATTTTTGGAGCTGGCGTTCGTGGAAATCAGCAGTGATGGCATCCACTTTGTCCGTCTGCCCAATGTGTCTTTAACAGAATCCGCAGTAGGCGGTAATGGCTCTGTGGATACGACCCGGATCGACGGACTCGCGGGCAAGTACCGGAATGGCTACGCGACAGGATTTGATTTTGCCCATACTCGGGGATTGCCGGATGCCATCGGCATCGACTACGACCGCATCAGCCATGTGCGTCTGGTTGACATCGTTGGCGATGGCAGGGCTTTGGACTCCACCGGACATCCGGTGTATGACCCCTATCCCACCAATATCTCCGCCGGCTTCGACCTGGAGGCAATTGGTATGCTGGACGCCCCTGCCGCATGGTTTGGCGACCTCTACTTTATCTCCGCTCAGTGGTATTGGTCCCCATGGATGGGCTATGCGTATGCCGGGGCCTTCCCGTGGCTTTATATTCACGACCACGGGTGGATTTACTGCTTTGGCGACGGTGCAGCCCAGTGGTTTTGGGACCCCATCGGTGGCTGGTACTACGGCGAGCCCACCGCGCGGCCTTTCGTGTACTCAGCGACACAAAACAAGTGGGTGACGTGGGGTATTGAGTAGTTGCGGTACACACTTGTTGAGCCGGTGGTGCAGTATGCATCAGCGTGACGACCTCGAAGAATGCCAGAGTTGCATAGAGGACCGCCAACTACACGTATAGGAGCGTCACGTTCGCGTGCACGACCGCCGATGTCACGTAGAGGAACGCCACGGTAGCATACACGACCACCACGTTCGCGTATAGCACCACCAAGGTAACCCAGAGAGGGGCCACAACGCAAAATGCAGTCGCTGATGACGGGTAGCGGAGCATTCGCGACCGAAATGCAACCGTTGATGACGGGAATCTTACGCTTCGGGCTCGAAATGCATGCGTTGATGACCATCAGTGTACCCCTCCCGACCAAAATGCACTCGTTGACGACGGGTAGAGGAGTTCCCGCGACCGAAATGCACTCGTTGATGACGGGTAGAGGAGCGCTCGCGACTGAAATGCAAGCGTTGATGACGGGAATCGTGGCTCTCTTGTAGTCTAGAGATGCGCCGAAACAGAGCTGAGTGCCCTTGGATCGAGCAATCGGACGGCTACTGTATGAACTTTCCCGGCTAAGTGCTGCCTATAGGTTAGTCCGGAACGGTCGAGTGTGGAGATTGTCGGAGTTATAGAGATTAACTGCAGGATTATTCGCCCACGCGTAGCGAATGGCTGTCGGTTTCTCCACTTTGTCGTGCCTGGCGACGACAGTTTCCCCGTCGAGTTCAGTACGAGCGAAGTGCCAGCCTGTGTTAGCACCACGAATGACGAAGCCCTTGGGGGCGGTGCCATCATTTGTCTTCAAACCATGCGCATGAGTGAAATGAATGCGAGCATTCCCCGATTCAACCTGAGAATTTCTCGAACACCGGGCCGGACCACTCGCATGACGGTATGCTCCGGTGGGGCCATATCCACAGAAGTAGCTGGCAAGACGCCGTCGAGACGCCTGTTACAGCAGGCGCAACGCATAACTTCGATATGCCATATTTTCAGTTGCCCGAGAGAGGCAGCACCAGCCATTTATCCTCGGTTACCTTGTAAAAGTAGCGGATTCCGGCCTCACCACCGCCATAGCTCAGCCAGCTTCCGTGGCCGAAGCTGTACACCCACGGCCATACCGTCGCATCCACAAAGAGCCACTCCATACCTGGTGTTAAATCCCACGCCCAGAAGTGCTGTTCGTCAATTGCATAGAGGTACCACCAGCCTTGGTTAAAGGCATACACCCAGGGATAACTCGCATCAAACAGATAGCCAACAAAGCCCTCCTTAACGCCGTCGGTGTTGACGGGCTGGAGGGCCTCGAAAGGGTTTTCATTTACAGGGATTGAGCGGTCAACAGTCGCGGTCATCTCCTCCTTGGTGCCATCCGGATGGGTGATCGTTACAACATAATCACCTTTGAATGCCCTTGTACGGTACTTTCCACTGGCATTGGTCAAGCCGTGCGCATTCGTACGGAACTCGCGGCACGTCAAGTCGAGCAGCGCCTCACCCGAAGGCTTGAGAGCCCAGTTCTTGTCAAAGAGCGGTGCACTGTTCTGCCAATGTTTACCATCCCAGAATCCCCAGATGACGAATCCCTCAAAGCGCGGGTGGCTGTAGGCCATGGCGTAGAGTTCCCGGGACCACTCAGCCTGAGTCTGGCTGGTCCAGCCGCCACCCCACATGTCAAACTCGGTGATTTGCAAATCCATATTAAAGGCGGCAAACTTCTCAAAGAGCTTCCATAGGTCCGCATTCTTCGGTCGTGTGCTCGAATCCCAATAGTGTCCCTGAAAGCCAATGCCAGATAACGGCGCCCCGTTTGTGGTCAGGTACTTAATCTGGTTTTCATAGACTTTCGCCTTCCCGCCGAGCTGGTTGTTATGGAGTATCCCGAAGTCATTCAGATAAAACTGACCGCCGGGTATGGCAGCTGCCGCGGCATTATACCACGTGAGGAGTGAGGGGGCACTGTCCCGCTTGTTTTCTCCGTCAATAATGTCCGTGAGTACATTCTCTTGATACTGTTCGTTGACAACGTCCCACTCCTTAATCGTGTCCTTGTAAAATGTACCTATTGCAGTCACGTGCTCCACAGCGCGGGTGGCCAGGTATTCCTTGTCGGTTTCCTTTTCCTTAAGGTCCACGGGGATGAAGTCCCACCGCTGCCAAATCATCGTATGCCCGCGCAGTTCAAGACCCGCACCTAGTATCCACTCCACTGTGTAATCGGTCTTCACCCGGCGTGCCGCGTCTTCCCACCGGCTCCATTTATGCCCATTCTCCAGTACTGCCTTGTTAAACAACTGCTTTGCTAACAGGGCATACAAACGCCCATCGCGCGTATCTTTGTTATCATAGAGATACGCCTCACTGATGGCAGTCCCGAAGCCATACTTCGTGGAGACTTGGCGCACCGCTACCTCAGCCCCACTTACCGGAGCGCCCTCCGCGTTCTTCACGGTCAACAGCAGGTCACCCTTGCGGTATTCGTCGATCCGCTGCATGGCGGCGTCCCACCATGTGGGTTTGGTGGAGTTATCGCCCACGGTGTAGGTGAGATTGTCCACATAAACACTGGGGGCTGCGGCCTGGCTGACAGGCTGTTTCGACTCACCACCAAAGCCGAATGCCTTTAACTGAAATGCTTCCGGATTCTTTATCGTAACGCGCAGTACGACGGGCGCCTCCATCGCATCCGACCACACATAGAGTCGGGCCTGGCCATCGGCGCATGCAGGCACATACAGGTAGCTAAAGTAAAGTGCCTCCCATGACAGTTTGGTGAGAGCAGCCGCAGGAGCCGTTTCCCGAACCACTGTTATTTCCGCAGAATTGGGCAGTTTCACCACGGCGTCAATCACGTCGTAATGGCCATCCTTGATGGAGACGGTAATGCCAATCTTCGTGTCCTCGATACCTTCATCATTCCTGCTTACATGCCCTATGAAGCACTCGCCTTCCGTGCCCTGAATTAACATCGAACCCGCTCCGGACACCACATTCCCGAATGTGAGTGGGACTGCAAGGATGTCCTCGTACCGTGACGAATCACCCAGCAGGCTTCCACCCGCCTCACCCACCTCTCCCTTGGCATACGCAGTCGGCGAGAAACCCAGAGCCTCTCCCACCTGCTGCCAGGTTTCTGGTGCGGTACTGAATATTTCGGTACGTATTGCGGCCTCAAGAGTACTGAGTAGCGGCGATACGGCAAGCAGAGTAATCCAAGGGTATAGGAGTTTCATGACTGAATTATCTAATCTAACACCAGTTGTTATCAATTCTAAAAAGGGTGTTAATTCAGACAACCTGAAGTCAGCACGAACTGTCCCCAAACGCTAAAAGCTAAAGGCTAAATAAAGGCTAACAGCCCTCAGCCAAGTGTCTTCATCATACACACTGAGTTCGACGGGCAGATGCTGGAGAACTCTGCGGAATCCTGAATATCCTGAGGGGCTAGTTTCCGTGGGATAGTCTTATAGCTGCAGCGGGAGAAGATTTGGTCGGCGGTAATGGTCAACAAGTACAGTGCCTTCAAGTTGTGTTTGCGAGCATACGCTTCTATCAGGCTGATCAGCCGCAGCGAGAGTCCCAGACCCCGGTAACTGGGAGCGACCGCCAGAGAGCGCAGCAGCCCGTACTGCCCGTGGACTTCCAGCCCTACGGTTGCCACGATGGTCTGGCCGGATACTACCACTATATAGTGGTCCAGGTGTTTCTCGGTCAGGTCTTCTGTTGGCAGCTCAGCAGAAGCAAGAAGCTCCCGAAGCGATGGCAGGTCTGCGGCAGAGGCACTGCGTAGAGTGGTGAACGGCCGGGTTATTCCCGGGAGCGTTTCCGTGGGATCAATCCTCAGACCAAGGATGATCAAGTCCCTCTCATCCGAGTCCAGTTGCGCTACACGCGGTAGCAGCGCCCATCTATTAAACCCGTGCCGCGAAAACAATTCCAGACTGGGATCATTGTGCCCGAAGATAAACCCCAGCAATGTGTGCAGCCCAAGTACCGGTGCGTACGTAATCGCTGCCTCCAGCAGTAGCCGACCGCAGCCGCGCCGCCTCCAGTTCTCATGCACATAGACACTAATCTCCGCCGTACCACTATAGGCCGGGCGCCCGTAAAACTTGGAATAGCTGAGCCAGCCAGCAATTTCACGAGTTTGCCGCGACTCCAGCACCCACAGTGGATGCCTCTCTGCCGAGTGTGAGCGAAACCAGTCACGACGGCTTTCCACCGTCACCGGCTCCAAGTCCGCAGTTACCACGCGCGAGGGAATCGTGCTATTATAAATGGAAACAATTTGTGGAAGATCGCTTTCCCGCGCAACCCGAAGACGGAGTTCTGTGGAGTCGTTCATGTTGTTTCACTTCTCTATATTAATGAGCAATCCACATACCAAGCCTAATTTCAGGCGATAGCGCGGTTGGTCTTATAGATCCATACACTTCGGAACACCAAACACGGAACACCAAACACGCAGACCCTCAGCCCGGTGGCCACTTCAGCGGCCTGCCTGCAAGCAGATGCACGTGTAGATGGGGCACACTCTCGCCGCCGTGGGAGCCGTTGTTGATGACTATACGGAACCCGGCGTCGAGTTGTAGTTTCTTCGCGAGATTCCGAGCCACGATAAGCAGGTGCCCGAGGAGCTGCGCGTCATTGTCACTCGCTTCGGCGAGCCGCGGGATGGGCTTCTTCGGGATAATCAGCAGGTGATGGGGCGCCTGTGGGGAGACATCGCGGATGGCGATGCAGACTTCGTCCTCATGCTCAAAGGTGGCCGGTATCTGCCGGTTGATAATTTTCTCAAAGAGGGTCATCGCGGGTGGGTTTCAGGGTAAATAACAAGTGTCGTGGAGGCGCAGTTACTGGTAGAGCAGCGTGAGCTTCGCGCTCGCGCTGGCATAGCGTGCAGCAAGAGCATCGATATAGGCCACGGCATCCTGCACACTCTGTTTGCGTCTGCTCGTGAAAGGTCGCCCTTGTGGGCATACGCCTTCGCGCAGCCCGGTGACAAGGAGGAGACAGTGCTCGTACCCGGCGAGCCGTTTCAATGCGCCGATTAACTCCTCGCGCATCCAGAGCGGGTCCCAGGTACGTCCACGAAGCTCAATATGTTCCAGACCATAGGAGCAATCGCTGTCCGGATCTTGCTTTTCTGCCAAATCCAGAGCAGCCGCGGTAAACTGAAGAATCGGTGCAGGCAGAGCGGAGTCCCCTGTCACGGAGAAATCTATCGCCGCCTTCAAATACCCCGCCAATACCGGGTCCTGTCCTGTTGTGGAGCGGAACAGTGCCTTTAAGCAGTGCAGCTTGGCCAACTCTTCAGGGTGGGTAAGGTTCATTAGCTACTGTTAAGACAGGTAATCGCGCGGGCGAATTTGTCAAAGGCTTATAACTTCAGAAAGTTTTCCAACATCCGCATCCCATTCTGTGTAGCCAGGCTCTCCGGGTGGAACTGCACACCCCAGACGGGCAGCGTGCGGTGGCGCAGCCCCATGACTTCACCCTCCGCCGTCTCCGCCGTGATCTCGAGGCAATCCGGGAAGGTGGACTTCTCCACGAGTAGCGAGTGGTAACGTGTGCCGTCAAAGGGCGAAGGCATCCCAAGGAACAAATCCTTCCCATTGTGGAGGATGGGCGATGTCTTCCCGTGCATCAATCGCCCGGCTCGCACGACATTCCCGCCGTAGAACTGGCCGATGCACTGGTGACCCAGGCACACTCCGAAGAGCGGCACCCGCCCGGCAAACGCACGAATCATCTCCATGCTTACCCCGGCCTCATTCGGCGTGCACGGCCCCGGCGAGAGCACCACGCGCTCGGGATTCAGCGCCAGGGCCTCCTCCACCGTGATCTCATTGTTGCGAACCACGCGCTGCTCCAACCCCAGTTGCCCAAAGTACTGGACAAGGTTGTAAGTGAACGAGTCATAATTGTCTATCACCAGCAACATAGACCGTGAGAATTTCAGTAAATCCGCTTGGCGTCAAGCCTGCCTCCGGCCAGCATCAGCCAACATGGAGACAATTCCCCCTTTTGCCATTCTCAACCGCGACCCCGCCACCGCAGCGCGTCGCGGACTGCTGCACACCGCCCACGGCGAGATACAGACGCCCATCTTTATGCCCGTCGGCACCCAAGCCACGGTCAAGGCCATCACCCCGGCGCAGCTTCACGAGATAAACGCCCAGATTATCCTCGGCAACACCTACCATCTGAACCTCCGCCCCGGCTCCGAGCTGGTGCGCGACCTCGGGGGGCTCCACAAGTTCATGGGTTGGACCAAGCCCATCCTCACCGATAGCGGAGGCTTTCAGGTCTTCTCCCTCGCAAAGCTCCGCAAGATAAAAGAAGACGGCATCTGGTTCCGCAGTCACCTCGACGGCGCAGAAATCTTTCTCGGCCCAAAGGAAGTCATGGGCATCCAGCGCAACCTCGGCTCGGACATCGCCATGGTTATCGATGTCTGCCCCCCTTTCCCCTGCACCCGCGACGTGGCAGAGAGCGCTGTAGCCAGCACCCTGCGCTGGGCCGCCCAGTGCCGCACCATTGCGGCAGACACCGGCATGCTCGAAGGTGGCCATCACGTATTTGCCATCGTACAGGGCGGAGTCCATGCCGACCTCCGCGCCCGCTGCGCCACAGAGCTGGCGGGGATGGATTTCCCCGGCTATGCCATTGGTGGCGTCAGTGTGGGCGAGCCCGAGCCCGAGATGCTCCAGCAAGTCGGCGCCAGCATTCCCCATCTACCCTGGCATAAGCCCCGTTACGTCATGGGCGTGGGCACCCCCCGCCAGCTCCTCAAGATGATCGCCCTCGGCGTCGATATGTTCGACTGCGTCATGCCCACGCGCGAAGCCCGCCACGGTCTAGCCTACACCCCCCAGGGCCCCATTAACTTAAAGAACAACCGCTACCGCACGGACGACTCCCCCCTAGTGCCCGGTCTGGATAACTACGTGTGCAATAACTTCTCCCGCGCCTACCTGCGCCACCTCATCATGGCCAACGAGATGCTCGCAGCCACCCTCCTCTCGATGCATAACCTTCACTTCTTTCTCGACCTCATGCGCCAGGCCCGCGAGCACATCACCGCCGGCAACTTTGGCCCATGGCACCAGGAATGGGTCCAGCACTACAGCGAGCAAGATACCAATGAGGAGAGTGACGCGCAGCAGTAGCTGTTAGCCTTTTAGCTATTAGTCCAACACCCGGGTAGCAGGATGAACCCAATAACAAAATGGGATAATCTCATATCCTACCACAGGACGTATGAGCTATGTCCACAGACGACAGCTACTTGACCGACGTAGATGTGTCTCTGGCTACACGGGCAAGGCGTTCAAATCGTGCTTTGATCTTGTCCAGGTCCTCCTCGGATAGCTCTTCGATGTCCAGTAATGAATTATGCGCAGTGTTGGTGGCTCGGATAAGTTCATCGAGTTTGAGTTGCACCGCTTCGCTCTCGCGGTTCTGCGCGTTGCGAATGAGAAAAATCATCAGGAACGTGGAGATGTTCGCCACGGTGTTAATTACAAGCTGCCAAGTGTCTCCGAACTTGAAGATTGGACCCGTTAAGGCCCACCCCAAAATCAAAGCCAGTGCGATGATGAACGCCATGGGGTGCCCACTCATTCGCATGAAGGAACGGGCTAGGCGCTGGAAGCTGTTGATGAGTCGCTTGTTCAGCGGTATTGGCACTGTCTTGGCGGGGGGATTCGTGTCCATTGAAATCTATGAGCTAGAGGGTGCGCAGGAATGCAAGAAGATCGCTCTTCTCATCCCCATTTAGCTTGGTCTGGAGAATTAGATTGAAGTACTCGATAGTATCTTCGAGCGTAAGCAATCGACCATCGTGCAAATAGGGCGGGGAGTCGCTAATACCGCGAAGAGGAAAGGTCTTGATTGGTCCGTCTGGCACTGTTTTGAGGCCATTGATGATCGCGGTTTTATAGAAGCGCTCCGCCCGCAGATTGTGCATGGTATTATCGGTATAGTATGGTGGTGCGTGGCATGACACACACTGGGCTTTGCCATGAAACAATTTCTCGCCTCGAAGTTCGGTTACGGTGGCAGAAGCGGGATCCAGTTTCCCGAACAGGTCGAGTTTAGGGGCCGGTGGAAAGTCGATTATTGACTGAAACTCAGCCATAAAATGAACCTGACTACCACGCTCCAGCACATTAACTCCCTTCTTCGCGGCGATTAAGTGATCGCCGTCGAAGTAGGCCCCGCGCTGCTCAAACTCGGTGAAATCCTCCACCGTCTTTAAAGCCCTTTGCGAACCGAAGAGTTGCTGAACATTCACACCGCGTAGTGACGGGGTGTCCAATCGGTGGCGATTCTCCTGCGGGCGGATGTCGCCAACAAGATGGGTTGCGCCATTGGTATGACCGTTGGCATGGCAGTCAAAACAGGCCACCCCGCGAGAGGGCTTGACCGATCTTCGATCACTGGTCTGGTTGAACTGCTGCTGGGGAAAAGGGGTGAGAAGCAGGCGCAGTCCTTCAATTTGCTTGGGATTGAGAATGCCGTCTAAGAGTTCGAAGTAATTGTCGATGGTCAGGAGTTTCCCTTGTGAGACATCGTCCAAATCCGGGCGGGTGGTGAGATAGAGTGGCGGGGGGAACGCCGGTAAAAAGTGCTCGGGAATATCGAAATCCAAATCATATCGCGTAAGATCGCGGGATTCCTGCTTGAGTATCTCGTCGATCTCGAACTTGGGGAAGAGCATGCCACCCTCTGGATGGTTGGGATGGGGCAGTGGGAGAAAGCCCGGCGGGAAATAGTCGCCGTTACGCATCTCGGCTGGTGTGAGAGCTGCGAGCATGTCCCAGCTCTTTCCCGCAGGTAACTTTACCCGAATTCCCAGTTGCACGGGTTTGCCCTGTGACTGGGTTAGACCCGGCGCGGGAATATCTCGCAAATCATAGCGGTTCGAAAGCAGGTCCTTTTGCCGCTTCATTATAACTGGTTTCGCTGCGACCATTCTCGCCATGGCTTCGGAGTGTGACTCCGTTATGGCGACAGGGGCGTAGCTGGATGACTTGTGAACCTGTCCCAGTGCCAGACTGGAACAGGACAAGCTCATCAGGGCAAGCAACCCTGTGCTACGGACAAATGTAGGAAATCTGCTCTCGCAGGTCATTGGTGTTTGCTAGTTATTTGTCTGCCTGGCTGTGCGCTTCCACAAACCAAAGCCATTTGTCGATGCCGCGGGAGACTTCGGTGCAGAGGTCTGCACTGATGGCATCGTTTAACTCATCTGCCTCACTTATGGTGGAGCGCACTTCCTGGCCAAAAGTAGAGAGTGCGCGGGCTACAGCTTCCACGTGGGTCGCTCCCTCGGCGATGGCCAGAGGATATTCGGGCAGTCTTGATCGCGCGGCCGAGACCCGTACTGTCCCTTCTGCGATGCCTCCTAATTGCACGATTCGTTCTGCAATCATGTCCACGTAGGACTCCACCGCTTCACTGACTTTGTCGAATAGTTCATGAAGGGCGATGAAACTTGGCCCCTTCACATTCCAGTGGGCTTGCTTCATCTGCAGTTGCAGGTCAACTGCATCGGCAAGACGCAGATTCAACAGCGTGTTCATTTCCGTTCTGTTGCCTTCGGCGAGATCGTTCTCCGTGACATACATTATAGGGGATTCTTCGGGTGTCTTGTGCATAATTCAAATAGTGTAAAGGGTGACGTTGGCTAATAAGGCTTAGGCAACCTTGGGGTCAGAATCAGAACTCTGCTCGATTCCCTCCATGGTCATATTTACTGTGACCTTGGAATTTTCGTAACAGATTTTGCTGACGACATTGATCGGTATCTGCACTTCCTTGCCCAGTGGCCAGATGCCGGTCTTGATGCGTAAAAAGCGGACAGCCCAGTACTTTGGCTCCATGATAAAATCACTCACGTGTCCGAGTGTGCCGTCATTTGCCTGGATGTCGTAACCATCCACTGCACGCATACTGCGAAGGTGGGAATCTGCAGGTCTCACGGGTGGAACCATGGCGAAGGGTAGCTCGCCCGGCAGGTCCGAAACAGGCACCTCTAGGACAGGGAAGCCACTCATACCCCACAGCCCATCTCCATGCCAGTAGTAGGGCCAGCCATAGTAGCGGTAGTACTCTTCTTCGTACTGGCGGGACACCGGCTTGTGCGTGTCGATTGAGGGACTGTTCTCGATCTGTTCCTTGGTCAGGTTTACACTCACATGCTTTTTGTCCTGGTCGATGGCGACAAGTGAATGCGGGGAGAGCAGCACCAGCCGCCCACTGAGCCAGTCACCAGTGTCAGCAATGAGATAACGCACCGCCCAGTTTTGGTCATCAAAATAAAAGTCCTTCACATGGCCGATAGGGCCATCCAAAGCACTGAGAGAATGTCCGTATAAGTCTTTGATACTCTGTAACATAATAATCCTTAATAGATGATTGTCCGAGACATTAGCAGGGAATCAGTGCATTCAGGCAGTGCACCGCGTCGCGACAGATGGAGAGATTCGCCAACCGGCTATATTCTGCCCATAAGAACCAGTACGATAAGTATGACTACGACCAGACCGAGGCCGCCGCTTGGGTAATAGCCCCAGCTACGACTGTGCGGCCATGATGGCAGCGAGCCTATCAGCATGAGTATGAGTACGATTAAGAGAATTGTGCCTAACATGGTATTCCTTATGGTGTGCGAATGGTTTTCGCAGGTTAATCTTCTGAGAATTGTTGTTCAAATGGGTCTCTAATTGGCTTTGAGTCATCGCCTTTGGGATGGAAAGTCTGCCAGAGATTGAGGACTAGGGTGCCCCCTTGAATCAAGGTGGTCAGCAAGGAGGGCTTGGCTGCGAATCCCTCAGCCAGGCTTCGTTTGCAGGAAGAGAGGTTACAGACGAGTACAACAGCGGAGGCAGCCAGCGAGCCCAGATTCTTAATACGGTGGGTGATGCCGGATACGCCACCGGTGATGCCTGCCATATCTGCGAAGATCAATGAACGGTTCAGATTGCTCTCTGCAATCAGGATTTCTTTGCGCAGTGCCAGTGGGCTTATTCGAGTATTTTTGCCAGGCATGCGCGGTCCTTTCTGAGTTGGTCCATGGTGGCGGGAAATGTCTGCAAATCACGCAATAGACGGGTGAGACGCAGGCTGAGACTAACTCCAGCCGAGCCATAGAGGACGGTCATTATGAGTAGGACAAGTACGGGGGAGTATTCCCAGAAGGCCACCACTACGGCGGCAGTTAGGGCAATGCTGGCGAGGAGTCCGAAGGCCGCCACACCCAGCGCTAGAAGGAAGGCGTGCAGGAGGCGTTGGCGTTCCTCCTGCACTTCCAGAGTCAACAACTCGAGCCGATTCTCCCCGATGGTCAGCAGTCGCTGGGCGAACCGCCGGGCCATCGCGGCCAGTTGCTTCAAATTGACGTTGGTGTCCTTCATGACTGATTAGTCCCGTTTGCACGCGCAACGGCGGGCTACCAGATACCCGAGTAGGGCACCGACGCCCACGCCGATGGCGATGGCCTTGTACGGGTGTTCGTGCACTGCTGTGTCGGCTGCCTGCGCACCCTCCACGGCTTTATCCCTAGCGCGGCCAAGCATCTGCTTACCGCTATCGAGCGCAGCGGCAAGGCGGCGGCGGGCTTCAGTTACCTGGTCTCCTGCCACATCAGCGGTGGCGGCCATCAGGGCACGTGCGTCGTCCGCTAGTGTGCTCATATCATTACTTATTGCTTTAATATTCTTATCCATGGTGATCCTTGATTTAATTATTTGAGATTTGTTGAGGGTGAAGAAGTGTCTGCGTACTCGTCCTGTTAATTGACGATGAGGATTGAGTTCAAACCGCCATAGGGGTTTGGAATGCATTCCTCTGCCTGCGGGTCTGGTAACCACTGCCCATCGACGACGAGGCAATACTCATACGTACCGGGGGCGAGAGCGGATTCCTTCATCCAGCGACCATCACCGAGGGAGTGCATGGGTTTCGCATCGGCCTGCCAGTCATTGAAAGTGCCTGCAATGCATACAGTACTAGCCGTTGGGTGGTTAAACTCGAAATGTACCGGCACGAGCTGGGACCCGGTGTTCCGGGAAGTGTCATGATGATTACTGTGCTTCATGGGAAATAGCTGTGTTCGATAACAGATATGACTAAGGGGCGATCTGTTCACTCGTCCACTGCCGCGCATTATTGATTCCATCCTTGAGTTCATTGTATCCTTTCTTAAAACCGGATTTGATGTCTGCCCACGCTGACTCCGAAGAACCCTTGGCGAGTTCGAGTTGCTTATTCAGGCTGTCCACCTGAGCACGTAGTGCGGCGAGTTTAGGTTTGGCATCGGCCTTCACCTTGTCACTAGACTTTTCGATGCGTGCGGCGATGGCATCCATCTCGCGGTCAAGCGCGTCCAACTGAGCCTGCATTGATGCAGTGAACTCGGTTCTCTGCGCATAGGAGTAATCCTTGATATCCTGAGCGATTTCTTTGGTATCTCTCTTTACCTGGTCGATTTGTTGCGACGCTGTTTGAGTGGTATCAGTGGCCTTAGGTTTGCAACCCACGGCGAAAGTTACGAGAGTCAATGCAGCGACCGTATATAATGTATTTTTCATGAAGCGTAGAATAGCTGATTCCGCTTGTGCATGGTATGGGGTGTAACCCTACAGCATAGCCATTAGTAGCTTCTAGCCATTAGCCTTTAGCTTTTAGTGACAGATGAACCCTGGTTGCCTTCATAAGCGCCAACGGCGCGCACTAGCGATAGCCTGTGCCGATGGCCCAGGCTGGTTAAGGTCGCGCCGTTGACGCTGCATGGAGAACAAAGCACCTCTACTACCACAGGCTAGGGGTCATCCTACTTCACGCAACACGCCGGGAATCACTTTGTTTTCGCGCAGACTTCAGTATCTCTGACCTCATTGACGCTGTTGTCCTTAATGACGCTTCTGCATCCTGCTTTGTGCCTCAGTGCGTTTGTACCTACCCCTCTTGTGCCTACCCCACTACCTCATTCGCCAAACAGCAGCGACTGTTGCGGCCCGCTGGCTGCTTCTGCCTCAGGAATGGGCAGGATGAGGTCCGGGCTATCATTACGTGCATTATTCACGAGGGTAGAGACTGGGTACTGCCTCAGAGGCAGAGCGGGCAGGGGCGCATAGAGGGGTGTGAATTGTGCGGGGTCGCATTTGCTGACATCAAGCCAGAGGGGCCAGGAAGCTGACGGGATAATGACAGGCATGCGGTCGTGAATGGGGAGCATGATTCCGTAGGCTGCGGTGGTGAGAATGCAGGTGGTGTGGCGGACCGAACCATCGAGGGCCTGCCAGGTTTCCCAGAGACCGGCTAAGGCAAGTGGCTCGTCATCGGCGAGGTGAAAATAGTGAGGCTGCTTGTGCTTGCCGTCGCGTTTCCATTCATAGAAACCACTTGCGGGAATGAGGCAGCGTCGTTGCCGCAGTGCGGTGCGGAAGGCTGGCTTCTCTGCTGCGGTCTCACTGCGGGCGTTGATGCAACTGGTGGCAATCGCGGGGTCCCTGGCCCAAGAAGGAATCAGCCCCCACTGGGCGGGAAAGGCTTCGCGAGCACCATTTGAGGTTTGCCGTATGACGGGGATGATGGCGGCGGGGGCCACGTTATAGCGGGGTGCTGCATCTTCCAGCCCTTGCGCCATTGCTGCCATGAAATGCTTCCGGAGTAACTCGGCCTGATACTTCGTGATGGTAAATCGCCCACACATGGCAGACCAAATGTGCTATTAACTATAGAGCGCAGTGTCGCGGAGGGTATCTTCCCCGGCATAGATGCGGAGGCTGGTCCACGCCGCAGCAGGCTGCGCCCAGAATACATCAGAAGGGGGCAGACCCAGAGGAAGCAGTCCGGACAGACACAGGTAGAGGCTGCCGGTGGATATGTACGGCTCGGCGAGACTGGGCTGGTGGCCACAGAATCCAAGGCGGAGCCAACCTTCGTCTGTGTACGTGTTTGGAGCCTCCATTAACCGACGACTCACGGCTGTGATGGCCGCGCGCACCTGCCCAGGGGCGAGTTCTTTTGGCAACTCTCGCATAAGGGCTATCTGCGCGAGCAGTTGCAAGGCACCCATACGGTAGCAGAGCGAACGCCCGATGACGGGTAGCGCCCCTTCTGGAGAGATCATGTGCTCCAGTACAATGGCGTATCGTCTGGCGCGCTGGAGAATCATGGGCTGAAAGGTGCGCCAGGGCTTGTCGGTCTCGGACGTGCCCACAATATCCAGCAGCATGGGTTGGATGACAAAGCTGTTATAGTAATCCCAACGGTAGTCCTGACCATCACCATAGACGCCATCGCCCTTATACCACTGGATATGCTGGCGCACGGCGTAATCGATCCGCATGGCATCATAGTCCTCACCGATACTGTGAAGGAAGGTCTCTATAATGGCCGAAAACAGCAGCCAGTTATTGTGATGAGGAAGGAATCTGCGGGTGGACTTAAATGCCACGACGTAGCGCTTCTGGACAGCAGGGTCCAGAGGGTCCCAGAGCGCTGCGGTGGCCCGTAGAAAGGCCTGTGCAAGGAAGGCTGCGTCGACAAGACACTGAGCACCTTCGATGAAGTTCATGCAGTCAGGTGACTTCGGGTCAACTGCCTGGGCAAGGGAAGCGCGTGTGAGCAAGAGTATCTCCTGCCTGCGCATATCCTCAGTGGCGCCGGTATTCGTCAAGGCAAGCCAGGGGGCAATACCTGCCAGCGTCCTTGCGAGGGCTTCCAGATGCGAATAGTGCGCGCGGTCATCGGCTTCGTGCTCATCAGTCATGCACTCTGGCGACAACTCCACAGGCATCGATGAGCGCAGTTTCCCGGCAGCCAGTGCAGCGAGCACCGGGCGGGCAACAGTATATGCCAAGTTGTACCATGTGGCTCTATCTTCGGCACCAGTGCGCGACAGGGAAATAGACATGGATCGCATCGTAGGTAACTCAATTTGCTTTGTCCATCCCAAGTAGAGAGGGCGCGCCTTGGTGCATCCCGGTTTCCGGACGTGTTTATCTGGACCCGGGTTTGGTGTCCGGAATATTTTCCACCATATTTCACGAAACTCACTAATAATGTAAATGCAGACAATATCAGCGGCGTCCGCACCCCTCTAGCCCTGAATTTATTTCGTGCATTTAGTAGTGAACTTTAGTGGATCAACTGCTTACCTTCCTCTTCTCCAGAAAGTGAGATGCACTGCGATTCGCACGCGACTGAGAAACACGCGAAATCTCCCTGCTATTTCTTTGCCGTGGGTACATCCTGGTTTGCCATGAAGTAGATCACGGGTACTGCCATGCGGCTGATAAGGAGTGAGGCTATCTCGCCAAACATGAGGCTGAGGGCAAGACCTTGAAATATGGGGTCGGCCAATATCACCGACGCGCCCACGACGACAGCAAGAGCGGTTAACAACATGGGGCGGAAGCGCACTGCCCCGGCCTCTACGACCGCTTCGGCGAGGGCGAGACCCTGCTTCTGACGCAGCTCGATGAAGTCCACCAGAATGATGGAATTGCGCACCACTATGCCCGCTCCGGCCATGAACCCGATCATCGAGGTTGCCGTGAAGAAGGCACCCATCAGTGCGTGGGCAGGGAGAATGCCGATGAGGGAGAAGGGGATGGCTGCCATCACGACGAGTGGAGTCTTGTAGCTGCCAAACCAGCCCACCATAAGCATAAAGATCAACACACAGACCGTGGCAAAAGCCAGGCCAAGATCGCGAAATACTTCCAGTGTGATGTGCCACTCGCCATCCCACTTGATGGCGGGGGACAGGTCGTCCTTCGGCAGGTTTAAATGGAACAGTTCAATATCTTTTTCTGTTCCGCCATACGTACGCCCGTCGAGCTTTGCCAGCTCGCGGTTCATCGTGAAGAGAGCGTAGGCCGGGCTTTCTGCGGAGCCTGCTACATCACCTGTAACGTAGACCACAGGGCGAAGATTCTTGTGGTAGATATAGGGCTCGGTGCGAATCGTCGTGATACTTACCAGCTCACGCAGGGAGACGAGTTGGGCCTGAGGATCGTTCTCTGCACGGACTTGGAGGCTGAGTAAATCCTCGGCATGTATGCGGCGGTCGCGCGGCAGTTCCAGGACTATATTCACATCTTCCTTCTCGCCAGGTACGTGTAGAAGGTCCACAGAAGCACCCGCTATGGCAAGCTGTACGGTACGCGCAATCGTCTGCTCGCTGATACCGTGCAGGGCCGCCTTCTCTTTGTCCACCGCGAGCCGCAGCTCATCTTGTGCGCCCTCGACATACCAGTCCACATCCACAACGCCCTCGGTGTGCTCAAAGATACCTTTCACTGCGGTTGCAAGCTTGAGCCGCTCTGCCTGGGTGGGGCCATAAATCTCGGCGACAAGCGTTTGCAAAACAGGAGGACCGGGCGGGACCTCGGCGATTTCAACGGCGGCGCCGTAACGCTTCGCCACTGCAGCAATCTCCGAGCGCACGCGCTTGGCGATGTCGTGGCTCTGGGCTGAGCGTGCGTGCTTCGGCACAAGGTTCACCTGCACATCGGCAACAGTAGGGCCACTGCGGATGAAGTAGTGCCGCACCAAACCGTTGAAATTAAAGGGCGAGGCGGTGCCTGCATAGATCTGGAAGTTCTCCACCTCGGGCTGTTTGTCCACCACTGCTGCAATTTCCCTGGCTACCTGTGCTGTCTGCTCCAGAGTGCTGCCCTCTGGCATGTTGAGAATCACCTGGAACTCAGGCTTGTTGTCAAAGGGAAGCATCTTTACCTTTACCGCACCGAAGGGAACAAGCGCCATGGCTCCGAGAAGCATGAGCACAATCACTCCAAGGAAAACCCAGCGCCAGCCAGCGTGCGCAAGCAGTGGCTCCATTATGCGATGGTATAGGCGCGTAAAGATATCGTTCGGCGGGGGCTCGTGTCCATCGTGCGGTTCGACCGCGGCTTCGGATTCCTCCTCCGGCGATGGCGTTTCCACAGCATCATGCCTCAGGTGACGGCGCAGTACGCGGAGCGCAGCCCATGGGGTGATGGTGAATGCGATCAGGAGCGAGAAGATCATCGCTGCACTGGCACCGACGGGGATGGGGCGCATGTATGGCCCCATTAACCCACCGACGAAGGCCATGGGCAGGATCGCTGCGATCACGGCCCACGTGGCGAGAATGGTGGGGTTCCCCACTTCATCAACGGCTTCGAGCGCGATCTGGCTGAGCGGTTTGCGCTTCGCGCTGGGCAAGCGGGCATGCCGCACAATGTTTTCCACCACTACTATCGCGTCATCCACCAGAATACCAATCGAGAAGATTAAGGCAAAGAGCGTGATGCGGTTCAGTGTGTAGCCGTACAAATAGAAAACCACGAGACTGAGCCCCAGTGTGGACGGTATGGCGAGCAGTACCACAAGCGACTCCCTCCAACCCAGAAAGAAGAGGATGAGTATGGCCACACCGAAGATCGCAATACCCATGTGCAGGAGCAGCTCGTTCGACTTCTCACTGGCTGTTGCACCGTAGTCGCGCGTCACGGTGACCCCGATCTCGCTGGGAATACTCTGTCCTTTCAAACGCTCTACTACAGCCATCACATCGCGCACCACATGGATGGCGTTCGTGCCCGGTTTCTTGGCAATACTCAGCGTTACTGCAGCCTCCAGTGCGCCACCGCGGGAACCATGAAGTACGTAGTTCGAAGGCTCTTCCGCAGTATCCTGTATGGCCGCTACATCACGGAGATACACAGGCTTGTCCTTGTAGGTGCCGACGACGATGGCGCCAACATCCTCCGCAGTGCTGAGAAAGACGCCGGTTTGTACCAGAGTTTCCTTGTTCTCATAAACGAGAGCCCCGTTGCGGGTTTGCTGATTGGCTGCTTGCAGTGAGTACTGGAGCGCAATCACGTCGAGTTCCCGCGAGGCGAGAGCGAGCGGGTCGATCTGCACGCGGACGACACGGCGCGTACCGCCGATGAGTCGTGTCTCTGCCACATCGGGCAGGCTCTTTATCGCGTCGTCCACTTCTGCGGCCACGCGACGCAGCATCGAGTGGTCGTAGGCCGGGCTATGAAATGTGAGAGCGAGCACCGGCACGTCGTCGATGGTGTGCGGCTTTACCAAGGGACTGGTTGCGCCATGCGGGATGCGGTCGAAGTTGGTTTGCAGTTTCTGGTTGAGCTTCACCAGGCTCTGTTCCAAGTCCGCTCCCACCTTGAAACGCACCACAGCCATGCACTGGCCGGGCATAGAAGTCGAGTAGATGTATTCCACACCGGGAATCTCCCACAACAGTTTCTCCATGGGGCGCGTTACCCTCGCCTCCACTTCCGAGGCACTCGCTCCCGGCATGGCCACAAGCACATCGACCATGGGTACTTTGATTTGCGGCTCTTCCTCCCGGGGCAGGATGATGATTGCCGCCAGCCCCATAAGAATGCTGACAATAACGAGCAGCGGAGTGAGTGGTGAATTAATAAAGAGAGCCACCAACTTCCCGGCAAAGCCTAGTTTAACGCCTTCCGGAGTGCCCTCGTGTTTATGCTGGGTACTCACTGCAGGACCTCCAGCTTCTGGCCATCGCGAAGGTTATCTGCGGCTACGACAACGCGCTCACCGACACTGATTCCAGAGAGCAGCTCCAGCTTCCCGTCTCGCTGCACACCGCTCTTTACCAATCGCAGGTAAGCACGGTTATCCTTCACTACAAACACACGTTCCATCTGGCCCCAGCGCGATACCGCAGAGAGTGGCACTAGCAGCGGCTGATGCTCTCCGCCTGGCACACCTACGCGGACAAACTGCCCAAGCCTCAATCCGCTGTTTGCGGGTAATTCTATCTTCGCCAGGTATGTGCGCGAAACGGGATCAACCGCGGGCGACAGCTCCACGAGCTTTCCTGTTAAGTGCGTCGTACCATCAGCAGGATGTACTTCCATTGCCATGCCAACTCGCAATCCAGCACCCAGGCCGGAAGGCACATCCGCCTCGGCACGCAACTCGTTGGGGGCCTCGATCGAGAGTAGTGCCCGTCCCGGAGTGGCGAGGTCACCCGCGTTTACCAACTTCGCAGTAACCACACCGGCAAATGGTGCCCGGATACTACAGTAGCCTAGCACCGTGCGGGTCTCTTCCACCAACTCCATGGCTATGGTGGCCGACGCCTCAGCGTCTTCGAGTGTACTCGCGTCCGTGGCATTCTTTTCAAACAAACTCTGCTGCCGCTTCAACCGGCTCTCAGCCAGCTTCAGCTGGGCTTCCGCCTGCCGCAAGCGAGCGCGATACTCCATCTCGCTGATCCGGACGATGATTTGCCCGGCCTCAACCTTGTCCCCGAGTTCCACAGTGATGGCCTCAATCGGCCCGGTGACTTGTGCAGCGACTGACGCTGCCTGACGCGCTCGAACCGTGGCCACCACCTCCAATTGTTGTACCACTCTGGGTTGCTCAACCAGCGCTGTACGCACCTGCACTGGCGTATCGTTTGATGGTGCAGTGGTGGACTCCCCATGCCGCTGACACGCAGCCAGCAGCAGGGCGAATCCCAGTAAGGGAAATGCGAATGTTCTCATCGAATACGAAGTGTAACGAGTTAATCCTGATTAAACAACACGGGATTTAGTTCCCCTTCCGGACCTTGTCATAGATCATTGAAGCGGGGCAGAACCCGGTAAATGCAGACTGAATAAGATTCACCCCGACGAAGGCAGGGAGACACAACCACCAGGAGTTCACCCACACACCAAGGGCCAGCCCGATCAGGACAAACGAACCAGCCATCACGCGAACGAAGTTTTCAGTTGAGAGATTCATAATGTTGAATAAGTTAATCTTCTACAACTATATCGCTTTGTAGTTGTATAGCAAATAAATTTGAATGAAAACCAAAGATAACCCACAGGCACTCACAGAGACCGAACTGGAACGCATCGCCAACCGTTTCCGCGTAATCGGGGAAGTGATGCGCCTAAAGATCCTGGCCTGCCTGAAGGAAGGCTCGCTGACTGTAAACGAAATGGTTGAGAAGACTGGCGGCTCCCAGGCAAACATCTCCAAGCACCTACAGATTCTCTTTCAGGAAGGCATCCTCAGCCGTCGCAAGATAAAGACTGCGGTGGAGTACTCGATAGCAGACCCCGGAATTTTCGACCTGTGCTATGCAGTGTGTGGGAGACCCGAGCCCGCAGCGGCTACGAACAGCAAGAACACCAAGGCGAAGGTGGCTACCACTCAACGCAAGCTGACCACAAATAAACCCAGTAAATGGTAGGCACAAAGGGACAAAGATAGTAGAGACACAGAGCCGGAAAGGCAGAAGCAGGAAGGCAGTGGACAGTGTACAGCCCACGGAGTGCTGAAAGCTGATTACTTCCCTACAGTACTTCAATCGCGCGTTGAGTAGCTCTCAGCCTGACACTATTTTAACACCGTATTTATAGGAATAATGGTTTACGTAACGAAGATTGTAAACTACTCTGTGGTTCTGCTCTAATCCATGTCAGCTCACTTATACCGTACACTCCACACTTTGGCACTAGTCCTTGCGACTTTCTCGCCAGCGATTCTGGCGGGACAGAGTACTACGCTGAAATCAACAGACACGTCGGAGAGCCCAGCGGCAGCCATTCAAGACGCAAACCCGGCCACGACACCTGAGCTGGAGTCCCCTACCATCTTTGTTGCAGACACCTACACCCGCATCAGTCTGGCGAAAGTCTATCTCGACATCGGTCAGCTCAAATTGGAGGCGGATGGTTGTTTTACTGGCACGTATAATCTCACGGTACCCCTGCGCCACAGCAAGGATGAGTCCGGTGCCCTGCGCCTATCGTTGCCAAAGGATTGCCCTTTCGAGACATTTCTCGTCACCGGGGGAACTATGCATGGTATAGGCAAGTCCCCCAAAGCGGAACTGCCTCCACGTGGTATAGAAGCTACAGTCGTGCCCGATGCAGCCCATCCTGGCTGCGGAAAGCTGCTACTCACAATAAATACTGGAGCCAGGGTCCTGCATTTCGAGTCAGTTTATAGCGTGACACCACCCCAGAATACAGCTCTCGACGCTGCGGTATCCCCTTCTGGGAAGGCGACTGTGGCTCTGCCCGGCAAGAAGGGCTGAAGTAGCTGTTAGCTGTTAGACTCATAAGCACCAATTACTCTTCTGCCTTTCCAACTCTGTGCCTATGTGCCTCTGCACCTTTGTGCCTACCCTCCAAGCGCTAGTCGCGATACAGCAGCAAGTGTACGTTGCTATCCTTCGGGCGAGAACTAGCGCGGAAATGGCGATCCAGCACTTCACTGATGCGTTCTGGCAATTCCTGAATGGTGGTACCGCGGGTGCCAATGTCTGCATTCAGGCAGTTGGCGGTAAACCCGCCTGCACTGTGCTGGATGACTTCAAAGAAAATCTGCGTATTCAAAGTGACCATGGTAAATGGGCGATTTATAATGGACGCGTGAGCATCCGCATCGTGGATAGGTGGTAACTATTCCAAGATAGAACCAGCGGTTTGATACGTGGCCTACTGGAAACCCATCTTAACTATTTGTGCTCGCATGGCAAACTGGAAGTTAATCCTTATGCCAGGAATGCTCTAAATGAGGATTTTCTTTGGTATGAATGGGTAGATGGAGTAAGATATATACGGGGGATTCACCGCAGAAGCCCCGGGCGACAGGTATGCGAGGCGGTGCAGGAGACCCAGATCGTCAAGAAATAGACCCGAGGTACAAAGTATTTCACTCCCCGAGTCGAGAATTTCACACCCCGAGTCGAGAAATCCACTCCCTGAGTCGAGAATTTCTCACCCCGAGTCGAGAATTTCACTCCCCGAGTCATTTCACTCCCGCGACGAAGAAAGAATACCCTGAATTCTAGAAGGAATCCCCCGGGTGCCTATATTCAGCCAAACACGTTTATTCTGGTATCTTCATTCATTTGTAGGCTAGGCTGCACACCCATACTGCAATTAGTATCAATCAGATATCCCCTAATATGAGTCTACGGCTTCCCCATATTCTAAATAATCACATGGTTGTTCAGCACGACCGCCCCGTTCGCCTATGGGGCTGGGCCGATGCTGGAGAAACAGTCACGGCGAGTTGCCTCGACAGGACAGCGGGCACGCTTGCGAATACCGAGGGCCGCTGGGTGCTGGAGCTTCCAGCGATCCCAGCAGGTGGTCCCTACACCATTACTATAACCACGGGCAAAGAAAGCCTCGTATTGAACGACATCCTCTCCGGCGAGGTGTGGGTATGCTCCGGGCAGAGTAATATGGAGTGGATCACGGCAAATGTGAACAACGCTCAGGCAGAATTGGCGGCAGCAGATTATCCTGCAATCCGCCTCTTCAACGTGGTCCCTCGTCGCAAGCCTGCCGCAGCCCCCCAAGACGACCTCGATGCCGATTGGGTTGCGTGTACGCCGAAGACCGTGGGCGACTTCTCCGCCGTCGGCTACTTCTTCGGACGCGAGATACACACCACACAGAAGGTGCCAGTGGGATTAATCAACAGTAGCTGGGGCGGCACCACTGCCGAAGTGTGGACGGAGTGGAGCTTCCTCCAAGACAAGGCCATTTACTCTACCATTACTGAACCCTACCTCAAACTACAGGGGGACGACGATGCGGAGCGTGTCCGGACTCGGCGTCAGTTGGAGCATTGGCAGAAAGTCATGAACTGGAAAGACCCGGGCAATCGCGGCTACCTCTACGGCTGGGCTGAGCCTAACTTTGACGACTCTGCATGGGGCGAGTACTTCGTCCCCGGTATGTGGCAGACTCGCGGTATGAAGTTCAACGGCGCTGTCTGGTTCCGCCGCAAGATTACAATTCCCTCCACCTGGGCGGGCAAAGATTTACTAATCACCCTCGGTGCGCTCGATGACTTCGATGTCACTTACTTCAACGGTGTGGAGATCGGCAGCACGGGCGAGGAAACTACTGGCTGGTGGATGCACCCGCGTCGCTACACCATTCCGGCCAGCTTAATCAAGGCGGGCGAGACAAACACGATCACCGTGCGCATTTTCGACTGGTTTGGGAACGGCGGATTCGCCGGTGGCGAGTCCCTCGCGATCCACAATGGCAGCGAAAGCCTGCCGATAGACGGTCCCTGGTGCCACAAGGTGGAGTATGCCTTCGATCTAGATGTGCCGCCCTCCATCGCGCGGCTGATGAATACCGGTGCACCGAATACGGAGCGCGCTCCCTCGAATCTGTATAATGGAATGATTGCTCCCCTCGTAAACTTCCCCATTCGCGGTGCGCTTTGGTATCAGGGGGAGAGCAATGCCGACCGCTACGAGCAGTATGCCCAGCTCTTTCCCGACCTCATCCGCAGTTGGCGTGCAGCGTGGAAGCAGCCAGACATGCCTTTCTACTATGTGCAACTGGCAAACTGGATGGCACCGCAAACCGATCCCTCGGAAGAGGGCTGGGCGAACATCCGCGAGGCTCAGGATGCCGCACTTCAGCTCCCGAATACCGCCGTGGCGGTTGCGATCGATGTCGGTGATGCGAATGACATTCACCCACGCGACAAACAGAGCGTAGGGCATCGCCTGGCCGTGGCCGCCCGTGCCCACATCCACGGCGAGAAGATTGAGTGGTCCGGCCCGGTGTTTGAGAAATTCACCGTCGAGGGCACGAAGGCACGCATCCACTTCACCCATGCCAAGGGCTTGACCACAAACGACGGCACACCGCCAAAGGGCTTCGTCATTCGCGGTGCTAACACAGGCTGGCACTTTGCAACGACACAACTCGACGGGGAGACAGTCCTCGCCTGGCATGACAAAGTGGAGAAACCGACAACCATTCGCTACGCTTGGGCGAACAATCCTGCAGTTAATCTGTATAACAGCGACAATCTCCCAGCGAGACCGTTTCGCACGGATAAATAAACCCGTTGTAGCCCAGTAAAGTCGGCTTATCACAGAACGAATGCTCACACTAAGGGCACTCGTTCTGTCTCATATCAGTTGCCCTGATTTCCTACCTACTTGTGCGCGGGGATAACTCCCTCGGCCACTACTGTAAGCCCGCAGAGTCGGTTGCCCTTGCGAAAGGGTATCTCGATGGAGCAGTAGAGTCGCAGGAGTTTGTTTAGCCAAGGGCTGACAGGCTTCATGCTCGAGTGCGGGCTGTGATTTTTATCGAGTAGTTTCCGCATTATCCAAGCAAGCGGAAGAATACCCACAAAAATATAGTACACCGATTCGCAGCGGTAGCCGGAGTCCTCCAGAACAGCTCGTAAAGACTGCTGCGTGTAGCGACGGTAGTGCTCAAGGTAGTCGTCGTGGAACGACCAGAGCTGGGGATGCGCGGGTACGGTGATAAAAAAATGGAGCTCCTCCCCTGCCCTGTCGCCAATTGCCTTAAGCATTGCGCCATCGTCTGGTACGTGTTCGAGGACATCCATGAGAAGCACCAGCCCCTGCTGCATAGTTGCAGGCAATTCTGTGGTCTTCTTCACTCGCTCAGTCACGCTGGCACGTACTTCCTCGGGAGTGTACCCGGTGTCTATCAGAAGCAGCTCTGGGCCGGTACGCTGTATCTGCCGTTGGAGTTCTTGGGTAAAAAAACCCGACCCGGCACCTACATCATAGATATTGAGTGTTTGCGTACCAGCGCGGAGCAGACGGTTGGCGGCGCGCAATAGCGGTATCTTCTTTACCTGATAGTACCAGTGGGTGGATGGCTCTACGCCGCTTTCAAGTTCTTTTAAATCCATGAGAGGTACCGTGTTCGAGGGTAGAGTAGCTAAAGAGTCTAAAGATCGGATGCCAAAAAGTCCTGATGGTGTCGAGGAATTATAACGAGGAAACGGGGCGCGTCGCAGTGTATGTCCACTTTTGAGTCACGGTGGCCCTAAACAATACCATTGCCAGCTAAAACAAACCCGACGCCTGCCTTAACAATCCAATCGCCTCCCATAAAAATCCCATTGCTCCCATAAACAATCCCGACGGCTGCCGAAATACAGCCGACGGGTGCGGAAAAGGAGCTGACGGGTGTCGATATAGAGCTGACGGATGCGGAAAAGGAGCTCACGGGTGCCGAAAAGGAGCTGACGGGTGTCGAATATGAGCTGACGGGTGACAAAAATGAACTGACGGGTGACGAAATAAAGCCGATGGATGACAAAACTAGAACCGACGGGTGACGAAAATGAGCTGTCGGGTGACAAAAATGAACTGACGGATGACGAAATAAAGCCGACGGGTGACAAAATAAGACCATCGTCCGTTTGGATTTTACCGACGGGTGGCGTAATAAGACCATCGTCCGTTTGGATTTTACCGACGGGTGACGAAATAAGACCGTTTCCCGTTTGTATTTTACCGACGGGTGGCGAAAACAGACCGTTGCTCGTTTGCGCAAAGCAATTGGGTGCCCCAACAAGACTATTTTTTGTTAGGTTAAATGCATCTTGAGTGCAGAACAGAGCCTATTGTGACGCCATCACTCCACCGCGTGGCAATAACAGGCCACCGGGTGACCAATTATTTACTTTGACCGATCTTATTTTACAACCGGACGCCGATAACACCATCGATTGACGCGATCTTTACTTCGCCCCCTTCGAAATAAACGCGCCGGCTCGCCTATCTCTTCAATCCACAGCGGCCAAGCTGGCCGCGCTCCTTTCTTCGACAGGAGCGTGGGCGGCCCGCCCGCTCCTTCAAAAAAAAAAGAAAAACCGGAAGGGACGGGAAACTGGCATAACCGAACCGAGTGGTTGCATTTCCTCTGTCGTGGAGTAAATTAGAGGAAGCTACGAAATATCATGCCCACCTATACCTATCAGGTCATAAACAGCGATGGCTCGGATGGAGAGACGTTCGACATCATACAGCCGATGAATGCATCTGCACTGACTTTTCATCCAGAACTGGGAGTGCCGGTGAGAAGGGTATATCTCGCTCCATCGATTGCCTCTCGTTACAGTCCACGTACGTCAAAGGCACGACTCGACACCAAGAACGTGGAGCGCGCCGGATTCACGAAGTATGAACGCGACAAGCTTACAGGCGTCTATCATAAAACCGCCGGCAAAGAGGGCCCGGCGACGTTTAAGGCGAAATCCAATAAGTAGATCAACTCGCACGCTATTTTCGAGATGGGAGTAACAAAGGAAGCTTTCGGCTTTCAGCCCAGCAAACTCACCGCATGTGATTCCCATCCCGATAATCGCACGCGAGTTGACCTGCTTTTTAGGATTACTTGCTTTCGTCATCACGGCTAACTGAACCGCCAGGTGTGACGATCACCGGATTCTGAAAGAGCGCACCGGGTTCCACAGTTTCGAGCTGTTGTCGTGCAGGCGATCCACCAGGGCTGATAAGATTCGCCGTTACAAATATGAGCAGATTGCGCTTCTGCGAGGATTCGCCCTTCGATTGGAAAAGCCTCCCCAACAGTGGGATATCACCAAGCACCGGCACTTTGTCCTTAACCGAGACTGATTGCTCGCGGGTGAGACCACCCATGACCACAGTAGCCCCATCCCAGATTGTGACTTCGGTGCGCACCCGGCGCACACTGAATAAGGGCTGAAAAAAGCCACTCGGCACCTTCACCGTGGTACCAGAGGCAATGGCGATGGAGGCCCCGCCATACTCGACATAGCCTTCAAACTCCGTCACCTTTGGCTCCAGCATAAGGCTGATGGAGTTATCGTCCTCGACTGAGGGGGTGACTTCCATCTCCACACCGACATTGCGTGTGGTAAAGTTCTGTGGTGTGCCTGCTGTGATGGCGACGCCAGCGCTCCCTGAGCTAGACTCACCGCGGCCTACCTGTGCCTGAATATCACTGAAGCTTTGCGGGTAACGCAGCTCCTGAGCCACGACTATCTGTGCGGTCTTGCCTGAGAGTACGGTGACCTTCGGCGCGCTCATAAGGTCGTTACCCTGCTTGCGGGATAACGCACGGATCATCATGTCCACATCAAACTCGCCCATCACTCCACCAATTTTCGCGAACGGGGTGACGGCATCCGCTGCGAAATCCATGCCCGAGGATATATTCGGTGCTGCCACAGGGTCTGTAACAGGGGCGGCGCCGTTGGGCTGAGTAATTATAAGCCGTGATCCAGCAGCGCCCGGTGTACCAAAGGCACTACTCAGTGAGCGGTTGGCATCGTTGCTAAAGCTCCGACTATAGTCGAGTACGGGGCTGCCTGTGTTATCAAATACGGGTTTACCACTGCTGTCAAACGTCTGCCTGCCTCCGCTGCGGACGTTCCAGTTAAACCCCAACTCCTCCAAATCACCTTGTTGGACTTCGAGGAAGCGCGACTCTATCTCGACCTGTTTGATGTCGCTGTAACGCCGGAGAATATTGCGCACCTTCTCCAGATTGCGCGCGGACTGCGTCACGATCAGTTGCCCGTCTGCCAGCGCAAGGCTGGCCCCGCTCACGGTGTCGAATGGCACGCCAGCGCGCTGTAGGAACTGCTTCAATGCGGTCTCATCGCTGGAGGAACTGCTTGAAGCAGTCTGAGAACTCACGTCCAGTGGATTCGTTTGCTCAGCCAAAGCTCCGGGCGACGTACTTATGCCCGTCAAGCGAATGATGGTTGACCGACTCAGCGGGAAAAACTCCGTCTCCAGCCGGGTCCCCTGCCCTGTTGCCTGTCGAATCACCACGGCATCGCTCTGTACGTCGTACTCATAACCAACGGACTCTACGATGAAATCCAGGATCCGATTGAGCTGCAGTTGGCGCAGCGTAATGCTGACCACCGGGTCATTGCCAGGTGGGTTGATAAGTACGAGGTTCACCCCTTTCCTGGCAGGGTCATACTCCTCGGAGAGTGCAGAGAGCGTCTCCACAACCTGGCTGAGCGGAACGCCCGTAAAGTTAATCCGTGGGATGACGACAGCCGCCAGATGCTCACGCAGGCCAGTATTTTGGGCCTGTGCGGGCAGAGCAGCCTCCCGATTGAAGACTTGTGGCCTTTGCCAGCCCTGCTCCACTTCTTGGAGCATTTGCGCCTTTGTATTAACCCGGTCGGCATCGCGACTGGTCGACCCGAGCGCTTCGATGCGAGCGAGAAAATTCCGGGCGTCGGGATTATCGGGGTCTAGTGTAGCCAGTTGAGCAAACGTCTTTCGTGCCTGCTTGTAATCACCGGCTAAAAACTGCGCCCGTCCTCGAGCGGCAAGGGCTTTGTGTTCCTCGTTTACAACAGGTTCAGCAGACTCTGTGGGCTCTGAGGCAGTCAATACAGTCGATACGGTGGCTATCGCTGTGGTCTGGTCCGATCGACGCGCTGCTATGGCAGCCTGTCTGCCGGCATCACTCTCCGCTTCGACAGCGGCATCAATCTCGGCTTGTGTACTGACCCTGCGATTCGGTAGTGGCGGACCATACTGCTCCGGCGCTGATGGTCCGGTCTTGGTACGCGCAATATCTTCATTAATCGAGGCAAACAAACGCTGTACGTTGACGTCATTTGGCAACAGCAGGATCAACGCTTCAAGGTGCTTGCGTGCTGTCTCCAGATCACCATCACTGCGAGCACGAAGCGCGGCAGCCATCAGCTCAATCTTTTGTTTTGGGGTAACAGGTGAAGTCGCGGCTAGTAGTGTGGGCTTCGCGATGCATCCCATAATGGCCAGTGCCAGTACAAGAGAGCGAAGGCATGAGGTTAGTGGCTTCAAGTACATTGAGTTCGGCTAATGGTTCAGCGTGAAAGTCTTTTCTGCGGGTTGACTCATTCCAGGAGTAAGCATGCTCAACGTGGCTGTACGCGAAGTCGGTGTGAGAGCGACCAGTGTGTATGTCGCAACGTCCACTGTAGTGGAGTCCCCTTCGTGGAGTTTGCTGATTGTACCGGTATGGGTTCGCAGGCAGGCATACCAACGGTCTGTATAGTGTGGTTTCGCACTGAGTTCTACATCGCTTCCGTTACGCTCATCGCGAATAAGCAACCGAATGCCCGACTCCATACGAGGTGCTTGCTTCGCGTCATTCGGGGTGATCAGGTGTTGGTATGCATTAAAATCAAGTATGCGAAAGGCTGCCTCGGGAATGTGTGCCCCAATCTTTCCGCTATACCAGCGGCCATTCTCCTCATTCCGAATCTGTACCGAATAATTCCCATCAGCCCCGGCATGTCCACAGTACTGGAGTCGGTAGAGTTCTCGCTCAATCGCAATGACCTCAACATCAAAGGGGACCATCCGCAGATTCTCACTGGTAGGCGGCGTTACCACAAAGTCCGCTTTGGCTTGGTCGAAGTAAATAATGGGTGGTGTAAACACTTCAAACACCCAACCCGGACCTGCGGGTTGCGCTGGCGGTGCCGGCCACAAGGTCTCCTGTACCAGAACCGCAGGTACGGGTGGCAGTACCGGGAGATTAAGCCCCGTGTCAGCGCTTGATGGTGTCTGTATGAACCCGGCCTGAGGCATCCGCAAGGCAGCCACCGTGGCCAGTACAATCGAACCGATTGCCAACAGTTTATCCCAGTGCTTAATCATCCTGATTCAGAGCGATGGAAGTTGTTGGCCTGGTCCATTGGTAATACTCTACAACCACGGTAAAGCGTGAAAGATTATCGCACACCAGCGGTACGACATCAGCGGAGTTACCAGACTCTATTGACGGAGTCTGCATCGTGGTCGCAAATGGCCTGGGTAACGTTGGCTTCGTCGCGCCACTGCGGGTCGCTAGCACGTCGTTACGCGGATCCTCTGCTGGCTGCACCTCAACCGAGCGCACCGCGAGTGGGATATTCGCACAGGCGAGCGCGTTGAGCCAGTTGCGCAAAGCAGGGGTTTGAGCAGTAAACTGTATGCGCACGGCGAGTGTGTCCACCACACCTGCAGCTCTCAGGCTTCGTGACGGTGCCATAATGAAGAGGTCGTCTTTAGTGTCCTTGTTTACAGCGTCAACCAAAGCTGGGGTTAGTGGCCCAACGGGTTCGGAATCGACAGCAATAATTGTAACAGGTCTGGCGAGTATCAAAGTGTTAATCACCGTCTCAATGACCACGCGCTTCTCGTGATAGGCAGGCACCTGCGAGGTCAATGGCCCTTGCCCGGAACGAACCATGACTGCGAATCCAAAGGCTTCGTCCTGATCTTGAAGCTTAACGCCCTCTTCGTGCGCCAGCACTCGCAACTTCTCCAGGGTTTCGACTAGAGAAAAATAAAAACGCTCCGCGCTACCTTCGAACGGCGGTACGACACTCCCCGTGAGGAATGCCCGCGCTCGTTCGCTTGCCAGTCTTTCATCGAGTTCACGGTGCCGGACTCTCAACGCTTCGCTGTTTTCCTCAGATGGGTCGGGCATGGAACGCTGTAGTTCCTCCTGGCGATTCGCATTGTTTGCAATCCTGTGTCGAAGCGTATCGTTCGCATACGCGTAAGCACCCGCAACCCCCAAGCAAATCAGCGTCGCCAACAAAAGTGCGCCCATGAATAGAGTGGTTACGGGCTGCGGTTGGCGCATGCTTTTCAATAGAAGTAAAGTTAAGCTAGAGATTAGCCTCTTGTTTGATCACCAGGACGTACGCGAACCGAAGAATCCCGTTCTCCGCGGTGTCAAATCGCTTATCCTCCAAGGCTGCAACGAAGTCGGATTGCCGCATACTCTCGAGGAGTGTATCCACCCTGCGCTGCAAGTTTGCACTAACTCTGGCGAGTGGATTTGCACGATCTACCATCCTCCCGGCAACCCGCAGCCGCAGTGTCGAGGTAGTATTTACCGGGTGCTCCGGTGATGGGCTCAGCACGTCGCATCGGTCCAGCCAGACATCGCCCACGGCTACCAGTCTGTTTTGCAAATCATACAGGAAGGCACTCCATGCATTACGTGAATGGAGCAGCGTTTCCACTGCCTTAATTTGCTCCGTGGTGATGGCAATCGCCTGCAGTTCTCGATGAATGCTGTCCGCATTTGTATCAAGAAGAGCCAATTGGCTTTGCTTGAAATTGTGATCATCTACGAGTTGTTTGTGCTGAATGTACTGCCCATAACCGAGAAGCCCGCTTGCCAGAGTCACACACGCAGCGGCTGTAAGTAGAAATGGGCTCTTCTTCTGGTAAGCCAAGCGCCGCACAATCGGCGGGGGTAATAGATTCAGCTTAATTGCCCCGTTTGTCCCTGCCATCGCAGTAGCAGCTCCGACACTATCGCTTAACCAACTAGCTTCATGCAACGGAAGTTCGTTCGGCAGAAGTTCGTGCTCCAATCCCGAACCATAACTTATCTTCTGCAAAACATTAAGGGGGATACTTTCCAGAGATAGCCGCTCACGTAAAGCCTCGACCAATCCAGTCACTGCACTCGCTCCACCCAGAAAGTATATTTTTCGAGGTGCATAGTTCGGATTAACTCTCGTGTAAGCATCAAGCGAACGCTGGATTTCCGCTACAAACTTCAGGCACGTAGGCGATTCCCCAGAAGTATCTGAACCCGCCGCCTGAAGCATACTACGGATTGTCAACATTTGCCCGGAAATCAACGTAAGTCTCGAACCAGATGGACCAATATTCAGCAAGAGCGCGTCTTCTCTGACCTGACCCATTACGAGTCGATAACAGTTATAATCGAGCACAGGCGGTGCCATAACAACCGAAGGCGTAAGTCCTGCATTTGCCAGTGCGAGGCAGAGTGCTTCGGGAATTTCCTTCCTACCAGTCACAACAAGTACGTCATGCTCCACATTATCCTTACGCAGCACATGGACATCCCAATAAGCTTCCTCTATTGGATATGGGACGATTTTCCCCACCTCATAGTGGAGGGTCTGTGCTTGGTAGGCAGCATCCACGACCGGCACAGTTATCCCCCTTACCAACCAGTCTACCCCCGCTGGAATAACAACGACCTCCGCGGCGAGTCGCCACGCTCGCGGTAGCTTACGTACCACTGCGGCTACTTCCTCAGCCCACAGCTCAACAGTGTCCACTGACATGGGACGCAGTATTGACCGATGCGATGCTTCCCACGTAAGTGAACCGGTCTTACCTTTGGATAACAATTCTACATTGAGTTCAGTGGCACCAGCATGAATTATCAGAATACGTTGGCCCATGGTTTAGTTCAGTCACGGGATTGAATAATTACAGCTGGATCATCCATTTCACTTGAGTCATGACCCCTGGCGTAAAAAGGACTCCGATGGAACGGCAATAGAATACCGTCGTTCGGTGCAGCCTCCTCGGCGAGGCGCTTGCGAAACACGTCAAGCCTGTCGGCATTCGTAATCAGCCCGGTTGTATTCTCTGTATGCACTTCCAAAGGCATACCGTTGACCATCAGCTCCACCATTACCGCCGCAGGCTCGCCCCTAACTTTGTCGCGTTTTACTATTTCAGGCGGAAGGTAGAAGCGCACGAACACCGATCTCCCCTGCTCCAACGTTGCGAGAGTCACTGTGCTGCGATAAAACTTCAGTCGATTCTCCGCCCCATTCGCAGACTGTGTAGCCAGGCCAACGTTAACTCCCACACTATCAACGAAGTCCGGATTATACGCTTCCGGTGATGGATTACGCTCCGCGACTACCTCAACAGCAGTCTCAAACCAGTGACCACGCCCGTTGTTCTCCGGTATAGTGTCAAACCGGATGCTGCGCACACGGACAAGGGCGTCCGCTGCCTGTAACCCTGATAACATCAGAGAGTCGAGAGCGAACAGGAGAAATAGCTGCCATGTGTATGACATTCGGAACCGTCAGAAAAACAATCCCCTAACCAGTTGCAATCAAAAAGGTATAAAGTCACGCAACTTTTAACCTTAATAAGAAAAATGGGATGTAACCGATCAGTGCTTATTCGAGGATGCCATAGTCATTCCAATGATTAGCCGGGGGTTGAGTCACGCTGCGGGACGACACCCCCGGTATAGAGTATAGGCAACATTCACCATCGACCCAAGCGGGGTCGCAGCCGTGCATCCGCTGATTTCAATCCCATGGCCCCAGCAATCCTCGCTGGGGTCGACATTATTAGTAGGTTGGTGTTCCGGGGGTATCGACTCGCGCAGACGCGAGTCTCGACCTCCTGCTAATTTCTGAGATGCCTACGGCATCCTCCTGCATTCAGGAAATTAATGCATTAATTTTCCTCCTATTAGGTTAACAGGATCGGACAAACTGACCTCAGGTTAAAATGGCTCTGCCCACCCTACCACTCCTCTTCGACTGTAATCTCGATTGGTTTGCCGGGAGCGCAATCAGCACGCAACGACGTA
Organism: Verrucomicrobiota bacterium; assembly: GCA_033762955.1. Lineage (GTDB taxonomy): Bacteria > Verrucomicrobiota > Verrucomicrobiia > Opitutales > Oceanipulchritudinaceae > JANRLC01. Next base: position 36,031 of record JANRLC010000010.1, on the reverse strand, counting down.
AAGCCCTGTCGCTTCTCAAACCATAGGGGCCACAACGCCAACCGATCTGTCTCGGGCACTGGCAGAGAAGCGATTGCACTCTGCGGATGAAATGCGAAGGCACCTTCCGCAATATCCGTTGGAAGTATCGACAGCCGTTTTCGGCAGTCGAAGAGAAACATCAGCCAATGGGCATGTCCCTCATAGGCCTTCTCCGCAATGATGGCAAACAAGTGCAAGTCCGCCTCAGTCAGGCACAGTCCTATCTCCTCCTGTACCTCTCGGATCGCGGTCTGGTACGGAGACTCTCCCGTAGCCATCTCAAGCTTCCCTCCAATACTGCTCCAAAGACCAAAATTGGGGGCTTTCTTCCGCTGCATCAAAAGCAAATCCCCAGCAGTGTTCTGTATATAGATCAAAGTGCTAATCTTATACGGTATCGGCTGACTCATTGCTCCAGTTTTCCTGAAAATGTAATTATCGCAAGCTCTCTCCATTTATCATGGCAACAATTCCAGACGGAAGTTGTGGAAAATAATACAAAAAGGGAAAATGATAAATCGCTAATTGAGGGAGTGTAGAGACGACGTGGGCTTGAAATGACACTTATCCCAAATAGGAAAATGACCATTGACCAATCCATGCTTTGCTGAGGATACCGTAGGCATCCCAGCGATTAGCCCGGGGGTCGTCCCGAGGCCGGACGCCCCCCCCGGTAAGTGCACCCTTTACCATCGACCCCAGCGGGGTCGCAGCCGTGAATCCGTCGTATACACAACCACCGCAAACGGCGCTGCGACCCCGCTGGGGTCGGCATTACTAACAGGGGGTTCCGGGGGTATCGACTCGCGCAGACGCGAGTCTCGACCCCCGGCTAATTTCTGGGATGCCTACGGCATCCTCCTGCACATGCATTCAGGAAATAGATGTAATAGGACCATCTGCCACTCGGCTATTCCTACTCACCCATAGGGTTAGTGTCTTTTAGTTGTCTCTATGCTGGCTCAGATAGCCATTTTGACTGGTTATTGCCAGCTTTTCATTTTCCCTTTTAGGCTAATATAACATATAACCCTAAATAGGAAAATGCTGGGTGACCAATCCAGCCTTTATCGGTGGATGCCGTAGGCTTCCTGTTGCCCCAGAGGGGCAAAATGTCGGTAGATTACACAGCCAAATAATCCCCTGCGTCCCATCGGGACGCAACCCGGTCGCCATAGACATTGGTTTGGTTGTGCTCGGCGTTATGATTGTTACGTTGTTATCGACGTTCCGTCCCTCCGGGACGGAGGTGTGTTATGATGCCTTTTTCTACCCACATTGCGTCCCTACGGGACAAAACCGACTCACCTGTAGGGTTAGCGTCTTTTGATGCCACCGTCGTCTCTATGCACTCTCGATTAGTGATTTTTCGCGGTTCACACCAACTTTCCATTTTCCTTTCTAGGTTAACTTAGCTTTTTTTATTTTTTTCGCCTTCTTGCGGCTACAAATCCTGTTACGAATACTAAGTACGTGTCCAAATTAACCTATTCAAAACTGAGATGCGTCGGCAGAAGCGAACACGCATCAAATTGTCAGGAACGTGTAAATAGATAGAAGCAACCACTTAACAGAGATAATCATACACCTGTTGTGTGATATTCATGTTGATGTGTAGTGAAATGGTGGATTCAAGCAATGCTGTCCCCGTTGTTGCCCAGCCTTCAGTCCCTATTATCCCTTGCCTATAAAACCGGATCAGCCCAATGAGCCCGAGCCAGTCAGCAGTGCTGCTGAAGCTATGGGACGACGTATGTTTGCCTTTCACGCTCCCATTCGGACTAATACTGCGGGTGTCACATGGAGTGGAATCCTGTTAATGAGTTTTCCCTGGTTCTGCGTCCTATTCCATGTATTTGTAGCCGGAACCGCGATTACTTATACGATTAAACACTATACGAATGACCCGCAGATTATTACCGGGGTACTGAGTATAGCGGGGATTGTGGGTTTATTTATCGGCCCAATTGTTAGTTTCCTCAGCGACAGGATTTGGACCCGTATAGGTCGGCGTAAACCATTCATCCTAATAACATGGATGTCTGCTGCTATAGGGCTGGCTTTGATTCCCCTGGTCCCCGTCATTGGCCCTGCTTTGAACTCGGTGCTTCAGCCTTTCGGCGTGCCGTACATTAAAGACTTCTTTCTGCTGGCCACCATCATTGTGTCGTACGGAATTCTAGGCTCGTTCCAAGGGCCACTGGAGCCCCTTTGTCTGGAAGTCGTACCCGCGGCGCAACGGGGACGCTACTGGGCAATGCGCAACATATTGGGCAACCTTGCGTGTATCTATTTTTTCCAGATACTCTGGCCGTATTATGATGTGTCGGTGCCTCTAATTTCCACGGCATGGTTACACGTGGAATTAACGGGGGAGCAGATGATCTATGTGATGGCCAGTGGATTGTTTGCGATTAACAGCATCTATTTAATGGTCAATATTAAGGAAACCAGGATACCTACAGCCGAGAATCTGAAATTCAGAGAGATCAAAGTGTGGCCGTTTGTGAAAGCATTTATTCTGGATGTGTTCGGAGATAAACGCTGGTATCCACTGTACATCATCATTGTGATTCCAGGGATTGCAGCAGCCGTGTGGGGTACGATGAATAATGTAATGCAGACCGACCAGTTTGGCTACAGCAAACCAAACATGGCTATGATGGGTTTACCTCCGATGGTGTTATCCATGCTTTTTATCACCCCTTTCGCCGGTTGGTATTCCGACAGGAAGCCCTCAATCAAGGGGCCTCTTATGGCGCTGTTAATCCTGGTGGGGTTTGGGACGCTCGGAGCGATGTTCTGGATATACCAGGGGCTAGTGCTACCAAATAAGCTGGAGCTGCCCAGCCTTGAGATGTGTTTTCTACTCACAGGTCTGATTGCTGTCTCCACGATCTGTTTCTTCGTAGTAATAATTGAGCTGGTGCTCAAGTTTGCGAATCGCGACGACATGAGGGCTTGGATTGCGACTTTGGCCATCGTCAAAGACATCGTGTTTACCCTCTTCATGTATCTACTGATTAACAAAGGTTCTGAGGGGGGCGTGCCTTCAATCACCTTATGGATGGTCGTCGGGCAGCTCAGCGGTACGAGTGGGGCGCTAATTAACGTGGTCGTAGGGCCTATGATCTTCGAGTACATCCCCTCGAATCGCTTTGGCACGGTGGCGGCAGGCAGTGGAATCCTCGGTGGAATAATGACCGCCATCACCGCGAATCTCGGCTCCTGGTGGATTAAATACTATACTTTCCATCTCTCGCCGGACCATGCACAAGCCGTCTTGGATCAGGCCGCCGGACTTGTGGTGAAGTATGACTATACCTGCCTCTACCTCCTGCAGCTCGGTATCGTCCCCATATCTCTGGCAGCGCAGGTATTCTTCTTGTATTTGGTGATTAAAGGGAAGCTCATCCCCTACGGAAGAATGAAAGACTCAAACGCGGCGGCATAAAGGTAGCCAGAGCGCCTCGGTCCGGATGGTAGACAGACCGTCTCGGTCTGGACGCTGGGGCGCTGACGTCTCGACTTCGGCCCAAGTGTATCCGTCTCGCTCGGGTAATCTGACGTCATACATGAGACCGGGACGGTCTAAATGTATGTTACCTTAGTTCCTCAGAACCGAGACAGGATTGTCTCGGCTACACTTGTCCGCAGTGTCCGCTAAGGTCTGTACCCTTCTCTCAATGGTCTGCGCATCTCTCTCAATGGTGTCCGCACTGCTCTCAATGGTGTCCGCACTGCTCTCAATGGTCTCCGCACTACTCTCAATGGTCTCCGCACTACTCTCAATGGTCTCCGCACTGCTCTCAATGGTGTCCGCACTGCTCTCAATGCTCTCCGCACTGCTCTCAATGGTGTCCGCACTGCTCTCAATGCTCTCCGCACCTCTCTCAATGGTGTCCGCACTGCTCTCAATGGTCTGAACGGGTCCGTGTAAAAGGGTCGCAGGGCTCAGGGCGTGTGAGGACTGTTGTTAGTGGCACGGCATCTTGCCCATAAGCGCAGTCGGCGTACCCAGTATAGGAGATATCTGCGTAAAAGTGCCTCTTGTGTAGCTATCCGCTTGATTTTCACGCACGTATAGGCATGAAGTGCTTCGGTTCCTCATTCCATTCGTCCCAATTACCTGTGGCCTCTATTACTCCTCCTCCGCCGAACCCCGACACCCCAGATCCTTCAAACAGAAAGGACGAACCAGCTTCGGCGCCTGTAAAACTAGGCTTCTCCTTCTTTTCACCTATTCGCACGCACACAGCAAGGGTATCCCCCGGTACCATCTTCTTGATGAGCTTTCCGTGGTTCTGTGTGTTGTTCAACATCTTCGTGATGGGCACGGCGGTCACTTATACGATTAAGCATTACACGAATGATCCCACCATTATTGCATTGGTCACGAGTACGGCGGGATTGGTAGCTATCTTTGTTGGCCCTATCACCAGCTTCCTCAGTGATCGCATCTGGACTCCGCTGGGCAGGCGAAAGCCTTTTCTGATGATTGCGTGGTCCGCCGTCGCGCTGGGTACTGCATTGATCCCGCTCATACCCGTATTCGGTCCTGCGGTAAACTCGGTACTCGGTTCGCTGGGCATTCCCTTCATCAAGGATTTCTATTTTCTGGCAGTGATTGTCATCGGGTGTGGGTCGCTGAACTCCTCCTTCTCCGGGCCGCTCGAGCCACTATGTCTGGAAATCGTGCCACAAGACCAGCGAGGCCGCTACTGGGCGATGCGCACAATCTTCCAAAACATGGCCAGTCTGTTTTTCTTCCAGTTGCTCTGGCCGATCTACGACATGCGTGTACCGATGCTCTTCCACTCCACGCTGGGCATTACGCTGACGGGGGAGCAGATGATCTACGTACTGGCTAGTTCGCTTTTCTTCATCAACACACTGCATCTCGCATTTAACGTGAAGGAAACCAAGCAGGAGTCCGCACAAAATACACGAATACGGGATATCCAGATTTGGCCATTCGTTAAATCATTCGTGAAAGACGTGTTTGGCGATCCGCGATGGTACCCGCTGTATCTCATCATGGTAATCCCGGGGATTACCGAGTCTGTCTGGGGAGTATTTCGCAATGTGATGCAGACGGACCAGTTTGGCTACGGCAAGGACAACATGGGATTAATGGGGCTGCCGTCGATGCTAATAGGCATGGCGATCACGGCTCCGCTTGCCGGATGGTACTCGGACAAGAAGCCCAAGCTGAGCAATTTGGTAATGGGGGGGCTGATACTCCTGGGTGCCACAACACTTTGGGGTACGTTTTGGATTTACGGGCACACGGAGCATCCCGACAAACTGGAACTGCCCTCGATTTGGATCATGTTCGCGATGTGTCTGTCTGCGACGATTTCCACCATTAGTTTCTTCGCCGTTTTCATCGAGATACTGCTGAAGTTTGCAGACCGCAACAACATGCGGGTATGGATTGCTACGCTGGCAGTGGTAAAGGATGCAGGATTCACCTTGGGCATGTTCTTACTTATCCGCTACGGGTGTACGGATGGCGTGCCTCCAATAACCCTCTGGATGCTGGCGGGGCAGTTTGGGGGGACGACCGGTGCGATCATCGGCGTAGTCGTAGGCCCCATGATTTTTGAGTTCATACCCTCCAATAGATTTGGGACTGTGGCCTCTGGTGCCGGGATATTGAGCAGCCTGATTGGGTTTGCCACGGCAAATATTGGTGCAGCATGGATAAAGTGGTACACGGCCCACTTCGGTACCATTCAGACTGCCACTGGCAAAATACTGGAGGCGGACTACTCCAGCATGTATGTTTTGCAGCTCCTCTTGATGCCAATTGTCATGGGCGTGAAGATATACTTTCTGTGGCTGGTGATTACCAAAAGGATGAAGGTCTGCAAGTGAGTGGGGATTTGGCTTGGTAAAGCACGATGTCCGTGGTTATCTACCGCTCAATGGTACCTTCCATTAACCCTATTATTCTAGCCACGCGCAAGAGCCCGCTGGCTTTGGCCCAAGCCGTTTTAACCCAGAGCTACTTCGCCACGTGCTTGCCTGGCATCGCTTGCGAGCTGCTCAAGATCGTGACAACTGGCGACCAACGTCAGCAGTGGTCGCTCACCGAACAGGGGGGGAAGGGATTGTTTACCAAGGAGTTGGAAACAGCATTGCTGGAGGGTCGGGCTCATGTGGCCGTACACTCCTCGAAAGACTTGCCCACCGAGCTGGGGCCAGGGCTTGCCTTGGCAGGCTTTCTCCCGCGGGCCGCGGTGAACGATGTACTCGTCTATCGCGAGGGCATCCCCGCAGAAGCGATTAAGACAATCGCCACCAGTAGTCCACGGCGGAAGATGCAGCTTGCCAGGCGTTTTCCCCAAGCGCAGTGGAGTGAGATTCGGGGGAATGTGGACACCCGGCTGCGCAAGATAGCCGAGGGACAGGCAGACGCCACACTTCTCGCCGCTGCTGGTCTGGAGCGCCTGGGTATCCATGCATGGCCCGGAGTTATCTTTGAACCATTAAAGCTGGAAGAGTCGGTGCCCGCGCCCGGGCAGGGTGCAGTCGCGCTTGAGTGCCGCACGGAGGATGCCGCGTGGCTCGCAGCCTTGCTGGACGCAGCTACCGGACTGGCCGTGCATACAGAGCGCGCGCTACTGGACCTGCTTGGCGGAGGCTGCCACAGCGCGGTGGCAGCGTATAATCTTGGTAACCGACTGCTTGTCTTTCACGAAAAGACGGGATTTAATGAATACACTTTAGCCGGGAGTACCGTGGAAGCACGGATGCCTCAGCTCCGGCAGATCGCCGTGGATGTCACCCGCCAGCACTAGTATGAAAAAAGCAGTCACTCGTGAAAAGTCCCCCGGTCCCCTCGCCGGTAAACGCATCGTACTCACTCGCGCCCGTTCGCAGAATGTGGAGCTGGCCTCCCGGTTGACGGATGTTGGTGCCGAAGTTATCGAAATCCCGCTCATCGAGATACAACCGGAGAAATCGCCCGAGCATCTGGCGGATGTATTCGCGGAAATCGGTGCGTATGAGTGGATCGTCTTTACGAGCACGAACGGCGTGAAGTTTTTCTTCGCCCACTTCTTTCGCGTCTTCGAGGACATCCGCGCTCTCGGCATGATGCGGATTGCAGCCGTGGGTCCAGCCACGGCAGAGGCGGTCCGCCATTTCCACCTGAAGGTGGATGTCACACCGCCAGAGGCCCAGGCTGAATCCCTCTGCGAGAGCATGGAGAAGGAGCAGTCGCTGGATAACCTCCGCGTCCTCGTCATCACGGGGAACCTTAATAAGGACACCGTCGTCCGGCGACTGGAGGCCGTTGATGCCATCGTGGATGTCCTTCAAGTTTACCACACAGAGTTAACCGACCTCAGCCAGGATACCGATGCGAAGGACTTCCGCACCCACGGGGCGGATGCCATCCTCTTTGCCAGCGGGTCAGCAGCCCAATCCTTCGCCTCGCAAGCTGCCGCACTCCAGCTTCATCCTGGGGCGAAAAAGCCTCAGGCTTGCAGCATAGGCCCCGGCACATCAGCGGTGATGAAAAAGGTGGGAATCCCTGTGGACATAGAAGCCTCCGAACACAATCTGGACGGCATCATCGCCGCGCTGGTGGAGAACCTTGGGGCGAAACGCTAATCTCTGCCACACCCACTGCTCATGCCGGTAAACGTAAAAGTCTGTGGCCTCACCCGTAGCGAGGACATCGCCACCGCACTCGCCTTGGGCGTAACTTATGGAGGCATCAACCGGTACGACCGCTCCCCCCGCTTTGTGAATCGTGTGCAGTCCCGCGAACTGCTTGAGTACCTGCCTGCGGGCAAGCGTGTGGTCGTGGACGTGATGCCCTCCGTCCCCCTGCTTGCCAGCTATAAACATGAGGGGTTTGATTTCTTCCAGATACATTTCGATCCAGACATGGCTGCCGACACGATTGCAGAATGGTCTGCCGAAGTCTCCCCCGAGCGGCTCTGGCTCGCACCGAAGCTACCGCCTGAGATAATGCAATTCCCCCGCTGCCTGCTGGCACTCGCCGATACTTTCGTCATCGATGCCTTTAAGAAAGACGCCTACGGCGGCACTGGCCAGACCGCAGACTGGCAACGCTTCAACGCCTGGCAGACCCAGTACCCGCACAAGCGCTGGATACTCGCCGGCGGTCTCGGTCCGGACAATGTACTTGCCGCAATTAATGCCACCGGTACCGAGTGGGTGGACCTAAACAGCGGCGTCGAGAGTGCCCCCGGTGTCAAAGACACCGGTAAACTTGGTGTGGTTATCGAGCAGATTCGCGGCTTGTGAGGGATGAGGGTGGGGAATGGCCTCATTGCAACCCTTTCAATTGGGGTCAGACCGTAGAGGAGTTGATCAGGATAGCGTCTGTCTGCCCTCCGGCTTGCAACCCATGCGGGTGAGGTGCCGGATCGTGCCTGCTCCAGTTTCTCTGGGTGAATCTCGCAGTCATTGTTGTGTGTGAAGACGCAATCACTCGTCCGTGTCATGGGCGCCTCGCTCATGTTCGAATCCTGTGATGATCGCTGGAAGACACACGGGCAAGATGCCCGTGCCACTTGAAACGGATCAAAGCTCCCGACTTATCTGCGTTTTTTAGTCGGTGTCGGCTCCGGAGGAGGTAGCGCATTGAGAACATCCCGCGCAGACAGGTGGACAAGGTACTTGTCCTTAAAATACTCGCTGGTGGTGAGTGTTGCGAGGTCGTAGACGCTGACGGGTGTCACGCCCAACTGTGCAACCTCTGCATGGTACAGGCTGCCCTTCAAGTAGAGGATGCCGGGCACAGGAAGTCCCTTTGCGGCGTCTGGCGGTGCTTCAGGCGGGATAAAGCTGAGCCGGGTGCGCATGCTGTAACGCACCCAACCTGCAAACTCAGGCAACGGAGCGACGGCGCGCCCAATGACATAGTCGAACTTCGACTCCAGTAACTCAGCACGCTTGTTGACGGGGAAGGCATTCTTCAAGCCAAGTGCTGTAACCATCTCCGCAACGGCGTTGATCTTCTTGGTGATACTATCCACCAGGTAAAACTGCGCCTCGGGGAATAGAATGGCGAGTGGAAGTCCGGGCAGCCCCCCCCCTGTACCCAAATCCATCACACGCGCCCGGGATGGAAACTGGATGCATTTCGCAATCAACAGGGAATGCAGCAGATGATGCTCCTCGAAATGCTCGATATCCTTCCGTGAAACCAGATTCAGTCGCTCATTCCACTCACGAAAAAGCTGGGTAAGCTGGGTAAGCTGTCCGATCTGCACAGGGGTAAGTTCGGGAAACAGGGCAAGAATCGAGCTGAGTGGTGTATCCATAGTGGGTAAAACGCAAAAGTCCCCGAAACCGGGGACTTTTGGCAAGGTAAATTCTCTAAAGCGGGAAAGATTTTATTTCTTGGAAGGTTGTGCCGGGGGCGTCAACGCTTGTTGAATCATGAGCTGCCTGGACCATTCACCTTTTACACGGTTTGAGAGCATCTCAGACAGGCGCTGGGACTCCATGTCATTCATGTTCTTGGCGACACGAATGGTTTCATTCTCGCGAGCGAGTGCCCAGACTTTGTCTTCGAGTTCCTTGCGCTTGGCGCGCTCTTCTTTAACGAGATCGGAGTACTTGATGATATCGTTGCGATACCTGTCAGTCTCCTCTTGAACTTTGGCGATGAGCTGCTTCTGCTGGTCGATTTCCTTCTGGCGTTTAGCTTCCTCTTCCTTCTCAGCTTTGAATGCAGCTTCTTCACGGGCTTGGCGAAGGCGTTCGGCTTCAATCTTTAGTTGTTCTTCGAGTTCGGCCTTCTTCTTTGCTTCAGCGGCATTTTTCTCTTCTTGAACAATGCGGGCCGCCTCACTCTTCGCAAATTCTTTGGCACTGTAGTCCTTGAAGAATACAGTGAATGCTACCATCAGCAGCAGAGGAGTGATGATATAGAAGATGATGGTGTATTTGGATGTAGTCTTAGTATTCATGATACCTCGGAATGCTGAAAATATTAACGGTTGTTGGCTGCAGTTTTGGCGTCAGCAGCGGCTTTTTTGGCCAACTCAGCTTGATTCTTTTCCCAAGCCTCAATATCGACCAAGAGTTGCTTCATACGGTTTACATTGGCTTCTGCAACCGGAACATAGCGGACGAGGAACTCTTTTTCCTTCTCAAGAACTTCGATGCGGGACGCCGAGCGCTCGTTCGCATCCTTGAGGTCCAGGTATTCGTTGCGAAGGTCGGTAGAGGCGGTAGCCTTGTCATCACGTTCGACATTAGCTTTGTCAAAGTCCTTACTCAGTTGCTTGACGTACTTGTTCTGTGCCTCAATTTTAGCCTTCTTCTCTGCTGCGAGCTGCAGTTTTTTCTGGGTTGCCGCCTTGGCAATCGCATCATTCTTCTCTATGGCAGCGATACGCTCAGCATTGGCCTTGGCCTCCTGTTCGAGTCTGATTGCTGTCAGCGCTTTTTCCTTCGCTGCCTGCTCATTCATGAACTGGCTGTAATAGAAGGCAAAGAGCACCGTGGCGATCAAGGGTAGCAGTAGATACTTTTTCATGCGATCCTTAGGAAGTTACAGAAGTTGAGATAAAGGTTGTTATAAAGTTAACTAGGAATCCTTGGATTCTTTTTCTTCTTTTCTTTGCTCTTCATAGAGAGCCTTGGAGGAGTTGATGTATTTCTCCAACTGCGGAATACGGGTGGCAGCTTCCTTATAGTCTTTGGCTTTGTTAAGAGCCCAAGTTGCGGTATTGTAGTCGTTGACGGTGATAGCTGCGGAAATCAGAAGAATGAAGAGTTCGTGCGGCTTGGACATATTACCCTTGGTGAGGGAGGACTTGATCCACTTGATGGTTTCCTTGGGTTTGTCTTTCTGCGCCCAGTAAAGATTGGCAATGAGGTAGTCGATTTCCGGCCAGTTGCCCTGCTTGGATGCCTCAATCAAGGAGCTTAGCTGCTTCTCTTTGTCCTTCAAAGTCTGGTAGCAGTAGGAGATAAGCATCCAATTGCGGTTTTCATTGGGAATCTTTCCAGTGAGCATACCTTCGCGCATGATAACAGCCGCGCGCTCATACTGCTCAAGATTGTAGTAAAGTTCGGCTCGTGTCTGGTAATCTCTCTGGGATGTCATAATTCCCCTGGCTTGAGCGCGCTCAAGGGCGTTGAGTGCACCGAGAGGATTGGAGTTGGCGTAGTACATACTGACGAGTTGCGCCCAGTAGTCTGCGCGTGTAGGACTCATCTGCACGACGCGTTCTACATAAGCAGCGGCCTGCTCATAATTCTTAAGCTGCTGGTGGCAGGCTGCGGCCCACATGTAGTAGTCCACCTTGGGTTCAAGAGTAGTCTGCAAAAGAGTATTCACCCATACTAGTGCTTCTTCCCATCGGTTGCCATCAATCATGAGAATGGCCATGAATGTGACCATTTCCGGTGTGGGCTGCCGCTGACCTCCATTGAGGTATTTATTGATGGTCTGCTCGGCCTCATCCTTTTGACCAGTGGTAAAATAGAGATTCGCCAAAGAGCTGACGTAGCGGCTGTACTGGACTTCTTCGAAATAGTTTTTCACCAGAGCGCGCTCCATGTACGGCGTAGCCATTCTATAAGCTTTTTCAGCTTCCTCGCCCTGCGCTTCTCCTCCAATAGTGAAACACACTTGCGCTCCAAAGAGATTGGTGACGGCTGCATCATAGGTTCCAGCCTCAACCTTGGCTAAATGTGCGTCTATCTGAGAGAGCGCTTTGGTGTAATCCTTGGTCTCAAGGATTTTGGGTATTTCCTGAATGAGGTTGATAGTTTCTTCATTCAGTTTTGGCGTTTCTTCAGCCACTGGCTTCGCAGGTGCGCCGAACGACGCGACAGGGGGGAGTAAAGCAAGCGAAAAGGCCAGAACTCCAAGGGTCTGGATGGTTGAGCGAGTGATGGTCCGTAGAAAACTCATGGAAGTTTAGCGTTGGTTGCTCAGATTGAACACAAAGGGACGGCGCATCTTAAATATAACAGGCTTGCCCTTGACTAGGCCGGGAGCGAATTGGGTCTGTTTGAGGGCATCGGTGACGGAAGCCTCGAAGTCCTTGTGAGGAGTGCTCTCGAAATTGACAGAATCGATCATGACTCGGCCTTTTTCGTTTACCAGAAAGGTTACAACAACAGTACCTTCAATGCCAGCGCGGGTAAGGTTGAACGGATAGCGAGGACTCGGGGCATAGCGCTCCTGAGGCTTTTGGTCGAGTTGCGAGGCGTCAAAGATATTCGTTATCTTCGTAGCAGAAGTACCCACTTCTCCTTTCATGCCACTCGTGGGGACAGTGAAACGACCATCGCCATCGGGACGGGGTGGGCGTGGCTTATCCGGGCGGATGGCCATCGTAAGCGCACCGAGTGTCACTGCAGAAGGAGGGGGTTCACCCAGGGAGGCTGCAACAAACTCTTCTGGAAGTACTTCGCTCTCTTCGCCACTGGTGGGCGGTGGGGGTGGTTCCTCTTCTTGTTTGGCATCAGACACTAGAAGAACCTCTTCAACGGTAGTAGTAGATACTACGTGTTGGGTCTTGGCGAAGAGTCTTTCCCCAAATAGCACGGCCACATGAAAGAAGGCCGCCAGAAACATAGCGATGAAGATATCTCTTTTCATGGTAATTGTGCTGGATTAACGAGCAACTTTGGTTTGGACCGACACCTGAGTAAGCCCCAGGTTGCGCGACTCATCTAGAATCCTGACCGCTATACCGAAGGAGCTGGCTTCTTCACCTTGAATAAGAATACGGGCATTGGGATTCTCGCGTTTATACTTCGCGATGGCTATGGGAAGACTGTCGTAGGAGATCGGGTCGTTGTTCCAGAGAATCTTATCTTCCGCGGTAACCTTTATGGTAACCATGTCTGTATCTTCCTGACCTACAGGCGGCTTCGTCGTGGCCTCCGGAAACTCCAGGGGCATGCCGAGAAGTCGGGTCATGGCGAGACTGATCAACACGAAGGTGGCGAGAAGGAAGAAGATTACGTCGATCAGCGGAATGATCTCGATACGAGCTTTCTTCGTGGAGTGGGCAGCTTTCATCTTCATAGTGGTGTCTCCTTGTGATACGGCTTACTTGCCTTCGGTTTGTATAGACACTTTCTTGAAGCCAGCCTTGCGGACTTCATCCATGACGCTGGCGGTCTGCCCAAAGGCGGACCCATCATCAGCATTGATCATAATATTCGTCTTTGGCTCTGTCTGTCCCAGGTTTTCTATTTTCAGCACAAACTGGTCCCAATTCATTACATCCTTGTTCCAGTAGATGGCACCGAGTTTGGTGACTGAAAGAGTCACTGTCTTATCGAGAGACGGTGCTTCCGCAGTCTTCGACTTTGGCAGCTTCACACGCTCACCCTCCATGCGTGTCATGGACAGACTGATCAAGACGAACGTGGCCAGAAGGAAGAAGATGACGTCAATAAGCGGAATAATCTCGATTCGCGCCTTTTTTGCCGGGTGAGGGGCCTTCATGTTCATGGCAAAAATCTCCTTCTAGCTTGGTTTAATAGGTACAGTCTTTAGAGAACAGCCGGGTTACGCTCTGGCAGGCTTGGACTTGCCCTGTGGAGCTTCGCCCGAGTCATCAGAACCGACTTGGAGCCCATCGACATTCAAGCCGACGTGGCGAAGGGTGAGTTCGAGGGTAGAGCCAGCTTCGTCCACTTCGCGGCGGGCTTCTTCGAGGCGGGAGTTCAAATAGTTATAAGGGATAAGGCTGGTAACGGCGATAAAGAGACCGCACATGGTGGCCACAAGCGCTTCCGCGATACCGGCGGTGAGCGAGGTGCCGGCCTGGGACATGTCCTCAATCTTACCGAAGGAGTTCATCATACCGGTAACCGTTCCGAGAAGACCAAGAAGCGGTGCTGCGGTGATGGCAGTATCCATCACGGCGAGACCCTGCGAGTAGCGGGTAAGCTCCTGGCTGGCGGCGCGGCTGAAAGCGTCTTCCATCGAACCGGAGCGGTGCGAGAGGGCTTCACCGAGAATGCGTGCAATAAAGTCACTGCTGTTCTTGCCGAATTCTGCGGCGCCATCCAAGTCTCCATTATGCGCCATTTCCATGAGTTTCTTAACATCAGAGGCCTTGCGGCGGCTCTTTTCGCGGATCGCGAAAATAGTGCGCTCAATCACTACGGTTGAGGCAACGAAGGAGAGGAATATCATGGGCCACATGATGGGACCGCCAACGACAAACAACTCCATCGGAGTTTTGCCCATGAGTAAGCCGGATGCTAATACTGGAACGAGTTGCATAATGTTTAGGATGTGATGGGTGAAGAGAAAATGGTTGAATGATGAATTAGTGAAGTTAACCGCCTACTGATGGATTACACACATGACAAGTGTATTTTTACAGGTTTGCCTATTGTGTAAGGACTGTAACCCGATTGACATATTTATAGCAAAGTCAAACTGCTCTTGACGAACAAGGTTCAGAAGGTAGGCACAAAGATCCAAAGGCACAGACGCACTGAGACGGAAAGGCAGAAGGCAGGAGGCAAAAGGCAGAAGCCGAACCAGGCTCCTTTTTATTCCCATCGCGAAATTCGTCGGCGTGTTGATGGGCTGCAAGTGTAGCTGGGTGCCAGTGGACTGTAGGGGTTTCTGCATGAATAAGGTTAAAGATCGCGAATTACTATGAGGTTAACGCTGGCCGCTGAGATTTATTTGGAACTTTCTTAAATTATTTTTGTGGATCAGGAGTCTTGGGGCTCGTGACTCTAGCGTGCGCCCTTTAGCGGATGTTATCAGTTGAGCGCTTGGTGGGATTGCTGGCTTGTTCGACCCAAGTACTGCTTTCCGGGCCAGCCGAATTAGCAATAAATAAATCTAATAGCCTGCAAATCACTGGAGCAAATTTCTAATGAAGTAATTCGAATGTCAAGCGATTATGCGTGGATGTATTACAGATCAGTGCATTTCGAAGTTGTGGGATTATCCCGGAAGGATGACAGCTATGAGTCGGGGGAAGGGGAATGGCAGGTGGTGCTGGTAGCGGTGGACCGGATGGATGGGAATGGACTGCATGGACATGCAGACTTCTGCCTTCTGCCACCTTTCCGACTCAGTGCCTATGTGCCTTTGTACCTTTGTGCCTACTTCTGAACTAGTTCTTCAAGAGAGAGCCCCTCCATCACTCAAGCCCGAAGAATGCCACGGTATTCGCGGTGGCGCGGGCGGCGAGGGCCTCGAGGCTTAGGCCGAAGAGAAGTGCGGCTCGCTCTGCGGTATGACGGGTAAAGGCGGGCTCGTTTGGCTTGCCGCGATGGGGTTCCGGGGTGAGAAAGGGAGCGTCTGTCTCGAGCATGAGCGTGTCCAATCCCTGGGCCAGGGCGGCCTGGCGGATGGGTTCGGCGCTTTTGTAGGTGAGGATGCCGGTGAACGAGCCGCGCCCGCCACGGGAATTGAGGATGCGGATTTCATCCGGTCCCTCGCTGAAGCAGTGGAAGACTACTTTCCGCCAGTCCACACCGCTGGCATCGATCATCGCCACGCACTCGGCAAACGCATGGCGCGAGTGGATGACCACGGGACACTGGAGCTGAAGCGCGAGATCGAGCTGGAACTTAAACGCCTTCCGCTGCCTGCGCTGTACTTCTGCGATTTCTTCCGGGTCCTTCGGCAGGTGAAAATTATCCAACCCAATCTCTCCGAGTGCAACGGGTGTGGGTTCGCAGCCGAAGAAGGTGGGGAGCTGGATAAGATGGTCCTCAAAGTCCTCCGCCACATCGCACGGGTGTAGACCGGCAGTCCAGTAAACCTGCCCCGGGTGCGCACGAGCCATCTGGGAGTAGCCCTCCCAGTCCTCCGCGCTCGTACCTATGGTGATGATACGGTGGACTCCGCTTGCCGTGGCGCGTGAAAGCACGGCGTCGAGGTCGCCCTTTTTCTGGAAACGGTCGAGATGGCAGTGACTGTCGATTAGCATGGTGGAAGAATCCCCGCTCCGCGCGCGGTGTAAAGCAGAAAGGTGTAGCGTAGGAACAGAGGCACCTTATCGGCGTGTACGTACAGCGAGGTTGACTGGATTGACGTGATTGACAGGGGCCACTACTAACAGCTAAAAGCTAAAATGCCTTTCGCATTTACAAGCGCGGCCTAATCAAAGACACTGCGCGGCTATCATGAGTGAGAATAGCAGTCCTGCAAACTTTGAAGAATCCCTGAGCCGCTTGGAGAGTCTGGTCGAGTCCTTGGAATCCGGCGACATTCGCCTGAGCGAATTGGTCACGAAGTTTGAAGAAGGGACGCAATTGCTCAAACTGTGTTCAGGTTACCTCAAGGATGCGGAGCTAAAGATCGAAAAGCTCAGGGAAACGGCTGGAACGGTTTCATTTGAGCCTTTCGTGTCCGATAAAGATGTCTAGAGCATCGTTTGCGCGCCATCCATGCCTATTCTTAAAACCATTTCGTCCCCGTCCGATGTTAAAGCATTGCCCGAGGGGAAGCTGCCGCAACTGGCTGAGGAAATCCGACAGCGAATAATCTCCGTCACCGCGCATAATGGCGGTCACATCGGGCCGAATCTGGGGGTGGTGGAGCTTACGCTGGCGCTGCACCGGGTCTTTGATACGCCTGCCGATAAATTCATTTTCGATGTAGCGCATCAGGGCTATGTCCACAAGCTATTGACGGGGCGCAATGGGCCGGAGTTCGACAAGATTCGCCAAAGCGGCGGGTTGAGCGGGTTTCTCACCCAGACAGAGAGCGTGCATGATTGCTACGGGGCGGGGCACGCAGGTACTGCGCTCAGTGCAGCGCTCGGCATGGCTGTAGCGCGGGACTTGAAGGGCACGAAGGAGCATGTTGTGGCCATCTGTGGAGATGCCGCGTTGACGTGTGGCATCACCATGGAGGCCATAAATAACATCAGCGTCAGCACGAAACGCTTGATTGTTATTCTCAACGACAACGAGTGGTCCATCGCGAAGAATGTGGGTGCAATCGCCACCTACCTGAATGAGCTAATCACCAGCCCGCGCTACAACAAGATTGACCACGACTTGAAGAGCTTCATTGAGAAGCTACCGGGCGGGCAAAATCTGGTGGAGTATGGCCGCCGGTGGAAACGGGAAACCAAGGACTTCATTGTACAGTCCAGCCTCTTTGAATCCTATGGCCTGCGCTACATTGGCCCGATAGATGGGCATGATATCGGCGGACTCACCCGGTATCTGGAGTTTGCGAAGGCTGCGGAGAAGCCGATTCTTCTGCATGTACTCACGACCAAGGGTAAAGGCTATGCCGCTGCGCTGTCGCAGCCCGAAAAGTTCCACGGCGCACCACCCTTTGACATTGAAACCGGCCTTAGCCAGTCGACAAAGAAAGACGCCCCGGCGAATTATCAAGATGTGATGGGGACACAGCTCACCCGTTTTGCACGAGCCGACAAGCGCATTGTCGGCATTACCGCAGCCATGTCACCGGGGACGGGGCTGAATATACTTAAGGACAATCTCCCCGGGCAGTTCTTTGATGTGGGGATCGCAGAGGAGCACGCTGTGCTCTTTGCCGCCGGTCTTGCGGTACAAGGTATAAAGCCCGTGGTCGCGATCTACTCTACGTTTCTTCAGCGTGGCTACGATCCCATCATTCACGACATAGCCTTGCAGAATCTGCCCTGTGTATTTTGCATGGACCGCGCTGGTCTTTCGCCCAGCGATGGGCCCACGCATCATGGACTCTTCGACATCGCCTTTCTACGCCCCGTCCCGGGTGTGATTGTGATGCAGCCGAAGGACGAGGATGAGTTGACGGATATGCTGTGGACAGCCCTGCACACGCCGCAACCCACATTCATCCGCTATCCCCGTGGCGCAGGAACAGGGAAGCCCATCAAGGAAACGCCAGAACTGCTGCCCATAGGTAAAGCCGAAGTGCTGCGCAACGGCGTGGAAATTCAAATCTGGGCACTCGGTCAGTGGTTGCAGGAAGCGATGCAACTGGCCGACGCGCTTACGCTGGAACTCGGTGTGACAGTGGGCGTGGTTAACGCTCGCTTCGCCAAACCACTGGATATTGAGCTACTCGCCCAGCAGGCCCGGAGTGCGCGACTACTCGTCACGATGGAGGACCATGTCATCACCGGGGGCTTCGGTAGTGCAGTCCTTGAGGCACTGCAAGATGCCGCGATTCAGCGCCCAGTTATCCGCATCGGCTGGCCCGACCGGTTTATCGAGCACGGCACCACGGTGGCTGCGCTGCGGATGGCGAATGGGTTGGATTTCGATTCGATCAAGGATCGCATCGTCCAGCAGTGGAAACAAATAGTAACCGTCGTCTAGCCCGTTGTTCGCAACCCGCTGGCGATGGCGTTCACTGTCAGCAGCAAATCTGGAAGCAGTGAATCGATGAGTGCGGTATTCCCCGCCTTGTTCGCGGAGCGCCATTCACGCAAGAGGCGAATCTGTTCATGATGAAGCATCTGGAGGTGGTGGTCGCGAGCGCGCAGGGTCTTAATGAACCTGGGGCGCCGCTGTTCCATCCTTGAGCCCAGCGTTTTCTCTATCTGGTCACGCGTCTTCTCAAACTCAGCCAACACGGCGGAAAGCAGACGATCCCTTACGCTCTCGTCTTCGACCAGGGATGCATAGGCCCGCATCATTTCCGGATCGGTGCTGGAAAGATTGGTTTCCACATTGGTCAGTAGATAGCGCAGGAATGGCCAGCGACCAGCATACTCACCGAGTCGTGCATAGTGTTCTGGGGCCAGCTGTTCCATCTTCTCCATGGCAGAACCCACTCCATACCAGCCCGGCAGATAGAAGCGCGACTGGTTCCATGAGAATACCCAGGGGATTGCTCTCAGGTCCTCCAATGAGGCTCTACCTGTGCGCCGAGATGGGCGCGAGCCGATGCGGCTGGCTTCAAGGACATCAATAGGCGTCGCCTGCCGGTAGAAAGCCATGAAGTCCGGGTTCTCCACCAGCTGCCTGTACGCATCCCTACTATAGGTAGTGAGGTCGTGCATAACTACCCTCAGTTCTGCGGGTGGCACTACCCGTCCCGTAGAGAGAGCTATACCGACAGCGCCCGCTAGCATCAGCTCCAGATTATACGCCGCTGTCTTTCGGTTGGTGAACTTTTGGGCAATCACTTCTCCTTGCTCTGTAACTCGAAGCCCTCCCTGAAGCGACCCCGCCGGAAGTGCTTCCAGAAAGCGGTGTGTGGGACCGGCACCCCGGCTGATTGTGCCTCCGCGCCCGTGGAAGAAGAGCGGCGTAACTCCACACGCGATGCAGGTGTCATGCAGTTTTTCCTGTGCTGCTTGCAGCCCCCACTGGCTCGCGAGAATACCGCAGTCCTTGTTACTATCACTATAGCCCAGCATGATTTGCTGGAGCAATGGCTGTCCGCGTTTTCGGGTGAGAGTCACCTTCATCATGTCCCGGTTTACCAGCAGATCGTTGAATTCCTGCATCTGCCAGGGCAGACTGCGCTTCGTAATCGGGTGCTTGAGGAAGGCTTTTACAATGCGCGGGCTGTGCTCGAGATCGTCCAGTGTCTCAAAGAGTGGTACCACCGGAAGCAGGCATACCAGCCCAAGCTTGGTTGGCCGGACCAGACCGGCTTCCCTTGCGAGTAGATAGACCACAAGCAAGTCGGAGAGATTCCGAGTCATGCTAATTATCAACGCGCCCAACCCACTGCGCCCGTACGCTTCCAGATGGTTTGACAAGACTTGGTAAACATCAAGCACTGCCCTGGCTTCATGCCCCAGCGGAGCATGTGTCCCGCAAAAAGGTCTGGGCGAGAGCAACTCTTTCTCCAGAAAGGCAAGGCGCTGGGCTTCAGGCCACGTGGCGAAACTCTTGCCTTCCTTTATCCCTGCGGCGACAAGGAGCTGACTCACGGCACGGTCATGAAACGCGCTGTTCTGGCGAATATCCAGTGCCGCCAAGTGGAACCCAAAAACCTCCACAACACGGATTATGGGGCGTACATTTGCCTCAGCTATGCGAATGGCTCCGATGATTGTCAGACTCTTATGCAGGAGTTCAAGGTCGGCTTTGAGTTCACTGGCGAAGCGGTAGGGACATTTATTGTGGTTATGTTTATGCGGCAATTTCAACCGAATGAGACTGACGAACTCCCGCCAGGGTTCTTCGCTGCAATCTTCGGTAGTCTCCCCGGTGGTATTCTGGGTTTCTCGACGCAGGATAACACTGCGTTTCACAAGTGCCTCCGGGGTGTTTTGTACGTAAGTTGAAAGCCCGAGCTGCGCCTGTAAATTGTGCAGGCGGGTGTCCAGAACACGGATGGCGTTTTCCCGAAGCTCCTCCAGAGTGTCGTGAGTGACATCTGCTGTGACCAGTGGATGGCCGTCGCGGTCTCCACCCACCCAGTTCCCGAAGCTCAATCGAGGAAAAATGCTCTTGGAGCGCACCAGGTGGCCGAGACCGTTCTCTTCCCATGCCTGTATGAAGCGTTGATCCAGTAGATCGAGCACATCGGGAAATTTCTCGCGAAAGTAATAGAGGGCGTTGCGCCGTTCCGAGCGGATGTCTGGCTTAGTCAGTAATATTTCGCCCGTGCGCCACAACCGCTCCAATCCTGCTTTGATATCGTCGCGAATCAGTGCACGCTCCGCAGGAGTGAACATCTGGTTCTCCAGCTTGACGAGGTTCAGGTAAAGCTCGCGATGTTGATCCAGTACCGACCAGCGTTTCGATTCCGTGGGGTGCGCTGTCAACACAGGCTCCACCGTGGTCATCCTAATCTTCTCTAGAATCGTTTCAGGTTTCACCCCTTCGCCAAGAAGGCGTTTTAGATACTGTCCCCATAGTCCTTGCTCACTGGCGATGCCGAGTGACACCTCCCTTGCGCGCATGGTTTGGTTCGCTGCATTCTCTTCAACCAAGTTAAGCAACTGGAAGTAAATGGAGATCGCTTGCGCACCACGCGGTGGCAGTACACCTTTTCGGCTGCGCCCGTCATCCTTCGCAACCAGAGCAGCCAGCGGGGCTTCTCCCATCTCGCTGAAGACCTCTTGCAGACATTCCCGAAGAAATGCCAGGTCGTGGTCTATCTTGTTAAACCCTTGTTCCAGAAATTTATGCCATGCATCTGTCATAAGGGGTATCATTTATCTAAATTAGTGGGACAGCAACCCTTGAGCCATTATGCATGTATGGCAGGGAACTGGGTTTCTTAAAGATTAAAACACACGCATGGCGGGTGGCGACTCGATGGGGTGGATTTCAAGGTGTCTGTTAAGCTGTTAAGCTAAGCGTAGATTTCATGGCATCCTGTCGCCCCGTTGGGGCGACCACAGCCCGGAGGGCTGTTGGATATTAGCCGGTGGTGCAAACCACCAGTTACATCGCACAAAATGAATTGCGCCCTGGCAGGGGCGCTGGATCATCGATAATCTTTGGCGATTCGACCACGCCGACCACCGCCCCTGCCGGGGCGGATATTCTAGGGGTATGCTCTTTTCCGGTGGTTTTCACCACCGGCTATTAGCCGATGGCCCTCCGGGCCGTATCTGTATAGCGTCTACCAAGGCACAATGGGTCAACATTCCGCGCCGAAGGCGCAACCACTCATCAGCCCAGGGCATCGCCCTGGGAACGGCCAACAATATAGTTCTTAGCCCTGAAGGGGCGACACCCAATTCGAAGACGAATCACCAAATAATGAACACCGTAAAGGTCGTCTCACGCCACAGGGTTCCGCCCCTTCAGGGCGGCAAACTATTTATTATCAGGATTGGACCTAGGGCTGCGCTACGCTTGCCCTAGGCTATCACATCTTGCCCCGTTGGGGCAATCGCACCTTCGGTGCGAAAGAATGCGATGAACTCTACGTTCAACACAAACTCCGGGCCAAAAAATTGCCCAAACTCCAGAGAATTCTCCTCTGGTATTCCTGCATTTCGTGAACATTTCCTGCCTCAGCCCAAATCCATTCCCGGTGGCAGCACCGCCGGAACGGCCATCAACGGTTGCTCCATAGAGGCCACGGCATATGAAGCGTAGTCCGCCGCAAAATACGCTCCCGGGCGATAATTACCAGAGAGTCCGGTGCCTCCGAAGGGAGCCGCACTGCTTGCTCCGGTGAGCGGTTGGTTCCAGTTGACAATACCCGCATGAACGCGCTCGAAGAACTGCTGCCATAAAGCCGGTTCATCGCTTATCAATCCGGCTGCGAGGCCGAAGCGCGTGTTATTCGCCTCGTTCAAGGCTGCCTCGAAGTCGGCCACCCGAATCACTTGCAGAAGGGGTCCAAAGAGTTCGTCATCCTCGCGGTTCGCGATCGCAGTGACATCCATTATCCCCGGCGATACCAGCCCGGTGTCCTCCTTTAAATGAGTCAATGGCAGTAGGCCCCTGCCACCCTGAGCGACAAGCGCCGATTGTGCGGCGACGAGTTTCCGTGCAACCCCAGCGCTGATTACTGGACCGCAGAAGGGCTCGGGAACAGTGGTGTACGGACCCACACGAAGACGCCTTGCCACACTGGTGAGTGCCGCCAGCAGGGCATCACCCTCTGGCCCGCTGCTCACTATCAGACGTCGGGCGCAGGTGCAGCGTTGCCCGGCAGTGATGAAGGCCGACTGCGCCATCAGGTACGCAGCCGCATGGAGATTCGCCGTATTCCACGCGATTAGCGGGTTGTTGCCGCCCATCTCGAGGGCGAGAATCTTGCCGGATTTTGCCAGGCTCTCCTGTAGATGCAGCCCTACCCGGGCACTGCCAGTAAAGAAGAGCCCGTGCACTCCCGGGTGCTCCGCCAGTGCCCTTCCGGTCTCCACTCCCCCGGGTAGCACTTGCAGAACGCCTTCGGGGAGACCAGATTCATGCCAGAGCCGGGCAGTCTCCATCGCGACCAGTGGGGTGAGTTCGCTGGGCTTGAACAAAACGGTGTTTCCAGCGAGCAGTGCAGGGACAATATGGCCATTGGGCAGATGACCCGGAAAGTTAAACGGCCCAAAGACAGCCACTACTCCGTGCGGACGGAAACGAGTCTTTGCCCCTCCGCCACTAAACTCAGCGCATCGTTTTTGGTGCGCCTCAATCGAGATACCCACCTTGCCTATCATCGCCTGCACCTCGGTGAGTGCCTCCCACGTCGGCTTGCCTGCCTCGCGCGAGATGCATTCCGCAAGCGCAGGCTTCCGCTGCGTGAGCGTCTCTGCAAAGCGCGTGCAGTAGCCCGCGCGAGTCTCGAACGACAACCCACTCCAGGTGCTCCCCGCTTTCGCGGCGACCGCGACCGCCGCCCCGACATCGTACGCAGACGCGCTGTGGCCGCTCCAGACCAGTTCTCCCGTGGCGGGATTGGTGGAGTCGAAGACAGGCCCGGTAAGCTGCATGGTGCTCTGGTTTATTCCGCCGGTGGTATCGGGGAAGAGGAAATTGGAGGCGCGGGTCGGAATCGAACCGACGATAGAGGTTTTGCAGACCTCGGCCTTACCACTTGGCGACCGCGCCGAATATGCTCCAGACTAAATCATGCCTGCGCCGTAGTGGTCAAGCGTGATGACAATTATTTTCAGGACAGCGCAGGGGAAGAACAAGGTTCGGAAGGTAGGCACTGAGGTACAAAGGCACAGAGGCACTGAGTCGGAAGGCAGAGAGGCAGAAGCGTCCGTATAGGTCAGTCAATAGCGTCAATAAGGTCAATAGGGTCAAAGCTGTAAGCTGAATGCTGATAGCTTCGGACATCCTGAAGTTGTGCTCACCAGAGCGCGACGCTCTCGCTACCTTCCCGATTTCATGCGCACATGACCAGACTACCGCCTCTTCCCACCCGTTCAATGAGGGCGCGGAGCGTGACGACGTTGATGGGTTTTGTAATGAAGCCGCACATACCTACTTCTTTTGCTTTCTTGCGAATGTCGGGGTTGTCCAACGCAGTGCATGCGACAATCGGCGGCTTCCCCCCCGCCATTTTGCTGGCGCACAAAGCAGCCTCGAGACCATCCATCTTGGGCATTTGGATGTCCATCAAAACCATGTCGTAAGCGGAACGGTGCATCATATCCACCGCCTCCTGCCCGTTCTCAGCTTCGGCCACTGTATGACCAAGATGGGTGAGCATCCATGTGGCAAAAATGCGATTATCGAGTACATCATCGACGACCAGCACTTTGAGGGAGCGAGCTTCGATGCCGGATTGTGGTGTCATTGTTTTCATGTTGTTTTACCAATAAAAGTAGAAAGGAATGGGTGAATAGGCACTGGGAAATGGTGAAGGATCAAAAGCGTGGCGCCAGACTTTGGCATAGCGGCTCCAGGGGCCACGGATTTCTCTATCGCAAATAGTCTTGGGCTGTTTCCAGGTGCGACTGGCTTGCTGCTGTGTCCGGTTCATGAACAATTGGTGGCCCTCTGGAAGGGAGAAGAACAGAACGCGTTTCTCAAAAGGATTGCGCAGGAGCTGCGTGTGGCTGAAATCAGGCGCAGGGTGCTGTTGATAGTAATGGGCGAGAGCTAGGGCGGAGCGTTCACGCTCGATTTCTGCCCGGGCAGTCGCTTTGGAAAAACGAAACGCGGCACCAAACCCGTAGCTGTAGAATCCGGCCGTTTCTCGATGACAGACGAGGGACAGCGAGATGGGAGTGCCAGGCGCCCGCACGGACCAGATACCGTAACGACCATCCCATGGCTGCTGTTCCTGGCAGGAGAGCTGTCCCTCCCACCAGGAAAGCAGTAGATACCTCTCCCATGCTTCAATCACTGCGAAAGAACGTGCCTGCCTTGCAAAGAGACCGGGAAATGCGGCCATTCCCGTTGATGATGGATCCCTGTCAAAACCGTATAGATCCCCATCTGGAGCACTGGCCAGTGTATAGTGCGCCCAGCGCTCCAGTGCTTCGCTTATGGCCATGGATACCGCTTTCAATGGACTGCGATTGGTCCCGGACCCGTCCGACGTGCCAAAGAGTTCATGCCCTACTCCACCTGCCAGATTTGGGCGCAGATAGGCATGAGCCTGTGTGTAATTGACAGGATACTGGGCTTTCTCGCTGATCACGCGCTCCATCGGACCACCGAAGCGCTGATGAATTCTAGCATAGAGGATGGGTGCGAAGTTGAGCATGGGTCGTGGGTGTTGTGGGGTTTTGGCCTGGGTATCTTGTGTGGTATGCCTGGTTGTTGCGTGTTATGCCTGGTTGTTAAACGATTTCTTTCGAATCGTTGAAATCTGGATCCATATACTTGGGCGGTAATACACAGGGTGGTGTACTGGCAATAAAATGGGTCGCGGATTCGTTGATCTCGACGGAGCCAGCCAGTGTGGAAAATTTGGCGGCGGAACTGGTAAAGCCAGCACTCAAGAGCACGGCTGCTAGAATGTTGCGAAGAAGAATGGATGTGTTTTTCATTGGCCTGTAGTATGAAACATCGTGCTGCTAAAAAGAAGTCGCGCGTTTACCTTAATTTAGGCAAAGAACACCCATGCCCCTTTACCAGTTCCTAGTCGTTTTGTTCTTGTTGATAACGCCGCTTGTATCTGGCGGAGCATTTCTCGCGCGACGTTTTGACAAGCTCCCTCGAGACTTAAACTACTGGTGTGCAATAGAAGACTCCAGCGGACGAATCCTTGTCGGCGGTGATTCCCTGTGGCGCTTTAACGGAGTGGACTGGAGCGAAACTGTTATCCCCGGCAGTGATGCCTTGCGCGTACTCGTCCGCGCGGGCGACCGTTTGTGGGCAGGCTCGGCCCGGGACATCGGCTATTTTGATGAGTCCATTACAGGCGTTCTGAATTATCACTCAATAAAAGAGGAACTGGCGAAGGAAGGCATCATTCCGGGTGAAGTATGGCATGGGTACACCGGAGCACATGGCGTTATTATGGTCTGTACTCATGGCGTACTGGAGATTGACCAACGCACTCTGGCCCTGCGATTCTGGCCGCTCTCGGGCGAGCGTGACCACGCGACAGGACTCGAATACGAGGGTACGGTTTATCTATCCATAGAGCGCTTGTGGAAGCTCTCACCGGAAGGGCCGATGGAGATTCAAGGGAACCCGCCAGAGTACATCTATGGCCTCATTCGCCTCGATGCGAAACGCACCCTGGTAGTAACCATTCGCGACGGGCTCTACGAGTGGCTGGCGGATGGGAGTTTTCGATCGATACCGGGCGAATTAAGCCAGAGGTTAAAGGATGCCATGCCGGTCTCCACACTGCTACTGCCAGATGGCAGGATAGCCATCGGCACTTACCGTGATGGTTTGTACGTTCTCAACCCCGATCTTTCCCTCGATCTGGTTCTGAATGAAAACAACGGCATGCCCAATTGTGTTCTGGGTATGAACGGGGATCGCTTTGGCGGGCTTTGGTTGCTCTGTGCAGGCTATGTACTCCGCTGGCAAACGACACAGGACGCCACATGCTTTGATGAGAAGTCCGGCCTTGGAAATGAGGCACTCAGTACTGTGCATAGTACAGCGTTTGGCGTATTTGTCTGTGGCATGGGGCTGAAGCAATTCCAGCCCGCGAGCACGCCTGGTGCAGTGGAGACTTTCCGCCCCTGGAGCCAGCAACGCGGCGGAGTATGGAACATACGACCTCACGGCAATGGCTTCGTCGGCATCGGTGTGGAGAATAACCGCTACACTGAATCCACTGCCGAGCGCATCTACTGGCCGGACGACGGGAGTGCCGCTGATTTTCTGGAACCCATCACCGGGGAACAAGGGCGTTGGGCGATGGGACTTGGCGGACGAATTGAGCTGCTGGATGAAGTCAGGGATGCAAAGACGAATTACTGGACTCGCCGGGGGAGTATCGCCATCAACTCCCAGCGGCTCCATGCCCTGGTGCAACACGGGAAAGAGTGGTGGGTGGCGGGGTCTGACGGGAGCCGTACTCGCATCCGCTTCGACACGCAGGGCAACCCATCTTTGGAGCGTTTTGACAAGGCACTGCATCGTGTAGCCAAACCGCCACTGTTTCTCTACCGCAACCATGTATTCTACGGCGCAGAGTCGGGCTTGGAACACTGGAACGGGAAGCAATGGGCTGACAGCCTGAAAGGATTGAATCTTGTCGCGATTGACGAATCGACGACCACCGGGCGTCGCTGGGGCATGGCGGTGCGGGATAATGGTACGATGGAGCTGGGCTATCTCAGTGGCCCGGTGGAAGAGATACGCTGGACTGGAGTACCCTTTGAGGGCGAAGGTTATTTAGCGAGAAAGGCCAGCATCTCAGCGATGAGTGATGGCAGTGGCGTGTGGGTGGTCGCGCAAAGCAGAGCCCTGCGTATCACCATTGCTGATACAGAGAATGAGCCGCCGGTTCAACTCGTACTGGAACGATTGATGGCGAATGGACAGCCATTGCCCATTCGTCCGCTGGCCGATTCTATTGAGCTACCTTACGTGCAAAACTCACTCTCGATCAACTGCGGGGTCACAAGCTATGCAGATGGAGATACGTGGCAGTTTACCTATCAACTGGTTCAAGGCGACCGGGTACAAACGCATCAGAGCGGGAACACCTATGAGTTTTCCAATCTGCCCGAAGGGTACTACACACTGAATCTATCGGCTACGAATCAACGGGGCATGAAGTCGCGCCCTCTCAGTTTCGCCTTCTTGCTGCACCCACCCTGGTACCGCAGTAATTGGGCCTATGCAGGCTATGGCATTCTGGCCCTGGTGGCCGTCTGGATGCTGGTTCTGTGGCGCACCCACCTGCTCCGTCAGCGCACCCGTGAGCTGGAGAATCTTGTAGGCAAGCGCACTGGGGAACTCGCCAGGGCTAATGCCGCGAAGAGTGATTTCGTTGCCAACATCAGTCATGAGATTCGCAACCCGCTCAATGGACTGACGGGGCTGGCGGATATTCTCCTGGATGGAGAACTCACCCCACGCCAGCGCCGCGCCGCCATGTCACTACAAACGTGTATAAAGTATCTCAGCAGTTTGCTGGAGGATACACTGGATCTTGCCAAGATTGAGGCAGAGCGGCTCGAGATTCAGGAGAGTTTCATCTCACTCCCTCAGTTGATCGGCGATCTGGATGCTCTCTTTCGCCCTTCTGCCGAGAAAATCGGTCTCGTCTGGTGCTGCGTTATTGACCCGGCCCTTCCGAAGACAGCAAAGACAGACGGGGTGCGCTTGCGACAGGTGCTGTCAAACCTCTGCGGCAATGCCATCAAGTTTACTCCGAACGGGAGTGTAACCCTCTCCGCGAGTGCCCTGCGATTGTCCCCTACGAATGCATTGTTCACCTTTACCATCCGCGACACCGGCCCTGGACTACCCGAGAGCGTAAGTAATCATCTCTTTGAAAAATTCACACCCGGCCCACGGACAATGCAAGGTGTGGGCACCGGCCTCGGCCTCGCATTGAGCCGCAAGCTGGCGCACCTTCTGGGTGGTGAGGTTACGCTGACTACAGCCGAGGGCGGTGGCACACTCGCCAGGGTGGAGATTAGCATGACCTGTTCGGATGATGAGCTGTCACCAGTGACAATTCCCACAACAGGCTTTGGGCAGGGCCTGTCGGCCTTGGTCGTCGAGGACCAGCAGTTCAACCAGATGGCATTGACGCACTGGCTGGAGAAGCTTGGGTTCACTGTCGAACTGGCTGAGGACGGGGAGACCGGGTTTGATAGAGCCACCCATGACACGTTTGATCTCATCCTTACCGACTGGGATGTGCCTTGTATGGACGGGGTGGAACTCTGCCGCAAACTGCGAGAGGTGGGCTTCTCCAAGCCAATCTTCGGATGCAGTGGAGACGCCACGCCTGAGCGTGCAGCGGCGTGCCGCGACGCCGGTATGAATGGGTTCATCAGCAAACCCCTCACCTTCGATAAGCTCGCGAACTCCCTGCATCCGGCATTTAAAGACAGGCCCCAGGCCGGGCTTCCTGTTTTGGGCCAAGAAGGACCGGACCCCATGCTTAAATACCGTGACTCACTCATCCATAACCTGGTCAGTGAGCACACCGCATTGGTCGAGGCTTGTGCGGCACACGATGATGAGCAGCTCCGCTATGTTGCCCACCGCTTCGGTTCACTCGCCGGTATGGCCGATGATGCCGTGCTGGCGGAAATCCTGCGGGCCATGGAGCGAGCAGCGGCTGGGGGCGACCCACAAGCCTACGAGCAGATGAATGCCGTCTCCTCGGCCACAGAAGCATTAATCGCCAGGCTGCGTAGTCGGTGACCTTATAAAGCCCTTGCTTAGCGAGTAGCGCATCAGTTCCGGCGTGCTGTGCAGGTCCAGCTTCTTTAATATATTGCGACGGTGGCTCTGAATAGCACTGGGCTTTAGATTTACACGCGGCGAAATCTCTTCATTGGACAACCCAGCGCCGAGAAAGATTAGCAATTCCTGCTCCCTGTCCGTCAATATTTTGGTGAAAGACTTGGGGTCGCTAATCAAGCGGTTCTGCACCCGCCTGACAACCTCGGCGAAATAGGTATGGCCCTCGGCCACGCGCAGAATGGCTTCCTTCAGCACCGCGGACTTGTCCCGATTTTTGTCCACAAAACCCAGAAAGCCAATCTCCACCACCCGGTGAAGGGTGTAATCATCACATTGTGCAGAAAGCGCAAGTATTCGGATTTGCGGCGTTTCTTTAATCAAGGTTGTAGCCAGTGAGAGCCCATCAATTTGAGGAATCATGATATCGAGCAGCAGGATATCCACTGGCTTTGCCCTGCACTCCTTCAGCCCGGCAAGCCCATCTGCCACTTCAAATGCGACCTGCCAGCGGAAATGCTTGGCCACTAGATCGCAAAGCATTTCGCGAAAGAGCTGTTGGTCTTCTATGATGCCGACTTGCATGGTCTCCGAGGGTGATTTTACATTTTGTATGTGGTGTAACCAGGCAGGCGTTGTCAAACAACCGGATGGAATTATGAGGAAGTTACCACATTTTTAACACATCCGCAACATGGAGGAAAATTCATCCTACTGGAAACACCGTATTACCGCTGCGAAAACACAGTATGAAGGAAGGGGAGGCGGATTTCAGATTCCAGATTTCAGATTCCAGATTCCAGATTTCAGATTCCCCAGAGGGACGCAATGTGGGTAGAAAGATGCATCACAACGCACCTCGTCCCAGAGGGGACGGTATGCATCTTAGCCCCAGGTTTTAACCTGGGGTAAACGGCGTATTGAATAATTCAAGACCCATAGGGACGGCTGAACGGCTTTCAAACTCACCTTACGGGTTAAGGAAACATATCGCTTCTAATCATTACGCCAAGGACAATCGCGCCAATATCAATCGCGACCCAGGCGGCCTCTGGAGTGGACATGGTCCACTCCAGAAAGCCGATGGTCTCTCGCTACACTACGCTGATTTAATCTACGGAGAGGTTGTGGTTACGTTCCAGTGTAAACAAATGCTGCAATTTGTTTAATTAATGTAACCGGGAGACTACTAGTCCTCATGAGTAAGTGTGTGGATGTCGAGGAGGCTCTCGTAGTCGGCCAATGTACCACCCGCAAGGCAGCACTCGATGATTTTTCGGCCAGCAGGGAGCAGGTCTTTCACAAGAAACTGTCTCAATTCGCGGTGGAAAAAGGATTCCAGGATTTCGGCGCCCCTGTCGTAGGCAGCGGTGCCTACTTCTGGTTGCTGATTGACCTCGAAGAACCACACACCCAGCGTGCGGCCTTCCACGACTATCCTGCTGGGGGTATACCCGAGCAAGGGGCATCGTGATGCTTTAACCTGTTTGCTGGTGAACCGCGCACCACCGCGCCGGGCAAGGTATTCGCGCGTGATCCACTGCGGCATGAATCCGACTTCCCATGCCCCTATGTGTTGGTTGGGAGTGAGGATGTATCGGACTTCGGGTGTCTCAATGATTTGATTGAGCAAGAGGTTGGCGTGATCGACGCGACAACCCGTGGCAAATGGCCAGTAGGACCCGACTCCTTCTGACGACATGCCTTCGCTCTGGACGATACTCGGGTTTGCGTGACCGCGCGGGGCGACCAGTCGCCAAAGCCACGCCAGGGCGGGGGGCAGGATATGAAATAGCCCCACGATACCGTACGTTGGATTTGCCGCCGTACAGGGAGGTGTGCGCACGCCCATGCTGCGAATATCAACATCCACAGCCCCGCGTACGATGCCCGGCACCATACTGCGGGGAATAATTACACGAGGATTGGGGCAGGGCACTCCCGGGGCATCCTCAGTGTGCTCCCAGATAAGGGCCGTTGAATCTGGACTCGCCTTGATATTCAAGAAGAGAAGGGGCTGTGATGGTTTTAGGGTCAGCTTCTCCAAATGAGGATCGATCCCGTATTCCATGATGTGGTTGATGCGCACAAACCACGCATCTTCCGCATCCATCAATGAGAGTTTCCCGCCACCTTTCTCCAGAGAAGGGTGGCAAAGCGCCATGTCGTCAGTAACCGGGAAAAGATCGCAAGTCCGCGGCAGGGTAAGCGTACGCTCATCACCAGTGATAAGGTTCTTCCCAATAAGTAGACTGCCATCCGATTGACGGTGAACGTACTCAAGCATTTCGCTTTTACCGCCACCACTTGCTCCTTCATGGGCTATGACTACTTTGTTATCATAGGGAGTGACAACTTGTACAGTGGAGCAGTGCATCGTTATCCAGCGCTCGGACTCTCCGATATTTAAAAGCACCCCATAAATCCCTTTCTTTGCACTCGGCCCAGGATACAGGTTGTAACTAAAAAGCTCATGCATGGCATCCAGTCGGTTGTGTACCACCAATTGTTTGCCTTCGTAATGGGTATGCCTGAAGGGTGGAATCACATAGATAATGGCACGTGGGCTAAAGTCCTCGGGAATGTCTTTACGGGGAATAATCCCTTGCAGCATCGCCAGACCGAGCGCAAAAAATCCAGCGTTAGCCGGGGCAATAACCATCGCATGCGTACCTTTTCCGGGAATGCCTGCGTAAAAAGGAAATACCGCCAGGGGCTGGCTCTTCAGCCATTCAAAACTCTCTTGCCTAATAGGCTCAAAATCCTGACCGAATCGCTCCTGATAGGTGGGTTTGTCCGTGGGGCGATCATCGCCGATGACCATACAATCCGGGTCCCGGCGCCGCATGTAGGGCTCGATGTAATTCGCAGCAATACCGTTGTTGACGCGGCATACCCTGGCTTCCAGCACTTTTCCTCGTCCCGGGACGTCATAACTGACTTCGTGCCAGCCATTCACGGCATCGCAAACAGCGAGTTCCACCAGTTCCTGCGTCGTTTCTGCGACGATCACCGATGGTGCCGCAGCGAGAATTTCTGCCGCCTCCTTCGGTAGCGTGAATCCCAGGTCAGGGATTGGTTTGGACTCGATTATTTTTTTTAGAATACTTTCCATGTTCAAAAGGTCTCTGGGTTTTATTGGGTCACATTGTCCACCGTTTGGTAACAAAGCTGATCGCGATAACTATCATAACAAATCCACTCCGAATTATTTCCGCACTTTTTAGCTTCGTATGCGCATTTTATGATGTCATAAATATCGATACACCTTATAATCAACTTCATTAACAAATGCCTCAAATAATCAGACGAGCACTCTACGAGAAACTCCGTGCAATGCCGGAGTTGCAGCAATTTCAGCGTGATTTTCTGGCGATTACCGGCCTGAAGCTTGGATTTGTCGACGAACTGGGAATGGGCGAGGCAGAGCAACGGGAATTAAATAGCCCGATGTGCAGGAAGTTGAGTTGTATGGAGAAAGGGTGTTACTTTTGCGCCCGTACTTTACATGGACTTTTAAGCCAGGTAAGGGATCAACCCTGTATTACTAGATGCGATGCGGGGCTAAATGAAGTGGCTGTGCCAATACGCATTAGCGGTATTCAGGCGGGCTTTCTGATCTTTGGCGGAGTGCTAACAAAGCCGATGCAGCCCGCGGATATTCGTCGAGTACAACATCGGCTGGATAAGGCGGACATCCTGCTGGAATTCGCCAGCCTGGAAGTATTAATGCAAGGCACGCGTGTTGTACCTGATGAATTGTTGCAAGCTTATCTGCGGCAGGTGCAACTTGCTGCCAAACAAATCGCCCTCGTAGTCACGGATCAACTTGTGGATACTGAGCATGAGATGCCCCCGGTTGTTATCAAGGCATGCGGGATCCTAAAGAGGAAAGCACTGGTTGAGGATGTGGATATGCCTTCCATTGCCAAAGAGTGCGGGATGAGTACCGGGCATTTATCGCGGCTTTTCCATCACTCCACCGGGTTGACATTCGGCGACTATATTGCGCATTTGCGAATGGAACATGCCCGTGAATTACTTATGAGAAACGACAAAAATGTAACCGAGATTGCCTATGCCTCGGGCTACCAGTCGCTGTCCCAGTTCCATCGGGTTTTTCGCAAGGTGTATGGCATCTCTCCCTTGGAAATGAGGCGGAAGAAGACAACACCCACCACTAAACGGAAGGACAAAGGTGGCAGATGAACCATTAATCTAAAGAGGAAAATGGGAAATTGGCAAAATACCGTGAAAAGAGGCTAATTGTGAGAGCATAGAGACGACGTGGTCTCGAAAAGACGCTAACCCTACGGGTGCAACGGAAAAGTCGAATGGCAGATGGTCCTACTAATGCATCTATTTCCTGAATGCCGTAGGCATCCTGGAAAAAGCACTGATCGGTCACACTTCATTTTCCTCTTGAAGAACAAGGGTGGATTTCTAACCGCCAACCCCTTGTTACTCCCATCGCGAAACACGCCGGCGTGCTTTTTGGCTCTTGAGGCACAAGGGGCAAAGGCAGATGGCAGAAGGCAGAAGCAGAACACGCACCACTTGTGATTCCCGTCCCGAAAATCGCACGCGAGTTGACCTACTTTTTAGGATAAATGACTTCGAGAATCAACGGGGTGATTACCTACTCTACCTTTTCGACTTTAGACTCGGCATAGCCGCTGTCGTCTTCTAATAATGTCCCATTGCCTGAACGGTCACCATGTTATTATCACCACTCATTCAAGCCCGGAAACGGGCAACCGCATCGTCTGCAGATTTGGATTTTGCGTCGGGGTTAATGTTCGCTTTTGGAGCGGACTGTACAGCAGAGGTGCGCGTGGAAGCACACTCCGTATGCCTTGCGGCGGCATTGGGTGCGCTAAGTACCCCGGGCACACTTCGCCTGCCCCTTCCATCAGGGAAACTCATTGCCGTACGCCGGGGGTGGGTCGTGGAAGCTGGGGACTGGCTCTATGGCGCT
This sequence comes from Verrucomicrobiota bacterium, assembly GCA_033762955.1. Classification (GTDB taxonomy): domain Bacteria; phylum Verrucomicrobiota; class Verrucomicrobiia; order Opitutales; family Oceanipulchritudinaceae; genus JANRLC01. Next base: position 1,854 of record JANRLC010000010.1, on the reverse strand, counting down.
CTTGTGGCGCCCCGGGATGTGCCTCTGAATCAGGCGACACAGGCGCTCTATGGCGAACTCTTTTCCCTCGTTCAGGACCGGAATCTCTACCGTGTATGGAACTATGTACCGGGTATTAATCAACTGACCGATGGCCTGGAAAACTACCGGCATTTCTCTGTTGGAAGATCGATGGCTTTTCAGGCGGCCTACAGCGATAACGCTACCGCCCGCATGTCCGCCGCATCGGCAGTTGGCGCGGTCGAGGGCGGCCCGCTCGCGCTTGCTTTCATAGCGGGTCGCCACCCGGTGCAGCACATTGAGAATCCGCATCAAGTGCCCGCATGGCAGTATCCAGAACGCTACGGTCCGCGTCCGCCCTCTTTTGCCCGCGCCACAACCGTGCAGACTCCCGCCGGGATGGCCTGGTTTATCTCCGGTACTGCGAGCATAAAGGGCAGCGAGACGCTGCACCCCGGCGCTATCATCCCGCAGATGGAACTCACCTTGGACAATCTTCGCGCGCTCTCCGCGAAGATGAATCTGGGTGCAATGCTCGACCGGGGTGCCACTGGTGTAGGCGCCCGCCGCCATGTGCAGGTCTATCTGCGCCACGCGCACGACTTTTCGGTAGCCCGTACGTTTCTAGAGCAAAACTTTCTAAGCGCGCACGACCAGGTGCTCTATCTCCACGCACCCATCTGCCGCGCCGATTTGGAGTTTGAGATGGAGTGCACTTACCTGCCGGAGCAGCGGTAGAAGGAAGAAGAGTTTGCAGTTGGCAGTTGAAGGCAAAGGGATTCACATTGAATAGGTCCGCCAGGAGCGCGGACGGCTTGGCCGTTGTCTTACATTAGATGCTGTAATTTTAAGAAGCGGGCGAGCCGCCCGCGCTCCTGGCGAAGGGGGCGATGATGGGAACGAGGCTATCGATAGTGTTTTCGGCGTCCTTTTGTAAAATATGCTCGATCAAAGTGAATAATGGGCCACCCGATGGCCTAATATTGCCGCGCGATGGAGTGATAGCGTCACGAAGTGCTGTGAATTCGTTGCGCGTTGCTATGTTCTTGTCGCGCGTTGCCATATTCTTGTCGCGCGTTGTATTTATCCAAACGGGCAACGGTCTGATGATGATACCCGATGGCTTTATCCAAACGGGCGATGGTATTATTTCGACACCCGTCGGCATTATCCAAACGGACGATGGTCTTATTTACGTACCCGATGGTGTTATCCAAACGGGCGATGGTCTAATTTACGTACCCGATGGTGTTATCCAAACGGGCGATGGTATTATTTCGTCGCCCGATGGCCCTACTTCCGTACCCGTCGGCTCCTTTTCGGCACCCGTCGGCTGTATTTCGGCACCCGTCCGCTCATTTTCGCCACCCGTCAGCTCCTTTTCGGCACCCGTCAGCTGTATTTCGGCACCCGTTGGCTCCTTTTTGTCATCCGTCAGCTCATTTTCGGCACCCGTCAGCTCCTTTTCGGCACCCGTCGGCTGTTTTTCGGCACCCGTCGACTCATTTTCGGCACCCGTCGGCTGTTTTTCGGCACCCGTCGGCTGTTTTTCGGCACCCGTCGGGATTGTTTATGGGAGTAATGGGATTTTTATGGGAAGCATGGGATTGTTAAGGCAGCCGTCGGGTTTGTTATGGCAGGCAACGGTCTTGTTATCGCTCAACAATGGATAAGCTTTGGGGCCAATTATGAGCAGCATGAACTCGCGGACGAGGGTACAGGTTCAGGAGATGGTTTACGGAATAGGTTCAGGAGATCCTTTACGGGTTGCGATGCAAGGTTCAACAAACAAGAACCACGCCAACAATGCCGTGGAACACAATAAAAACAATGGATCGACGCTACCAATTTGCC
>JANRLC010000009.1:0-18465 GCA_033762955.1 Verrucomicrobiota bacterium | reverse complement strand
TCTTTCCATTTATAGCCAGTGGGTTTACTTATCCCGTACTGACGACAAAGTTCGGTCATGTTGACTCCAGGTTGTATAGCCTCTAGGGCAAATTGGTAGCGTCGATCCATTGTTTTTATTGTGTTCCACGGCATTGTTGGCATGGTTCTTGTTTGTTGAACCTTGCATCGCAACCCGTAAAGGATCTCCTGAACCTATTCCGTAAACCATCTCCTGAACCTGTACCTGATTCGCAACCAGAACTTGCGGACGCATTTCCCGATGGGAGTAATAATCTGAAATCTGCCTTCAGCCTTTTTCTGCAATCTGAAATCTGGAATCTGAAATCTGGAATCTTGCCTCCTGCCTCTGCCTCCTGCCTTCCGCCGCCTTCTCTACCGCGGTAGCTCAATAAACCCACACTTGCGGTAAACCTTGGACATCATCCGGTTTGCGCGGCGTTGCGCGGCTTCGGCACCGGTCTTCATCACGCCTTCGAGGTAGGCCTTGTCAGCTACGATAGTCTTGTACCGCTGCTGGATGGGCTCGAAAGCCACGACCACGGCATCCGCCACGGCTGCCTTAAACTGGCCGTAGTTTACCTGTCCGTTATATTCCGTCTCCAAATCAGCAATCTCCCTGCCAGTGACTGCGCTGAGGATGGTCAACAGGTTGCTTACTCCGGGCTTGTCCTCGCGGGCCAGAATCTCGCTCCCGGAATCCGTCACTGCGCTCATGATCTTCTTCCGAAGTACGGCAGGCTCGTCGAGTAGGTAGAGGCAGCCATTCTGGTTCTCGTCGGACTTCGACATCTTTCGCGTCGGGTCTTGAAGGGACTTGATGCGAGCACCCACCGCTGGGATCAGCGGCTCGGGGAGTTTGAAAGTATCCGAATAAGTGGTGTTAAACTTCTCCGCAATATCGCGGCACAGCTCCACATGCTGCTTCTGGTCCTCACCCACCGGCACAAAGTCGGCATTATATAAGAGGATGTCTGCCGCCATGAGCACCGGGTAAAAGAGCAGCCCGGAACCGACGCTCTCGCCACGGTTGCGGGACTTGTCCTTAAACTGCGTCATCCGCTCCAGTTGACCAAGCGGGGTGATACACCCGAGTACCCACGACAGCTCCGTATGCCCCGTCACATGGGACTGTAGAAAGAGATGGCAGCGAGCAGGGTCAAGCCCGCAGGCAATGTACAGCGCCAGAGTCTCGAGGCAGGATTTGCGCAACTCTGCCGGGACATACGGGAGCGTTATAGCGTGGAGATCCACGATGCCATAATAGCACTCGTACTCCTCGATTAGTTTCACCCAGTTGCGCACTGCTCCCAGGTAATTACCCAGGTGCAGTCTGCCCGTGGGTTGTGCGCAGGTGAGGACAACTTTCTTCTCCGTACTCATAGTTGTTTATAGAACAAACAATTCTCTCGGGAAACGCAAGTATAGCAGTGGGGGGCACAGAAAGATGGTTAACCTCATCTAGAGTCCCGACCATGGGTCACGGACGGTCCATGACACCCTACAAGGTCCTGATCATGGGTTACGGACGGTCCGTGACACCCTACAAGGTCCAGATCATGAGTCACGGACGGTCCGTGACACCCTACAAGGTCCAGATCATGAGTCACGGACGGTCCGTGACACCCTACAAGGTCCTGATCATGGGTCACGGACAATCCGTGACACCCTACAAGGTCCTGATCATTCGTCACGGACGGTCCGTGACACCGTACAAGGTCCGATCATGAGTCACGGACGGTCCGTGACACCCTACGAGGTCCTAATCATAGGTCACGGACGGTCCGTGACACCCTACAAGGTCCTGATCATGGGTCACGGACGGTCCGTGACACGAAAATGAGTCAGGGGTGTGGGTTGCGGGTAGTTCGTGTCCCGAAAAAGAGTCACATCTTGCCTATTTCTTCTCCAATCGAAGCTTGCGCAGAACTATTTCGGCCATTGCGGTCCGTAACCTTATTGGCGCAATGCTGCTGAGTGTGGTAAGTAGCTTGTTGTGCCACCCTGTGACGACAAGGGAGCGGCCCTTTTCCAGTGCATGGAGTGTCTCCCAGGCGACTGCGTCAGCCGTCTGCACGAAGGGCTTTGGCGTGGCGCCATCGAACCCGGCACGCTCGAAGAAACGGGTGGTGGTGACTCCGGGACACACGGCGAGTACGGGGATGTTATAGGGCTTTAAATCCTGGTTCAGAGCGAGGCTCCAGTTGAGGATAAATGCCTTTGTCGCTCCATAGGTGCCCATGTAGGGCGTGGGCTGGAATGCGGCTGTGGAAGCCACATTGACGATGGCCCCCCCGCGCTTCTTCAACAGTGGCAATAGCGCACCTGTTAAGGCGACTGGCCCCCTAATGTTAACTTCGAGCATTTCAAGATGCTGCTCAAGGTTTGGCATGGGATAAGCTCCGTAAGTTCCGAAGCCACTGTTGTTTATTAGAAGGATTTTACCAGTTCCGCCGTCGTGGCTTAGAATCGATTCGATTTGTGGAACTGCATCCGCCAAAGACTGTCGATTACTCAAGTCACATGACACATGATGAAGTGCAATATCGGGTGCCCATGGCAAAGGATTCGAACGAGATATGTTGCAAAATCTCAACGAGGAGTTTACTGTGTATAATGTCTTGAATAGACTGTATCCAATTCCCGACGAACCGCCTGTAAGGGCTACCGCGGAGAAAGATTTTAATTTTTCGAATCGTAAGCTCATTGTTCGGCCTCTGCATGATTGCTGATGCCAAGCTTACGCCACATAAAAACAAAAGAAAGGTAAAAACCATGAAGCGTAGCGATCTGGATGTGATCATATCAGGCGATAACCTCGATTTAACAGAAGCACTCAAGCAGTCCGTGCGAGAGAAAATGGAAAAACTTTTTAACCACGAGAATCGCATCATCCGCATCCGAGTAGAGTTGGGCTACAATCATAATATTTCCCGACAGAAAATGTATTTTGCAAAAGGTATGATAGAGATACGGGGACCGGAGCTGGTGGTCACAGTACAAGATCACGACCTTTATGCTGCCATCGACTTGATGGAGAACAAACTAAACCGGATGCTGCGCCGCCGGGCGCGCCTGCACCGGGTGAAGCGCAAGGATACCCACGATGTGGAGATTCCCGCACTTATACCCAAGGTGCAGATGGCATAATCTGCATCCTGCCGCACTTCTAGTTCAAGAACCCCGGTTGCGTCGAGCACCGGGGTTCTTTGTGGGGGATCGGTCTGATCCGTCCGATCCGACTGATCAGACCGATCTTCCCAAGCTACCCGCGCTTGGCGAGTAGCTTCGCTGTTTTCTCCACCAGAACTATAAACTCGGCCCTGCGGCCATCGCGGTCCGGGCCTTTAGTGGCCTTGGCCAGGGCGCGAATCTCGTCGATGGTCATCTGTCCGCGGTCGGGGGAGTTGCGCAGGAGCATGCCAAATGCGGCGACGGCGCTGGCGAAGCGGAAGTCGTCATCGGCCTCATTCAAGCTGCTTGCAGTGGCACTGAAGGGCGTTTCCACTAGGCGACTGTCCACGCCATCGGGCTCTTTGTAGCGGAGCTTTATCGTGAAGAGGTCGGTGGAGTTGCTGGTCTCAATCGCCGGAGTCAAGGCAGGCTTCTGGTAAATAAGTGGGTCCACGGTAGCTCCAGTATCGGGTACCGGAATCCCCGCAGGGACAATCTCATACAGTGCGGTTACGGTGTGCCCGGCGCCAATATCGCCTGCGTCTTTGCGGTCGTCATTGAAGTCCTCTTTGGCGAGCGTGCGGTTCTCGTAGCCAATGAGGCGGTAGGCTGCGACTCTGACGGGGTTAAACTCGACTTGAATCTTCACGTCCTTGGCAATGGTGAAGAAGTTGCTGGCGCGTGCGGTGAAAGCCTCATCCGCCTCGCGGGCGGAGTCTATGTAGCCGTAGGTACCGTTCCCTTTGCGGGCGAGTTCTTCCAGCATGGCATCCTTAAGGTTCCCGCGTCCGAAGCCGAAGATGCTGAGAAACACACCGTCGCGAGCCTTCTCGGTGATGAGGGCTGAGAGTTCGGAGCGGTCGGTGATGCCCACATTGAAGTCGCCATCCGTGCAGAGGATGACCCGATTGATCCCCCGGTGAACGAAGGCGAGTTTCGACTGCTCATACGCCAAGTCGATGCCTGCACTGCCCTGAGTGGTGCCACCGGGGCGCAGACTTGATATGGCTTCGAGGATGTCATCCAGCTTCTCCTTGCTAGCGCGCGTGGGCTTGAGCCGGACACCGGCATCTCCTGCATATGTCACAATCGCCACCGTATCTCGTTCATCGAGTTTCTTGACGAACTTGTTCAGCGCGTACCGCACCAAGGGGAGTTTGTTGGTTTCGTTCATCGAGCCACTTACATCGACAAGGAAGACGTAGTTGCTGGCCGGGCGATTCGCCCAGGTAACTTCATAACCTTTCAGCGCGACGCGAACGAGCTGGTGCTGCTTCGCCCAGGGTGCCGGGGCCGCTGCCAGATGCAGGGCGAAGGGAGTCTCCGGTGTAGTGGATGCAGCGTAGTTGTAGGTGAAGTAGTTCACCATCTCCTCAATACGCACGGCGTCGCGGGGTGGCAGTGTGCGATCATTAATGAAGCGACGGATATTGGTATAACTCCCGGTATCGACATCGACCGAAAAAGTGGAAAGCGGTTGCGCAGCGACAGTCATGAATGCGTTGTCACCAAACGCATCGTACTGCTCGGTATTTCGCGTGGGTTTGGATTTCTGCTCAATGGAATCGCTGGAGGTATCCGTATCAGGACTGGGGTTACAAAAATAATTGCCACTAAAGTTGGGTGATTCCGGAGCGTATCTATAACTCGTATAACCCCCGCCAACACTGGTGCCTTGCGATTGCCCCACCGTGGTCGCAGTCGAAGCCAGTTGACCTTGCTTACGCCCCAGACCGCGCGGTACTCCCACATTCGACTCAAGTTCGGCGCTGGAGATAGTAAGTGCACCGAGTCTATCTATTGCCATCGAAGACTCCCCGGTCTTGAGTGTAACAATGAGCGGTGTCTCCTCGGGAGAAGAAGTGAAAAGCGAGGTGGACCCAATGTCTGGTAAGGACCCTGCAAAGCTATTCCCCGCTCCGAAGCGGATGTTATTGGCGAGTAACCCATCTTCGAACGATGTGATATCCACCTTGTTGGGTTTACGAACCTGCGCCGTGACAGAGGTATCAGCCAGTACCACGGAAGGCACGGTCTCTGCGACAAGAACATCCTTCGCCACGGTATCGCTTGGAGCTGCAACAGGCTCTATAGGTGCTGGAGCTACAGCAGCCTCCACCATCAACGGCTTTTGTTCATGCGCTACTGGATTGGGTTCGGCTACGACATCCGCCACTAGCAATTGACTGGGTAACTCTGCAATCTCTACCACCGGAACGGCGATCACCGGGGTCAACGCATCCGGTTTTGGGAGAACCACATCCCTGCGGACTTCGGCGATGGGTCCAGTTAACTCCACGACGATGGCGTTCCCGGGGGGCTGTAGTTTCGCAGGTGTTGACTCGACCATCGGGGCGCTGGCTACGACAGCTTGCGGCGCTTGAGGCTTCGTCCACAGAAGTGCCATGGCAAACGCTGCGCAGGCGGCGAGCGCCATGGCTCCGTAGTAATAGAAGCGAATAGTAGCGCGCCTGGACTGCTTTAGCCGATAGGCCTCCTGTTGCTTAATCTCCTCGGCAATCGGGTCCTTGCGGTTCTTATTAGTGGTGTCCGCAGCTCTCATGGGCAGCGTCTCTTGGGCAAAGCTTGCGCCTAGTAATAGAGCAAGGGCGCGAAGCTCATCAAGTGCTGCGCGGAGCTGTGGGTCGCGGGCTAGTTGCTCCTCGAGGGCGCCGCGTACGGCTGCATCGTGTAATTCGCCGTGCGCATACGCGGTGAGCCGGGGGTCATCCGGTGTAAAATGCTGTTTGGTGTCTTGATTCATGGTGGTCGTGCGGTATCGGGCGCGGGGCTGCGCGGTTTAGGCGGGTACAGCCTTGGTCTCCTTGAGCTTCTGTCGCAGGGTTCTCAACCCCTCATGCAAGAGGAGCCCGACGGCGTTGACGGAGCGGTCCATCACGCGTGCAATTTCTTCGTAACTGAGGCCTGTCTGGTACTTGAGCCGGATGGCCTCGCGCTGGGCTTCGGGTAGCGTTTCGAGTAACTTCAGGGCGATGCAGGCCAGTTCGCCAGTCTCGGCAGTCGCGGCAGGCGAACGCTCAGCAGACGGTTGTGCAGCCATCGCAGGGGTATCCATAGGGGTCATGCGTGCCTCCTTGCGTTTAAGGTCCACCACCCGACTGCGCACCACGGTGAAAAGCCAGGGCTTGATGTAGCTCTCGATCCGGGAGCGCGGTTGTCGAAGAAGTCGCAGGAATGTGTCCTGAACGGCATCATGTGCTGCCTCGATATCCCCACAGAGCGAGTACGCGTACCGGGTAAGCCCGGCACCCTCGGACTCGGCCACTTGCCGTACCCATGCGGTGTCAACTGCTGGATTTTCATCGCTCATGCTCGGTTGCTTAGACCGTTCTTTCATGAGATAAACGCACCAGCGGAGGATTTCTTTGGAAGAAAAATAAAATAAATCGGTGGGTTACAGCTTAAATGGCTTTGCGCCCCGGATTTATTGCTCAAGATGGCAGATACCATGTGGTCACTTATAAAGATTATTACCCTTTCATCACTAGCCGTTGCGACAGTCGTAGGCCTTGTTGTGCTGGGAGTCAATCTAGTGATGGTACACTCGACCCAGTCCGGAATCTTCGAGAAATCAGCGGGTATTACACTCGGCCCGGTGGGAGTCGTTCTGGGAAACCAGCCGGGCAATCCTTTCTATGAAGCGAGGATGGACGCTGCCGCAGCGCTCTACAAGTCGGGCAAAGTGATACACCTGCTGGTCAGCGGTGCCAACCCCACCAAGTATTATAATGAACCGGACGCGATGCGGAACGACCTTGTCCGCCGCGGCATCCCTCTGGCAGCGATTACGTGTGACTACGCTGGCCGTCGCACACTCGACACCGTAGTGCGCGCCAAGGAAATCTTTGGGCAAACGCAGTGTGTCTTCATCACCCAGAAGTTCCACCTCTACCGCACCCTCTACCTCGCCAAAGCCTACGGGCTGAAGGCAGAAGGCTACACCGCCACCGAACCGGACTGGAAGTGGATGGGGCCAGTCCTCGTGCGGGAATGGGCCGCCCGGTGCCTAGCCTTTCTCGATGTGAATATCTTCGACCGCAAGCCCGCCATCCTCGGCGAGAAGCAGCCGATTGTATTGCAGTAGCCATTAGCTTTTAGCTGTTAGCCCTTGCTGTCCCAAGGCACAACGGACACATTTCGCGCCGAAGGCGCAACCACTCATGGACCCAGGCGGTGCTCGGTATAAGCAGCTTTGGGCCTCGGTAAGTTCCGTAAGTCCCATTCTTCCCATACGTCTCTTCTGCACTCCTGCACCCATCCGGAAACTATTTCAGCAAGAATACTTAAATCTGCATCAATTAATCCGATAATAGCTATAGACCCTGATCCATTTACTCTTATTTCGATGATGCACAAAGGCATTTTGTTGAAGCCCATGGGTACATTTGCCCCATTCTGGCGCACCGTCGCTGCCTTCACTGGATTGGTTCTGATGGCATGCACGCTTCGCGCAGAGCTACCGACGGCTCGTTTCGATGCTCTACCCGTAATCCAGAATCTATCCAATCGATTACAGCAGAGTAACTCGTCTAGTCTGGGGATTGATCAGGATGGCTTCATACTCGCCGCCAGCGGTAAAAATCTCTGGCGCTACGATGGGAACAGTTGGGAGATAGTGTCAGGGGCTCAGTCGGAATATGGAGCGAACAAAATCTTCAAAGACAAGAATGGCTCATTAATTGTCATGGCAGGCCCGACAATACTACGCCTCGCGCGGTCCGCTGACGGCAAGTACACTACACAGCTTATCTATAAGCAGCCATCAACTGATACCCGGCTGATGCATTATATCACTCCCTACGAGGATGGTCTGCTCATCGCGTACCTGACAGGAGTGGAATGGCTCCGGGATGGAAAGATCACCCCAATTTACATTGCGCAAACGCAACCTACGCAAGAAGTCGTCAACCGTGTCATCACTCACAACGGCGCAATCTACCTCGCAAGTGGTTCGCGTGGCTTGCTTCGTTGGCGACAGGGTGTTGTTACTCTGGTCCCGGGCACGGAGAATTTAACCGATACATTTCTATGCCCCATCACCTGCTTGCAGGAAGATAACCAAGGGCGTCTGCTTATCGCCATTCGTGGCCGTCGTCCACGCATGCTCACGGGGGATACCGTCACCGAGATACCTATCACTACACCTGAGATTTTTAAAGATACCAAGGTTACTGAATTCATCGTTACCCCGGAGGGGATGATGATTCTAGCCGCTGGGGAGACTCTGCTCATTATTAATGCCAATGGAGATTTGGTCTATAAGCTGGATAGCGGGCAGGGCCTTCCCGGTGGCGGCATTGTAAACATGGTTATGGACTATGAAAAAGGTCTATGGGTGTCCTGTGCACAAGGAATTGTGCGCATTGATCTGAGCGGGATTGAAGTCATTGGCCAGCGCAGTGGGTTGAAGGATGGAATTAATAGTAATTTTATTTTCGGAAAGGACCGCATTTACATCGCCTTGGAAAGGCAGCTTGCCTACATCCCCATAGCGCGTGAAAAATGGGTTCGCAGCCTTTACCTGCTCCCAGTGGAGACTGACTCTGGCTTTATTGGCGGGGTTGGAGATGCTATTATCTATGGCAGCGCTGACGGAGTAAACCGACTTTGGGAAGGCCAGAAATCGACGACCCTCGGGAAGTCATTCAATCCACGAGGGTTATCACACAATAGCAATTCGTCACTGGAGGGATTTGTTGTAATGAATGAGAATCTTTCTCGGATAACTCTGGGGAATGACGGCGTACATTTTGAAACGCTCCTCAAAGATGTTACCAACAACTGGATTCACTCGGTAGTCTATGGCTCACCCGATGAAATCTGGCTGGAGAGAGGCTATGGGATCACCACGCGCCTCATGAAAGAAGCCGATGGGTGGCGAATTGAAGAGTACAATCAGAGCCATGGCCTGCCCAGTGACTGGATATCGCCCACTCCGGTTGGCACTGAAACCGAATTCCGAACGAATACTGGCTACTATCGCTTCGATCCGCAGAGTAAACGATTTGTGCCAGGAGGGAAGCTGGCTAGCATCATCCCCATACCGCCTCAGGACATCCGCCGTGTATTCTGGGATAGTGCAGGGAATCTTTGGGTCAATGGGCTGGTCTCAAATGGTGTGGTATGGAATGAAGCCACTCAATTGCGCTGGGAAGGCATCTCTTTTGGTCCGCTGGAACCCAATAAATGGACTTATGTCATCAAAGACAACGAGACGTGGTGGCTTGGCTCATCCTCTGGATTGATTCACTTCAACGCTGGAGCATTCCAAGAGTTGCGCGAAGCACCGTTGAAAACAACTTTGTTGGATTTAACATGGGGAAATGAATCGCTGGCACTGGACATCGCTGCCAATACGAAAACAACCACTAAGCGTGTGCAGGCACTAAACTATGGCGACAAAGACCTCACCTTTCACTTCGCCATACCCTCCTTCTACGATCCGGAACGCAACGAGTACCGCTACTGCCTTGCGGGTGTGAATTCTGAATGGTCTGCCTGGGGTACCGGAACCAAGAAGACCTACACCCGCTTATCTGAAGGTGATTACACCTTCCAGGTAGAAGGCCGCAATGTCCTTGGCAGCGTGGGGGCATCAGCCACGTATCATTTTACCATAACTCCGCCATGGTACCGGACCTGGTGGTCGTACACCGGGTATTCGCTCGGTGCATTACTCTCACTTCTCGGCTTCGCCGCCTGGCGCAGTCGCATCTTAAAGAAGCGGACAGTGGAGTTGGAGGCCCTCGTCACAGACCGCACGCAGGCGCTGGAAAAGGCCAACCAAGCCAAGGGCAAGTTCCTCGCCAACATGAGCCACGAGATACGTACGCCGATGAATGGTGTCATCGGTATGTCCAATCTCCTCATCAAAACCCCTCTACGCGAGGACCAGGTGCGCTATGCCAAAACGATTCGCGACAGCGCGGACTCTCTCCTCACCATCCTCAACGACATTCTGGACTTCAGCAAAATCGAGGCTGGCAAGGTCTCCCTCGAAAGCATTCCTTTTAACTTGCAGGAATTAATCGAAGACTCGCTCGCTCTCCTGTGCGAGCGTGCGGAAGCCAAAGGGCTTCACCTGTTCGGTGTGGTTGACCGCCGACTCCACGGCAGCTTCATTGGCGACCCCACGCGCGTCCGCCAGATATTGATGAACCTAATCGGCAATTCGATTAAGTTTACCCATCGAGGCGAAGTCGCCGTACGTGTATTCCCGTCGAAGGAAGACAAGGAAATCATTGTAATGGAGATAAGTGATACCGGCATCGGTATGAGTGAGGAGACCTTGGGAAAGCTCTTCAAGCCCTTCGAGCAAGCGGATAACTCAACCACCCGCCAGTTTGGTGGAACCGGCTTGGGCTTGAGCATCACCCTGTCCCTTGCCCAGCTCATGGGTGGCACTATCAAGGCGACCAGCAAGGTGGGTAGCGGCTCCACATTTACTATCACCTTGCGGCTGCCGGCAGACCCGACCAAGAAAGAAGCGGCTGAAAACCACCGCACCCGTGAGGCTCTCTGGGGGTTGCGTACGCTTTTGGTGGACGATTCCGAGACAGAGCTGGAAATCTTGAAGAACCAACTCTGCGAGTTGGAACTGAGCGTGCAGACAGCCACAAACGGAATCGATGGATTGGAAGCCATCCGCCAGATGGCCAGACGCAAGATGGCCTTTGATCTCGTGATCGCAGACCTCATGATGCCAGGCATGGACGGCCTGGAATTTGCCCGACGGATCCGTATGGATCCCACCATCCCCAAGCCCAAATTTGTCCTCATTATCTCCTCCACGGCAGAGCCTCCATCTCAGTCGATGCTCTATGATGCCGGTGTCTCGAACTTCATTCGCCGCCCGCTCCGCATGCAGCAGCTCTGGCATTGTCTAGAGGGAGTATTCTCCCCTTCGGATACACCGCAAGCACCACAAGTTTACGCGCTTCAGACACAGAAGAGTAACAATCCGCTAAAGATACTCGTCGTGGATGACATGCCCGTTAATCAAGAAATCGCGCGCCTCCAACTCGAGGAGATGGGGCATTCCGCAGATATCGCCAACCACGGTAAAGAAGCGCTGGAAATGCTAAAGGCAAAGGACTATGACGCCGTGTTGATGGATGGACAGATGCCGATTATGGACGGCTTTGAAGCCACCCTGTGCATCCGGGACAAATCCATAGGCGTAAGGGATCCTGAAATCTATGTTATTGCCCTCACCGCAAGCGCACTGGTCGGGGACCGCGAGAAATTCATTGCTGCAAAGATGAACGACTATGTAACCAAGCCCGTTCGCGAGCAGGACCTCATAGCCGCACTCGACCGCGCCGCCAACAGTCTCAAAGCCCGTAACCGCCCCACTATAACAAACCGTGTGCTTGAGGCCACTTTGAAGAAGCCTACCGCGGAAACACCCAAGTCTGTGCCCATCTCAACCACTCCCCTACCCAGCACCTCCGCCACTATAAGTGTACCGCAAACTACTACTACAACCGCAGCAGTCATGGACAACGGGGATGATGATGTTGACGCTCTGCCGCCCGCACTGAGAGCCAAGGTTGTGGCCGAGATTCAAACACGCCGCACAGTTATTGCCCAGGCACTGGAAACCTCGGACGCCGCTCTTGTGGCCTCCACAGCCCATCAACTCGCCGGGCTGAGTGGTCATATCAATGAACGCCATGCCGATCTCTGGCGAACAGTAGAAGTATCCGCCAAAGCGCAGCGGCTGGATGAAGCACGAAGTCAGATTGCGGGAATCCCGATCTTGTCGTGATGGAATAGGTGAGCGGCCACTGGGTCGGAACCCATTTTTGGCCCTCCGGGCTGTTAGAATCTCTTTGGGATTCCACCGTCTCGGTCTGGTCGCTGGGGCGCTGGGCGTCTCGACATCGTCCCCAGTGTATCCGTCTCGCTCGGGTAATCGGACATCATTCACCAGACCGGGACGGTCTGGCTACCTTCGATAACGCAAAACACCAGAGAATCCCTTTGGCATTCCGAGGCCCCAATGGGGCGACAGGCTGTCATCGGTCATCGGTGGCTGATAAATGCCTTGCCACAATCATCCCTGCATCTTCATGTTGGTGGACCCGTTCGTTCTTGCCTCAAACTATATTTTGTAATGAACCTGAAACTAGTTCTCCCCCTTCTTGTCCTCCTTTTTATCGGAGGTTGTGTCACTCCATATACACCGCCAGTGACTGGTGACCAGGCGGCCACGATTAATGATACCTTTCAACGACGAAACATCAGCAAAGGTCATTTTTATTACGTTCAATCGATTGATGGGTTTACGGTAGAGAATGCGCTGACCAAATCCCTAGCAGCTTCCGCGGGCAGAGGCTCCCAATTAGTCGCAGTAGGCGCGATGAGGAGAGTTCCAATCCTTCCGCTCCAACTTCATCTTGTGGGCCAAGTCCATCACGCAGCTCCTATTGGATATATGTTCGGAATGGGGGGAAACTATCGCGTTGAAGGGGATGTAACATTCACACCCGAACTAAATAAGACTTATCTGGTAAAGGGCAGCCTGAGCGAAAACTACTCCGCTGTCTGGCTGGAGGACACAAATGGGAATAAAGTTACCAATGTGATAGAAATACTCACTGCGGGAAGCAGCGAAGCCTTGGAATCGAAAAACAATGCACTGTCCCAAAGCCAGGAGAAAGAACCGACTTCCCGTGAAGGGAAGTTTGTCAAAATATCCAGTGGTGAGAGTGCCAGTCTGGTCGTCGAAAAGCTCGGAAACCCAGATTCGGTTTCAGAATATAAAGGCAATCTGCTTATACAGCGACTGCCGTATACGACCTATCGCTATGAAAATCTGGGAGAAATCCGGTTCTCCGTCCAGCGAAACGATGAGTTATACGTCGAGAGGGTGATCCCCTTTGCGCTGACCAAAAGCGCAGGCATTGATGCAATCAAAGTACAGTTGACGCATAGCGAGGGAGCTGTCCTGAAACAACTGGCAAGCGCGTATTACCAGCAGGGAGAGTTCGACCCTGCTATTCTCGACCTGTTCGCATCCGAATTGTGGAAAAAGAGGCTTTCTGATGATCCCTATGATGTCGAAGCACTCTCTTACTTCTGTAAGTACATGGGGCGGAGCGGTAATCCCCGCTATCGAACAATCCTTGAAAGAGTAGCCACTGAGGCTGGTGCCAAGAAACTGCAGAAATATGCAAGAAGCAGTTTGGAGTTGCTGCCTATAGAGACAGTCGAGCAATATTTGCCAGTGGAGTAACGAGGTAAAGTTTACCCGCAAGGGCAACAACTACGAATACTCTGATTAATCGGTGAATCACGAAGGCCACAACCCGCCTTCTTCATCGTTCCCCTTGTGTGAACCCCGGGGCTGTGTTAACGTAGGCACCTTCCATGACTCCAGTTTTTCTCGCGGACAATGGCTCGCTTCGCCCTGAGGCATTTCTCAACCTGCGCCGCGTGGCAGGTTTGTTGGCAGAGCGATTAGGGATGGAGATTACCCCGGTCTCGATTTTGCACAGTGACAGGATTCCTTCAGCCGCACTCGGTGGGGTAGGCGCAGTGACACTGGAAACCGCATTGCGCGCTCACGCAAGACAGGGCCAGGCGAAGGCTATAGTTCTCCCGTACTTTATCGGTCCTTCCGGCGCGCTGACCTGGTATCTCCAAGAACGGCTGGTACAGATGCAATCAGAGGGACTGCCGATGACTGTTACCGTTGCCCCATTTCTCTCCCCAGGGACTGAACTCGACGATGGGATGCTGGCACAGATAGTTGCTGAGCGGGTGCAGGAGACGATTATTGCCAAAGGTTTGGTGCGCCCGCCTGTTGTCGTGGTGGATCATGGTTCCCCCGCTGCCGCAGTGACTGCGGTACGAGAGGTGGTTGCTCAACAAGTAGCTGTGCTTCTCGGGGAGCAGGTTGCTACGGTCCAAACTGCATCAATGGAGCGCAGACCAGGGGATGAGTTCGCCTTCAATGAACCACTGCTAGAACGAAAACTTACCCAACCGGGATTTGATAGTGGCGATGTGGTGGTCGCCCTCCTATTCCTCTCACCCGGCAGGCATGCGGGTCCCGATGGCGATGTTGCGCGGATATGTCTTACATTACAGAAACATCAACCCAGCTTGCACACGCACATGACCGGTTTGGTGGGCACCCATCCATCAGTGGTAGCCATGCTCGCGAACCGATGGCAGCAACTGAAATCCGGCCATGGGCACAGCTATACAGGAAAGTAACCTCAGACAGAAGCGATCGAACCAGAAGGCAGGTACAAAGGGACAAAGGCACAAAGTCGGACGGGACAAAGGTAGTGGACAGTTGAACGCTGATAGCTGATAGCTTCCCTGGTTACTCCCATCGCGAAAATCGCGTGCGAGTTGATCTGTTTTTAGGATTAAAGAGCAGAGATTGTTCATTTGGACCATAAAACAATATTCCAAGAAGCTTTGCCTGCTATTCGCAGCTTGCACAGTACGCATCATTTGCTAACTAATAGATTATGAAACGCGCTCTAATCACTGGTATCACTGGTCAGGATGGCTCCTATCTCGCTGAACTCCTGCTGGAGAAGGGCTATGAAGTACATGGCATTATCCGCCGGGCTTCGACATTTAACACCAGCCGAATCGACCACCTTTATATGGACCCGCACATCAATGGTGTGCGCCTATTCCTGCATTATGGAGATCTGGCTGACTCGGTGCAGATGGTGAAGCTCCTCTATAGCCTGAAGCCCGACGAGGTATACCATCTTGGGGCGCAGAGCCACGTGCGCGTCTCGTTTGATATCCCGGAGTACACGTGCGATGTGACTGGCGTGGCAACCGTGCGCATCCTCGAAGCCATCCGCGAGTCCGGCTTGGGGAACCATGTCCGCTTCTACCAAGCCAGTTCCTCAGAGATGTTTGGCAAAGTGCAGGAGGTGCCGCAGAGTGAGACCACTCCCTTCTGGCCACGCTCACCGTACGGATGTGCCAAAGTATTTGCCTACTGGTTGACGGTGAACTTCCGCGAGTCCTACAACCTGCACGCCTCAAATGGTATCCTCTTTAACCACGAATCCCCGCGCCGTGGAGAGACCTTTGTTACCCGCAAGATCACCCGCGCAGCGGCCCGTATCAAAGTAGGGCTTCAGGATAGCCTCTACTTGGGTAATCTCGACGCCAAGCGCGACTGGGGCTACGCCAAGGAGTATGTCGAAGCCATGTGGCTTATGCTTCAGCAGGATAACCCGGACGATTACGTAATCGCCACCGGCGAAACCCACTCCGTCCGTGAATTCTGCCAGGAAACCTTCGCCCACCTGGGGCTCGACTGGGAAAAGTATGTGAAGTACGACGCCCGCTACGAGCGCCCCAGCGAAGTGGACTTACTCATTGGCGACGGCACAAAGGCGAAGAAACAGCTAAATTGGGAGCCGAAGGTGAAGTTCAAGGAACTGGTCGGCATCATGGTTGACCACGACTTAAAGGAAGCCGAAACCGAGAAGGCCTACCAGCAGGCGCGCACCGTTTGCTAATAACAGCTAAAGGCTAATGGAGCGGTGCATTTCGAGCGTATCGCTCATGTTCGGATTCTGTGATGTCGCGGAAAGACACACGGGCAAGATGCCCGTGCCACTTGAAACAGCCCGCTACTAATGGAGTCGTCCCCCGAATTAATCTTTACGTTCACCGTATGGAATTGATAGTGTCCGGATAATGAATCGGGAAATGCATTCGGTTACGATTGCAGGAACAGTGTTAACATTACCCCTCGCGCTCCTTCCACGATGATTGCTCTATACGACATCACTGTGATGAGTGCCACGGCTCTGGCTTTGGGACTGCTCATCTACAGGGAATCCTACCACAGAGCACGCAACAGTGCGCAGAAGGCGGCTTATGATCGCCTGCTTGAAGAGACGTGCGAAGGCTGGATACTGCTTGAGGGCGATAAGATCATCGAAATGAACCCCTGTGGTGCCAGGTATCTTGGGATGACGGATACTGGAGATTGGCTGGGTACTGCGATTTCCCGCTTCTTCCCTCGACTACAGAAAGATGGACGGCCTTCCCTGGATCATTGGAAAGAACACTTGGTCCATGCGGAAGGAGGTTCGGGTCTTGGTGCATTCTCCTGGCAGATACTGCGCCAAGATGGTGACGAGGTAGAATATGAAATCCGGTTGATCTCCATTCCTTATCCCACAAAGAAACGCCTGCTAGTGGCGCTACGCGATAACGCCCATCAACGACTTGCTGCGGAAGCGCACCATATACTGATGTCAGCGGTGGATCGCGCCCCGGCCATCATAGTTATCACCGATTCGCGTGGTAACATTCGCTACGCGAATCATTGCTTTACCACAGTGACTGGGTACAGCTCTAGTGAAGTTCACGGTCGCAACATAAAGTTTCTGCAATCCGGTTTAACCCCGCGTGAAACCTACAGGGACCTGTGGAATACTATTACGGCGGGAAAAACCTGGAAGGGAGAGTTTCAGAATAGACGTAAGGACGGCAGTCTTTACTGGGAAGCCGCCAACATCGCTCCGGTAATGGATGACAAGGGGATAATCAGTAGCTTCGTAGCAGTGAAGGAGGATATCACCCTGCGCAAGACACAGTCCGCAGACAGCGAATCTACGCGTACGGCTGTCCTGCAAAGTCGAAAACTGGAAGGGATTGGCACTTTGGCGGGGGGGATTGCGCACGACTTCAATAATTTCCTGTCGGCGATAATCGGCTATGCTGAGTTGATTAAGATGACACGTCCCGTCAATGACACGACCTCGATGGATGCTGGTAAAATCCTGGTTGCAGCCTGCCGTGCTCGGGATTTAGTCCGCCAGATACAGCTCTTCAGCGGCAAAGACTCCAGCCAGAGGGTAACGCTGAATCTTCTGAAGGTGATCGACGAAGCGAGTATCCACCTTCGTACGCTCATGCCGGGAAATATTGCCATAGAGATACACGCGGCACCGGGAAACTATACCGTGTTCGCAGACCCTGCACAGATGCATCAGGTGATAATGAACCTGGCGACGAATGCCATCCACGCCATGGGGACACGTGGCGGGACATTCTCCATCACCCTGCGCAATTGTGTGTTGACCATGCACAATACGAGGCAGTACCACGGACTGCTTCCGGGTCACTATCTGGAGCTGATTGTGCGAGACACTGGTGAGGGCATGAATGACGAGGTCCGTGAGCGGATATTCGAGCCCTTCTTTACCACGAAGCCCAGAGGAGAAGGTACGGGTATGGGTCTGGCTGTACTCCACGGTATCGTGATGAGTCATCAAGGGCATATTAGTGTGGACAGCAAACCGGGCCAGGGCAGCGCATTTACCATACTCCTGCCTCTGAGTGGAGATACAAACGAGTCCCCTGCATCCGGCATACTG
The DNA here is from genome assembly GCA_033762955.1 of Verrucomicrobiota bacterium. Taxonomy (GTDB): domain Bacteria; phylum Verrucomicrobiota; class Verrucomicrobiia; order Opitutales; family Oceanipulchritudinaceae; genus JANRLC01. Next base: position 890 of record JANRLC010000009.1, on the reverse strand, counting down.
AGTCAGGGCACAGGTGAAGAAGTTTTACTCGTGGACCATCACGAACCCACCGCCAATGCACACGCGCGTTTACTCGAGGAAGCCGGGTATAGAGTCAGCATCTATCATGAACCAAGCGAGGCATTGCGCCACTTCTCTACTTCAGCACAGCGTTACCAGGCGGCGTTGGTTGATTGCGCCTCCACCACACCGAGCAACAGCGAAATCATAAAACAGATGCGCACCTTAAATCCGCTGCTGCCCATCGTCGTTTACACGGTGCATAACAGGGCAAGCCAGGACTTCCAGCAGTTCCCGAGCGATGTAGTACTCCTTCCGAAACCAGCCTCAGCAGCAGAGCTTCTCGAAGCGCTCGGAATTGCGCTTAAGCGGGCGTAATTAGTCTACTCGTAGGATACGACTCCCGGAGTCGCAGATGTTCAGTAACGGAGAGGTCGAATGAATAATGCAACCATTTCCTGAATGCAGAAGGATGCCGTAATCATCCTTCTGTCCCAAGGAGACGGTCTGGACTTTGGCCAAATGCATCTTAGCCCCAGGTTTTAACCTGGGGTAAACCGCGTAGTTAGTAACACAAGTCCCATAGGGACGGCTGAGGGCTTTCAAATTCGCCTTAAGGGCTAAGGAGTAAGATCGCTTCGACTGGTTTGATGACGTCCAATCAGTCGTCCCTGTGGGACTCGGTCCTTGTATGTACCCTTGCACCCCAGGTTGAAACCTGGGGGAGCGGGTTAGAAAACCCGCTCTCCGTTTGCTTCAAACACCCAACGGAGGGCGGAAATTCTTGTCCGCTGTTATACCAACGGAGGGCGGACATTCTTGTCCGCCTATTTGCGATCAACGGTGCATTGATTTATCTAGTCGGAGCCAAACTTCAGCCCCAGGTTAAA
>JANRLC010000008.1:0-10987 GCA_033762955.1 Verrucomicrobiota bacterium | reverse complement strand
TCTTTCCATTTATAGCCAGTGGGTTTACTTATCCCGTACTGACGACAAAGTTCGGTCATGTTGACTCCAGGTTGTATAGCCTCTAGGGCAAATTGGTAGCGTCGATCCATTGTTTTTATTGTGTTCCACGGCATTGTTGGCGTGGTTCTTGTTTGTTGAACCTTGCATCGCAACCCGTAAAGGATCTCCTGAACCTATTCCGTAAACCATCTCCTGAACCTGTACCGCGTTTCGCTAATTCCTCCGGTTTTTTCATGAAAAAACCGGAGGTCATGGAAAGTCGGTAGTGGGGTCGGACGGCCCCCGAAGCTTGTTCCTGCATTTCACAGCGCGGACGCTCGTCCGCTGGCGACTATTGGGGGGTGTTAAATAGTGGTGTATTGGGAGCTCGAACCTGCTAAAGCAGGAACTCCAACGGATGGCTGCGTTCTCATGGGTGATATCTCGGGGGCGGAGTGCATCAAGTGCTCATGGTAAAGGATAAAACAGCAAGCAGGGAGTATCAAACAACGAACGGCGAGCACAGAACAACCTGCGGGGAGCATCAAACAACCTGCATGGAGCACCAAACAACGAACGGGGAGCATCAAAAGGGCGTGTAATCGGTTTAAAAACCTGCGGGGAGCATAAAACAACGAACGGGGAGCACCAAACAACGAGCGGGGAGCATCAAAGAACCTACGGGGAGCACCAAAAGGGCGTGTAATCGGTTTAAAAACCTGCGGGGAGCATCAAACAACCTGCGGGGAGCACCAAAGAACCTACGGGGAGCATCAATAGGGCGTGTAATCGGTTTAAAAACCTGCGGGGAGCATCAAACAACAAGCGGGGAGCGTCAAATGGCGAACATCTACACTGTTGAGGATGACGTCACACTAGTTGGAAGGAGAAAATGGGCGAGATACCCATGCACGTCGGGCAGTTGACGATTCATCCATGACACAAGGTCGTCGAGATGACTGAAATGACTCGTGGCATATAAAATACACTTGCCAGAGAACACAATTCCAGTTGAGACTAATAATCTCAATAAGTCTCGTAGCCATATTCGACAAGTAAACATCATGGGTAAAACACTATTTGAAAAAGTCTGGGATGCACATGCCGTGCGTCAGCTCTCCAATGGGCAGACACAGTTGTTGATTGGGACGCACCTCATTCATGAAGTGACGAGTCCCCAGGCATTTGGAATGCTTCGCGATCTCGGGCTGGCTGTGAAGGCACCGCATCGCACCTTTGCCACGGTGGACCATATTGTGCCAACAGATGAAACCGCGGAGCCTTATACGGATGCTCTGGCTGATGCGATGGTGAAGGAGATTCGCAAAAACTGCGAACACTATGGGATTACTTTCTTCGATACGAAGAGCGGGAAACAGGGCATTGTCCACATAGTGGGTCCGGAGCAGGGCATCACCCAGCCGGGTACTACAATCGCTTGCGGTGATTCGCATACGAGCACCCATGGTGCTTTTGGTGCGATTGCTTTCGGCATCGGAACCAGCCAGGTACGGGATATTCTGGCCACGCAGACGATGGCCATGGGCAAGATGAAGGTGCGCCGCATCAATGTTAATGGGCGGTTAAAGCCTGGTGTGTATGCCAAGGATGTTATCCTCCACATCATCCGGGAACTCGGGGTGAATGGCGGTACGGGCTATGCCTATGAGTACGGAGGCGAAGTATTTGATCGCTTCTCCATGGAAGAGCGGATGACGGTGTGTAACATGTCCATCGAGGGCGGTGCGCGGGCGGGTTACATCAACCCGGATGAAACGACATTTGCCTACCTGAAGGGCCGTCCCTACTGCCCCAAGGGTGCAGCATGGGATGCCGCAGTCGCTGGCTGGAAAGCAGTGGCTAGTGATCCGGATGCGAAGTACGATGACGTAGTCACCTACCAGGCGGAGAACATAGCACCTACCGTGACGTGGGGTATAAATCCCGGGCAGGCTATCTTCATCAATGAAAATGTGCCAACAGTGGATAGCGTACCTGCGGATCAGCGCGAGGGTATCGTGGAAGCCCTGACTCACATGCAGTTCAAAGGCGGAGAGCCGATTAAGGGCACCAAGGTGGACGTGGTTTTCCTAGGCTCTTGTACGAATGGCCGTCTCAGCGACTTGCAGGAAGTGGCGAAGTACATCAAAGGCCGCAAGGTCGTGGGAAGTGTGAAGGCTATCGTCGTCCCTGGTTCGCAAGGGGTCAGCAAAGTTGCCGAGGAACTCGGACTGGACAAGATATATAAGGATGCGGGGTTCGAATGGCGAGCCGCTGGCTGCTCCATGTGTCTTGGCATGAATCCGGATAAACTCGTGGGAGATCAGCTCTGCGCCAGTTCCTCAAACCGCAACTTCAAAGGCCGTCAGGGCAGCCAGACAGGGCGGACGATTCTGATGAGCCCGCTCATGGTCGCGGCAGCAGCATTGACTGGACAGGTCAGCGATGCCCGCGAGGTGTTTGGTCTGTAGCCCCAAGACGCATTAGATTCATTAAATAAATCTTAACCATTTCATTTTATATGGCCCTAGCCAAAATAACCAGCGTCACTGGCCGCGCAGTTTCTGCACCAGGCGACGATATCGACACCGACCGGATAATACCTGCACGCTTCATGAAATGCGTGACCTTTGACGGACTCGGCGAGTTTCTCTTCAATGATGTGCGCAAGACACCTGAAGGCGCGATCACCAAGCACCCGCTGAATGATCCGAAACACGCAGGAGCTACCATCCTCATCTCGGGTAATAACTTCGGGTGCGGAAGCTCCCGCGAACATGCGCCCCAGGCCATACATAAGGCCGGGTTTCGCGCCGTTATCGCTGAAGGTTTCGCTGAAATCTTCTTTGGTAACAGCACCCAGCTCGGTATCCCCTGCGTAAGTGTCAGCCGCACGGACAGGGAACTCCTGCAAGCGTTCGCAGAGGCCAATCCGCAGGCTGAGATCACTGTGGACTTGGAGCGAAACGAGGTTCGCTATGGAGACAAGAAGGTGGCACTGAGCATCCGTCCGGGAGCCCGGGGAAGTCTGATTGCAGGCACATGGGATCCACTGGGCGAGTTGCTTGAGGCCAGCAAGGCAGTCGATGCGGTGATGGCCAGGCTTCCCTACGTTGCAAAGGTCTAGGGTGGGTCGTAGGCTTTACGAAAGCCGCCAACGAGCAATCGTTGGCGGCTTCTTTATGCACCCGCGCGGTTGAATAGACGGTCTATTTCCGTATTCCAGACGCGGCGCCAGTCGATCAATTTACATTGTAGGGAAAAACGGGTTGCAAAGGGAAACTTTTACATCATTTTGATGATGCTTTTTGCTATATGACGCCAGACGGAGATTCGCTACCTAAGAGTGCTGCAAGTAATACCGACACCGATCTGTTTAGTCCTGGACAAACAATTGGTGAGTACAAGGTGATGCGCTGTCTCTTCTATTCACCCATCGGGGGATTCTATGTCCTTCACAGTATTACGAGTGGGAGTCTGTGTTCTGCCTTTATATTTCCCATGGGAGTCGCTGCGGATGGTAAGTTCCCCGAGCGTTTCCATGACTACAGCGCTAGAATTGCAAATATCACTCACCCGAATGTACTTCATGCCAAGCGACCGGATATTATTGAGGGGCGCTATTGCTTGATTTATGAGTCCGTCGAAGGGGTATCCGCCGAGAACTATCTTGAGGAGTTATCCAACCAAAAGCGTGATGCGGAGAAACTCATGCGCCAAACAAAGCAACCCTTTGTGCGCGCCGAGGATGGGAATGCCGGTGCCCAGGCTCCGCAACCCGGCACACCTGAATTCTACGCGGTGGGACTCGCACAGGAACGTTCCCGCGTGATACTTGGGCAAGTAGCGGTTGCCTTGAAGATGGCCCACGACCAGGGGCTGCATCATTATTCGCTGACATTAAACCATGTCCTGCTCGGGCATAATGATCACGCACAAATTTGGGGCTTGGGACTGTATGAGCTCATTGGGGAAGAACTTTTTCAACGGCTGATTTCACAAGGAGTGCCCCCACTGCGGAGCAACCAGAAACGCCGCATCACCAACCCAGTCGATTATCTTCCCCCCGAAGTAAGACGCGGAGCCAAGCTTGATGCACGTTCGGATGTTTATGGGATCGGCTTAAGTGGCTATCAACTGATTACTGGCATAAGACTGGGCACAAACTACATTGCCCCCTCTCAAATCAATACGACCATCTCTTCCGCATGGGACGCCCTGCTGGCGGGTTGTTTGCAGAATGAACCGGCAAACCGCCCACAAACAGTAGGTGCCGTATTGAAAGAAATTGAGGCGATGGCTCCCAAAGTGGTACCGGGTAAAAAAGATGCAGGCACTGGTGGACTGGGCAAACAACTAGAGAAGATACACTTGCCAGGTGCCCTGGGCGGGAATGCATCTCCAAAGAAAAAGCAATCGATCCGGCTGGTAGGTATCGGCATATTAGCACTCCTGGCCGTAGCCGGCGGGATTAAATCTTACCAAATACTCGCTAATCCTGATGACGCACTTCCAGGACCGCAGATTACCCGTACTACAACCGACAAAGTACCAGACCTGCGGATAAAGTTAAACACGCCCAATGCAAGGGTTACCTTCTCGGGAGCAAACTCGGGGTCGGTCGTCACCTACAATGGAATAGTGGATGTCAATCTTCCCCGGGGTGACTATAAACTCACGATAGAATCGCCCAATTATAAAAGTATTGATACGTCGATCACTCTAGGAAGAGAAGCTCAGGAGATCACCCATAATCTGGTGCCGAATTTTGCCACCGTTCAGGTGAATGGCCCAATAGGAGCCAGACTTTATACAGTAGCAGCCAGCGGGTTGAAACGATTCGTAGGCCAGATTACCGAAGAGGCGGGGGCAACGTTTACAGCAAATCTCTTTGCCAGACAGTATGACCTGGAAGTATCCATGCCGGGCTATACTCCACAGAGTTTCCCAAAGCTTACCCTGACGGCCAAGGCTACCGTACTCGACGCCAAGTTAGTCCCCATACCAGCCCGGCTTAAAATCCTCTCAGCCCCTCCTGGAGCAACGGTCACCATTGCCGTACCGGATAAAGCACCTACGACAACGGGCACCACACCGATCGACGCAGAAGACTTGCCAGTACTTCAACCATTATCGATCAGCGTAACCCACCCGCTTTATCGTACCCGTACAATTAATTTAACGCTGAAACCTGGGCAAAAGGATACACTGGATTTCGGAACACTTGAGCCAAAGACCGGCGATCTCTCGATACGGGTTACCCTGGGCGGTGTGCCTGCCAATCTCAACGTACTAAATAAACTTAATCTTAAAATCGATGATACCCGTTACCCCCTGGGTTCTGGGCAGATAAAATCCATCCCTGCCGGGGAACGCAGGTTGGAGATAACCCATCCAGACTATAAGACCTACTCCGAATTGTTCAAAGTGCCCGACGGCGACAAAGTCGAGCTGCTAGCAAATTTGCCACCCAAGCCAGGATTGGTAACAATAACTGTAAGCAATGACCTGCCTTTTGAATTTGCAGTCGATGGACAAGTTGTTGCCGGTAAAGGCAACGTCTTTGAAGTGCCTCCAGGTGCTGAGCGCCAGATCGAAGTTCGCATTCGTGATTTCTTCACTGTGAAGCGCACGCTAAAGCTTGGGCCGAATGAAAGCATAAGTTGGAAAGTGGCTCCGGAACGCATTCCCATGCCCACTCCGACCAAGAATTATACAGTCCCGTATCTCGACGCGGCGATGTTATGGGTGCAACCGGGTAGCTATAAGATCGGCAGCCCCATCGCGGAACAGGCACGTGTACCCAATGAGAATGATGGAAGAAGCCTGCAGCCCACAGTTGTATTCACTAAGGGCTTCTGGATGCAACAATTTGAAGTAACCCAGCGGGAATACCAGTATATCGCTGGCAAGAATCCCTCGCTGTTTAAGGACCCAAGAAAACCCGTGGAACAGATTACCTGGTATGAGGCTGTAGCTTTCGCCCGACAGGTAACCGAGACCGAACGCAAAGCAGGGCGATTACCGGAAGGCTATGTTTACCGTCTGCCTACCCAGGCAGAGTGGGAATATGCCTGCCGTGCTGGCACTACTACTCCATTCAGTTGGGGGGACGAAGCCAACCCGACCCGTGGGAATTTCAAGGGAGTATATCCTCGAGAAATTGGTACTGGTGATGTCTCGGCGGGTGAAGTGTTCAACACGACTACCGTGGGCAGCTACCCACCCAATCCCTGGGGGTTCTATGATATGCATGGCAATGTCAAAGAGTGGTGCTTCGATCCCTTCAATGAACGCTACCCATCCGGTACGTTGACCGACTGGACTGGAGAAACAAGCGGAACCAGTCGCCCTTTGCGCGGCGGCGGATGGGACGATCCAGCCAGCGCATCGCGGTCAGCTTCACGGGACAGAGCCTCGCCCAGTATCAAGCAAAGTTCCGTCGGCATGCGTTTGGTACTTGGCAGAGAAATCGCAGAGGCCAAATAATTCACCCCCATTTCTATCAGGTCACATTACTCAACCGCAGAGTATCCGACTCAACCAGCCTCTGTCGCAGGTTGATTTACTAATCAAGCTGCGATACGTTCTCTGGCTAATGCCCCTCACCCGCCGTTGTATAGAAGACATCAAGCGCCGCGCATCCATTGTCGATGTCGTTTCCCGCTCGGTCTCTCTCAAAAGCCGCGGACGCGACTTCTGGGGATTGAGCCCGTTCAAGTCCGAGAAGTCACCCTCCTTCAAATGCAGTCCGGAACGAAACCTCTTCTACTGCTTCTCCACAAGTCAGGGCGGCGATGTTATAAAGTATGTGATGTTAACGGAGAACCTGACTTTTTACGAAGCCGCAGAAGCTCTGGCGAATCGCTTTAATATCCCGCTGGAGTATGAAGACGGCACAGGGCCTTCACAAGAAGAGCGCACCCGTCGCAGACAGATCCTCGACATCCATGAACAGATGGGGGATTTCTATCATCGCTGGTTTATCGCAGCCGACCCACAGAGTGAGCGCATCCGGGAATTCTGGACAAAGGAGCGCCGGTTCCCCATGGAGTTGGCGGAGGAATTTAAAGTCGGCTACGCCCCGGTGGATGGAGGACGTATTGCAGAATGGTTGACCAAAAAGGGCTTCTCACTCGACGCCCTAGCCCACTCGGGTCTTTTCTATCCAACCGAGCACGCTCGTTCACCAAGCGCGCTGCGCCCCCGGTTTCGTGGTCGGCTAATGATCCCCATCCGAGACATCCAGGGACAAATCGTTGCCTTCACGGCTCGAAAGAATTCCCTTACCCCCGAGGATGATCCCACCCGCGAAGCCAAATACGTCAACTCTCCCGAGACCGAACTCTTTCATAAGACCCACATCGTTTTCAACCTCGACCGAGCCAGCAAAGCAGGCAGGGAGGCTGGCGCATTCATCGTAGTGGAAGGTCAACTGGATACCCTTCGCTGCTGGCATGCAGGCGTAAAAAACACGGTAGCCTTCCAGGGCTCTGCCGTCACCGAGGAGCAGCTCCGACTCATTCACCGATTCGCACCCCGGCTGGATAGCCTTCTGGACGGTGATGAAGCCGGCCAAAAGGCAGCCCTGCGACTGCTACCCATCGCCTTAAAAGTCGGGCTTGAACCCCGGTTCATGCTCCTACCAAAGGGACAAGACCCGGACTCTCTTTTGCGTGACGGAGGTATTGCCGCACTAGAACCGATTCGCGCCATGGCATTTCCGGCCCTCGCATTTGCGGCAAGAGCCATGCTTCCCACCGGGCGGTCGCCATCACCGCAGGAAATTGCTGACATCTCACAAAGACTATTTGAAATTCTGGCTGGTTGCGAACACGCAACAGCCCAGACGGCCTACCTTAATGAAGTAGTGCATTACCTACGGGTAGATGGCCAGGCACTTAAAAGAGACTTCGAGAAGTTCATGTGGCAGAAATCCAAGCTGAAGAGCCCCACACCCGCAACGCCCCCCTTTGCAGAAGACCCCGGTATTTCCACACCGTCACGATTGACAACCGCCGAAGGAGATTTATTGTATTTTGTTTTGCATCACGCACAGGCGGGCACTGCGATTGCCGAGAAGCTTGATTGTGACTGGATAGATACCAGTTCGCTCGATGGTTTATTGCTCAGCCGAATCGTGAACGAAATTAAGGAAGATACCTGGAACGGCGTGGAAGATCTGGAACTACATTTAACGAACGATGCAGAGCGCAATCGGGCATACGCCCTGTTGGCAGAAGATCGTGCCTGCGATAACTTTGTTCTTCAAATTGCCGATTGTTTGAAACGAATCTTCCTAAAGTTTGTCCAAAGGGAGTTGCTAAGTTTGAATCTACAAACTGCCAACCTTCCAGTTAATGCTCCCGAATATCTCAAGTTAATCCACCGTCGCAGTGAATTGGCACGTCTGCGCCTGAGCCCACCCGATTTTACGTTAAATCTTCAGTCGATTTCCTAAACCTCATTGCGCATATCTCCATGCCAAAATCCAAGGATACCAAACCCATCGAAGTCACCACCGACAACACCACGACACCATCCCCTACCCTTGAACCCAAAGCACAGACATCGCTAAAAGCCACGCTCATTTCAAAACCTGCGTCCACTCAAGGTGTGACCAAGCCTGTTTCCAAAACCGCCGCAAAATCAACCGTGCCAAATTCGTCATCATCCGCCAAGTCGTCTACGCCAACTGATAAACCCATGCCTAAAGCGCTGGTGCACAAATCGGAAGCTTCGTCAGCTAAGTCAAAACCGGTAGCGAAAGTAGCTCTGAAAAAGGAGAAGAAGATTGCTTCAGTTTCGAACCTCGTAGCCGACGACATGGGTGGTTCCCCGAATGCACTGGATGATGATGCTACTCCTTCCATGCTTCTTGGCGAAGGACTGCTTCCTGTGCTCGGTTCTTCTGAGGATGATATTCCTACGGAGGAAATCGACCTGAAGCTGGCTGATGAAGCTGCCTTAACCGCAGAGGTTCTTGCAGCAGAAACCGCTGGCAGAAAGCTCAAGCGTGGCTTCGCTAACAAGGGTGCGGTGAACGATAAGATTCGCGGTTTGATCAGGCAGGCCAAAGAACAGGGCTATCTCACCTACAAGGACATCAACAAAGCGCTTCCAGACTCCGTCAGCAGCCCGGACGAAATCGAAAATGTCGTCTCCATTCTGGAAAATCTGGAGATCGACATCATCGATGCCGACGATGTGGAGATGTACAAACAGCGCCTCGAAGAGCACGCTGAGGAGGAGCTGAAACACGCACAATCGGACATTCTCGATGATCCGGTGCGGATGTATCTCAAGCAAATGGGTCAGGTCCCGCTCCTCACCCGGGAGCAGGAAGTCGCGATTTCTAAGCGTATCGAGGCCGCAGAACTGAAAGCTAGCAATGAGCTTTTCGCAGTCGCCTTCACTGCTAATTTCCAGTGTGAACTCGCCCGAAAACTCATAAACCGCGATGAACGCTTTGATCGCGTAGTTCTGGATAAGAAAATCGACAGTCGCGAAAACTATTTCAAGTCCCTGCCCAAGCTCATCGAGTCCGTTGAGCAAATCCAGCAAAAGCTGGACAAAGCGTGGAAAGAATATCGCGAGGAAAAGGATGAATCCAGCACACGCGCTCTCGCCAGATACAAGAAATACGAAGCTGAGCTGAAACATATTTTCAAGAAGTTCTGTTTTAAGCTCAAAGTATTCGAAGAGCATTTGGAAACTCTTGATCCCCTGCTCCGCGAAATAGCGGATCATGTCGAAAGCTTGGAGATTGTTGACAAGGCCAAGATTCGCAAATCCCGCCACATAGACTCCGCCAGGGTGAAACTACGCCTGGATGAGATAGACGAACAGGTGCGATTGCCAGCCGCAGAGTTCCTCCTTCTTGTACGGGAAGTGCGCAAAGCCATGCGCGCTGCCCATCGAGCCAAGACCGAAATGGTCGAGGCGAATCTGCGCCTGGTCATCTCCATTGCGAAGAAGTACACCAACCGCGGCCTGAGCTTCCTGGATCTCATTCAGGAAGGAAACATGGGGTTGATGAAGGCAGTCGAAAAATTTGAGTACCGCCGTGGTTACAAGTTCTCCACCTACGCCACTTGGTGGATTCGGCAAGCTATCACACGTTCGATTGCGGATCAGGCACGCACCATTCGTATCCCTGTCCACATGATTGAGACTTTGAACAAAGTCATGCAGGTACAGAAGCAGCTTCTCCAGGAACTCGGGCACGAACCCACAGCCGAGGAAGTTGCCGAAGAAATGCAAATGCCCGTGGAGCGCGTGCAACAGATTATGAAGATGGCGCAACAGCCCATCTCCTTGCAAAGCCCTGTAGGCGATAGCGATGATACCAACTTCGGTGACTTCATAGAAGACAAGGGAGCAGAAAATCCCTACGACATGACCGCCTATTCGCTCCTGCGTGAAAAGATCATGGATGTTCTCGACTCCCTGACCGACCGCGAGCGCAAGGTGCTATCACTTCGCTTCGGGTTGGTGGACGGCTATAGCCGAACCTTGGAAGAAGTGGGCCGCCAGTTTAATGTCACTCGCGAACGCATCCGGCAAATCGAGGCCAAAGCCCTCCGCAAAATGCGCCATCCCACCCGCATACGCCAGCTACACGGCTTTTTCGAGCCAGACCATGCACCAAAGTTCGATACCACCGCACGGACTCCTTAGTCCTTAGTTAGCTAACAATTGCGGAAGTCTATTTCAAAGGCGGAACTCCACGTGAGTTCCGCCTTTTTGATTTTCTTAATATTCTACAGACATCGTGAAGTCACAATTCGAGCCTCAGACATCCTGTCTCGCACGATAACACTACACCGCTGACTTCTGTGGTTGCTTCGTAAGCGCAACAAAGTCCACCCCCTTGACAGGCGGCAAACGGTAAAATTCATGACCTCATTTGTGTTCCGCGAGCGCGAGCCATGCAGCCATGCTTCACGCACTTCGTTTTTCGAGTGGCGAGTAGCCGCGATTCACG
>JANRLC010000007.1:0-58285 GCA_033762955.1 Verrucomicrobiota bacterium | reverse complement strand
CCGGTATGGGCAACATTCACCATCGACCCCAGCGGGGTCGCAGCCGTGCATCCGTTGATTTCAATCCCACGGCCTCAGCAATCCGCGCTGCGACCCCGCTGGGGTCGGCATTATTAGGTTGGTGTTCCGGGGGTATCGCCTCGCGCAGACGCGAGTCTCGACCCCCGGCTAATTGCTGGGATGCCTACGGCATCCTCCTGCATTCAGGAAATTGATGCATTAGGACCATCTGCCACTCGGCTTTTTCCACTCACCTATAGGGTTAGCTTCTTTTGAACCCGACTTCGTCTCTATGCCTGCTCAATTAGCCATTTTTCACGGTTCATGCCATCTTTCCATTTTCTTTTTAGGATAATTGATTCGTCCTCTCCGTACATACATCCTGAAGCCAGCACGAAAACAAAGGGATGCCCGGCGAGTTGAGTGAAGCAGGATGAACCCTGGAGGACTGTGGTAGAGGCGCTGCATAGGCAAACAGGACTCATCTCATTTCCCGCGACATCAGCCTCATGCTTTAAAGCCCTACCCACGTCGCGGATTGATTTAGAGTAGTACGGCGTAGGGATCCAATAAGTTGTCTACAGGAGCACTCCCAAAATCGGGAATACTGAGTAACTCGCCTTCACGCAGCGATGACTGATGGGCTACGATACCCGGAGCATTATAACGGGCTGCATCCCACACATTATTGGGAGGCAGTTTGCCCCAGGCGCAGGCTTTGACAAAGTCATCGACTAGAAACTGATGGGACCCGTAATGGCCGTTGTGCAAGCCTTTGAATGTCGAAGGCAGTCTGCCTATTTCGTGCACCAAGGAAACGCCATAGAAGCCATCGCGATGGGACGTTTTTAACTTCTGTTGCGCCTCGGATACGGCTTCCTCCTCTTTTGTATTCTGGCTGATGGCAAGAGCGGATAGTTCGCTTTTTTCTTCATTTGCAGCGGTTTTGCCTACACTGGCGGGAGCACACGCCAGCAACGGTTTGATGTCCTCTTTCTCCCATGCATGGGTGGTCATGGAGATTACTCCATCAGATTCCCCAGACTGCTCTTCGAAGACCGCTTTGGTGCCGAATAGACTCAATCTTACTGAATTTCCCGGCCCAATTCCGACTCGTCTAAATTCGTTAATACGAGCCATACCGCCGTCGCTGGTTCTAAAAAGGGCACTTTGACTGCTGAAGGGATTATCCCAAAAGTTCCTTCCTTTACCCCAGCAGAGGTCCTCGTTATTAGTGTCATCGTAGCCGAAACAGGAAACCTTTTCCATTCTGGCACCAGTTGGGGATAGCACCATGGCTACGGAGTGGGTGGGATAGAGCATGGGAGGGAAGCCGGCATACTGCCTCCACTGGGCTCCATGAGCTTTCTGGTAGATGTCGTAGAAGCTGCAGTATTTCTCTGCCATGTCATGGTAGTATTCGCCTTCGCCATAGACGAATTTGCCAAATTTACCCTCTTGGAACTGCTTGCGGCAGTAAATGCACGAGGGGTAATAGATGCTTGTCTCACCCATCATATAGACTTGGCCGGTCTGTTTCACCGTTTCTACCAAATCGTGCAGTTCCTCCAGGGTGCCGGCTGCGGGTACTGCGCTATAAACGTGTTTTCCGCTTCTCAATGCTTGGATGGAGTAGGGAACATGTTTTACTCTTTCGGTGAAAATGCACACCGCATCGACATCGCTGGCAAATAGCTCTGTGTGATTAGAATAGACGGTAGTCAGGCTATAGCGTCGAGCAATCTCGGCTCTTCTATCCGGTCGAAGCTCGGCAATACGCACTTCTGCCACGAGTGGATGCGCCTTGAAGAGCGGAATGAAGTTTTCTGCAAACCCGCCTGCGCCACAAATACCTACAATTATCTTTTTCATACCCCAATCATAGCAGATTCCGCTGAAACAATCCTCTCGCCTTGAGCTTGGAAAACTCCTGAAATCTCAGGTCGTGGCTTTAGCAATGGAAACCTTTGGCCTGCAAATGGATCGGGTGCACTTAAGCAGTCCCATGCTTAGTCCACATCAGCATTTCGATCTGGAATTAAATTTTGTAGAAAGCGGGTGGGTGGAACTCCATTGCTCCGGTACACTTGCGCGGATCGAGGCCGGCGAATGCGGACTGTTTTGGGCAGCATGCCCACACCAGATTATCCAATGTGCTCCCGAAACGCAATTCTGCTGGATTACATTTCCTGTGCGCTGGTTTCTAGATTGGAAATTGGGCGATTCCATCCAGCACGCCGTTCTGACCGGCAAGATTATTGTTGATAAAACAGCAGCGCAGTTGACGGGAGATTCTGCCATGTTGGAGCGCTGGCTCAATGATCAACAACGTGGAAGTAACAAGCTGTGGGAGATGGAACTGTCGTGTAGAATGGGTCGCCTTGCCTCAAATGTGGACCTCGTGGATGCTACTCATACAAGCAATACCTTGAAACCGATGCCGGGCGCATCCCAGCGCATTCTGCAATTGGCGGTGGCATTGTCTGCACGTTTTAGTGAAGACATCTCCATTGCCCAACTGGCTGCCGAGGCGGGGCTCAACCCAAACTATGCTGCAGAAGCCTTTAAGCGATTGCTGGGATGTGGACCGAAGGAATATGTTACCAGAATGCGGCTGGCCCAAGCGCAACGCCTTTTACTCACATCCGATCTCAGTGTTTTGGATGTCGCCTACGCATCCGGGTTTCAGTCGCCCAGTCGATTTTATGCCTGGTTCGAGCGTGCCATTGGATGCAGTCCACAGGTATTTCGCAAGAAGCATCAGGCACCAGGCTCTTTATGCTAGCTGTTGGGCATCGCCGCTTTCCTCGCTCTCCAGTGCGCGAGCCGCTCGGCAATCGCGCCTTCTGCCCCGTTGCTGCCGGGATGGAAGAACTGAATGGGCCGCTCCATGTACTCCTGCCCGGAGATGGCCTCGGGATAGTCATGGCTGTAGAGATACCCCTTGCCGTGTCCCATGGCCTTGCTGACATTGCCGCCGGTATCGCGCAGTGATTTGGGGACGGACTGCACTCCGTACTCCTGAATGTGGGCCTTGGCCTTGTGAAGCGCCATGCCTGCGGTGTTGCTCTTCGGGCAGGTGGCTAGAAACACCGTGGCGTGGGCGAGGGCGTACTCGGCTTCGGGCAGGCCCACCATGTCCACCGCTTGAAATGCCGACACTGCGATCTGGAGCCCGCGGGAATCCGCTAGCCCGATATCCTCGGAGGCAAGGATGACCAGTCGCCGCGCGATGAAACGCGGGTCCTCGCCGCCGAGTAGCATCTTTGCCATCCAGTAGAGTGCGGCATCGGGGTCGCTCCCGCGCACGCTCTTAATGAACGCAGAGATGGTGTCGTAGTGCTCATCTTCATCCGCATCGTAACGGATGCGGCGCTCCCGGGCAAAGATTTCGACATCGGCTTGTGTCAACGGCTGCCCCACTTGCAGGCCGAGAACGAGAGTCTCCAGGCTGTTTAAGGCTCGTCGCAAATCTCCCCCGCAGAGGCGGGCCAGGTCCGCGAGAACCTTCACATCGGCCACGCACTGGCGGGAGCCCAGACCGCGCTCCCCATCCTCCAGCGCTCGCTTTAACAGACGGGCAATCGCCTCCTCAGGCAGAGGTTCCAGCCGGAAAAGATGGCTGCGCGAGACCAGCGGTGGGATTATGTAGAACCCGGGGTTGTGTGTAGTGGCGCCAATTAGTCGCACATTGCCCTGCTCCACATCGGGCAATAACAGGTCCTGCTGCGCCTTGTTAAATCGGTGAATCTCGTCGATAAAGAGGAGAGTGCGTCGCTGGGGATTCCGCCTCGCATAGGCGAGAATTTCGCGAAGCTCTGCCACATTGGAGAGCACCGCATTCAGTCGTATGCAGTGGCTCCGTGTCTCATTCGCAATGACTTCCGCGATAGTCGTCTTGCCACAACCAGGCGGCCCGTAGAGCAGTATGCTACCGAAGCTATCCGTAGCGACCAGGCGCGGTAGCAGACATCCCTCGCCGACGAGATGCTCCTGACCTACTATCTCGGAAATCGTGCGAGGTCGCATCCGTACAGCCAGCGGACGAAAGGGAGCGGGCTCGGTACCAATGTCACCCGATGTGTCCGGAGAAGTACCAGACACTATGCGAGCGGTCGTATCCCGGGAGGGAGGTGGCTCGTCAAAGAGATAACTCTGGTCCTTGGCCATGGGGAAGAGAAGGGGCGGCAGATGTTCAGTGTTCCGTGTTCGGTGGAACACGTTTTGCAGTTGGTAGTTCGGCGCGGGTTGTTTGCGGGCGACAGTTTGGGGTTGGCAGTGGATAGATGCAAAACAAAACAACCGCCGACTCAAGGGGACACGGTTACGGGCGTCTACACGGGCTTTTCGCGTACTCCCTTGTTGCCAAAACGGGGTGCTGCGCTAAGTTCGAGCGTTTTATACTATGGCGAAAGACTGGTTGCAGGGGGTGAAGCCCTATTATGATGCGATTGTGATAGGCTCCGGACTTGGGGGTCTGACAAGTGCGAATATCTTGGCGAAGCAGGGGCATAGTGTGCTCTTGCTAGAGCACCACTACCAGTTTGGCGGGTTGGCCACGTGGTTCAAGCGTCCGGGAGGGCATATCTTTGATATCTCACTGCATGGTTTTCCTCAGGGGATGATCAAATCTTGCCGCAAGTACTGGACGAAGGAGATTGCGGACTCGATTGTGCAGCTCAAGCATGTGCGGTTCGTCAATCCGCAGTTCGATATCGCCACGACCTTCGACCGGGAGGACTTCGTGCACATTCTCAATGAGAAGTTTCGCATTCCGCTGGAGCAGGTGACTGCGTTTTTCGACCGATTGCGCGCGATGAATTTCTATGATGACAACCGGCAGACGACGGGGGAGCTGTTTGAGGAGTGTTTCCCGGGGCGGGACGATGTGCACCGGCTGTTGCTTGAGCCGATAGCCTACGCGAATGGCTCGCAGCTTTCGGACCCCGCCATCACCTACGGGATCGTGTTCTCCAACTTCATGAGCAAGGGCGTCTATACCTTTCAGGGGGGGACCGATCTGCTTATTAACCACATGGAGGCAGAGCTGCGGCGCAACGGGGTGGACATGCGCCGTTGTGCGCTGGTGGAGCAGATTTATACAGAGACCGGTATGGACGGTTACCCGCGAGTAACCGGCGTACGCGCCCGCTCCATGAACTCGGGCGGGGAGCAGGCGGTACACGAGATACAGTGCAAGGCTGTCCTATCCAATGCCAATGTGCTCAGCACCATTAAGCACCTCGTTGGCGAGGATAAGTTTACCCCGGCATTTTTGGCCGAAGCCCGAGCGGTGCGGCTGAACAGTTCTTCCTGCCAGGTGTACATGGGTATCCGCAAAGGCGAAAGCATCCCGCATGTGGGCGACTTGGTTTTCACGTCGGGGGCTACCCATTTCAGTAGCGACGAGTTGAATGCGCTTGAGACGACCTCGCGCACCTTTAGCTTTTATTATCCAGACACGCGACCACACCTAAAAGAACCACGCTATACCGTGGTAGCCTCGCTCAATGCGAACTGGGCAGACTGGAATAATCTCTCCCCCGAGGAGTACGAACGCCATAAACAGCGCCTCTGCGACGAGTCGGTCGCCGCGCTGGAAAAATACATCCCCGGAGTAAACGCAAAAATCGACCATCTCGAGGCCGCAACGCCCCGCACAATCAACCGATTCACCCGGCACCTTGCTGGTGCAAGCTTCGGCACCAAGTTCGAGGGACTAAAGGTCTCCATGGCCCTGCCTGAACAAATCCACGGACTCTTCCACGCCGGAAGCGTCGGCATCATCATGTCTGGCTGGCTCGGGACGATAAACTACGGAGTAATCACCTCTAATAAAGTGGACCAGTATCTGAGATCGGACCGATCAGGCAGATCGGACTGATCCGAGAGATCGGATAAAGCTTGTGCGCGCTGCGCTGATCGCTAACAGCTAAAAGCTAACAGCTCCATGGACATACTCGCAACCATACCGCACCGCCCTCCGTTTCTTTTTCTCGACGAGATAGTCGAGTGCGCCGAGACCAGACTCGTGGCCAAGCGCACCATCCGGGGTGACGAACCACACTTCGCGGGGCATTACCCGGGGAATCCTATAATGCCAGGTGTGCTGCTGTGTGAGGCCACTTTTCAAGCTGGGGCGGTACTGCTGGTGAGTCGCATGCAAGCGACTGGTGGGAGTGCCGAAGGGTTAACGCCGATTCTGTCGCGGATTGGTGAGGCGAAGTTTAAGAGCATCGTTCGCCCGGGCGATAGCATTCAAATAGAAGTCGAGCACAAGGAAACCATGGGCCAGTTCCACTTCCTGCGTGCGAAGATCACGAACAATGGCAAACTCGCCCTGACCATCGAGTTTGCCTTGGCGCTGATTAAAGAACAGAAGTAGCAATAGAGTTTGCAGTGGGCAGTTTACAGTGGGCAAGCTGGTGCATTTGTCACGAGTTCGGACAAATCGGGACTTGTAGCCTGGGCATAGTTTTATTCACAGTGCGAGCACGATGAATGGAAGTCTTGACTGGCAGGTGCTTAAGCGAAACTTTTCTGGCGATCTTTTCACTGACCGCATGCTTCGGCTGCTCTATGCGACGGATGCCTCCGCGTATCAAGAGATGCCTCTTGCGGTCGCCATTCCGAAGACCGAGGGCGATATCGGTGCGCTGATCCAGTTCGCCCGGCGACATAAGCTCGGGCTCATACCGAGGACCGCTGGCACTTCGCTCGCGGGGCAGGTTGTAGGGTCTGGTATTGTAGTCGATGTCTCCCGGCACTTTACCAGGATTCTGGAAATAGACGCGCCCGGGCGGCGTGTGCGTGTGCAGCCCGGTGTGATTCGAAATGAGCTAAACCTGGCACTGAAGCCCTATGGACTGCTCTTCGGCCCCGAGACATCCACCGCCAACCGTGCGATGATGGGGGGTATGTTTGGCAACAACTCGTGTGGCTCCAATTCGGTGGTGTATGGGAGTACGCGTGAGCATGTGATATCTGTGCGTGGATTTCTCAGCGATGGCAGCGAGGCCGCGTTTGGTGCGATGGATGAGGCCGCATTCACTGCCAAGTGCAATGGCCCGGCGGATCGACTGGAGACGAAGATTTATCAACAGCTAAGCGCGCTTCTCGCGAACCCGGCAAATCGCAAGGCTATTACCGATGGCTACCCGAAGCCGTCGATTACCCGACGCAACACGGGCTATGCGCTGGACTTGCTGATGGATGCCAAGGTCTTCGACCCTGCATCATCGAAGCCCTTTAATCTCTGCAAACTGCTAGCAGGCTCGGAGGGCACACTCTTCTTCGCCACCGAGCTGGAGCTGAACTGCCTCCCTCTGCCCCCACCGGAGTCTGTGCTGGTGTGTGCGCATTTCACTACGATTAATGAGGCGCTACGGGCGAACCTTATCGCGCTGAAGTACCAGCCGCATGCCTCTGAGTTGATTGACCGTTTCATTCTAAACTGCACGAAGTCGAACATCACCCAGCGAAGGAATCGAGACTTCGTCGAGGGAGACCCTGGCGCGGTGCTCGTGGTCGAGCTACGGGGGCAGACCAGAGGCGAAATGGAGTCGGCTGCGGCCGCTGTCGAGGCTGAGATGCGAGACGCGGGGCTGGGTTATGCGTTCCCAAAACTTTACGGAGCCGAAGGCAATAAAGTGTGGGACTTGCGCCGTGCCGGGCAAGGCCTGCTCTCGAATATTCCCGGAGACACAAAGCCAGTCGAGGTCTGCGAAGATACCGCCGTGGACGTAGAAGACTTGCCCGAGTATATCACGGAGTTCGATGCCTTGATGCGCGATCGCTTTGGAATTGGGTGCGTTTATTACGCGCACGCCGGATCGGGCGAGTTGCATACGCGTCCCATGATTAACCTGAAAACCCCGGAAGGGAACGCGATGTTCCGCGATGTGGCGCAGTCCATAGCCACACTGGTTAAGAAGTACCGCGGTTCGCTCAGCGGAGAGCATGGAGATGGCCGACTGCGCGGAGAGTTCATCGAGTATATGGTAGGCGCAGACGCCTTTAAGCTGATTCGCGAAACTAAGAGGATATTTGATCCAGACAACTGCTTCAACCCGGGTAAAATAGTCAATACTCCACCGATGAACTCCAGTCTGCGCCATGGGCCGGAGGATAAAACACCCGACTACGAGACCTACTTCGACTTCGCGAAGACTCAGGGTGTACTGCGAGCTGCGGAGTTATGCAGTGGCTCGGGGGACTGCCGCAAAACCCAACTTACCGGTGGTACAATGTGCCCCAGCTACATGGCCACGCGCGATGAAAAGGATACCACTCGTGCGCGTGCGAATATGCTGCGCCATGTGCTTACCCATCCGCAGCGTAAGAACCCGTTCGACAGCGAAGAGATATATGCCGTGATGGACCTTTGCCTCTCCTGCAAAGGGTGCAAGTCCGAGTGTCCCTCAAATGTAGATGTAGGGCGACTTAAGGCAGAGTTTCTCCAGCACTACTATGAGGCTAATGGCACCCCTCTGCGATCCCGCATGGTTGGGAACTTCCCAAGGATGGCAGCCCTGTTTTCGCATGCTCCATGGCTCTGGAATCTAGTGACCCAGAATGCCATATTCGCCACTCCCATGAAGCTCGCGCTGGGCTTTGCCACCGGGCGCTCGCTTCCCCCGCTGTCTGCAAGCACGGCACGCAAACAGATTGCCCGCAGCTCCGTGACCAAAGCGAACCACAATCGCGGTTCGCTCTACCTGTACGTGGATGAGTTTACGAACTGCAATGATGCGGAGATAGGACTCGCCACCTACACCGTACTTACGCGCCTGGGCTACGAAGTAAAGCTCATCGACCACCCGCAAAGCGCCCGGGCACTGCTATCGAAGGGCTTGCTAAAGGAGGCACTCATTCTTGCCGAGGCCAATGTGAACACATTCGCCACGCTCATTGCTGCGGAGACACCACTTGTGGGTATCGAGCCCTCTGCCATCCTTGGATTCCGCGATGAATTCCCCGACCTCTTGCGCGGCGAACTCCAGAAAAAGGCCCGCGCCATCGCTCCCCACTGCTTGCTCTTCGAGGAGTTTATAGCACGGGAAATAGACGCTGGTAGAATCACCGCAAAAGACTTCGACACCGCCCCGCGCGCCATCCATCTCCATGGACATTGCCACCAGAAGTCGCTGACGGACATAAAAACCGCCATCGCCACGCTCTCACTGCCAGTGGGGCATACTGTCACAACCATTCCATCCGGATGCTGCGGCATGGCCGGAAGCTTCGGCTACGAAAAGGAGCACTTTGCCCTCTCTCAGCAAGTCGGCGAACTCGTGCTCTTCCCCGCCATTCGCAAACTCGATAGCAGCGCCATCATCGCTGCATCCGGCACCAGCTGCCGCCACCAGATTCACGACGGCGTGCAACGACGCGCCCTGCATTCCGCAGAAATTCTACTGATGGCGTTGAAGGCGTGAGGGATAAGGCTGTCACTCACTCAGGAAGACCGGGGTAATACTTTATTCACCGGATTAGCCCTCCGATCTCCCTTTTAAGGTAACCTGAATTCGTTCAAATATATTTACAAATTCTACAAAAGTATTAGGTTGTATGTAGATGGGACTAATCAAAGCCATTGAAAGTGTCTTGGTTTCCACACCGACGACTGAAGTTGCGGTGGATTCGGACATGGTATGGGTAAAAAAAGTCCAGGCTGGGGACGTGGCAGCCTTTGATAAGCTGGTCGTTAAGTACAGGGAACGGATTTATTCGATCACTTATAATCTGATCTCCAACAGAGAGGATGCGGCGGACCTTACCCAGGACACTTTCATCAAGGCATTTACTTCGATTAATAAGTTTCAGGGGAAATCGGCCTTCTATACGTGGCTGTACAAGATTGCTATTAATGCGTCGCTGACTTTGCAGAAGAAGAACAGGCTGCGGCGGTTCTTCAGCTTGGATAATATCAATCAGGAGATGGCGCCAGCGGAGATACTTGAGGCGCTTGCGGTTAAGACAAAGACGGAAAAAGAGACTTTAATTAAAGAATTGCAGGAAAAATTGAACGAAGCGCTTCAAAAACTGTCTCCTATACATAGAACAGTTGTGGTTCTCTTCGAAATTGAAGGGCTAAGCCACCAGGAAATTGCAGATATTATGAACTCCACAGCAGGTACAGTCCGTAGCCGATTGCATTATGCCAAACAGCAGTTGCAGTCATCCCTACAAGACTACTTGAAATAAATTTGAGCATGCCCGACCTTAAGACTCTTCAGAAAACAGCGATTACTGTCGAAGATTTGATACAAATCAAGCGGTGCGAGGCGCCTTCCCCGGAGTTCTGGGACACTTTTGACCGGGAGTTAAAGGCGAAAACGCTGCAAGCACTGGTACGGCCACAACCGTGGTATTCGAAAATACGCCTGACTCCGGCCAAGATGGCTATCAGCTTGATTCCAGCGGGTGCCACCGCTGCTGTGGTATTCATGCTGGTGTCAGTTGGCTCCAGCACTTTATCAAGCACGACCGCAGTGGCTCATTCCATGCCAGCGAAAGCAGTTGTAGCGCCAGTGGTTGCCCAGGCTGAAACGCCAGTAGTGCAGCCGCGGATCAACGATGATGTACTACTGGCTGCCGCTGGTGCATCGCAATTTGTAATGGATGAAATCACAACTGAAAACGATGCGAGCAGCTACCGCAGAGTGATGGATTCGGAGACTTATCGCACTTCGTCCCGTGGCGCTGTCTATGTGGCAGATCCTTTCACTCGCACAGCAGCCGTGCCAATAGCTGCCGCAGGACTCGCCCATTTCTAGGATTATGAGACGGTCGGTACTAGTGGCGATACTCCTCGCCTCGTTAACGCTGTGTTCCATGCTAGGCGCTGCCGATGCGGATTTCCTCAGCCTTCAGCGCAGACTTGGTGAGTTATTCAAAGAGAACGTGGACTCTATTGTGCGCGTTAAAGCGGCGTACAAATCCGAGAAGGAGGGCGAGAAGCCGCAAGTAGTAATAGGCACGGGTTTCTTCATCAGCCGTGATGGCTATATCTTAACCAATGCCTCGATAGCTTATAAGCCGGACCGTCTATGGGTTGAGCACAAGAATATCTCTTACTCAGCCCGGGTAATAGGCGAGGATTTGCCTGCGAATCTTGCGCTAATTCAGATAGATACAAAGCCCGCCCACTTTACTTTCTTCCAACTGGCAGACAGCCCGGAGATGCCGGAGTCGGGTACTATCTTGCTACGAATCAGTGCACCACTCGACTTTGAGCCAAGTCCTGCATTTGGAATAGTATCCGGTAGGGAAAGCCGCTTTGCCCAGCGTTTCTTTCCCTGTGCCTATATACGTACGACAATCCCCGCTGGTCCAGGTGATGGTGGCGCTGCGTATCTGGACCTGAATGGAAAGCTGGTGGGCATACAGGTAGGCTCGTTGCCGGATATTAATTCATCGTACATTCTCCCATCCCGTGCAGCCATGCGGATAAGGGATGACTTTCTGTTCTCCGGCAAAGTTACTTATGGATGGATTGGCTTCGAAGTGCGGGAAGAGCGCACTGTAGCAAGCGGTAACCAGATTGTGCTTTCCCTGATTATGCCCGGCACGCCAGCAGAGTCTGCTGGCATGGTGGCAGGCGATGTTATTGAGGAAATAGGCGACTACCCGGTGCGCACCATTGATGATCTGCGCAACGCCATGTTCTACACCAGAGTAGGGCAGTATGTGCGCGTGCGTCTGACCCGCGATGCCAAGCCAATTGAGATAAATGTACGACTAGCAGCACGTCCAGAGACCGAACCGCTTGTCCATAAAGTGGACC
Organism: Verrucomicrobiota bacterium; assembly: GCA_033762955.1. Taxonomy (GTDB): domain Bacteria; phylum Verrucomicrobiota; class Verrucomicrobiia; order Opitutales; family Oceanipulchritudinaceae; genus JANRLC01. The sequence goes on along the minus strand of JANRLC010000007.1, from coordinate 46,497 downwards.
CGACAGATGCGGATTCGACGAAGGTTATATCCGGACCGCAAGCAGAGGCGTCGGCTTCCACGCCTTTGGGGAGCATTATTAACGGACCTACGGCAACAGAACCTGCACTCTCTCCCGAAGCCGTGAAGGCTGCCGAGAAGCGTGAGCGCAACAATCCTCCAGAACCCAAGCCCATAGTACCGCCTGAGGGAACCAACAAGCTGATCCCACCAGAGGCGAAGTGAGGTAGCTGTTAGCTTTTAGCTCTTCCGACTTCTTGCTTGCTCCATTTGGCGAATCCGGGTTTGTTGATCTCTTATGCAGAACTCCGATATTCGCCCGTTGATTGATGAGATAAATCGCCGAACAGGATACCTGTGGAGGTTTCTTTGACCTGCCGGGCAAAGAAATACAAATCGGAGAACTGGAAATAGTCATGTCGGCCCCTGGGTTCTGGGATAGCCCCCAGAAGGCCAAGGAAACCACAACGGAGGTCTCGCGGCTCAAGCAACTCATTGCCCCGATCATCGCCTTTCGCAGGCGCGTGGACGACTTGCAAGCCATGGCAGAGCTGGTGGACGAGCTTGCTGGCGAAGCGCAGCTTGCCGAGGAGGCTGCACTTCTCGATACAGCCACCAAGATGCGGGCCGACCTCGATACATTGGAAATTCAGTCCTTTCTCAGCGGAAAGTTCGACCACTGCAACGCCATCGTCTCCATCCATGCTGGCGCTGGTGGCACAGAGTCTTGCGACTGGGCGGACATGCTTTTGCGCATGTATACCCGCTGGGCAGAGCGGCGCGGCTATACCGTGGAGCTGGATGATATACAGCCTGGTGACGAGGCCGGTATCACTCGTGCCACCTTCCGCATCATGGGCGAGAATGCCTACGGCTACATTAAGGCCGAGCGCGGGGTGCATCGACTCGTTCGCATCTCTCCCTTTGATGCCAACAAGCGCAGGCACACCACCTTTGGCGCAGTCGATGTCATCGCAGAAATCGACGATGATGCTGACCTCGATATCAAGGAAGAGGACTTGCGCATAGATACATTCCGTAGCTCCGGCAAGGGCGGTCAGCATGTGCAGAAGACGGAGTCCGCCATACGCATTACCCACGTGCCCACGGGCTTGGTGGTGACCTGCCAGACCGAGCGCTCGCAACATAAGAACAAGGCCTCTGCGATGAAGATTCTAAAGTCCCGTGTGTATGAAAAACAACAGGACGAGAAGCGCAGCGAGATGGAAAGATTCTACGGCGAGAAGGGTGACATTGGCTGGGGTTCACAGATTCGCAGCTACGTCTTCCAGCCCTATCAGATGATCAAAGATCTGCGCACCGGCGTGGAAACCTCGAACTTGCAGGGCGTAATGGACGGCGACCTCGACCGCTTTATCCATGCCTGGCTGCGCGCTGGGTGCCCACGCCACCGGAACAAAGATATTGTGATGGAGGATTAGTTGAGGGCAGAAGGCAGAAGGCAAATTCCAGATTCCAGATTGCAGATTACAGATGGCAGAAGAGTAGTCAGTAGTCAGTAGTTAGTAGATAGTAGGAAAGGCAGAGGGTAGACCATAACTACTGGAGTTTGGCCAATTGAAAGGTCCCTATGGATTCTACCGTTACCGGGGAGAGTCTTCTGCGAGACGCAGAAGACAGCACGGTTCCTGCCTTATCTACTGTCTACTGACTACTTTCCCCGCTTTCCCCCCTACATCCGCTCGAGCGTTTCGAGCCCGAGTAGATGGAGCCCTGTCTCCAGGGTCCGGAGCGTGCGTGCGCAGAGGATGAGGCGACGTGCGCGTATAGCTGGGTCATCCACAATTACATGGTCCGCCGAGTAGAAGGCGCTGAATGCCCCGGCCAACTCGAACAAATAGAGGCAGAGCAGGTGCGGGCGCAGATCATCCATGGACTGCTCAATCGCACTGACAAAGCCCACAAGCTTCCGCGCCAGCGTCATCTCGGTAAGTGTCTCGAAGGGCGTGGCACCCTGCTCCGAGTCCCCAGGCTTTAGCTCCGCCTTGCGGAAGATACTGTGAATCCGGGCAACGGCGTAGAGTAGATACGGCGCCGTGTTGCCTTCAAAGGCCAGCATCTTTTCCCAGCTAAAGATATAGTCGCTGGAGCGGTTCTGCGAGAGGTCCACATAGCGCACCGCACCAAGACCCACAGCCTTCGCAATCTGTCGCCGCTCTGTCTCCGGCAAGTCGGGATTCTTCTCCGTCACTATACCATAGGAACGCTCGATGGCCTCGGTCAGCAGTTCCTTGAGTTTAAGGGAGCCGCCGTCCCTGGTCTTGATGGGCTTGCCATTCTCGCCGAGGACAGTGCCGAAGTTCGCATGAATTAACTGCGGGAGATTCCAGCCACGCGCGGCGTACCATTTCTTCGCAGTAAGAAAGAGCTGCTCAAAGTGATCATTCTGAGGAGTGCCTACCACATAGATGACCTCCTCGGCTCCCATCACCTGGCTGCGGTGAAGGATTGTGGCGAGGTCGGTCGTGGCGTAGTTGCTCGCACCGTCATTCTTGCGCACGATGAACGGCTGCTTGGCAAACCGGGGGTGCTCCGGGTGAAAGACTACAAGCGCACCCTGATCCTCCACGGCGAGTCCCGTCTGCGTCATCTCCTGGTAGATATGCTCTACCTTATCCTTGTAAAAGCTTTCCCCGAGGACGACATCGTACTTGATGCCGAGTTGATCATAGATCGCTTGAAATGCTTTCCACGAGACGGAGGAAATCTTCTCCCAGGTTTTCACGCTATCCGGGTCACCGTTCTGAAGCTTCACGAGTTCCCCGCGGATTACATCGGCCTGGGCATCACTCGCCTTGTAGGCAGCGCTTCCCTGCTTGTATAGATTCTCGAGATCGGCAAGAGCGTTCTCATGCTCCGCATCGAGATCGTAGCCCGTGCTCTTAATCGCCCAGATAAGCATGCCAAACTGCGTGCCCCAGTCGCCCAGGTGATTATCCCGGGTGACAGTTGCCCCGCAGAAAGTGAGCAACCGACAGAGGCACTCACCGATAACAGTCGAGCGGATGTGGCCCACGTGCATCTCCTTCGCCGTGTTGGGAGAGCTGAAATCCACCACAACCTTGCGCCCGTGATAGAACTCTCCAGCAGCGGCACGTAGGGCTTCCTCGGTGTTGTATGTCTCCAGCCATGCTAGGAGGAAAGCCGGACTGAGTGTGAAATTGATAAACCCCGGACCAGCGATCTCGGCCTTCGCCCATGCTGTAGGCCAGAGATTATCAGATTCCGCCTTGGCGAGAATCTGCTGCGCGAGTTCGCGAGGGTTCCGCTTCGCACGCTTGGCTGTGCCCAGTACCCCATTTGCTTGAAAATCACCGAAACGAGGTTCTGCAGGACGAATCTCCGCGGAGAAGTCGCCTTCCACTGTAGTTGCCGCCGCTTGTTTGAGGGCAGATTCAAATGCGCGAGCCGGATTAAACCAGGGTTGTGCCATAAGCATTTCAGCTAAATGCTTAATATCGAGGTGGAGCAAGCGCTTTCGTGGCGCACTGGTCTACGACAGTGCATTTCGAAGATGTGCTACGCATCACGAAGTCAATATACCTTGGGTGAAAAGCGAATGACTCGCCTACGTTCAGGTTCTGTGAGGATCGCTGGAAGACACACGGGTAAGATACCATGCCACTAAGGACAATCCTCACACGACCCCAGTCCCTGCGACCCTTTTACACGGACCCGTAAAGACCATTCTGAGAGGTACACAGACCATTCATGGATGTGATCATGCCAATTTGCGAGGGGCACAGACCATTGGGGGGAAGTGAAGAGGGGAGTGTCCAATCGGGCGTTATACATTAGTTGAGAGCACTCCCCCCGTCACTGAAGAGCCCCCCGTCCCAGTGTCTGGGATTGAATTATAACAACTTCGAAATGCCCCTGGTCTAAGGCTTCCCCGAAACAGTCTGAATTGAGCACACGTTGTTTTCATTTTTAGGGTAAAGAAAGAAAGTCGCGCTCCTACTTGTTCCCTTACATATCGGTGCTACTGTAACCTTCAACATCCCTAATTCACCTTTCCCTGATAATCTATGCCGTTTTCCGTACCTGCCACCACGCGCACACTTCACACTAAACAGGAATGTCTCGATCTCTGGGCCACCGAGGGCACACGATTCAGACGGTTGTTCAAAGGAATGTCCCCACAGCAGCTCGGAGCCAAGGTGCGCAGTGGGAACTGTGGGCACACCTACGCTCAGCACATCCCCTGTATGCTTGGGTGGATGGAGGCGGCTCGCGACTATTTTAAGAATAGGCTGGAGGGACGGGATGTTCCCTTCCGCGATTACGAGAGCGAGCCCATGTTAGTCTATACGAACCGGTTAATAGACACGCTCGCGCCGTTGCCACTGCCCGTAATCTGGAACAAGCTGGACATTGTCGAGGTTGAGTATCGCCAGATTATTACGGACCTGCCTTTGGACCGATTTACGAAGAACAGTGATGGCCACGGCTGGGATCACTTTGTCTGGTCCACCTTTGGCCACTATTGTGAGCACAATGACGAGGTTGAGTGGCAGTACAGCGGACGTCCCGGCACCGTGCCCGACCGTGAATACGCCTTCAATGGGTCGAAGTAGTACGTGTGGGATGCAAATTTGAGTTGCCTCGATACCCCGGGGCATCTTCGTTGTGTATTTTAACAGTGGTCATTTCATCCAACGAACATTTCGATGCGGTTATAATCGGTTGTGGCATGTCCGGACTAGGGGCAGGCATCCGGTTGGCCATGTTTGGCAAGCGGACGCTCATCCTGGAGCGGCACAACGCGCCCGGTGGGCTAAACAGTTTCTATTTTAGAGACGGTAGGAAGTACGATGTCGGGCTGCATGCATTGACAAACTACGTTCCGCCCGGGGTAAAGGGGACGCCACTCGGCAGAATCTGTCGACAACTGCGTATTGAGCGCGAGGCATTGGGGCTCTACGAGCAGAAGCGCTCGCGGGTAGCGTTTCCAGGTGGTTCGCTGGCATTCTCGAATGATTTCGCCCTGCTCATGAGCGAGGTGGCCCGTGTATTTCCAGGTGAAGTGGACAATTTTCGCAGATTGGCGGAGTTCCTGGAGGGTTTCGAATACTTTGACGCACGGCGTGCCACGGAATCCGCACGCGCAGTAATTGCTGAGTACATCCGCGAACCCCGGCTCATTGAGATGCTGCTTTGCCCGCTGATGTACTACGGCAGCGCGCGCGAGGACGACATGGATTTCGATCAGTTTGTAATTCTTTTCAAGTCCATCTACAGGGAAGGGTTTGCGCGTCCGCTCGAGGGAGTGCGCAGGATTACAAAAGTGCTCCTCGATCGCTTCCGCGAAGTGGGGGGCCTGCGGAAAATGCAGTGCGGCGTGAGACGTATTCGGGTCGAGCAGGGTAGGGCGGCTGTTCTAGAACTGGATGATGGTACCGAGATAACCGCGGGCCTCGTATTCTCGACTATTGGACGAGTCGAAACACTCCGCCTGTGCGATGATCAGCCAGCCGATGCCGGGCAGGAGCACATCGGGGGCCTATCTTTTGTTGAGACAATCACCCTGCTGGACCAGCCACCATCCGCCTATGGGTGGGAAGACACGATTGTGTTCTTCAACGATGGCGAGCGCTTCAACTATCACTCGCCGCGTGATGAACTGGTTGACCCCCGAAGCGGGGTGATCTGCTTTCCTAATAACTACGCCTACCCCGCAGGAGAGGGACTGCCCGAAGGCGTGCTCCGCATCACCGCACTCGCCAGCCATGCACGCTGGATAAAGCTCGATGCCCCCGCTTATGCCGCAGCCAAAGAGCACTGGTATGCCACTCTGCGCAGACAGGTTCTGCGTTTCCTGCCACCAGTCGCAGAGAGCACAATTATTACGCATACTCGCTGCACCGATATGTTTACCCCAATGACCATCCAGCGGTACACCGGGCATATTGGCGGTGCGGTTTATGGCTCTCCCCATAAACAGCGCGATGGGCGGACTGCTCTTTCCAATCTCTTCCTTTGTGGCACAGACCAAGGTATGCTCGGAATTATCGGAGCCATTCATAGCGGCATTTCCATTGCCAATGCGTACGGGATGACGCGGTAACCCGCCAACGGCATACTCAACAGTAGACGTGTGGCCTACCCGAAAATTCGTCAAAGTTTCTCGTATTCTTCAGGCTTTTTCATTGGGATGGCTGTGACAGGGAACAAGCTATGATCAAATTGGATACTTCCAGCCACAACACGGAGAATATGAATAAGCCCTACAAGGCCGTGCTCTTCGATCTCGACGGCACACTCGCCGATAATTTTACAGCCATCCATCATGCATGCGTTCATGCCATGAAGGGGGTGGGGGAGCAGCCGGCTTCGTATGAACGCGTATTACGCACTGTTGGTGGCTCCATTGTTGTGACGATGGAGCGTCTCGTAGGACGAGAAAAAGCACCCGAAGGTATCCGACTTTTCCGAGACTATATGCAGTCAAACTGGAGCGAGGGTCTTGTCCTGCTACCTGGTGCGCACGCACTCGTCAGCACGCTCCACCGCCGGGGCGTTATTACGGCTGTCTTCACGAACAAAGATGGGCGTCTGGCTAGAGCGATCTGCGAGCATCTCAACATTAACCAATATCTTGCTCTGGTAATCGGTGAAGGCGATACGCCCTACCGTAAACCTATGCCCGAGTTTACCCGACACCTGCTCGGACAGCTCGGAATGGAGCCATCCGAGTGTTGTATGATCGGCGATTCACCATTCGATATTCAAGCTGCCGCGTGTGTAGGTATGGACAGCTATGTCGTCGCCACTGGCAGCCACACGATGGATGATTTGCTGAAGGAAAAGGCGAATGGCGTGTATAAAGCTATTCCTGCTTTAGCCTGCGGAGTCTTTGGGCTTAAGAGTGAATAGCAGGGATGAAGTAGGGCCAAAAGTACAAGGGCACAGAGTCGGAATGGCAGAGTTATCCTGTACTAGATTACGGCTTTCGTCTTGTAAACAACTTGGTTGACGCTATTTTACAGTCTCATAATTCCGACACTACATTTATGAATTATTACTGTCGCGCTGTCCGCACTGTTCTCTTCGCCAGTTTTCTGGCTGTTAGTACTTCTCACGCTGCACTCACCTTCAGTTTTACCTATACTGATGGTGCGGGAACCGGCTTCAATGATCCCACCCAAGGAGCTGCGCGGCAAAGCGCCCTTCAATCCGCGGCGAATACGCTGGGAAGTTACTTTACGAACACAGCGAATGTCACCTTCACCGTTGCATCGTATTCGTCAAATGATGGTACCCTGGCCTTTGCGGGGAGTAGTTCATTCGGTGCTAATGGTTTTAACAAGACCGTAGTGCAGAACAAGATAATCACTGGGAACGATGTCAACGGGGGAAGCGCAGATGGGGAAATTCATGTAAACCTCTTTCATGACTGGAGTTTCACCGACTCGGTTCCGAATGGTTTTTTTGATTTCAAGTCCACAGCTATGCACGAGGTAATGCATACACTGGGCTTCTCGTCTTTTATCAGTAGTACTGGACAGGGTGCCTTCAACAATGATTCGGGCGACCCGGATTTCTGGAATGTATTTGATCAGTTTCTTACGAACAAGACAGGCACGAACCTGATTAAACCGGATTTTAGCTTTGATACAACCCAGCTTTCGACACTGACAGGCGGTCCAAACAACGGTGTCTTTTTCAGTGGTCCGAATGCCGTATCCGCTTACGGAGGTCGCGTGCCTATCTACTCTCCGATTTCCTACCAAGAAGGCAGCAGTGGGTCCCATACAGACGATGAGGTCTTCACCGGTATTAATCAATTGCTGATGAATTCCACAGCCAGCGATGGCCTCGGAATCCGTTCGCTAAGCGCCGTAGAGCTTGGAATGCTAAAGGATATCGGTTACAGCGTTGTACCCGAACCAGCCACGGTCGGATTCATTGCGCTGATAGCGTTGGCGTTTACTTGCTGGACTCGCCGTAGAAAGTAGCTGTTGCCCGGATGGGTTGGTAATAGTGGGTTACATCCTGGGTATGCGGGGCACGTGCTCCCGATTCCAATTCACTTTATGGTTGCGCCTTGCATCAATCGGGTGGGTCACCTATTGAAGTTACCAATGTCACTAGCAAATTTCCGTCCACGATTCCCCGCAGAGTGGGAGCCGCAAGCAGCAGTCTGGTTTTCCTGGCCTAATAATCCCGAAACCTGGCCGGGGCGGCTGGCACGCATTCAGCAAGTCTTTGCAGAACTCATCACGCGCATCACTGCTCATCAGGAAGTGCGGTTGAACTGTACGACCCCATTTCAGGGTGAAGCCACGAAGCTGCTTCGCGCTGCCGGGGCTGCAATGGAGAGGGTAAGGTTCTATGACATTCCCACGAACGATGTCTGGTGCCGCGATCATGGGCCGACCTTCGTCAAGGATCGGGATACTGGCAAGCTGGCCATTATCGACTGGGAATACAATGCTTGGGGTGGTAAATACCCGCCGTGGATATTTGATGATGCCGTGCCAGCAAGGGTGGGCGAAGTACTAAACCTGCCGCGCTACCGTGCACCACTTATCTGTGAAGGAGGCGCCCTCGAAACCAACGGCGACGATCTACTCCTCACAACAGAGAGTGTACTACTAAACCCGAACCGTAATCCAAAGCTCTCGCAGTCGGAGATCACCGTTCTGCTAAAGGAATTCTTGGGTTCGCGTGAAGTTGTCTGGCTGGGTTCAGGCATGGTGACCGATGATACCGATGGGCACATCGATACACTCGCCCGTTTCTGGAAAACCGATGGCGTCGTCTGCGTCATGGAAAAGAACTCGCACGATGCAGACTATCGCACTCTTATGGCGAATCGCGAGCGCCTACAGGGTCTGCGCACACCCACCGGCGGGCGATTCGACCTCGTGGAGCTTCCGCAGCCCGAGCCTGTAATCGCACAAGGAACCCGAACCGAGCGCCTTCCCGCAACCTATGCTAATTTTCTTATATTAAACGGTTGCATCATCGTCCCCACATACAGTCAACCTAAACGAGATGCACAAGCTCTTGGGATTATTGGAGAACTCTTCTCCAAGCATCAGGTTATCGGAGTGGACTCTCTTGAAATCCTTCGCGAAGGCGGCTCCTTCCACTGCCTCAGCCAGCAGCAGCCGGTGGGGTAGGAGATGGGGCAGCGATGGGATAGGCGATTGAGCGTCCGTATAGTAGTCTATTAGGAGGCAGGAAATTCCAGGGATTCGGAAGATGGAGTTCATGCTTCAGCGTGGGAAACCATGCTTTATGACGCATAACTGCTACGGCACCGCTTCCCCCGTCCCGGAAGGACCGTATGCATCTTAGCCCCAGATTTTAACCTGGGGAGCGGGTTAGAAAACCCGCTCTCCGTTTGCTTCAAACACCCAACGGAGGGCGGACATTCTTGTCCGCCTGGTATACCATCGGAGGGCGGACATTCTTGTCCGCCTATTTGCGATCAACGGTGCATTGATTTATCTAGTCGGAGCCAAACTTCAGGGACAGACATTCTTGTCTGTCCTCCCATAAACACTCCCCAGGCAAGATTGTCTGTCCCACACTTTTCTATAGCCCCCCTCATAACCTGTTGCCTGTTGCTCCCATTGGCCATTGTTCAATGTTCGTTGTCAGGCATCTCCATCACTTCCGTTTACTCCTACGGACTGCTGCAGTGGATGGCGTTGGCCAGCCGACTTTGCTCTGGATTTTTGCGAGACCTATTACGACACTCAGGGGGCTGTTGAACTCGATGGCGTCTTTTTCCATGCCGTCGGAGAATATGATGCCGGACTCTGGCATTTCGGATATGATGCGAACGGGTTCGTTCTCCAGGACACGCCCAAAGACGAGGCTGGACTTTGTCCACTTCGAGGGGAATGCCTCGCGCACGGCAAATAGGAGTTCGCGTGCGTCCCAGGGTAGATTAATTGGCGGAGGTGGTGGAGCGGGCTGCCCCTTGATTGAGCCCATCAAGGTGGATGCAGTGTTCAGGATGGATTTCATCCAGGCAGTCGACCCCATCCCGGTGGTTATTATCACGCCGCTGGAGCTTTGGCGTTCAGTCAGATTCCGGTGGCTGATTTTGTAGCGTGCAGAACTGTGAGATCGAATGCCGATGAAAATATCATTCACCGCGCGAAGCACCTGCCCGTCCGATAGGCATGCCTCTGCCATGGATACCGCACGGTGCTCCAGCTTGAATTGCAGCGCGCGTTCGGCATCGTTTACCAGCGCATCCAGCCCGTCCGAGGTCCAGCCGAGGAGCAGCCCATCGAAGCGTTTGGGTTCGGGGTTCACGCCCATGACATACTGCCCGTCTGTGTACTTTAGGGTATTGGCTACGAGCCCATCCTGCCCAATGCAGATGATGACATCCTGTGGGCCGAAGACATAGGTGGGCAGAAAGCTGCGCTCAATGTGGGCCACTCTGCAGAGTTCCTGCAACCGGGTATGCAGGGTATCCACCGTTTGCTGATAAAGCGTGTGCTCGGACTCGAAATCGCTCCAGTCGCCCTGCTGCTGGGTAACCCTGAATCGCGCCATGGAGCGTGTGGAATTGCGCACCACCATGTCCTCCAGTCTCGTCTTACGAGTTACGAGGACTATTTTGCGATCGAGTTTTTGCACGGCGCACCGGTCAGAAGGTGAAACTACTGTGGCTTGGTGTTACGGTCCGACTGGATGATGGAGTTGAGCAAATCCGGAGTGATATTCAAGTGGCCGATGGTGTGTGCCCGTTCCGCTAGCTTTTGGAATGCTGTGGCAATGGTCACGCCGGGCTGAGCACCCATGAGAGACAGCGACTGGAGCTGGTCGGAAGTCAGACTCCGGAGCGCATCAAACACAACCGCAACCCGGGCTTTCTCCGCCTCGGCTTCTTTGTGCGCAACCTCCAGCCGCGCATCGGCGAGCTTTTTTGACTCCTCTGCCAGTTCCAACTGGCTGCTCATCAGTACCTGTTCCCTGTCGGCGGTTGCCTTCGCATCGGCCAGCAGCATGCTGCGCTTTTGCTCAGCTACCTCACGCTGGAATTGCATTTCAGTGGAGGTCAATATCTGCTGCTTTTCCACAGTTACCCTGGCATCGGTTATGATGAGTTTCTGACGGCTTTCCGCCTCCTTGGTGTTGCGTAAAATATCGGATTCCAGCTTCTGTTGGGCGAGGGATTGCTCGTGCAACTGTTCCAGCTTTTTGTGTTCCTCGCGGGTGGCTGACACGGTGCGCGAAGCCTTTTCCTTGGATAGCTCGTTCCCAGCTTCCCGGTCATTGATGATACGCTCATTTTCCAGCGCGGAAAGCCTGCGCTGGGCGGTGGCATCATCCTGTTGTTTGAGGAGGGCTTCCCGCTTGGCCGACTCCAATGCGCGTGCAACCTCCGGCTCTGGCTTAACCGCCAGAATATCCAGTGAAAGGATTTCCATGCCCACGCTGGTAATATACGATTCGGTCCGTAATCCCTCTGCAATCTGGCGACCCAGTTGCTCCGCTGCCTTCAAGGACTCTTCGAGCGGAAGTTCCTTCAAGACATTCCGCCCGAGCACGGCGACGAGGTGCTGACACTTCTCTTCCAGCTTTCTCGGGTCCTCTGAGAGCGGATTCCCCCGGACATCAACTGAGAAATCCAGCATCCGGGCAGCTTTCTCCGGTTGATTGATTTTCCAGGTCAACACTCCCTGCACATGAACGATTTGATAGTCACTCGTGCGCTCCGTAAAGCTGAAATCAGTGGACGTGATCCCAGTTGGTACGCGCAAGACCGTCACAAACTCCGGCATGTAGTAGAAGGAGATACCCAGCCCCTGCTGCCTAATCTCGCCCTTTTTAAGTTTACAGGCCCAATCAGTCGGCCCGCTTCGGAAGTGTGACCAGAATAACATAATGATTCAGGTGGAGGTTTAAGTGGATGGCTTTGGCTGCTGCCCAACGCTAAATGCGCCAAGTGCCGCGATGCTGTTTACTTGGGAGCGGTGATGCAAGCGTAATTACAATGGTAGGGAGCGGGGAAGGATAGGAAATGGAAGTGTGGTGCCCTACTTCGCCACCTCAGCCACAAAGCTACTGTACCCCGCATCATAATGGCTTTGGGTTCGCAGCGAGCCATGGCGTGCATCCCATGCGTCGGTAGCGAGGTCGGAGGCCAATTGCGCCAAGCCTGTGTGGACATCCTCCGGTGGCATCAAGGCGAAGGAAGAGATTCCATTTCTAATGGATGGGTCGAGGTAGCTTTCGGGGCGAGGGTGCTTTTGCCCGATCCGCTATTGCCGATAATGACGGTATTCATGGAAGAGTTAGTGTTACGCACGTTTTGTTAACTTTCGCACAATCGAAACAGGAAATGCCATAGGGTTGAAAACGTTAACAGTCCAGAGCGGCCAGATGGGGGGCGATTGGGTGCCATGAATTCTACGCTAAACAGATACTCACGCTTTAGCGTGTCTATTTTGGATGATTGGGTTGGAGTTCACGCTTTAGGGTGTCTGGGAACGCGGATGACTCGTCCGCAGCCTTGGAGAGTATTTGGTGGTGTTTTATAAGTGGTGATTTAGGGGGTAGAACCTGCTTAAGCAGGAACTCCAACGGGGGCCGAGTCTGAACCTGCTAAAGAGAGCGCAACTTGGCCGCATGAATTGGAGGAGAAGCGGGCGAGCCGCCGCGCTCCCGTCGGAGATCGAGGCCATCGATGATGTATTCGAGGTCCGCTTGTAAATAAGATCGACCGATGTGAATATTAGGCCACCCGATGGGACAATATTGCCAGGCGGTAGAGTGTTTTCGGCGTCCGCTTGTAAAATAAGGTCGATCCACGGGAATGTTTGGCCACCCGATGGGACAATATTGCCGTGCGGTGGAGTGTTTTCGGCGTCCGCTTGTAAAATAAGATCGATCCACGGGAAATTTGGCCACCCGGTGGTCTGATATTGCCGCGCGGTGGAGTGTTTTCGTCACGAGTTGCTCTGATATCGTCGCAAGTTGCATAAATCCTAACAGAAAAAGGTCGTGTTTAGGCACCCGATTGTTTTGCCCAAACGGTTGATGGTTTTGTTTAGGCACCCGATGGGTTTGTTTAGGCACCCGATGGGTTTGTTTAGTCGGTCAATAGTTTTGTTTTGGCCTCCCGAGACTCTGTTTGGGGCGCAAGTTGGTCTGTTTAGCGCGCAAGTTGGTCTGTTTAGGGCCCGAGTTGGTATGTTATGACCGCAAAACCGTTTGTAGTTCTCCCCAAATATTTTATTCAGGCGGGAAAACCGTTTGTATAGTGACCCGATCTATTTATTTGGGCACCTGATGGCTTTGTTTTGGCACCCGATGGGTTTGATTTGACACCTGATTGATTTATTGTGTCACCCGAGGGTTTGTTTTGACACCTGATAGATTAATTGAGGCATCCGATGGGTTTGTTTTGCACCCTAGGAGAATGTTTTGGAACCTGATGGGTTTGTTGTGACACCTGATGGGTTGGTTTAGGTCTGTGTTGGGTTTGTTTAGGCACCCGGCAGATAGGTTGTAACAGGGAATGGTTTATGTTGGTGCTGTCTGGGATGCCGTGGGGAATCCGGTGGAAGCGACGCGCAATTCTGGGCCTGAAGTCAATTGCCAGATCCAGCACTAGGAAGGAAGTGGGAAGACCAACAGTATTTCCTGGCTCTCACACCGTCTGCCTGTTTGCATGATACCCGGGATGCCAAGCTATTTGACTGTGCTCTATTCCTTCACCCGCTTCATCGCGAAGTAAGCTTGGAGCAAGGCCCGGCACTCCGATTCGAGTACGCCGCTGGTGATTGTAAAATGGTGGTTGGTGCGCGGTAAATCATTTAGGTTAATGGCTCCGCCGAGGCACCCCATCTTCGGGTCGCCCACGGCAAAGACCACACGGGAGACCCGCGCCATGATGGAAGCTCCACTGCACATGGGGCATGGCTCCTTCGTTACATAAAGCGTGGCACCATTTAGTCGCCAGTCTCCAATTGCGGACGCTGCGCTGGTGAAGGCGAGTATCTCAGCATGGGCAGTGGGGTCTTTCGTCCGGTCCACTTGATTATGCGCCTTGGCGATAAGCTCGCCACCGAGTGCAATGACGGCACCGACAGGTACTTCATCTTCATTCCATGCTTCAATTGCCTGATTGTACGCCAGCTTCATGAAGTACTCATCGTCGCGGACCAACTCTGAGGGGTACAGTTTCGGAAATGGGCAAATAGGGCTATGAACCACGAGGTGAATAGTTTAACTGGTGGGCCTGCTCGGACTTGAACCGAGAACCAAAGGATTATGAGTCCTTAGGAAGATGGCCACCATGGCTGTTTCTTATTGACGGTTGTTAAACGGTTGCTAAATTTTGGGCTAAAATACCCCGAAAAATGATGAAAAAGCCACATACTCATAAAGTCACAATCCTTGATGAACCAGTCACTTTCAAGATAAAACCCTTTGAAAATCGGGGCGGGAGTATAAGTTACTGCATCTCCGGATCGGTCGGAGGAAAGCAAATCCGCGTCAATCGTTCTAGTGTTGATGCGTGCATTGGATGGGCAAATGAGTATGCCAATGAAAGGAATTTGGCACTGTTGTCACAAGGGCAGTTCAAGACGATCAACACTCGCTTGAGTGAGGCACAATTGACCGAGGCGGAAACCGCATTTCAGAAGTTGGCAGGTGAACCCCTACTTGATGCCGTGGAATACTACCTGCAAAACAAGCGAGCATCAGAGAAACGAATCCGCTTTGATGCGGCATTGGTCGAATACCTTGGCGTAAAAGAGAACGGGAATCTACGGCCTACCACGATGAAGAGTATGGAAACCCGGTTAAGGACTTTTGAAGCGGCTGGCTATGACAATAAGATGGTGCATGAGATTACCCCTGCCATTATAACAAGTTTCCTCAACCGTCCAGGCTCATCACCTGTAAATCAACGGAACTATCGCTTGGCGCTGTCTGGTTTCTTCGGGTGGGCCTTTAAGGCAGGATACGTTCGAGAGAACCCTATTGCAAAGGTGGATTGCGTGGTAGTTGAACAGGGTGAACCTGTAGCGCTATCCAACGGGCAGGTACGCAAGCTACTGCAAGCGGCTTTGGAGTACGAAGGCGGTAAAACCGTGCCCTTCTTCGCTTTGGCTCTGTTCGCAGGACTTCGCCCCAATGAACTAGGTCGCCTGTCATGGCAGGATATTGACCTTGAGCAAAAGCTGATAACAGTAGGCGCTAAGATTGCCAAGATGCGCCAACGTAGGAACGTGGAAATATCTGACAACCTGATAGACTGGCTACTGCCTCATGCTGCCAAGCGTACCCCTATAGCCTGTTCACGGGCTTGCTTTGACCGCGTAAAGATACTGGCAGGATGGCGGAAAACAAAGCTGGTGACACCATCAGAGCGTGAAGCAAATAGGAAGCTGCCAGAATGGCCAGTGGACGTGCTGCGTCATACGGCTATAAGCAACCACTATGTAAAGGTTGAGCACGAAGGCAAAACAGCGTCTTGGGCAGGTAACTCGCCTGAGATGATCCATCGCCACTATCGCGGCTTGGTCAAAGCGGTGGATGCCAAAGAATTTTGGTCGTTAACCCCTCGTAATATCGCAGGTGAGGTAGTAAAAATACCAAGTGGCAGGAAGGCAGGGTGAGGTCCGTCACCTACGCAACCGACCTTTTACCCCTTCCCCTGTCAAAGATGGCGTTTCTTGACGGCGGCAATCCTAGCCTACCCGTAAGCTCGTACACGTACCGTACCACTGCCTGCCGGGTCATACCGTGCGCGGTGGCAATGCCCTTGACCGATATCCCGCAAAAATCATCCATGCCAGACGCCAGGCATAGACACTGCACGTCCAGCCTTGGATTAGCGGAGTCCAGGATGATGCCCACCACGGGGCGCAAGAACTGGCACCTATCCTCTTCGGGTGGGGACACGTCATCCTCACATACTGGCAACTCCATAGGGTGCGAGTCGGCTGCATCGACTACCGTGGACGTGTGTTCCTCGCTCTCGCTTCCATAATCCCCATCATCACCCCGGCCTCTGCGACTGCTCATTGTTCGCTCGTTTACCTCGAGCGCGTGGCTTTCCTCGTAGTCGATGGAGGGTCTAAGTAGGGAGGGGTCGAGCTTCTTGATTTGCTCAATCTCTGCCGGTGAGAGTGACGCTATCCATGCTTCGTACTGTTCCCGGGCGGCACGATGCTTATCCATCTGCCGTTGCTTATAGTCTTCTTTTGACATGACCTTAGAAATACAGGCAAATCACAAGGAATGCGAATCAATTCTGCCCTGTGCGGGCTTTTGATTGACCGCCCCTGCCCGTGGTATGGGCATAAAAAACCCCGGCGCTGTGAGGCAACCGGGGTTGAGTGGCTATACTATTAAGAGTGTTACTTTATCGCTTGTTTCCGTGAACCTGCTTCGCCTGCTTCCTTAACCCGCGCATGACTGATTCGCGGGAGTATCTATGTTTCGCACAAGTAGGGACCGAATAAGTACGGCACCACTCACGAAAAGCCTTTACCTCCCCATTGTTATACCCGGCCAAAGTCATCGCTTCTTCCTCGGTGAGCACCGGCGATTGCTGCCGAAGCATTTGCGCGGTGACCCCCGCGATAATCCGCGCTGCGAGAGCGTCTATTGACTCAGGTGACAGGGTTACGATTTCCGGTGTCATAATCTCGATTATACCATATCTACCCTGCGATTACATATCTTATCCACCAGTGCTTCCACTTCTTCTTCTTCGGTTGCCTTGGCGAATTCACGCACAAACTCTGGACGTGCTCCTCTCGGGATGAATGGAATACCAGATCGCTCGACATAAGTATGCCAACCGTCAATTTCGTCACACAATTCCATTATAAGAAGGACTAAATCGTCCTTGGCGCTTGAGTCATTGGATTGCGCCCTTTCTCTTGCAATTCGCCGATAATATCCAGTCAAAGGCGCGTACACATGAACATTGTTTTCCATAGTATTACCTTCCCCATGGGTTAAGATACTTTGGCGATTTCTTCGCCACGGCTGTATGACTCGATCAAGCTGTCTGCAACTTGCTTGGCTGCTTCCAGAACAAACTTTACCGGGTCTTGATTTTGGCGTGAAGTAGCACATGCACACGCGACAAGGGCGGCATGGGTAGGCGGTAGGACGATCACTGAACCGATTGCGGCAACCTCTGGAAAGTCGCCTTGGATGGCGGTGTGTTGTTCGCTGGTGACATTTTCAAACTCGCTAGTAAGTGGATGCTCCTTTAAGAGCTCGGCCATAAGGGCTCCATCGTAAGACGCGTTCATCGCGCTACGCATTGCGAACCTGACAAACTTGCCAAGGGTAACCTCATCGATGGCAGAGCACACATTCAAGTGATGCATCTCCTCATCGGTGAGAGCGATTGTCAGTAGGTGCCGGGCAGGCATACTGATATTCGGCTTTGTGTCGGTTGCGGTCGAAAGGGTCTTGCGGCCCTTGGTTGGTTTAGTGGCGGTTGTCATACTTATTCCAAAAAAGAGCACCGCATCCGGGGTGATATCGCACTACGCCGAAACGCAATGCTCCCTGATGGGTGCTCAAATGAGTATTAGACTTTGCTTCGGGATATCACCTCCGAAGGAATCTTGCGATTCAATCGGGAGGATGGGGAAGTCGGGGCGGGTGTGCAAGGATTATTTTTAGGCTCTGTACAAGGAACGCGAAAAAGCCCCGGCCAGTTAAGGTCCGGGGCTCTAGGTAGCAGTCAGGTTGAAATCGATTACATGACTCTGCAAATCGTGATCGGTGTAACGGATTTTCCATCTGGCGGAAACAATAATGAACGCATACCTTGAGCTATCGTCTGTGATGCGGACAAAAACGGCACATTCACTATATCCAATACATCCTTAGCTGCCGTTATGTTATCCAATATTCCATATAGAATGACATTGCCTACCCAATTACCACCATAGCGAAAGTAATACGCGGACACTGGCTCTTCTAGGCCAGAATCTTTAATGGTTCCGTTTACTATCGTACCATCCTCTAATTTAAGAAAATACGCTGTAGGAAATGGCATGGCGGATAACATCTCTTTCATGATCTTCATTTCTTTTCTACCCCCAGGTATCTGATTCGGAGTCATTTCCATGCCCTTTAAGCATGCATCAATTATAACTCTATCGAGTAAGAACAGAGAGCCTCTAAGTTTTACCAAATCACCAGGCTTTGCATGTCTTAACCCCTGCCACAGTTTTTTCAATTCCAGTAGCTTTATAAACACATCCAAATTAGCGGCATCATGCGGATCTAGTGTATCCTTTTTCTCTTCACTAATAGCTTTTTCGTTTGTTACATTTCCGCTCGCCACTGCAACACTTAATGACCCCTGCAACGTCTTGCTATTGTTCACACCAGACGTAATTTCAGATTCCATTAATCTGCCACCAAATATCTGCGCGTAATAAGATGCCAGCCGTGACTTATCACGATATAAAAAATCAACCAATTCTACCGCTTGTTTTTCGGATTCCATTGTGTATGTGTTGTCGTGTTGCGTTGTATTCTGCGTTGAATGAGTTCAAGTCAGTTGCCAATTGCTCCATGCCAGATCGCACTGTGGCTATAGCTACAGATATAGTCTTGTTTACCTCTTTAGCCTGGCTTTTGGTCAACCGGGGAAGCTGTGTTGTTGTAGTCTTCACTGAGGTAAATCAACAGATTCAGGCCATTCTGTCAATAAGGTCAGTAGAGTTACCACCCTTCCCCCATATCCCGCTCCCGCTCATTATCCAGCCATTCAGCCACCTGCTTCCCACCGCGGCCATAAGCCTCATCTGCAAGCGGAAATGAAACCCAGTTCTAAAACGAATCCGGCCCCACCCTGTTAAGAGTGAGGCCGGTACCGTCCTGAGTCGCGGCGACGGAACCCCGCATGGACCTACTCTAAATCTATACTACGCCCCCGGATGCGACCTTGGCGGCGGCTTTCGCGGCTTTAGCGGCGAGCCATAGCCGAACCCAGCCTGCACCCTTCTGCGCGAGCTTGTCGCCAAGAGCCCCGGCACCCTTGACCGCCATTCCGCCTACGGCCTTGTAACCGCCAGCACGATGTACAAGGCGGTTGCCAACATAAGCACCCCCGGCGAGTAACCCGGCCTTGATCGCAGTGGACGCAATCTTGCGGGGTAAACCCGGATCCTCTTGGCGGTTCGGATCGTAGCTGGAACCAAAGATGAAGTTGGTGGGCTTAACCTTTCTGGTCAGGGCAATACGCTTCTCTGCGTGGACAGCGCAAAACTGCACAAGCTGATGACCGCGTAGGTCATCCCGGGCGGCGAATGCGTTGATTGCCTTATCGGTCGATGCGCGGTATGTACGCAAGGACTGAGCAACGGCACGATTGACCGCCTCGGGGTCTGCATCGACTGACATCTGCTCTATGGTCTGCGCGGCGATTTGATCAACAATCTGCGACCGGATGCCGTTTAAGTCATCAGCACTGAATGCTGTACCTTTGACCGGCGCAAGCTCCCCGGATGCCAGGAGAATCTTTACCTCTTCCGGTGCGAGCATGAGACGGCGTGCCAGGCTGATTACTGTATGCTGGAGGTCTTGGCCTGAGCGATCAGGCGCAGAGAACTCGGTGATGGTCCGCTCGAGGGCGGAGAAGTTTGTATGCTTAGACATGGTGTTATATGTATTGGATGGAATTGAAGTGAAGTTATTTACGGTGATATGGTTTAACCGCTGCGGAGACTGCCAGATTGATGGCGTTGGTAGTCTTGGCGGAAAAGTTGATCGTGGCGGGCTGGTGATCGAATCGGTTCTGGCTGCTGTACTGCGTGCCCTGCTTGCGCTTGGCGGGTAGTGCCTTGGATGCAATCAAGCCTGCACCTGTTGCCCCTGCCAGTGCCCCGGCGATTGTTCCCCGTACTTGTGGCGAGCGTCTGGCCTGTCCTACGATGGCGGTGGCGGTGTGCTCGCAGTTGGATGAAATCGGATCGTAGCCTCTCGCGGCCTTAACCGATTTCACTCCCTTGGCGATTTGCGAACGGCTGGCGGTCTGTGTGCCACGCTGTACGAATACCTTGCCCTTGAGCTTGGCGAGTGGATCGACACGCAACCCCGATGGGCCCTTGCTGATGATGCCGGAACGTGTAGCAACGCCAGCGTGTAGGATGCCGGTCAACCCGGGCTTCTCCGTGGCTATGATCTTTCCCGCCAGATTCTCGCCTGCCTGTGCTGCACGGTAGGCGACCTTCTGGGCGATTAGCTTGCCAAACTTCGCACCGGCAACCCCGCCAGCTACGGCAACCCCGGCGATGGCGGCTTTCTTGAAGCGTTGCGGCTGTTGCGGTTGTGCGGTGAACTCTATCACCCTGCCGTCAATTGTGGCAAACAACCCATCAGGATTCGCGGCGGGTGATGTCACGTAGTCGCACGAAAGAAGCTCTGCACAACGGGCAAGCTGCTGTCCAGCCTTGTCGAATTGTGCTTGCTTTGGGCCGATGAACGCCACGCTCAACCCTACACCGGAGGGCATACGCTCCGCGGTTTCTAGGATTTGCTCAAAGCGCGGGTAGGTCTTCAGTAGATTCCAATCGGCTTTGACCTGATTGCCCTCGATCCGGAAGTTGGATAGAAAGCCTGTAACCTCACCGGCCCCGGACTTGTGGTTCTCCTTTACAGGAACCTGCCCCATGGAGACGGCGCAATCATGGATTTGCTGGAGGGTGGTCTTGTCCACAAGGAGTGGGTGGCCCTTGGCAACCATGTTGCCCGTCAGCATGGAGACGCCACGAATGACGCCTGCGGTTTTGTCTATGGTGTAATTTTTCATTGGATGGATAAAATTAAGTGAGGTAGCTGCTCAAGTCGCGGCGAAGTCCTACGATTTCCTCCCGCACTTTGGCGATCGCGGCTGTGCTGTCTGTCGGGGCTGAGATTGGCACGGAGAATGGCTTCACGAATGTGGATGCCTCCTCATAGGCCGGCTTCATTACTTCATCAAAGGCACCCTGTGCCCATGCGGGTAAACCCTGTTCAGG
This sequence comes from Verrucomicrobiota bacterium, assembly GCA_033762955.1. Lineage (GTDB taxonomy): Bacteria > Verrucomicrobiota > Verrucomicrobiia > Opitutales > Oceanipulchritudinaceae > JANRLC01. Next base: position 25,490 of record JANRLC010000007.1, on the reverse strand, counting down.
CTCGGTCTTGGTCGTATCTGCTCCCCAGACTGTCAAACCCGGCTTAAAGAAGGGGTCTTTCCCCTCGCGGAGTGATGGCATGCCCGATGGTGCAAAGGGGTGTGCGTCACCCATACCGGCGGCCCCCATGCCAACAACTGAACGGTTGGCAAGCTGGATGGACTTGTTTACATCTCCCGTAGCGCTGTACGCCTCTTGGTAGCTGGCCTTCCAAATATCTTGCCTCTGCATCTCGCCCAACTTAGTGCCCGATGCCTCATCCCCTCCATCAGCTTGGCGCTGTAGCTGCTCCATCATGTACTTACGATCTGCGTCCTGTGCGAATTGCTTCGCGCTCCGCTCTGCACGTGCAAGGGATGCTCTCTGCTCTTCTTTCTGGACTGACAACTGTAGGTATGCGGCCTCATCACGTGCGGCTCTCGCCAGCTTCATCTTGGCATCCAGCATCTTAATTACGGCGGCAGACTCCTTGCGAGTCGCGGCGATGCCCTCTTGCTTGATCGCGAGGATTTCCCGCTGGCTCTGGAGCTCTGCTTTGAGGTCATCCATGCGGCGGCTGTAGGCTTGTGTTAAGCTCTTTTCAGACTCGGTGATTTCTGCCAGCTCTCGTGAAAGCTGAGGCATCTCCTGGACAAGCATGTCCAAGTCGCGGGCTTGCTCTGCGAGAACCTGACCTGCTCCGGGCTTGCCCCCCTCGGTCAACCTCTCACTCTCTAGGCGCAAGCGTGCGGCCTCGGTGGGTGGGTTAGCTTCTATCTCTGCGAGACGTGCTTTTGCCTGTGTCAACTCTCCGCGCTTGGTGAGTTTCAACATTGGCGAACGCTCCATTTGGCCTACAATCATGGCAATGTTGGCTTTAGCTTCCTGTCTTTGGCGTTCGAACTCTGCGGCTGCAGGTGCCCCCTTCGAATGCTCCTCTGCTGTGGATAGCTTGCCCTGAATCATGGAACCACGGGCGCGAAGCATCGCTATTTTATCTTGGTCACTCGCCCTTTCGAATTGCCCTTGAAACTGCACTTCCTCCCGGTCCTTGAGCATCTGCTTATTGGTGCGGTCCTGGTCGATACTGGCCTTGCTCTTGGCGAGCGTTCCAGAATCCATAGAACGAATCTTGTTGATTCGTCTCTCTAGTCCGTCGATCAAGTCGAACTGTTGCTTGATGTCATCCAAGTCGGCACCGGATGCCCGAAGCTCGTTTAGCTTTTTGTATGCTTCGCCAAGGTCTTTTAACGTGCCTGTCAGGGTACTGTAGTAGTCGTCTATCGAGCGAATGTTACCCGCCTCGGTATCCACTTTCTTTAAGCTTTCCCCGATGGAAACATTGCGGTCTGACCACGCCTGCGCGGCCTCTGCGGCCTTTGTGAAGTAGCGGGTAACCAACGTCGCACCGAGGATAAGAGCACCGCCAGGCAACAAAGGCTTGGCGGCGGTCCACACACTCATAAGAGATGATCCTAGCATACGTGCGGCACCCCCTGAGGCCCTGAGGGCCAATCCGTAGGCTTTGCCCCCAACCGTTCCACGCTCCATCGCGGCATTAACCGCGTCCTGATGGGCTGCGAACTTCGCGGCATCCTTACTTGCACCCTTAAAGCTCAACCCGATGAACCCCGCCAGGTTCTTGAGCCCAGCGGCGGCAGCTTGCGTCTGCATTGCAACCAATGTTGGAACAAGCGCACCTAAGGCAGATACTGCAACCTTGCTTGCCGTGGCAAGTCCGCCTAGAACGGTGTTGCCCTTGACGACTGAGTTCCAGAATCCTTTGACCGGTTCGCTGTATGTAGCGAACTCCTTACCAAGTTGCGCCACTACTGGAGTGAAGTTCTCCATCACGCGGATGGATGCCTCAACCCCCTTCTTCTCGCCTTCGAAAAACGATTCCCCGAACGCCCCGGCAAACATAGCGCGAGCGTCGGAAAGCGTGGATTCCAACCCGCCAAGGGTCTTGGAAAGCTGGAGCATACCGCCCTCCGCCCGGCCTAGATCGCGCTCCACAAGGCGCCACGTCGCCCCAAAGTCTGCCCCAGCGGCCTGTAGGTCCTCGATCTTGCGGCGAGTCTCGAACGACACGATCCCCATCTCACCCAATCTTAGAACTGCTTCACCTATAGGCGCATTGTTCTTGAGCGCGTCATACAGGCGGCCAACCCAAAACGATGTCTCTTCCAGTGAACGACCTGAAACCGCTGCCGCATCTCCGATTTTCTTCATCGCTTCCTCTGAACTATAGAGGCCCCGGGTGAGAACTTCGAGAGTACGGTTTGCGTTTCCAATCTCGCCAAGCTGGAACGGCGTAGATGCGGCAAACTTGTAGAGAGACGCGATCCGCTGCTTCGCTGCCTCAACACTTTTGAGGAGCGGGACAAACTGCGTCTTGAGCGTTTCAAGACTCCGCAAGCTGCTGATGCCACGGCCCAAGAGGTCGGTCTGCCGGGTGGCAGCACGTAACCCGCTCACGATGCCCAAAACCATTCCCGAGACTAAGCCTAACGGACCCAGCACCCTGTTGACGATCACACCGCCTAGGCTTCCCATGGCGGCACCTGCGACACTCGAACCTGTGGCGATCTTAGCGGCAAACCCGATGCCTGCACCTGATGCCATATCGCCTGCGTCGCTTTTGAACTGCCCGGCCCCGCCTCTAAGATGTGGAGGAATTGATGCCATTAGATTTCCTTTTTTGCTGTGGATGCGAGTCGTTTTGCGATTGCGGCAAGGGTGAGTTTTCCAATCGCGGCTGGCATCGTACCAACTGAACGCTTGGTCAGCGCCTTACCGGTAAGACTGGCCGGCGAGAGCCCTGCCGTAGCCGAACGGGCACGCGCACTGGCACCATAGGCCATCCGCATGGACTGCGGAGATGATGGCGATCCCGGTGTAAATATGCCGGTCATGGGATCGCGATTCTGGACTGCGAACTCATGGAGTTCGGCCTTGACCGTGGCGGCAAGACGCTGGATGTTGCGATTTGTGGTATTTGGCATGGCTATTCCGTTGGCATGGTGAGGAGCGGCTGTGCGATAAGCTCTCGAAGTTGTGCCGGGGTGATCTGGGTGGACCATGGATTTTCTGGCCAGGCGTTTGCCACCTGTGAATGAAAGGTGATCGTAGCCTGTTGGTTGGTGCAACTTTCGATGAACTCGCGTAGGTTACTGCCGTGGCGGTCGTAACTCGTGTCACCATTGGCAATCCTCGCCCCCTCGCGAGCGCCATAAGTCTTTCGAGCATCGGCAGCGAGTTTGCCGTAGATAGCGGCTTTCGCGGCGAGGGCGGACCCTAGAAGCTTGAATAAGGCGATCTGGTTCAAAACTTCGTCTGCAAATTCGGCTATTCCAACTTTTTCCAGGATGGCGGCGGCAAGGCTGGCGATTTGGTGCTCCCTGTCCGCAACTGAAAGGCCGGAAAGGTCTTTCTCGGTTAAGCTCTGGCTGAAAGCATTGCGTGCTTTGTCCAGATCGATGGATGCTTGGTCACGGCGGGCGATGAAGCCTTTGGCGGCGTTAAGTCGCTTGTCGCGAAGGGCAAAAAAGGCGTCTATGGCCTTGGTTTCGTTGCAAACGTATGCGGTCGGATTTGAATTGTTCATTGTGAACGTATTTGGTGGTTAAAGGATAATGGACTAGACTAGGCCAGGGAATGCTTTCTGCCCTATGGCGTGAAGCTGGCTGGTGATGTCGTCGAGCTGACTGATTAAGGCGGCGATCTGTACTCGGTACTGTTCCGGAACCGGAACCGCACAGGCGGGGTCGCGGATCGCGTTGACCAGGGTATCAACCTCTGCCCATACCAACCGGATACACACCGGGGTATTGTATCTGCCATCGGGTAAGATGCCCGGCTCTGTGGCGGTCGTGGAGGGTTTCCCGGCGACGACTGCCCGCAACTCCTTTGTATCGTAAATCCTGCCGGAACGGAACGCGGTGGGGCAACGGCCCGCGGCTCTGAGGTCGCCTAGCAAGGCAGGGTCGCATCCTAGGATGGCCCCGGCCTGTTTCAGCGTTCCCCAGTACTTGGGGGTTACGGTTTTCGTTTTGGATTTTGATTTCATCTCTATAATGTAGAAGATATTGGAGAAGATGTTCTGTAAGTGACTGTTAATAGGCTACTTAGGGCGTGTTTTGGCTGTTTCTTTCGTTAGTAATCAGGGGAATTGGGTGTTTTTCGTTATTTTCTTTGTTGGAGACAGACAGCGCGGCTTTAGCACTTGCGCCATAATGTCACAGAACTAATAGATTCCTTACCCCACGGTGGGCATTATTTGCCTATAGCCTTCCCGAAGGCCATGATGGCTGGTAGCGCATCAGGATGAAACCCATCTGCACCACTAGGAAAGAGGCATATTGCCCTCATTGCATCACGCGCTGCCCTGCGTACTGCTTCCTCTCTGCAATGCTTTAGCGCGTCTTGTATATCGAATGCAACGGCCAGATCAACCTCCGCAACGGTGCCAGGCTCATCCGGAAAAAGTAAATCGATGCCATGGGTGGCGCCTCGCATTGCCGGACGTAGGAGCGCGAACTTTGCTTGGAAGGTTATGGCATCGAAATCCAGGAGCGCGTCTATCGCCTGAGTGCCATAGTCCGCTGCCTCACGGCAAAGGGCTGCGACTACTTCGCACGCGAGGGCCCTGACCTCGATTGTTTCTTCTTTCGCTTTGGCTGCGAACCTTTCTGCCTCGCGGGAGAATACGATGCGCATCTCCCGGATCTGTTTTAGTGACTCAATTTGTTCGGGTGAAAGCGGCATGGGTTACTCCTTTGGGGTTTGGGTCATTTCCTTTAAGCGGCGAACCAAGGCAGGCCCGTAGTCCCCGCCAATTAGCTTCGCCAGGTCTTCGGACTTAAACTGCGTGGTAAATGCGATTTTCATGCCGTTGGCGTATCTGTGATCCACAACTCGAAACAGGGCACCGGTGGCCCGGTCGCCTCTTGTGGCTTTCCCGATGTCATCCAACCCCAAGAACTCGCAGTCCTCGAAGTCGGAAATCCATTCCTCGAAGTCACCAGACCTTGCCGTCGTGCTCGCTTGACTCGCAAAATCGCTGTGGCTAATAAATATCGCAGTTGGTCTGCCGTCCAGGCGGTGCCTCTCGTCACCAACGATTCTCTCTTGTGCCCACCGTACAGAATGCGCGTCGGCATTCGGATTTTGCGCGAGGTAGCGAATGCCTTCACCTGTGAGCGGTTGGGAAAGCAGGTGCTTGACCATCAGTAGCCCCATGCTTCGGGTTTTTCCGCAACCAGTCGGCCCGACTAATCCGGCCCCCGTCGATGGATTCCAGTTTGCGAGTAAGCGTTGATACTTCGCCGTGAGTAGTGCAGGATCGGTGTCCTGAATAAATTTTGGGACGTGGCCTCTCCAGTATGCGAGCCTGAGTTCCACAATCTCGGGATTGGGAAGGGCGATGTTAAACGATTCGATGATTTTCTGTTCAGTCGTATTCATTTGATTAAAAGTCTGAAGGTTCGGTGTCGTTGTCGGTCGAGGGTGCGAACCTCGGGCAATATCCAGTGGATACCCTTTCCCATTCCTTGCGATCGTCGGTCCATCTCTGTGCGTTCATCCAGCTTGAGCAATGCGGCACATACTTCCGGTCACTCTCCGGCCATCGGCTAACAGCCTCTGCGTAGGCTTGCGTCGCCTCCTTGAGGGAAAGGTAGGGCACAACCTGCAAAGCCCTGCTTATAGCCCGCAGCGCTTGCCCTTTGCCCACGTGGCGCGGGTAGATGCGGTAGATTTCCTCTGCCCGTTGCTTAATGAGCGCATTTGCCCCCGGTGGGGTGGTTTTCTCGGTCGGTAGTAGTTCCTGTTGGTTTTCCATAAATTCGCGGGGCGGGGGGGTGCCTTCGTTGGATCGACTTATCTCCACGGTAGTCATGCTCGCGTCTTCGATCTTCGATCGTTCCAGATTGCTGGTCAGGGTTTGATCTTTCTTTGCATCAGGTGAAATCACACCTCGGGCATGAGTCTTACTTTCTGTATCAGTATTACTGTTCTTTTGAGTATTACTGATGGAGCCCAAAACGGCACCGTGCCCAAACGGCACTGTGCCATTTGGGAACTCTGGGTCCAAAGTGCCAAAAGGGGATTGTGGGTTATCCAAAGTGCCATTTGGGAACTCTGGGTCCTGAATCGGCGTTTCGGGGTCATTGATGCGATACTGCAAGGAACCGTCGCCAAGTTTCGCGGAGACTATGTAGCCCGCTTGGATCAATTCATGGATTCCCGCCAAAACAGACTTGCGGCCATCGTTCGACTGGCTGGCAATTCGTGCGGCATTGAACCGCCAGCCTACAGGCTTGGAAATAATATAAGCGTACACGCCCTTGGCCTTGTAAGAAATCCGTGGATCATAAAGTATTTTATTGTATACCTTAACAAATCCATTGACTTCTGGGGCGTGTTCAGTATTTTTCATATCGTCAAAGGTAACTCGGTTTCGGCTCGGAGGTTGTTCTCCGGGCCTTTTTCGTTTTAGTGGGTGTGTTTCCCTTTACGCGTCCAGGACGCAACAATGCGCTCAACCTCTCGGCGAGTAGAGCCTGATAATTTATTCCAACGGAGGCGTTTGCAGCGTTTCATGAGTGATAAATGTTAAGATGTTTAGTAGTTTACTTTACTTAGAGGAGATGCGTGACTGTACCTGTCTAACCAGCTTTCGAGCGGCGCTCATTTGCCTTGGTGACACCCTTATCTTGAGGTAGGCGGGGTCTGCACCGGCCAGGATAGTGGCGGCAATGACGCCTGTCCTTTCGTCACTCGCGGCCAACTCAACCCCGCAAAGCATCCCGGCGGTGAACGCCTGATCCCATTGGCTGGGTTCTGGGGCGTCGCTGTTCACCGGCAGGCATACCAGGTCAGTTTCCCTGACAGGAAAATGCCTGCCGTCTTGAGAGCGGAGAGGTAAATCTGTGAATGGCGCACGCATCGGTTTAAGCGGATACGGATTGTCTCTCCAGCCAGCGTGACACCGCGTCCCGATCGTAGACGATTTTCCCCTTGATCTTGAGGTGGGGCATGCGCTGTTTGCGCCACCTGCCCAGGGTGTACCGACTAGGTGCTGCATCATCAGAAAATAATGCTTTGATTAGTTCGGGCTCGGAGACGTACTTTTTGGCCGTAGCGGTAACAACCGCGCTCTGATTGATTTGATTGTGTTCCATGCTTCCCGCTCGCATGTCAACTGGAACACTTGCTAAAGGTTGCCACAAAATGCGAAACAGTTTCGTATTTGCCAGTAAACCCGGCACAAATGTGCCGAGTTTTCAGGGCGGCGAGCGTTTCGCGATCTAGCAGCGGAAATTGAGCGGCTGCTACATCTAGGGCAAAATCACGGCGGAGCACGTCGTGGATTTTCAAGTAGCACAAATGTGCCACTTGAAAATCCTGGCTTTCAGTCCAAGCTCCAGGAACAACTCGGGATGCACCCGCAACAAGCGGCTCGCATTCTTCAGGACGCGTACGCCACGGAAAATGGGCTGAGGTTTGTCCCGGTTGCTAAAAATACCCCTCCGGTTGCTAAAATACCTGTATGAGGGGAAATAGTTTCCGTTTTAGAGTGACTGGAAAAATTCGGCACGATCCCGGATTTGATCATTTAACCCATCAACAAACCGGGTGCTTTTAGACCTGCGGTTGCTGGGCGGTTGCTAAGCGGTTGCTAAAAAAAGGCCTATTTTGGGCACAAATTGCTAAAATTAGCTACTTTCTGCAACATTGACCGTTTGCTGTATTTTCAAACCGTGATGCCCGTAAACCCCGAATACTGGCTGTTTAGGCGGCATTTTAACTGGTGGGCCTGCTCGGACTTGAACCGAGAACCAAAGGATTATGAGTCCTCTGCTCTAACCATTGAGCTACAAGCCCGGAAAGCTGAGTAGTATTAGTGGTGAAAGATGGTCTGGCAAGAGCGCAATGCATGGAATTTTAGGGTCTGTTGTAAGTAATTTCCCAGGGGGGCTTGCACCATGGTGTATAATCAGGCCATGAACTCATCAACAGCCGCCTCGGTATGCATTCGCAAGGTCACTGCGGCTGACAAGGAGGAGTGGTTGCGGTTGCGTCATATGCTGTGGCCCAACCTTACCAAGGAAAGACTGCTAGCCGATAGGGATGCATTGATCGAGTTGGCGGATTGTGCCCCCATATTTGTTGCCGCGCTGAACGATGGCAGCTTGTGCGGGATGGCTGAGTTCTCGCTAAGACAAGTAGCGGCGGGTTGCGAATCGTCCCCGATCGCTTATGTCGATGGGTGGTATGTGGATGATGAGTGGAGAGGCGAGGGAATCGGTCGCATGCTTATCGAGAAGGGTGAGGCATGGGCACTCGGGCAAGGCTGTACAGAGATGGCTTCGGATACCACCAGCAAATATCCAGGCAGCACTGAGGCGCACGCGGCGCTGGGATTTGAGCCAGTGGGGCCGAGTATTAACTTCCGCAAATGGTTGCGGGCTGTACAGGCGATCCCGTCCGAGTCGGGTTTAATATAACTAGTGTTTCGCCGCGGCTGCTTCAGCCAGTTCCTTTGCCGCCGCTTTCTCCCCGTCCAGTGTAATCATGTCTGGCGGTACATTGGAGAGGGCTTCAATCATGGTGGATGTGCCCTCTTTGACTTTTAGCATGGAGTCTTGGTGAAGGGTCTTCATGCCTGTGCGCATCGCTATGCGTTTTACTTCGGCGGTTTCAACCCGTTGATTGATTGCGCGAGTGATGTCCTCGTTGTTCGCCATGAGTTCGTGGATACCCACGCGACCTTTCATACCAACACCACCGCAAGTGGGACAGCCATCGGGATTGGCACGGTATATCTCGCCGGACCATCCGAGTGCTTTCTCCAGGATTTCTTTTTCGTTCCCTTCAGGCATGTACTTAACTTTGCAGTTTTTGCAGATGCGCCGCATCAGTCGCTGGGCACATACGCAGAGCATGGATGCGGAAATCATAAAGGGCTCGATCCCCATATCCGTAAAACGATTGATGGTGGACGGGGCGTCATTCGTGTGAAGGGTGGAGAGGAGTAAGTGACCCGTAAGAGCGGCTTCAATGGCGATCTCAGCAGTCTCCTCGTCGCGGATTTCCCCTACCAGAATGATGTCCGGGTCCATACGAAGATAGCAGCGCAGGGCAGTGGCGAACGTCAGCCCGATGAGCTTGTGCATCTGCATCTGGTTGATCCCGGGGATGGTATATTCGATCGGGTCTTCCGCCGTCTGGATGTTGATTTCGGGCGAAGCGATTTCGCGCAGCGCGGAGAACAGGGTCATCGACTTTCCTGAACCCGTGGGACCGCAGTGGAGGATCATCCCGTAGGGTTGGATGATAGATTCGCGGTACTTTGTCAGATTCTCGGCGGAGAAGCCGAGTGCGGTAATCGGTAGTGCGGCCTTCGTTTTGTCCAGGATACGCATGACCACTTTTTCTCCGTGGTTCATGGGGCCGATGGCCACGCGCAAGTCGATGTCTATGTTCTTTTTTGTAAACTGCTTGAAGACAATACGTCCATCCTGAGGAAGTCGCTTTTCTGCAATGTCAAGATTGGCCATTACCTTTAGGCGAGCCACCAAGGCTCCTGCGACTGCCTTGGGCAGCTTCAGCTTTTCCTGGCATATACCGTCAATACGGTAGCGGACATATAGGTCCAACTCCATCGGCTCGATATGAATATCAGAGGCCCCGGATATGTAAGCGTCCTCGATTATGCGATTGGCCAAAAGAATTACAGGAGCGGACTCTTCGTCGGTTAAGTCCTGCCCCTTATCTGCCTTTTCATTCGGGCCATACTCAGCGCCAATTACATCCTGGAGTTCGGAGAAATCGGTGCTGCCCACTTCTTCCTTCGCTTTGCCGGAATCTTTAAAGTAAGTCTTTATGAGTCGCTCGAAGAGTGAAGCCGGGCATACGTGAACCTCTTCGATGAACAACTCGGTTGCGGTGTGAAAGCTCTCCCGTCGCTGATAATCGAGGGGATTGGTCATCAGGGCGGCTACGCTGGTGGGCGAAAGCCGCCTGTAAGGGAAGACGCCTTCTCGCCGGATGATGGCGTCACCGACTACTTCGATGAGTTTGTCATCGATGGACAAGTCCTTCTCGCTGGTGATGATGTCGCACCCGGTAAACCGTGCGATGAACTTTGCGGTTTCGGTGTCATCGATCACGAACTTCGGATCGAGCATGCGCTGTATCAGGGGGGCAGAGTACTCAGCCACTTCTTTAAGCAGGGCGAGGTCGTCCTCCATGAACTCATCGAAGTCAGCACCGGGTTCCTTGTTCAGCACCTGTATGGCGCCGATAATCTTGGTGCCGCGAAGGGGCACGGTAAGCATGGAGGTAACAAGGAATCCCGTGTTGCGGGCGATGGAGAACATCGCCTCTGCATTGCGCCTGCTATTAAAGAATGCGTGGTCACCGGTCTCTATGACTTGACCAACAACACCTGTACCCAAGGGGAGCTTTAGCTCCAGAAGCTTCGTTCGCTTATCCTCAAACTCTTGTTTCCGCTTAGGCTCATCGGACCACAGGGTGGGGGAGTAGTAAACGTGTTTGAAGGCAATCTGGTTGTTATCAATGAGGTAGAGCGTCATCGACTGCGCTTGTAATGCCTCAACTACCTTGCTGGCTGTCAGTTCGATGACGGATTGTACATCTTCGCGGCTGGGTTGGGGTTTCGAGATAACCTTAAGGAGCAAGGTTTTCCGAAGCGTACTGGAGATGTTCGATGGCATGGTAGTTATTTACGCTAAAGGGACAGCTTATCAGATGCTTGGGATAATACCCATTCGTACTAGTGACAGTAGCATTGAAGTAGCCCTTGTAATTAATCCACTTGCCTAGTTTTGGAAAGGTTAATTTAGCATCCAGTGCAAGAGCCCTATTTCATGCATTCTATTATCCAGTATTTTCGCACTCTTTGGCAACGCGTCGGCAAGCGCAAGGAGCTTCCACTTCGTGCGCGACGCGGGAAGATCGCCGAGGATGCAGCCGCTCGCTATCTATCCAAAGAGAAGGGCATGCGAATTCTACTGCGGAACTGGCGTACGGGGAAGTATGAGCTGGACCTTATCTGCGAAGATCGCGGGCAACTGGTTTTTGTGGAGGTACGTGCGCGTTCAGCAGATGCCATAGTCAGTGGCTACCACTCTTTAACAGTGCGTAAACGGCGTGCTCTGCGCAAGGGCTGCATTCGGTACCTGCGTAGTGTTCACCCACGACCAAAGTTTTACCGGTTCGATGTGGTTGAAATCGAGCTTCAGGGAGACAGCATCAGCGCACTGCGCCATTTCGAGAATGTGGCTTTGTTCTAGGCGCAGACTTCAAGACGCCTGTATTCTGCCTTCACTTTCCTTCTATTTCCTCCAACCACTCGCGCACTTTATCCAAGTCATCAAATATACCTCTGGCAAACTGGACAACGTCTTCCGGTGGTTCGATTAGGTCCGGGATCACGCAGACGTCCATGCCGGCTGCATGAGCGGAGCGGCTGCCTTGAGGGGAATCCTCAAGAGCCAGGCAGTTCTTTGGATCGACTCCAAGACGGGATGCTGCGAGCAAGTAGATATCGGGTGCGGGTTTGCCATGCAGAATCTGGTCACCGGTAGTAATTGAAGCAAAGCGCTGAAGCAGCTCCGTCTGTTCCAGTTTATAGCGAGCGGTGGCATTGGAGGTGGATGTGGCCACGGCCTTTGGGCAACCGTGCTTCTCTAGAAAGTGCAGCAGGGCATCCAGTCCCCGCATCTTCAGTAATTTGCCTGACTGTATCTCTGCTTCATAATAGCGTCTGGAGGCTGCTTGAAGCTGGGAAACGGTAGATTCCTGGCCATAGACTTCGAGTAACTCGACCCTGTTGTCCCTACTGTTTCTGCCTATCAGACGCGAATAGAGATCGTCGGGCATGACGAGCCCCAGCTCGTTCGCTGCGGCCAGCATGGAGCGTTTACCCAGCCGCTCTGTATCGAGCATAAGCCCATCCATATCGAAGATGACCGCAGTATAGCGGCTGATGCGCATTGTCATAGTGTTTCGCAATCTATCAGTTTCAGGCTGCAACCAGTTCGCCTTTCTCCAGGTGAATACTGCGCGAGCCATAAGCGGCGGCCTTGGGATCGTGGGTGACCATGATCACCGTCTTTCCTGCTTTGAGGGAAAGTGTGCGTAGAATATCCAGAACTTCATTGGCGGAATGATGGTCGAGGTTCCCTGTCGGTTCATCAGCGACCACGAGTTTCGGGTCTGTTACCAAGGCACGCGCTATTGCAACGCGCTGCTCCTGCCCCCCAGATAATTGCCGTGGCAGGTGTTTCATACGGTCACTCAAGCCCACGAGGTCGAGAGCAGCGAGCACCAGTTCGCGCCGCTTGCGGCTGTTCAGACCAGTAAGAAGCAGGGGTAGTTCGATATTCTCAAAGGCTGTCAAAACCGGGATTAGGTTGAAGCTCTGGAAGATGAAGCCCATGTTCTGATTCCTCCATACGGCCAGTTCGCTTTCATTTAAGTTGGCCACGTTGATCCCCTGCACAATACACTCCCCACTGCTTGGCCGGTCTATTCCGGCAATAATGTGTAGGAGCGTACTTTTGCCAGAGCCGGAAGGCCCCATCAGAGCGAGGAACTCGCCCTCCGCGATGGAGAGGTCGATCTGGTTGAGCGCGGTCACATTTATATCACCCTGGCGAAAGACCTTGGTGAGTTTGTTAATGGTGACTATTGGAGCAGCCATGGAATGATGGTGTTTGCGTTGCCTTCCTATGTGTGGGGCACGATGCTATTTAACGGGTTCACTGGAAGGTGCTACCGGGGTTTCGGGAGGCTTGGCAACCGGCGGGGTTGCCTGCTCTGCAGGTGGTGAGGGATTTGCCATCATCTTCTCTTCCTCTTCTCGCATCTTCTTCATTTCCAATTCCCAAGCTGCGCCTGTGCTGGCTTGTCTATCCGACTTTACTGCGATTTCTCCTCTCCGTGGAGCACGCAAGCTTTTGGCTGTTATTATGGAGACCGGGCTGACTAATTCCGGTGCAAGCGGGTTGTAATTGAGAAGCTTGCCCTCGTAGTCGAATATCTTGATGGTCATCTTGCGGTCATCCAAAGGTCCTGCGAAATCGAGCGTTGCGAAGTTTCGCACACGGATAGACCCATCCGCCGTTGGGGCAAACTCTTTCACCCGCTTCGTATTAGGTGCCGCTCCGGTATGGGGACCAGCAGTAAGCGGTGAAACGGTAAGATCGTAGTACGTGTATAACCCGTAACGCAGGCCCGATGCTCCCGGTTTGTTCACGATACCCAGTCCCTGCTGCACATCCTTCGTCAGCTCAGTCATGTGGACATCGCCACTAAGGAACACCACTCCGTCTATACCTTCATGGCGCAGGCGATCGAAGAGATAGTTCCACTCATCGGTATAGGTAGTATAGTTCTCGGGGTATGGATTGGTGCTCAGGACCTGACTGCCGGTGCAAATGACATTGAAGCTGATCGGATAGCTCGATTTCGCCTGCGTCTGGCTCCATTTAAGTGCATTGATGAGCCAGTCCACTTGTGCTTTTCCCAAGTGCTGCTTCCGCCTGCCAAAGATGGCGGGGTCAGTCCCATCCGTGTCACGATACCAGCGGTTATCGAGCATGTAGAAGTTTACATCTCCCCAGTTAAAGAAGGTGAAGACCCCCGGCACATCGGGCAGCCCGGCGCTCGGATTGCCATTGAAGAGATTGAAGACCTTAAGCGACTCCGCTTTCATAGTGTAGTCCCACCCGGCATTATTCGGGCCATAGTCATGGTCATCCCAGATGCTGTAGTGATGCGTAGATGCGAGCAAAGCCTGCATTTCCGGTAAACTGCGGTCGGTAGTCCATCGATGGATCATACCAGTGCGCGACCAGAAGTCGGGTTCGCGATAGTAAATGTTATCACCCAGCCACAACATTAGATCCGGCTTCTGCTCGTGAATCCGTTCAAAGATGGCATACTCTGCCCCATAGGGTTTGCCATTAAGGCGGTCATAACCTCCATCCTCATTGATGTAAGCGCAGCTTCCAGCAGCCACTTTGAAATCAAAGATGGCATGCCCCGACTCGCGGTGTCTCCAGTTCCGCGGTGTTTGGAATACCTGGGGAATCGGGCCAGACTTACTATACCCCGCCGGATAGGTTTTCTCCACTTTCACCCCATCCACATAAATCTCATAGCAGTAGTGTTTACCTGCGCGCACATCATCTGCCAGAAGCTTGGCCACATAGGCAGTCTCCTTTGCCGTATGGATAACATCAGTAGTCTTTGCCAAAGCGGCATCGGTCTCCATCTCCCAATACTTCGCATAGACTGCCGCAGGTGCATCGGTCTGCGTCCATATAAGCACTTCTGCCATCGTGCTATACCCCAGCATGGGGCCATTTTTCAAAGTGGCACCCTGAAGGGATAATCCCCCTAAGCATGTGATCACAATGGCCGTAGCTCTCAAAGGTAAGTATGCTTTCATAGGTATTCTTGCGCTAAATTACTGCAATCCCCGGGCATTGCCAGTGCAAAGCATGGTTGTATCCAGCTTCACCTTGTAGCTGAAGTTACTGTTAAGGTCGTAGTTGTAGCAATAGCTCCAGCCAGAGACGTAGCAGCGTCTGTCCATTCGCACCATTCCATCTACTCGGGCAGCCTCGACACAGATCAGCGCAGCCCACACACCAAACAAGGCCGCCCGGACACCATCGACACCAATCCCAACACCATGCAACCCAATATCGACACATAACAACCCACGCTTTGGCCCTATCTTGCCATTTTCGACCCGTTGCAACGGACCAATTGGACCGATCAAGCCAATCCCGAGACCGATCAAGGGTCTATCAGGACATGTTTTACAAATTCCAAGGCATAACAGTCCAAGCTTTGGACCATTGTGATAAATTCCAAGACCTTACAGTCCTCTATCACAACATTATTTACAAATACTAAGACCTTACAGTCCTCGCTTTGGACCGTTTTTACAAATCCGTGGACCTATCAACGTGAGCATTGGACCTATTTCAAGGTTCTAAGCATAATCTGCCCGTTACTTGCAACTATAACGTTATAAAAGGCAAAGACACGCCCATTTCGCCAAATTCTTTTACAATTACCACCTCTGGGTGGTACCAGCGCCGTACCCTTTGTAAGAGATATCTGTATTTTTCTATTAATTCATAGTAGTAGACATGCCTTTCTTTCAGCAAGTCTCTATGAATTATTTACAGAGGCACTCGCCAGCCGCTTGTAGAGATCCCGAAATATTGCGTCGCGGTTCAAGCTGGTTACCATACGCATAAATGGCCTGCTGTTATCGATGCTATAAGTAATGTGGTCGGTCAGGATGGGTCTGTGTACGAGTTCAGAAGTGAACCAGGACGGATTAAGCAACCAGGCAGGCCCGGCAATATCCCATATTTCTTTCGTCAGACACCCATGACGGCGTATCCAATCGTTGAATATCTCTGTCAAGTATTCGCCGAGTGGCCCGAGTGGACGTACAAGCTGCTCCATTTCAGGAGTACTGGTTAACAGATGAGAAGCTACGCCCGTACAAGGAATCATGGTCAACGAAGCACTGGAATTGAAAAGAAACCGGCTGGCATGAATATCTCCACAGAGGTTAAACTCAGCCGCAGAATGCCAGTGCAGTGGTTGCCCACCCAACCACACGATTTGCAGCTTCTGCACGGTTTCGGGGTCCATGATGATAGCCGAGATAACATTTGTCAGCGCCCCTATCGCAACTACATAAAGATACTCGCCCTGCGGTGTCGCATGCGCGCGCTTAATAAGATCGCGTGCTGCCGGGCTGTCTACCGGGTGTAGATCATCACGCAACCAGCGGGAAGACCCGGTATGGACAAGGCCATCCGCAGAAATCCCCAACCGATTCATCACACGGTGGATTTCTTCATAACTCTTCTGCATGCCTTCCTCGACGCTGGAGACAAGTTCCTTGTTATAAAAGGGGGCAGCATAGACCGCCTCAAGTTGCAGGCTTTCGGGTGAAAGAAGACACTGGGCCAGGGCAAACTGATCGTCTATCTCATTGTAGGTATCTGTATCCAGTACCATGCGAACTGGTGCAATCGGTGGGCTTAATCTGTGTAGCTGTTCTCCCAAGATAGATGACAGTGCTGCCATACTATTTAGCCTAAGGCGCACCGTTTGCTTGTTCAACACAAATGAATGAGATTAGTGTCCGGCCCATCCTTCCAATCTGCACGCAGGGAGATTATTATTGCGGTACGCTAAAAGGAATGCCACGATCAAAGTTCTGCTTTGTAGTACAAAGCAGTTTTCCTAGTTTCCCTGGTATCCCCAACCCCAAATCGAAGTTAACATGATCTCAATCCGAACCCTACTATGGACGGGCGTTGCAGCCCTCCTATGCGCATCCAGTGCGCATGCAGCTGTCACCGACTATGTCGATGATTTCAGCGGTACCCTAAAATATGCGAACTCCACAGGTTTCAATCTAAGCATTGAAAACGGTGCCCTCACAATGCAGGTAGGTACTGCAGAGCGATGGAAAGGCCAGTACATGGCTCTTGGCGAAACCAAGGATTTTTCGGCCAATCCGTATATGAGCATGAAGATACGGACGATGGACCCGAATTTATTAACGGGTTACTTCTTCAGTACCGGGGGCGGTAACTGGACAAAGAACGTGCGCATACACCCCTCGGAAAACTTCGTGGAATATTTCTTCGACTTCTCAGGAGTTCCCGCAGCAGATCGTGCAAAAATCAATGGCATCCAGCTTACGCCAAATGGTAACTCCTCGGCATTCAGAGGTACGCTGTATATCGATGACATCAAGATCGGCACAGCAGCAAACAAAGCGGCCAACATGGGTGCTCTGCGTAACCAGATTGTCCCGGCAGACGCCAAGGCACAGAAAATACTTGTCCTTGATTTGGTGAATGCCACCGGACTTACGGTCACTGGCGCGGAGAACTTGATAGAGAACATACAAATCTCTGCATTAAGCAACTATTCGGTGGGAGCAGACGCCTACAAGATAGCTACAATAACCTATGATTGCAAAGCAGGTGCTACAGGCACGGCAAATCTTACCATCACCGCAACCGGGGCTGCTGGATTCGCAAACAAGAGTCAGACAATCTCCATTACTGTGGAAGCAGACAACCCACCAGCATTGGGGACAATCGCCGACCTGCAGGTACCCGTCGGCGTATTGCAGAAGGTACAGTTAACCGGTCTGGACGATGGCGACATCTCCAGGAATCAGGCACTTACTATTACTGCCACGAGCAGCGTGCCCACAGTGATTGCTACACCGTTGCCTGCTATAACCCGTAGTCCAGGCAGCCCTTACGGGACCCTCTCCTTTACTGCCGCAAATCCCGGAACCACCACCGTAACCGCAACGGTATCCGACGGTGCGGCCGCCGGACATCAAGTCAGCAAGACTTTTCAGGTACAGGCTTTTGCCACTTGGAATGCCAAGCCTACGCTCGACGAAATAGAGGCACAGGAAGTCTTTATTGGTCAGGGCGACACCCAGATACCACTCACGGGTATCAGTGATGGCGATTCCGGTACGCAGACGCTGTCTATTACAGCAACCGCTGCGAATCCAGCCATCATCAGTGGAGTGAGTGTAAACTATGTTTCAGGAGCCACTGGCACTCTCACCATTACTCCCAATGCAGCAGGCACCGGTGAGACCACGATTACCGTGACGGTGACCGACAACGGGACGGCTGCTGGCAACAACGGCAATCAATCAATTGTGCGTACGTTCAAAGTAGTAACCCGTGTGGTACTGCCGGATGAAGTGGTGGCCGATCTCACCCAGAATCAGGCTGCTTGGGTAGCCAATTCCAGTATGTCCCTGTCTTTCATAAAGGATGGAGCGGATAATGTGGTCAAATCCACCTTTAACTCAAAGAGCACTTGGGATGGCCTCGACTATAATCACCCGGATATCGATATGACGGATTACGCCATAGTTACCTTCGACATCAAGGCAGAAAAAGCAGGCGTAGTTACAGTATTCGTTTGGGATAACGCCGTGCTCACACCCGAAGAGGAGCTGGCGCAAGGGGCTCACTACAATACAGGACATACTATCCAGAAGAACGTAGCAGCGAACACTTGGACTACACTAACCTTTGACTTCCGTTCACCCGCTGCAGCTATGACAAATAGCAAGGGGACCGCATTAAACAAAAGCTGGATAACTCACACATTAATTAACTACCACAGTCCGGCATTGAGCTGGCCGTTCACCTCAGTCAGTGGGTCTTACTCGATTAAGAATTTCCGCTTGGGCAAGGCTGCACTTCCAGCCACCACTCCGAACTGTGTTATTGATGCTATTGGCGACCGCTGGCACTTCCGCAACCCAGGCGTTCAGGCACTCAAGGTTACCGGGATTGGAAGCGGGTCTCTCGCTGCATCATCCGTTGCAGTCACTTCGACGAACGCGGCCCTCTTTTCGAACCTTTCCATCTCTGCCGTAGGTGCGGATAAAGGTGCCACACTTACCTATACCCTCAATGATATCGTGGGGGAAGCCACCGTGTCAGTGACTGTCAGTGCCGCTGGTTCGAATAATACTACCAAGACATTCCTCGTTAAGTCGTTGGAAAAGAACCCCGCTTCGGCACTGACCGTGTCACTGGATCAAGCCACTACCTACCAGAAGATTTATGGTTTTGGGACCTTCAGCGACCGATTGTCTCTGGTGGACGAGTACACAGGTCTTCTCGGTGCTAGTGCCATGCGTGTTGGAATGATCGGCAACCAGATCGAATCAGAGAACGACAACAACGATCCCTACGTACTCAATCGTGCTGCACTGAACTACAACGTCTTCGATTGGGCCTATTACCGTGCGCTCAAAGCCAAGGGAGTCGAGACCTTTATTCTCACCAGTTGGTCCCCTCCAGCATGGATGAAGGACAATCTCTCAGGTGGCTATGGTTTTGCCAGTGCCGAAGGTAATACGGATAACACAGACAACCGGCTGGCCTATCATTTCTATGAAGAGTACGCCGAATCCATGGTGGCAGTGTACCGCATGTTCCAGGAAGAATGCGGCATTAACCTGAAGGGTATTGGCTTGCAGAATGAGCCCACCTTTCACGAGCCCTATGAATCCGCCATTCTTGATACGGCGAGATTCGTTCAACTCATCAAAATCGTAGGAAAACGCTTCGCGGATGAAGGCATCGTATGCGAACTATACATGCCGGAACAAGTCTTCAGCCAGACTTCATCGATGAACGCCTACATCGATGCGCTCAACGCCGATGCCACTGCCCGCCAATATGGAAAGGTGATCGCCACCCACGGCTATGCGGCTGATGGTGTAGGCGGTGGGCAACCTAACTTTAGTGCATGGTCAGATATGTACACGAGGTCGCAGATCAACAGCCCGAAGGAACTCTGGATGACAGAAACCTACCCGGAATACAACACCTGGGCAGATGGCTTGAACTACGCGGCTTTCCTCTATGGCTCACTTGAATACGGGCGCATTAACCTCTGGACCAGTTGGGGATACGATGGCCAGTTCCGCACCAATGGGTTGCCAAATATGGCTCTCTATACTGCGAGCCAGTTCTATAGATACATTCGCCCGGGAGCTACTCGTATTCGGAGCACAGCTCCGGCAGATATTCTAGTCACTTCCTATAAGAATGATGCAGCCCATGGCAGTAAGTTGGTCAGTGTGATTACCAACCTGAAGAATACTTCGGCGATCATCAAACTTAGCGGAGCGAACATGCCCGCCTCGTTCAGCGTCACCCGTACCGATGAGAAGAGCAAGCATGTTAGCACCGGGACATTACTAAGCACGGACGTGCTAATACTGCCGCCACAGAGCGTAACCTCTCTCGTCAGTCTGGAAGGTGCAGTAGAGAATCAAGCTCCCGTAATCTCTGTTAACCTGGCGGCCAGTCCCGCAACTGTCACCGGAAACCAGACCACGCTCTCGCTAACTGCGACTGATGGCAATGGAGACCCGCTGACTGTAACCTGGAGCAGTACTTCTGCTCCTGCAGGCTCCACACCAACAGGAACAGGCGACTCCAATGCCACATCTGGCGTGGGCGCATCCAAAGTGATTACCTTCCCCGGCACTGGAACCTACAAGTTCAACGCACTAGTGACCGACGGTATAGCCACCGTAGTCTCCAATGAAGTCACCGTGACCGTAACGTCTACTGCTAGCACCATAGCCGTATCCCCCGCAACCGCAACTGTATGGCCGAACTTCACCGGAGTCTTCGAGGCAATCATCAAGGACCAGTTCGGCACACCAATGACCGGGCAGACGGTTAACTGGACACTCACAGGTCCCGGCAGTCTGGTCAATAACAGCGGGGCCACCATGACCTATGCTGCTCCTGCCAGCACCGGTTCGGCATCAGTTACCGCAACATCCGGCACTCTCAGTGCCTCAGCGACGATTACGCTGTCCAATCCTCCCAATCCTCCTGTTGTGACAACAGCATCGTTGCCAAATGGAAGAGTCAACAAAGCCTATTCCGCTGGTGTGGGAACCACTGGTGGCGAAGGCTTGCCAACATGGAGCGTGCTCAGTGGCACTTTGCCACCCGGCTTGAGTTTGACGGGCCAGGGACGCTTCACCGGTACTCCCACCACTGAAGGCTCTTTTACCTTCGTGCTTCGCGCAACGGACTCACGCAATGTAACCGGGACCAAGGAGTTCACTATCGTAATAGACCCGCCACCAGTCGTACCCGTATGGGACATCAGTACGCTACCTTCTGGTGCAACGGCTGGCTGGATTAATACCTTCGCGGGAGAAGTTTACTATGATAAAGCAGTGTATCCATGGGCATGGCACAATGAACATGGATGGCTTTTCACCGTGTCGGCTACAAACCAGACAAGCGATGCCTTCTGGGCGTTCAGTCCAAATTCCAGTGACTGGGGTTGGCTGTGGATTGCTGATGCCACATACCCATGGCTATTCGGTAGTTCTCTGGGACACTGGGTATGGTACATGGAAGATACCAAGGCGCCTCGTCAGTTCTGGGATCCCACATTGCCTGCACCGGGCATGATAGAACTCAATCCATAGTTAACTACTTACACAGTTAATTGACCTTTCAAGAACCCCGGTTGTGCAAACGACTGGGGTTCTTTTCTACCAACTGCAAACTACCTTCAGCCTCTCCAATTTCCAGTCTTGCCAATGTCCGTCTGTGTTAATGGAATTACTGTTATTACAGTTGCTGCCTGCGCTATGACCCAAATACTCACCCTTATTCCTACTGGAGGGCACTGCACGTGGATTTGACCGATCTGGGCTGGAACTCTTTTTTCGAATCTGCATTTCTGGCTCTGGCGAGAGATGAGCTGGTCCCAGGCCGCGTACTGGTGGAGCACAAGCGCCAGTATCGGGTGTGGACTGAAGCGGGGGAGATTGTAGCAGAGATTTCAGGCAAGATGCGGCACGGAGCACGAGAACCAGCGCATTATCCAACCGTGGGAGACTGGGTCGCTGTCATTCCACGTGCAGATGGCGGCAAGGCCGTGATCCATTGCCTGTTACCACGCAAGAGTAAGTTCTCCAGAAAAGCGGCAGGTGACCGCACAGTGGAGCAGTTGATGGCAGCAAATGTAGATGTGATTTTCTTGATGATGTCGCTGAACCAGGATTTCAGCGTTCGCCGCCTGGAGCGCTACCTGACCATGATGTTTGAGAGCGGAGCGCGACCAGTGGTGCTGCTGAGCAAAGCGGACATCTTCCCGGACTGGGCAAGGGTCAGCAAAGAAGTAGAAGCGGTGGCCCGCGGGGCGACTGTTCTCGCCGTAAGCGCAGTAGATGGCACTGGCATTGATGCCATCCGTGGATGCATAGGGCGGGGGATTACAGTGGTGGTCCTTGGTTCCTCGGGGGTGGGGAAATCCACATTGATTAATCTAATGGCTGGAGAAGAGTTAATGGACACTCAGACCATTCGCGAGGACGATGACGAAGGCCGCCATACCACCACGCACCGCGAATTGGTAGTACTGCCCGGCGGGGGCTTGCTCATCGACACTCCCGGCTTGCGCGAATTTCAGCTCTGGGAGACCACTGCCGGGCTCGAAAGCACTTTTACCGACTTGGATGACCTGTCGCTGACTTGCAGATTCAGCAACTGTCGCCATGAGACTGAGCCAGGCTGCGCGGTGCGGGCAGCCATCGATTCAGGGAAACTCGAACTCGTCCGGTTGCAGAGTTATCAAAAATTGCAGGAAGAACTCCGATCCCTTGAGAAGCGACGTCAGCGTATGAGCGACGCCCCGCCAAAGCGCAGCCGTTGATTCGTAGGTGATGAGCGTAGAATTCATAGCATTCTGCCGCACCGTGGTGTAGGGAATCTATCAGCTTTCAGCGTTGAGCACTCAGCAAACAGCCTTCCTGCCTCTGCCATTCCGGCTTTGTGCCTCTATGCCTTTGGACCTTAGTGCCTACCTTCTGAAACGTTGATCCAGGTGCCCAAATTCTCCCTGTTGCCTGCTATTGCCAGGACAGCACAATTTTCTATCTTTGACATGTCATAAGAATTGGCATTCTAAATAGGGTTAATTTATGGAACGCACTCTGATTATTCTGAAACCCGACGCAGTCGCCAAGCGCAAGCTTGGGGTCACACTAAGCCGCTTTGAAGACGCCGGCTTCTCCGTAGTCGGTGCCAAGCTCCTCCAACTGGACAGTGCCCTGTTGCGCAGTCACTACGCGCACATCGCCAGCAAGCCTTTCTTTCCAGAAATTGAAAGCTTCATGAGTTCCGCTCCGGTGCTCGTACTCGTGCTCGAAGGGCAGGGGATTATCAATCGCGTTCGCAACCTCCTGGGGCCGACCGATTCCAATGCAGCCGCCGCAGGCACTATCCGAGGCGATTATGGAACGGACAAGATGCGCAACATCGCCCATGCCAGTGATAGTGTAGAGGCTGCCACCGCCGAGATTGCCCGATTTTTCCCGGATGGTATGTACCTGTACTAGCTTGTAGCCATGAGCTAATAGCTTTTAGACACGGGGTTCGTTAATTGCGCTCAAGGCCCAATATGCCTTGGTAGTCATGTAGGCGCAACCTACGAGATTACCTACACCCCGTGACATGTCCTGTTGTCTTTGCGATACCTTCTGCCTTCTGACTTTTGCCTATTCCCTGACCTAAAGAGCATCCTCATCGGCGGCTGCCTCGGCTTTCTTTTTATCCATACCCATGGCAACGATGGCTGCTATGAGATATAGAATGAACAGAGGGATGGCTAGAAGCAGAAATGTCACGGGGTCTGCAGTGGGGGTAATGATGGCAGAAAATATCAGGAAGAAGACGGCGCTGTGACGCCACCAAGAGATGAGTTTTTTGCCTGTAAGCACGCCGATTTTTACCAAGAGCAGGAGTACCAGTGGAAATTCAAATGTAAGGCCCACTCCGACCGTCATCCATGTAAGCAACGAGTAGTAGTAATCTGCAGCCCATAGGTTCTTGAACTCGTACAGGTCTGCCAGCTTGATGGCTGCTGCCAGTGCTCCGGGGACTAGAATAAAGAAACTGAATCCACACCCTACTAGAAAAAGCCCCAAGATGGCCAGACCGGTGGGTCTTAGCACACGCAATTCCCGCTCATTCAGCGCCGGTGCTACGAATTGCGAGAAGAAGAATATCAGAAATGGCATGGACAGGACAAGTCCCCCCATAAGTATTAGCTGTATCGACACAGAGAATACACCCATGGGGCTGGTCAAAATCAATGCCTGCTCTGTCGCGCCGCCTGCCAATCGCATCGCTTCCTTCATTGGCCAGTTCAGCCATTGAGCTACTTCCTTCAAGAAGTAGGTGAGTATTCCGCAGGCAACTAAATACGCTATAGAGCACTTTACCAAGGTTCCGCGGAGTTCCTCGAGATGCTCCATGAACGTCATCTCCTCGCCTCGAAATCGTCTCAGACTGGAGATGCGTGTCGATGTTACTTCTTGTTCTTCGTTGGAATCACTCATTGTAAACAGAATCCTGTTTATGTAAACGGGCTTAACATAGCAATCAGGTAAAGCGAGTTACGAGCATAAGAGTTAATGGGCTGCATTGTTTGCTAAGCCGATGCCTTTGTACTTGTAGGCATTGTTTCGTCGTACTATGTAAAATTTAAGTAATAAATTAGTGTGACATTGCGCAATAGCTGTTATACAGGCCTAAATTACAGCATAGCACTAAAGATTATCTAACAAAACGGTGAATTATCCTTGTAGAATTCACAATCTTGTCATAATCAAAGAGATAGTTAAGTACATTGACCTGCTCTGGATTTCGATCCGATTCTAACCCCCCTTGGTTTCTAATATTATTATGGAAAGCCGTGCGTTTATTTACCCCGCCGGATTTTCACGGCGATGTCCCCGACAAACCGGTTCGCTGACTGTTGGCTTAGTTTGTATTGGGTGGGTGGCAATTCTACTTTGTATCGCTTCACCTCTGGCCGCACAGCTTCAACTCCCCACGGTAGAGGGAGTGACGACCGTGGAAAATGAGCGCGTAATGCTCGTATTCTGGAATGGAGAAGAGGAGATTATCCTTTCCTGTCCAGTTATCACGGCAACGCAACCATCGGACGTGCTGCAAATCATGCCTTTACCCGCGGAATCCAAGATGCGGGCAGGTACGCTGGACGAATATCAGGCCGCTGGTGCTCTTATCCGCAAGTACTTTGTAACCATGAAGGGTGGTCGCCTGTCTCTGGCAAATTACGAGCTTGCTGAGTCGCTTCCTAAAGGAGACCGCACCGAAGCGAAGGAAGTAGCAACGGTAAACCTTTCCAATGAGCGTGCGTTCAACACCTGGTTGACCGATTACTCGAAGCCTGCATCCCGCCCCAATATTCCTTCTGCGTTCAGTAAAGGTCTGAATCTAGCATTGAAAAACGACAGCAACTGGCTCGCTATTCAATCTGTACCAGTGGATACCACTGCCAGAGCTATTGGTCCCACTGTTTACCGTTTTAAGTCATCGAAACTATTTGTCCCCTTGCGCGTACACAGCACTCAGAGCGGTAAAGCCAACATTCGTATTATTACCTTCACCCCGAACTACTTGAGTTGGAGCCCGGATAATGGTGCAAAGTTTTGCCCCCCAATCACGGAAAGCTTTCGTGTTATGGGTAAGGAAGTGGCCGCCATCCATCCGGACTTGGTCGACTTTTTCAAGCCTGGAAAGATTCCTATGCAGGCTTGGCAAATCACCGCAGATTGGTCACTCGTGAACAAAGACCTTATCAGCCAGTAGGATACAAAAGGTTAAGCCTAAAAAGAAAATGGCATGTGCCCGATCAGTGCTTTTTCGAGGATGCCGTAGGCACCCCCGGTATGGGCAACATTCACCATCGACCCCAGCGGGGTCGCAGCCGTGCATCCGTTGATTTCAATCCCACGGCCTCAGCAATCCGCGCTGCGACCCCGCTGGGGTCGGCATTATTAGGTTGGTGTTCCGGGGGTATCGCCT
>JANRLC010000006.1:0-19170 GCA_033762955.1 Verrucomicrobiota bacterium | reverse complement strand
CATGACTCATTTACGGGTCACGGACGGACCGCAACCCACACCCATGACTCATTTACGTGTCACGGACGGACCGCAACCCACACCCAAGACTCATTTACGGGTCACGGACGGACCGCAACCCACACCCACGACTCATTTACGGGTCACGGACGGACCGCAACCCATACCCATGACTCATTTACGAGTCACGGACGGACCGCAACCCACACCCATGACTCATTTTCAGGTCGGCGACAGTCCCCAACCCACACCCACGACTCATTTACGGGTCGGCGACAGTCCCCAACCCACACCCACGACTCATTTACGGGTCGGCGATAGTCCCCAACCCACACCCGTGACTCATTTTCGGGTCGGCGACAGTCCCCAACCCACACCTGTGACTCATTTTCGGGTCGGCGACATTCCCCAACCCACACCTGTGACACATTTACAGGTCGGCGACAGTCCCCAACCCACACCCGAGGTCCCCTTGGGATGGCAGCGCACCTGCCGGGGCTTAATCCATTTGTGCGATGCATCGAATTCATAGCGGTCCTGGCACTGTCTGTGATATATTTACACTACGAGATGCACTGCGGCATGTTCAAAATTGTGAAATAGGATTGAGCATTGCTATGGAGTCGGTGATTATACACGGTTTCACCTGTTCCAAGCTGCCGTTGCGCACCGTAGGAACACGTACAACTTTACGAACATGTCTGACCTTCCCGATATCACGCCCTTTCAAAAACGCATGGTCGAACTTGACCAGCTAATGGGTGAACCCAACTTTTACAGCGATGGGCGTCGCGCCGCCGAAATTGCCCGTGAACAGCAAAAGCTCTCGCGCTTGATGGAGCTTGCCGACCTGTATAACAAGATTGAGCGAGACCTCGCTGACAACCGGGTCATGGCTGACGATGCCACTGGAGATGCGGAACTGCGCGAGATGGCTCGGGAGGAGATTCCCTCACTGGAGGCTAAACTCGCGCAGACCATGGAGGATGTGCTGAGTCTTATGATTCCGCCTGATCCCGCAGACTCGAGAAACACCATTGTGGAAATTCGCGGTGGTGCGGGTGGTGATGAGGCATCCCTCTTCGCGGGTGACCTGTTCCGTATGTACACTCGCTATGCCGAAGAAAATGGCATGAAGATAGAGCCCATGGGTGCGAGTATGTCCGAAGCGGGTGGGTACAAGGAAGTGGCATTTCTCATCACAGGCCAGGATGTGTATAAACGCATAAAGTACGAGAGCGGTGTGCATCGTGTGCAGCGAGTACCGGTCACGGAAGCAAACGGGCGCATCCATACCTCGACAGCCACCGTAGCTGTGTTGCCGGAAGCGGAAGATGTGGACATCCACATCGATCCCAGTGACTTGGAAATCACCGTCGCACGGGCAAGCGGGCCGGGTGGACAGGGAGTTAATACCACAGACTCCGCGGTGCAGATAATCCACAAGCCAACAGGGCTCATCGTGAAGTGCGCAGACGAGCGCTCGCAGCTTAAAAACAAAGCCAAGGCGCTGAAGGTACTTCGCTCCCGCCTTCTGGAACGCAAACAGGATGAAGAGCAGAAGAAGTACGACGACCACCGCCGCAGTCAGGTAGGAACCGGAGACCGCTCCGAGCGCATTCGCACCTATAACTTCCCCCAAGGCCGCGTGACAGACCACCGCATCGGCTTCTCCCTCTACTCGCTTCCCCAATTCATGGATGGCAACATCACCGAAATGCTTACTGCGCTGGAGTCAGCAGACCGGCAGGCAAGAATTGCAGCACTCACAGGCCGTCCATCCAGTTCACGGAAAACCGCCGTGGCGGATGATGACGACTAGAGGAGGCCCACCTCATCGACGGCATGGTCGCTGGGGCGCTGGGCGTCTCGACGTCGTCCCCAGTGTATCCGTCTCGCTCGGGTAATCGGACGTCATCCACCAGACCGGGACGGTCTGGCTACCTTCGATAATGCCAAACACCAGAGAATGCACGGATTGGGCACACACCATTTTCCTTCATGGGCTAAAGGATGACAGCTCTCCACCGACTACGCACGTTTACGTAAAGACAACTTGGACGTATTATGTTAAACTAATGACAGTCTGTTTCTGTCATTTAGTAGGTTCGACATCAATACATTCAAGTCTATGAAAATAAAAAGTCTGCTCTCTGCCTGTGCTGCGCTGTTAATAAGCAGCACGGCTATCGTTAACGCGGCACAACTCAAGTTGTCGCTGATCAATGTCTCGCTGCCTGCCCAGAGTTGGGCAGCACTTAAAACGGGGTATTCCACTGCGCTCAACAGCTACGGCTATCTCTGGACGGGGTATGCCGGGGTAAGCTTCCGTGTAGATCTCGGTGCTAATTCCATCGACTACGTGTGGACCGGTATCGAGTATGCGGATTATAAGGGTTTCTATGATATATGGGCTGGCCAGTATCTAAGTGTACTCAATCAGAGTGTGGCTGCGGTTGGCCTACGCTATGAACTCTCCTATGATGGAGTAGCGCTTGCCGAGACAAGGATACAGGAGCTTCGCCAGTACTGGCCCAATGCTGCCAATCTCGGTGACTACTGGTCTTGGACGCAAGGCATGAGTTACTTCTACGTGTACTACTATCCCTGGATTTGGACACCGGATTCCACTTGGTATTACGCTGTGCCCTACAACGGTGGGTTCTATTACTGGATACCCAATCGTGGATGGGTATGGTCCTACGGATCACTGAGTGAGTTGTACGACCTGAGTTAATCCTCCTGTCAGTGCTAATAGATTTCGACGCCCTGTGGTGATTCACCGCAGGGCGTTTTTCATATTTACTAATAACAAAGTGCGTCCTGTAGCGGTCGATTTCACTTGCGCGAACTGATAACATGGTACAGGGTGCATGGCTTCCAAGGCATAGGAGTAGCGTTACAGGATAATTGTCGGTGAACTCAATCAAACAAAATAGACAGTTTGAAATCCGAAGGTCGGAGGCTGTTAGCGTTTGCCCGGAAAAGCTTTGGAGCCTAGTAAGTAAATGAGTACTCGATTGTTCGTAGGTAATATAGTGTTTAACTGCACGGAAGATGATATACGTGCACTTTTTGCCCAAGCAGGCACAGTAGAAGACGTTGCCATGATTAATGACAAGTTCACGGGTCGCCCCCGCGGGTTTGCATTTGTCACCATGGCAAGCCAGGAAGAGGCCAATGCGGCTGTCGAAAAGTTCGAAGGTTATAACTTCGATGGACGTCCCCTAAAAGTTAACGAAGCTCGCCCTCGTGAAGAGCGCCCTGAAGGCGGCGGTTTTGGTGGCGGTCCCCGTGGTGGCGGTGGTGGTGGCGGTTTCCGCCCACGCCGTCCCTTTGGTGGTGGTGGCGGTGGCTTTGGCGGCGGTGGTGGCGGTCGTTCCTTTGGTCCTCGTCGCGACTTTGGTGGCGGTGGCAATGAAGGCGGCGGCTACAGTGGTGGTGGCGAAGGTGGTGCCGGAGCAGGCGGCGGTGAAGGCGGTTACCGCCCTCGCAGCAATTCAGGGTTCCGTCCCCGTCGTCCTTCCTTCCGCTCGAATGACGGTCCGTCGGATCGCCGTTCAGGTGGTGGCTTTAGCGATAACTACTAACTCCGCACCCATTAAGGTGTCGTCTCCCTTGGAATAAGTGTATCGACTGTTCCGAGGTACAATTTAAACCCTGTGGTCACAAGCCACAGGGTTTTATATTTGTCTTCACTCCTCATGCTGAAGTACGTATGGATTAATCAAGGCTGCACGATTGCAGCATCCCAGCTATGACAACTCCCCTGCGAACCCTCTCCGATTACGCTCTAGCCCTAGAGTCACTCTATCTACAAGCCAGTGCCCTGCCACTACCTGGAGCAGAGCCGCTGTTTCTGCCTGCATCCTCACATGTGGATGCACCGACAGCTTTGATATTTTCCCCGCATCCCGATGATGAAGTGATTATCGGCGGGTGGCCCTTGCGCCTACTGCGACAGTGTGGTTGGAGAGTAATCAATGTAGCAGTCACGCTCGGCAGCAACCCCTCGCGCAAGATGCCTCGCTTGGAGGAATTGCAACAGTGTTGCAAGCGCATCGGGTTTGGTCTGGTTGTGGCTGATGAGGTGGGATTGGACAGAGTGAATCTCGGTGCACGTAGGGAAGAACCCGAACGCTGGAGCCACAGTGTATCTGTCATTGTCAGTATTCTGCGTGACTTAAAGCCCAAGGCTATCTTTTACCCGCATTCGAGTGACTACAACACCACGCATATCGGCGTGAATGCCCTCATTAATCACGCGCTCTTGCGGATGGAGGAATCCTTTGAATGCAGTGCAGTTGAAACCGAGTTTTGGGCGCCCATGGAGTGCCCAAATCTTCTTGTGGAATCTACAGCCACGGATGTAGGGATGCTCTTGCAAGCACTGGCCTGCCACGTAGGCGAAATTCAGCGCAACCCCTATCACCTGCGTGTGCCTGCATGGATGAGCGACAACGTCCGCCGGGGTGCAGAGCTTGTCGGAGGGCAGGGTGGCTCAGCTCCGGAGTTTATTTTTGGAACTTTGTACCGCCTGCGGCGCTGGCGTAATCACAAAATCGAGGAAGTGCTCCCGCGCGGCGAGTTTCTTACGGCAGGGAAGGACCCAGCAACATTGTTGCTAGGGTAGGTTGTAGTGAAAGCTTTTAGCTGTTAGCCATTGGCACTTAGCTAGCCCCCAATTGTTTCACACTCAGTATTGACGCGATGTTGAAAGGGACTAGTGTCTATTCACCTTCTGCAGTGTTCGAGGTCTAAACATACGCGATCTTCCCTGATAGACTCATTTAATGGGAGCTTGAAGGCTCGGGCAGCTGCCACACCGGGGAACCGGGAGGCAAAAACCAGAACCAGAGCACCCACCTATACAATACAATAGGTACAGAACGCAGTTTACGTGTCACGGCACAGGCGGAGGGCCTTTACTTTCTTTGTACAGAGCACCGGAAATAATCCGGTTGCTCTGCCGTAGCCTGAAATGGGATGAACATGGGCGGTGGCGCAGGTGTACACCTAATAGGCCACTACAAACAGCCCAACAACTTCGAAAGGTACCGGGTGAGATGCAGTGCATCTCGAAGCCATTGTACCTTCGATGAAAAGCCGATGGCTCGTGCGTGGCATGCGCGTCTCGCCCATGTTCGGGTTCTGTGCTGATCGCGGGAAGACACACGGGCAAGATGCCCGTGCCACTAAAGACCGTCCAACAACTCGAAATACAGCGGGTGAAATTGTTCCAATTATTCCCGTATTGCAATTACTGCGTACAGACGTATTTCTAACAGCTTGGCAACTAACCCCGACACTCGTCTTTACTACTACAACCGGCATACGCGTCGGCTGGAGGTTGAAGCTATCTATGGAGAAGCGTGGTTGCGGTGGTGTTATACTACTGTGGCGGGAAGGCTTACCCTGTGGGCTGTGGGGAAACGGGCGTGGGTTTCTATAATCTATGGCGGGTTGATGAGACTCCCGTCGAGTCAGGAGAAGATCAAACCTTTCATTGATCAGTATAAGGTGGATGTGCGGGAAATCTTGCATCCCTTGAATACATTCAAGACATTTAATGAGTTCTTCATCCGCCAGCTTAAGCCTGCGGCGCGTCCTATTCTGGCAGACCTGAATGCGGTCGTCTTTCCTGCTGACGGCAGGCACCGGGGTTATGCAAGCAGTGCGGAGGTTCCAGAGTTCCGGATCAAGGGCGAAGTGTATAGTCTGGACCAGCTCTGCGGGTGGCCAACGATTGCGAAGAAGTACCACGGGGGCCCCGTGGTGATCTCTCGCCTATGCCCGGTCGACTATCACCGCTTTCATTTTCCGGTTGCGGGTGTTGCGGGGTCTTACTCTCAAATACGCGGTGTACTGGATTCGGTCAGCCCATTGGCACTAGCCTGCAAACCACAGATTTTGTTTCGGAATAAACGCCAGGTTTGCGAGATTGCATCGGCAGATTTTGGGCAGGTGTGCATGGTGGAGATTGGCGCGGCCTGTGTGGGTGCCATTCACCAGACTTATGCCCTGAACCAACCGGTGCAAAAGGGTGGGGAGAAAGGGTACTTCTCCTTTGGTGGTTCCTGTGTAGTCACGCTGTTTGAGCCCCAGCGCATCAATCTCGCACCGGATTTGCTCCAAAATACTCGTGAAGGGCGTGAACTCTATGCGAAGATGGGTACACTGCTTGGAACCCGCAGGGAGTCGTGAAGTCTCAACCGTATTTGAATGAATGGCAGCACCATAGCCCAGCGCATGGCGGACTTTCTAGTCCAACACGCTCCGTTTCAGTTGATGGACCAGGCGGATTTACTCGCCCTCGCTGGTGCAGCGCGTGTGCGGTTTCATGAGGGTGGGGAGACGGTTTTTAGTCAGGGTGAAGAGCGCCATACTTATATCTATGTAGTGCATAAAGGCACGGTGCGGTTGACCCAGCACACCCCGGCTGGAGAAACAGTGCATGACTTGCGGGGCGAAGGCGACTTGGTGGGGTTGGGGTTCTTCATAGGGCATGCGAACTACCAGCACTCCGCATTTACAGATGGGGAAACCATCCTGTACGCACTGAAGTCTGAGCAACTCCAGCGCTTGCTGCCGAAATACCCTGCTGTAACGCGATGGCTGGGAGTCTATTTCTCCCTAAATCCAAATTACCCGCCTGTCCGCTCGCTGACGGATTGGGTCTCGCCCTCTACAAGACGCTGGCTGAATGAGAGCCAGGTGCTGCCTGACTGGGCTGGGCGCACGGTCGGCTACTGTTTCAAGGAGGAAACGATCCGGCAAGCAGCGCAAACCATGGCCCATTACGGGTCGAAGACGCTTACCGTAGTGGATAGCGATCTGCTGCCAATAGGCCTCATCAGTGTTGAGTGCCTGCGCGATTTGCTGGGGAATCCGGAGGTCTCTCTTGATGACCCAGTGGACCTGCACAAGACTGCGCCCGTCCCCGTGATGCGCGATGGGCTGACAGTGGGAGACTACATCCTCTACATGCTGGAGAATGATGAGCCCTATATTGTTTTGACCGATGATGGCACTGCGACAGGCACTGTCTTGCGTGGACTCTCGCACGAGGATCTGCTCTTCGCCTATGGCACGGACCCGGTCGTGCTGTGCCTGGAAATGGTACACGCGGATAATGATGATGAGAGGCACTCGCTTAAGCGACTAAGGGAGCGGGCGGAAGCTTACATTGCCGCGGGCCTGGTTGAGCGCGAGTCACTCGAGTGGTTTGCCCGCGTGAATGCAGCATTCTACGATACGGTGGCTGAACGCTGCCTGGCCCTGGCTAAAAAACGTTTACTGCAACTGGGCATCCCGCTGCCCGAGCGTATGACACTGGCATTCGCAGGGCGGGCCGCACGAAGGGAATACTTTGGAACTTCAGGAATCGAGTGGATTGTACTTACGAATGACGGCTACCAGTCCACGCTGAACCAGGGTGTACGGCAATTCATCTATGAAGCCATCTTTAATGAGATGTCGCGCTGCGGATTCACAGCCGATCGCAACTCCACCACTGCCCCCTCCCAGCTCTGGGTGCAAACCTTGGGCGAGTGGCGCGAGACCTTTGCGGATTGGTTTGGCCATTCAGCGCAGGCGGGACTACTAGATCACCTAGCATTCCTCGATTTGCGCGCGGTGGCGGGTGATGCACCCCTGATTACCGCACTCATGGAATACTGGCAGGAAGCCTTGAATAATTCGCCGCAAGTGCTGCGCAGTGTCATCGGCTACGCGCTTGGATTTCGACCCCCGCTGACTCTCTTTAGAAACAATGTCATAGAAGGCAAGGGCAGCCGCAGTACTCAGCTTAACCTAAGCACTCACGTACTCACACCCGTGGTGAATGTGGCCAGAATGTTAGCCTTTGCCCATGGAGATACTTCCACAACGAGTACGCTTGAACGGCTTCGCAAGACAGCGGATGCCATGGCGGACCACCGTTCCGTTGTCGATGAGGCCATAGAGGCATTTCGACTCGTGTTCCATCTGCAAGCCAGAACCATTCTCGTGGATCAATGTGATGGTAGTAGAATCATTCCTTCTGCCTTGCCGAAACTCGACCAGCACATGCTCAAATCCGCCTTTCGTGCGATCATCGCGTTGCTGGAGTTTGTGGGAGATAGCTTTCATGTCAAAGTCCAGCCACAGGATGAATAGTCGCAATGAATGCTGATGGCACAACGGAAGCTCCGCTACTCGAAAGCATACGCTTTGTAGTCTTTGATACGGAGACAACCGGGCTGGACGTGCACCGGGATCGCTTGATCTCCATTGGCGCGGTTGCATTGAAGGATGGGCAAATTATCGTGGAGGATTCCTTCGAGGCATTGATTCCCGTGGTCTATAATTCCGCCACAGTAGTTTATCACGGCATCACCCGTGAAGAATCGCAGAAGGGCAGACCCGAGCGTGAAACCCTGGTGGACTTTGCAAGCTATGCACGAGGTGGTGTGCTGGTTGGCCACCATGTAGGTACCGACCTGCAAGTCCTCGCCATCAGCGAAACCCGGCTTAATCTCTCACCCACAGTCAGCTTTGCCCTGGATACCGGCCTTCTGGCTCGCTGGTTGCAGGAGCATTTCGGGCAGCTCAATGGCCATATTCTCCAGCGATTCAGCCTCGAAGAGCTATGCAGGGTCTACACCATTCCCATGCATGATCGCCACACGGCAGCAGGGGATGCCTTTCTCACGGCCCTTCTGTTTCAACGCTTGCTGCGCCTGGCGAGTCGCGCTGGTCTGACCACGCTTGAAGCGCTTTGTGGAGCGTGCCGGATCAGTTTGTCGGAATACGAAAAGCCTCCGGCTTGATGCCGCGCTTGCGAAGTAATCCGGCGAGAACGGCCATATCCAGTTTAGCCCCAGGCCGTAATCCTTTGCGGGCAAACCAACCCTGATTCATTTCCAGTGCAAACTGTATTGCGGTGTTTCTGGACTTTACGGAGTTCTCATCTCCGGGGTACATCTGGTAAACTTCTCGAAGGACGCCGTCTGCGGTGAAGTAGCCGATATCCAGAGGGATCCGGGTGTTGCGCATATAGAAGCTGAGGGGTTGTGCCTTATCAAAGACAAAGAGCATGCCACTATCTTCGGGCAGGGACTCTCGATACATCAGCCCCTGTTGTCGCTCCGAGGCGAGGACGGCTATCTGTGCCTTGACCGTAGTTGAATCGATCTGCAAGGACAGGTAATCGGCCACCGATGCTGTCGCTATAAGTGGTGTATCCACGGTGCTTTTTCCAGTGCATGCACCCAGTAGTAAACAACAACATATAACAATAGGCGCGAAGCGCCGCGCTTCTATTAGCATAGTCCTTTACTATGGACAAACCGTCACAGAATAACAATGCTGAAAGCATGAAGAAAATTGATCAGGAGGGGACTGCGTTCGCCACTCTCCTCTATTCGGATACTCATAAGAGTGCTGACGCACTCTACTTTGGTCAGGTTCAAGTGCCGGATCCTTTCATAGCTTTCCAAGCGGGCAAGAAGAAGGTGGCGGTTGTAAGTGCTTTAGAATTCGCCCGTGTTTCCAAGGTATCGAAATTCGATGTGGTGCTACCGCTCGAAGACTACACTGCCAAGGCCAAGGCCCGGTATAATGTGGATCGTCCCAAGACGGCACAGATTGCCCAGCTTCTAGCTGAAGAGTTTGGAATCGCAGGCTTTCGCATCCCACAGGATTTTCCTGCCGGGCTTGCACTGGAGTTGATTAAGAATGGAGTGAAGGTGGAAGTCGCCGAAGGCTCCTTGTTCGACCATCGCAATTACAAAACGGATGCTGAGGTGGCTGAGATAAAGCGAGCGAACAACGTGGCATCAGCAGCATTCAAAGAGGTGGAGCGTATACTCACTAGTGCGACGATTAAGCCAGGTGGGTTGATGTACAATAATAAGCTGCTGACCTCCGAAGTGCTGCAACGCGCGATTGGTGTGGTTTGCATCAACAACGATGCATCCCCAAATGATCCCATCGTTGCTGGTGGTGACCAGGCATGCGACCCTCATTGCCGTGGGAGCGGAGCAATCAAAGCGGGTGAACTCATCATTGTGGACATTTTCCCCCGCATGTTGGAGAGCGGTTACCATGGGGATATGACACGGACGTACCTCAAAGGCGCTGCTAGTGACGCGCAGAAGAAGCTGGTTAAGACTGTGCAGAATGGACAGAAACTCGCTCTTAAAGCTATCAAAGCCGGCATAAACGGGCGCAGCGTTTACGACATTGTCAAAGGTCATTTCGATACCAATGGCTACCAGACCCAGAAGGTGAATGGTGTCAATGTAGGGTTCTTCCACGGTCTTGGTCATGGGCTCGGGCTCGATGTCCACGAACCGCCCCGCGTGGCTCCTGTGGATGTCGAGTTGAAGGTCGGGCATGTCGTGACGGTTGAGCCAGGGCTCTACTATCCCGGGTTGGGCGGATGCCGCATTGAGGATGTGGTCCGTGTCACCGCGGATGGCATGGAGATGCTTTCCAAACACGCTTACCGCTGGCAAATTGACTAAGTTTTAATACAATCGGTATCAGACTCCCTGCATGAAACCACTGCTCGAAGCAATATCACGTCTCCGTATTCTGGTGGTGGGCGATGCCATTCTGGATCACTATATCTTTGGCGATGCCAACCGTATCTCCCCCGAGGCCCCGGTCCCTGTGGTCGATGTGGAAAGGGATTCCTGGACAGCCGGCGGCTCTGCCAATGTGGCCATAAATCTCACCGCTCTCGGCGCAAAGGCTGAACTCATCGGGCTAATCGGTCGCGACAGCGCTGGCCAGCAGACTCAATCCATTCTCAAGGAACGCGGTGTGGACTTTGACACCCGTTTCATCTCTGACAATGCACCGACTATTCTAAAGACGCGAGTAGTCGTCCGCA
Organism: Verrucomicrobiota bacterium; assembly: GCA_033762955.1. Classification (GTDB taxonomy): domain Bacteria; phylum Verrucomicrobiota; class Verrucomicrobiia; order Opitutales; family Oceanipulchritudinaceae; genus JANRLC01. Next base: position 8,291 of record JANRLC010000006.1, on the reverse strand, counting down.
ACCAGCAGCTCTGCCGCATTGACCGGGAGGGCAGCCCATCCCGCTATCGACTAGAGCTGGAAAAGCATCGTGACGCCATCGCTGCCAAGGTGCGCGCGGCGAACGCAGTGATAGTGTCGGACTACGCCAAGGGCCTGCTTACTGAGGAACTGGTAGCCTTCATCAAAGCAGAAGCGCACGCAGCAGGCATATTTATTGCGTGCGATCCCAAGCCAAAGCGGAAACTCGACTTCAGCGGCTTTGATCTGATTACGCCGAACCGCTCCGAATCACTGCTGATGGCCCAGCTCGATCTGCATTCGCACGATGCGTTTCCCGCAGAAGCCATCTGCCGTGGTATCCATCAACGCTTTTCCCCGAAGCTACTCATCGTAACCCTCGGACCCGATGGCATGCTCATAAGCCGGGAGGGCCGCATGATTAAGCAACTCCCGACCTTTGCGCGCGAGGTGTACGATGTATCCGGGGCAGGGGACACCGCTGTCGCCACTTTAACCGCAGCACTTGCCACGGGTGCCAGCGATGAGGAAGCAGCACACTTTGCCAACACTGCCTCGGGCGTGGTTGTGGGCAAATTCGGAACAGCGACTGCCACACCGGCGGAAATCCTCGCCTACCATCAGGGACATTAGTTATTGTACCCATCCTAATCTATCCACCCAACTATGAAATCTATACTAACAATCACCGTAGCATTGATCAGTCTGAGCGCGTTCACGCTAAACGCGGAAACCGCGCCGGCGAAAACCGCAGAGTCAGCGAAACCCGTTCCGCCAACCCCCAGTGAAGCGCCTGCAAAGCCTGCTGCTCCTGCCGTAGTCGATCCGCTAAAAGCTCCAGCAGATGTGGCACAACCGCCAAAGGACGCCATCAAGACCGCATCCGGGTTAGCCAGCAAAGTTCTCGCTCCCGGTTCTGGAGCCATCCATCCCCGTGCTACCGATTCCGTGACCGTGCATTACTCCGGTTGGTATACCAATGGAAATCTTTTCGACAGCTCACACAAGCGCGGCCAGCCAGCAACCTTTGGCTTGAATCAAGTCATCGCAGGCTGGACCGAAGGACTCCAGCTCATGGTAGAAGGAGAAAAACGTCGCCTCTGGATACCCGAGAACCTCGCCTATAAAGGCCAGCCTGGTCGTCCTGCTGGCATGCTTGTGTTTGATGTAGAGCTGATCCGTATCAATAAGTAGCTTGCCCATCAGCGCCAACGGCGCGACCCAATACCAGCCTGGGCCATCGGCCAGGGTAAAACGATGTATATACAGGATCGGGAGCGCTGAAGGCGCGACAACAGCGAATTGTAGGACATCTCCTTAGGTCGTGCCTTCAGCGCTGCATAGCAGAACGGGTTCATCATAGTTCCCACCACGTTCCGGATGTCTGAACTTCTGCCTTCTCCATTCACCATTCTCCATTCTGCCTTCACTTCCCCTAGCTCCCTTTCCCTATCCCGTACGCTTCGAACCCGAGCGCACGCACTGCGTTTAGATCAAGAAGGTTGCGGCCATCAAATAGGAATGCGGGACGGTGCATGCCCGCGTAGATCGCTGCGTAGTCAAGCTGGTCCATCTTAAAGGCATCCCACTCGGTCAAGATGAGGATGGCGTGAGCATCCTTGCAGGCTTCCTGTGCGCTTTTGGCGACGGTGACGGTGCCGCCGTTCTCAAATACTCCGGAGGTGCTTAGCCCCAAGTCAGAATAGAGCTGACCCTGCGGCACCTTGGGGTCGTAGATGGACAAGTTCGCCTTTTCTGCCAGGAGATCGCGGCACACAAAGATGGCGGCAGACTCGCGGGTGTCGTTCGTGTCTTTCTTGAACGCAAAGCCCAGTACCGCGAGCTTCTTGCCAGAAACCGTGTTAAACATCGTCTCCACGACCCTGTGGGCGAACCGGTGTTTCTGGAAATCGTTCATGATCACGACTTGCTCCCAGTAGGCGGCGACTTCCTTCAACCCGTAGTGCTCGCAAAGGTACACGAGGTTGAGGATATCTTTCTGGAAGCACGAACCGCCGAAGCCCACCGAGGCTCGTAGGAACTTCGACCCGATACGTGAATCCAGCCCGATGGCGTGGGCCACTTCGTTCACATCCGCACCGGTGGCTTCGCAGAGTGCAGAGATGGCGTTTATCGAGGAGATACGCTGCGCGAGAAAGGCGTTGGCGGTGAGTTTGGAGAGTTCGGAACTCCATAGATTTGTCTTAATAATCGCACTGCGCGGCACCCACTGCGCATAGATTTCCGCCAGAGCCTCCGCGGCAGCCTCGCCCGTGTGCGTGCGGTCCCCACCGATGAGTACGCGGTCGGGCTTGTGCAAGTCTGCCACGGCCGTGCCCTCTGCGAGAAACTCCGGGTTCGAGAGCACCTCGAAGTTATGCTTCCCCGCATTCGCCCGGAGTATGCGCTTAATAGACTCCGCCGTTCGCACGGGCAGGGTGGACTTCTCCACCACGATCTTATCCGTCTCCGACACCGCCGCTATCTGGCGGGCACAGCTCTCCACGTAGCGCAGGTCTGGAGCGCGCCCGGCGCCTACTCCGTAGGACTTCGTGGGCGTGTTTACACAGATAAATATCATCTCGGACTTACGGATCGTGCCTTCCACATCGGTGGAGAAGAAGAGGTTGCGCCCCAAGGCCTCTTTGACCACCGCATCCAGCCCCGGCTCATAGACGGGGAGGTTGTCGCTCTGCCACTGGGCAATGCGCTGCGGGTTCAGGTCCACCACAGTGACATTCACCTGCGGACATTTCTGGGCGATGACTGCCATTGTGGGACCACCGACATAGCCGGCACCGATACAGCAAATATTCTTAATCATGGGAAGAGGGATAGTTCGTTATGTAAATGGATTAATCCGCAACAGACCGCGTCGCGCGCACCAGAGCCGATGCCGCCTCATCCATCTGGGCTTCTTTCACACCGCCGATGGACAGGCGGATGCAGTCGTGCGGGTGGCCATTGGCGAAGCATAGATCGCCGGGCACGTATAGGATATTAGCGGCGAGGCAGGCGTTGTAGAAAGGAGAGTCGAAGCTAGTCTGCATGCCTCGCGGAGCCCGCGCCCAAAGCAGCAGTCCCCCCAGGGGAGAAGCCCACTGCCAGCCTGCGGCCCGCAATCCGGCCCGGTTCAGTGCAGTATCGAAAGCCTCCATCTTGCGCTGATAATAGGCCCGCGTGCGAGCGAGCAAGCGGTCGTACTCTCCGCTTGCCACAATGTGCTCCACAATTGCCTGGTTAAAGTGCGCACTGCCGAAGTCGTGGTGCCCCTTCAAGTGCAGCAGTTTATCCAGCAGCGGCTGGTGATTACACACCGCGTAGCCCACTTTTAAGCCCGTGGCGAGGGACTTGGTGAAAGTGCCACAGTAGAGCACAGGCAGCCCATTGTACTCGGGCAGGGAGAATACGCTCGGAGCTGCGTGGAAGTCTTTGTAGTACAGCTCGCGGTACGCTGCATCTTCCAGCACCACTGGACACGGCGAAAGCTCCCGCAACAGGCCACCCAGCGCGGCCTTCTCCGCACTCGGCCAGCACCGCGAGCTGGGGTTTGCGTAGTAGGTGCCAATATACACGGCCTTCAGTCTCGCAAGCTCCCCACGCGCACGCCACGTATGGAGCAGCTCCTTCAATCCTTCCAAATCCGTCGACCCATCCGCAAGCACCGGGATACTCACTGGTTCCACACCAAGCCCGGCCAGAAGCTCCAGAAAAACAAAGTAGGATGGGGCCTCCACCAGTACACGGTCTCCCGGACTGCACAGCACCTGCATGGCCAAATAAAGCGCCTGCTGGGACCCCGTGGTGAGCATCACATTTCTCGCGGATAGCCCATCCACCCCTGTCTCCCCCGGCATGTTCCGCAGCCGATCAATCACAGCCTGCCGCAGCCCCGGTCTCCCGGCATTCATCCCGTATTGGAGGAACTCGGCAGCATTTTGTTGCTTAAGAAGATCAGCCACTGCCACCGCCACCTCCGGCACTGGCAGTGTCTCCGGCGCAGTGAACCCCGCAGCCAGCGAGATAAGCCCCGCCCGGCTCAACGTGTCATTCATCAGCCGCGTAATCATGGGCGCACGCAGCCGTTCCCCGAGGTCGGAGTATCGCAGTTGGCCTGCCGAAGTGTTTACCATGCACTTTCCAGTTAACAAGCTATCCAGAAGTGGCAATCTCTAATCGCAATCGAAGTAGGGAGCGCATATGTGTGGCGTGTCAGGTTTAACCCTAAAGGGAAAAATGGAAAAATGCCAAGAACCGTGAAAAATGGCTAATTAAGGGAGTGTAGAGATGAGGTGGACTCGAAAAGACACTAACCCTATGGGTGAGTTGGATTTGTCCCAGAGGGACACAATGTCGGTAGAAACAGGCATCAAAACGCACCCCGTCCCAGAGGGACGGAACGTCGAAAGCCACGTAACAATCATAACGCCGAGCACTACCGAACCAATGTCCATCGCGAGCGGGTTGCGTCCCGATGGGACGCAGGGGATTTTATCGTTGTTTTTTCTACCGACATTTTGCCCCTCTGGGGCAACAGGATGCCTACGGCATCCAACGAAAAGGCTGGATTGGTCACCCACCATTTTCCTCTTGATGAACAAGGTAGGCACAGAGGTACAAAGGCACATAGGCACAGAGTCGGAAAGGCAGAAGGTATTGGGCAGTTTGCATTGGCTGAATGCTGAATGCTGATAGCTTCCCTTGTTACTCACATCCCGAAAATCGCGCGCGAGCTGATCTACTATTTAGATTAACAGGGAAGTATGTTCATGAAAGTGCAGGCTACTTTCTCCCGGTCATCACCTTGCTCTGCTTTGGCCTCTGCCTTTTGGACCCAGTGTTTCTGGTGCTTACGGACCTTTGTGTCTTCCCATGCAATTCTTTATGAAAAGCATGCAGTTTTGTTAAAAAACCGCTCATTTAAGCTATTTTCTGCATACGACTAATCCTGTATAGTAAGGGTAAGTACAGAACTATTAATCAAGTCACCCATTTTGGATCACTCCAAATCCCCATTATGCACCTCGATTTGCTTCCACCTCCTCAACGGATTAAATGGCTCAACGGGTTCGCGTCCAGCAAGACCACTCGCCAAATTACTGCATCGGTAGGGCGACTTGAGACTGGTGCCTACAGGGTAAATATCCAGCCGGATGGCACTACATTAACAGCCGCAGACGCTGTCGGGCTTTTTTATGCAGAGCAGACGCTCGCTCAAATCGATAAGCAGTATCCCGATGCCCGTCCTTGCTTGGAAATACTGGATTGGCCGGCGTTTCCAGTACGGGGATTCTACCATGATGTAACACGTGGAAAGGTACCCACGCTGAAGACGCTCATGGAACTGGCGGAGACGTGCGCCCGGTACAAGATCAACCATCTGGAGCTCTACATCGAGCATACTTATGCTTACAAAAACCATCCCGAGGTATGGGCTGGTGCAGACCCGCTGACTGCTGATGACATCCGTACCCTTGATGCCCGCTGCGCGGAACTCCACATCGACTTGGTGCCATCGTTTAGCACCTTTGGGCATTTCTATACGTGGATTCATCACAAATTCCCTGAGTTAAACGAGCTTGAACGCGACGTTTCACCGGATCCCTTCTGCTGGTGGGATAGGATGATGCACTATACGCTGGATTGCCAGAATCCGCGCTCCATCGCGCTGGTTCGAGAGATTATTCAGGAAGTGCGCCCTCTCTTCCGCTCGAAGTATTTTAACGTGTGCTGCGACGAGACCTTTGACCTCGGCAAAGGCAGGAATAAAGCACTGGCAAGCACAGTGGGCAATGGTCGTCTCTATGTGGATTTCCTTAAAAACATACTCCTTGCAGTGCATGAAGCTGGAGCTATGCCGCTCTTCTGGGGAGACATCATCGGCCACTACCCAGAGTTGCTCAATGAGCTTCCCAAGGACGCAATTGCACTCGATTGGGACTACTCTGCAGCGCTTAAAGATACCAAGTGCGAACTCATCGCAAAAGCAGAGCGCCCGTTCTACATCTGCCCAGGAATCTCGGGCTGGAATGGTTGGCTCCCGGACTACTCCACCGCACAGAAAAACATTACGCGCTTTGCTCGCAAAGGAAAGTTACAGGGTGCGTCTGGCCTGCTAAATACAGACTGGGGCGATTATGGGCATATCAATACCCTCGGGCCTTCGCTACCCGGGATCATAATAGGGGCTTCCGCAGCATGGCACCCCACATCCGCCACACTAGTGCCAACGAAGCTCTTCCCTATTCTCTCGCGCACAGTGTTGGGTGATAAAAGTGGTACTCTACTCGGGCTGCTGGCGGAGTTTGCCTCCGCGAAGAAAGCCACATGGCAAATGTTTTGCTGGTGCCACCAACCCCGTTCGCTTGACTTTCCAGCGAGTTGGTTCGAATCCGATAGCGGGCTTCCCGGCGGACTGTTCAAACACACTGCACGCGAGCACAGAGCAGCATTGGCCAAAATGCTGTCTCTGGAAACGCCCATTCGTCAGCTCCTCGACCAATGCAAGCCACAAGACCCTTTGATCTTGGAGGAAATAGCCATCGGGATTCTAGGGCTCGAGGTCTTGGAGGAGTATCACTTGATCCATTTCCGCAAGACCGGAAAGACAAAGATAGATGGCCCCACTCCTGCGGCCACGGCCGTACGCTTGCGTAATCTAGAGCAGCGCCTCTCTGCTGTATGGCTGGCACGCAACAAGCCCAGTGAATATTATCGCATCAAAGACGTGCTCCTGGCGGCAGCCTGCCAGTTCGAGAGCCAGATTTAGGTGGGAAGAATTCAGACAAGAGCGAGACGCTCTTCATTGAGAAGCTCTGGTACTCCAGCGACTGTTTAAAAACGCAAATGCGGAACGAGAGTTGCGGGGTACGGTCGTATCTCTATATTGGGAACGATGTTACTACTCAGCAAGTGGCGTGCTTTGATACGCCTGGGATACGCCGTTGCAGGACTGTTGTCTGTGCAGGGGCATGCTATTGCAGCGACAACCAAGCCATTCTATGAGGTAACGCAGAAAGCGGATGGCGATGCCACCCAGTATAAGTTTCTGGTTGATGGTGAGATGGATGCATACAAAGCCGACTTTATCTTCAAGCGCCAATTTGCGGAGAATCTATCGCTGGACTGGAATATCCGGTCCAATGTAGTCGATCAGAAAACGTCGGCGTTTGATGAAGTTGCTACCACCGATCGGTTGCGTCTCCAAAACACAGCAAACATAAAGCTCAACTGGCAGGTCAGCCCGCTATTTAGCGCACAAGTTGTTAATCGCGAGCAACAGGCGCTCGCACTGGGTGCTACCGTGAGTCAGCGGGAGTCCTGGACTGCCGTGGAAACCACCAGTAAGTTTGGGCAAAGTACCTCACTCGCCACGCAAGTAGGAAGCGGGCGATCCCTGGACAATACCAGCACAGCCATGGCCAGGGATAAAGTGCAACTGAAACTCATGCAAAAGCTTTTCGGGGAACGTGCGAAGCTGGATATTACACCGAGTTTTACCAAGGAGTTTGATCCAAGTGAGAGCGGTAGTATCTACGGTATCCCGGCACTGGAATCCATGGTAGGGGTACAGCTCACAAATAATTGGACCTGGTCCAGCGGCACCCTCTGGGAACAGCGGCGCAAAGTCGGTGACGTGGAGGCATGGACAACACAGCAGGTAAAGTCCGGCCTCGGGTACCACGCCGACGATTTTTGGGCTATTCAGGTGGAAAGTGGACTTAAGCAGGAAACTGCGTCCAACTACTCATCCATGGATACGCTTTTTACCCGCTCTGCCGTGACATTCAGCCCAAAGAAATACGTGGATTTACGCGTTGAGACTGGATTTAACAACCAGATTAATCATCCCACTGGCGTGGACAACCCGTACTCGACACGTCAAATCGAATTCAAATTCTCTCCAACTTATCGCGACTTTCACGGGTTCGATACCAAGCTAGATCTTCAATATAATTTCAATGGCGACAATGATGGCTCATGGAAACCAGCGGAGTCCAGTCTCTACTTTTCGGTGGGCAGAGAGTTCTAGTCCAAAAATAGGAAATAGGTGTGACCAATACAGGCATGGGACGGAATGTCGTTGGTACCGCATCTCACTTTCTGGATAGGGAGTTCGTACTTCAGGCCGCGTAGGCGTCACCTCCATACGTACCTGTTTAGCGTAGATTCATGGCATTCTGTCGCACCGAAGGTGCATCAACTCATGAGCCCAGGGCATCGCCCTGGGAATGGTTACCCCCTTTATCTATAAGCCCTGTAAGGGCGAAACAGCGATTGCTGAAAGACGGG
>JANRLC010000005.1:0-22749 GCA_033762955.1 Verrucomicrobiota bacterium | reverse complement strand
TGAATAATTCATCAGCCACGGATTTCGCGGATTAAACACGGATAAAGGCTGGTAACTGATGCTTTTCCGAGGATGCCGAAGGCATACCAGCGATTTCAATCCCACGGCCTCAGCAATCCGCGCTGCGACCCCGCTGGGGTCGGCATTATTAGGTTGGTGTTCCGGGGGTATCGCCTCGCGCAGACACGAGTCTCGACCCCCGGCTAAATGCTGGGATGCCTACGGCATCCTATTTGCATTCAGGAAATAAATGCATTAGAACCATCTGCCACTCGGCTTTTTCCGCTCACCTATAGCCCAACAAGACGCCGGCGTGTTTCGTCTACTGCGAATCCGTGAGCGGAATTGTTGTATCGCTACTTGCTACTTGCACATACTTGTGCTCTTAAACGTTCTTATTTGGATAAATCCACCACCTGCCCATAGTCGCTCCCACTCATGACATAGTAGTAGGGGTAGTAGGCAGGGGTTGTATAGCCAAAGGTCTCTTTAGTGAAATCATACAGGAAGTACCCATCCGATTCACGGTTCTTGGTGTCTTCTGCACCAAATATGTAAATCCAGCCTTGTCGGTTGTAGAGCCAGACAAAAGGATGAAAGCCATCGTACATAAATCCGACAGATGCATTCCAAAGAAAAGCATCTGTCCGGTAGGTGCCATTCTTGGCTTCGAAGAAGCTGTTCTTGCTATAGGGTAGGGTGGTCAAAATAAAGTCCTGTGTACTGCTATTTCCATCGGCATCAGTGACCTGTATGGTAAAAGAGGTGGTACCTTCAACGTCACTTTGCCCACTAAGAACTCCGTCGGTACTCAGGGTCATGCGAGACGGCAAAGTCCCACTAGTCACAGACCAGGATAAATTTCCCGATCCAGAGATCGCCTCGAGTTTCATAGTGTAGGTAATGCCAGCCGTGGTGTTGGGTAAATTCTTAGTTATGATCACCGGTATGAGTTTGGTGGGCGGTGTTAATGTCACTATCGTGTAGAGCGCATCCGTGGGTAGGGTGATGCGTGTCCCGGGAGTGGTGGTTGCAGCGGCTATAGGGGCGCCTGATGGATATCCATTGGCGTTCATGGGTTTAATACTCACTACCTCGCTCAACAGTCTTTTGCGCAGCAGCACTCTGGCATCTACTTGATTGCATACCCAGGGAGCATTGCCAACGGACTGGATGGTTTCCCCACTGTAGCCATTTACATTAGCAGGTGTACTGGCAAATCCAGTCAAGTTGTCCTGGGTACCGGCTTGTATTAAGAGTTTGGTAGACTGGGAAAGGGGCATGCCATCCAAAGCTGTGACCAGTATGGACCCGAATGTAAAAGTGGGACCAGCCCGTATGATGATGTCATCCAATACAATATCTCCGCCCTGATTGCGCAGGTAGCCCACAGCAGCCTGGCTGCGCGGAGTATTTATTGTCAGAATCTGCTTGTTGTAATCCAGTACAACTTCATGTGTAGCACTGGTGAGTGTCTTGTTGGTGTTATCGATTAATTCGGAGAGTTGCTCGGAGACATAGAGACTATCATCATCAAACGCCATATCAACTCCGCCCACTAACATCGCAGCAGGATCTATATCTCCCTGCTGAGTAATGGGGTTGTAATTAAATACCTTGGCTGGGTCCCGCGTAATATCCCAGCCGAAGGTGGAGCGGATGCTATTAGTCTTTCTGCTGACGATCGTACCATAGGTTCTGCCTTCTCGTACCAGCGTGGACGCGGAGGCTACGTCGCCACGGCGATAAATCATGGCCGCGCCTGGGAATTGTCCCAAGATCGAGGGCTTGGCAATAGGCCATGTATCGTAGCTGGCGGACCATTTTGGTTCATTCATCCCAAACCAGATCCAACCATCGATGGAACGCAATTTGGCAAAGGTAGCCACCACTAAAGGGGCTTCCACACTCAAGTTGGTGGGGTTGACCCACGTATTTTCCGATACGATGGAAGGGAACCCTTCCACCGTCTTTATGGCAGTCGGGCAGCGTCTTGGATTTTGCACTACGGGGACCCCATAATACGAATCCCCAACTCCGGCAAAGTCCCCACCCGGGTTATTATATTGATAGGGATCGAAGTAGGAATGGCTGTCCATCACTCCGGCTCCCGTGTAGGTATAATATTCCAAATCCTGCAAGGTCCTGTAATCTGATGTCCGCCAGTTGGATCCAGTGACAGGTCCTCCATAGCCCAGGCTGCGAATATAGGCCGTCATCTCGGCATAAAAATCATGCTGTAACTTGCCAAGGAAATCCACCTGATCATTTATCCGCAGCGAAGCAGGCGTGGTATTTCCAAGCCCAGACATGGCTGATGCGTTTTGCACAACCATGATTCCATTAGCCAGATCGTCATTAGCAAGCGCAGTGCCTTTCCAAGATGTTAGTGCGGCGTTCAGCGATCCGTACTTATTTACCAGAAAATTGCCGAAGAGCTTGTAGAGCTTCTTTTGTTGCTCGGGTGGATATTGAGTGGGGTCAAATGTATAAAAGAACATACTGTCTTCATTGATGATTTCCAACAAGGCAATGGATGTATCATCCTTGAGGGCATGCTTATCGTTTTCGTAGGGGTTGGGCGTGGTCAGAATGACTTCTATCCAGCGTTTCACTGCACTCTTAAACGTGTCATCAAAATACAGCAACCCAAAGGGTTCCCGACTGCCTGCCCCTGTCTTATTGGCTGTTATCCACTCTTTGGTATAACCATCCACACCCCATGAAGCTTGAATTTTAAAGCCTAGGATGAAGAAGTGGGATATTTCTGTGTAGATACCCTCCCGCTTGTTGGCATACACGGCACGCTGGATATCACTCACTATATCCATATTTACAGAGTCCATGGTTGGCGCGGTATTATCAAAAACGCTCTTCCACGTACGGCACAAATTGACTCCTCGCTTGGCCAGAAAGCGGGCTTTTTCCTTGTGCTGTTCAAGAGTGAGTGTGGCATAATTGGTCACACCCCAGAAACGTATGGGCTTATCATCGCCAGTGTAAAAGTGGCCATCCTTGATGGTGATCCATCCCGATTGCCCCGCGACAGTCTCGTTCATGGACCGCAAATCCATGTCGCTGGCTCCGTAGGTATCTTCCAAGGTATTCCAAGTATAGGTGGCTGCAATTGCCGATTGTTCTGCAAGATTGGACAACAATGCCAACGAAAGTACGCCGATGATTGTGGACCGAATGCATCGGCGTGTAATGAATTTACAATTTATCATAGGTCTGAATGGAGCTGTAGCGTGTAGGTTATGTATCGATTGTTGGTGAAATATGGGGTGGGTACAGGGTGTTATCGCGCAAGTCATCCTGCAGACACTATCCTAGCAATTTCCGGGGTAGCATGGATTGCACATTTCTATGAAAGTTTGTCACTTTTGTGGTGTGGGTTCAGAAATGAGGTCGCTAAATTCAGAACAACAAACAACCCTGCAATATTGAACCGATGCAAATCCGTAGCCCAAGTTGCAGCATAGTTTTGCAGAATTCGAACAGAAGGAAGTCAGTGACAACCGAGGATGAGCGCGGGAAGCCGTTTACCCGACGCTAGGGAATCTTTCCCGCAAAATAGTCACTGGGCGGCTTGCCCATATGTAGTACAAATGTCCGGTGGAACTGGGCGTAACTGCCAAATCCAGAGTCCAGGGCTGCATCCAGTAGGGTGTATTTCTTGTTTCTGGTTATAATAGCCATGAAGCGGTGCAGCCTCTGCTGGGATCGGAATTCAGATAAGGAAACACCCATTTGTTCTTTAAAGAGACGGCTCAAGCGGGTTCGGCTCAGTCCGCAGGCCGCGGCCAATGTGTCGGTCCTGTCATGAATGGGCTCCTTCGCCATGTAATGGGCTGCACGCTGCACTGCGGGGTGTACGCGATTACCCCGTGGGGCCTCCGAGCCAGCCAGATAGTTCTGCCAACACTGTAATAGGAGATAGCTCAAGCCACTGTTAAATAAATCCGGAGATACCGAGTGCTGTTGTAATTCCCGGCAGAGTTGGTCGATGGTGAGGGCAGCATCCGGTTTTAGTAGCCGACCGAGTTCATGGCCTGGATCATTCAGCAGCAGGGTCTTATTGGGAGAATGTAGATTGAGTTTTTTGATTAATGCTGGTTTCCAGACAATCACCCACATTTCAAATTCTGCACTGCGCTCAATCAACAGGTGTTCCTGTGCGGGGAATAGCCACAGCAGCGTACCGGGATGCATCGGTATCCTTCGCCCATTGAGCAGATACACTGCGGAGCCAGTAAGGGTGAGGTTAACTTCCAACTCTCTATGCGTGTGGCTTTTTGAGGGAATAGTTGAGCCCTTCGAGTATAACCATAACAAGCCTCCCAGCTTGGCGGGCAAGGTTAACTTTTCCTCCATACGACACAAATTGAGAACTTTTGGAGACAATACGAGATGATTTTTTCACAACAGATAGGATACACTTGATAGATGACGCTACCTGTGACCAATAATCCATATCTGTTTAAAGAAAACTGGCTGGAAAGCCGTGAACGCTTCATCAAGTGGTGGAACCGGGATGATTTTCTCGTGGGTAGCTGGTGCGCTCCCAAACGAGCCACCTCACACGATGCCAGCATCCGGTATCCAGAGAGGCCGCATAGTATGCACACCTACTATCATGATGTTAACTTCCGGGTTCAGGCGAACCATTGGAGCATGGCGAATGGCAATTATGGTCTGGATATTCTACCAATAGCAGACACAGCCGTTGGCCCTGGTTCACTGGCACTTTACCTTGGTTCGGATGCCCACCTCGCAGAAAAGGAAGGGACCGTATGGTATCCTCCCATCTGGAAAGATTGTACGGATGTTCTTACCCTGCCAGAACTGAAACTCGACAGGGACTGTTACTGGTGGAAAAAGGCCATGGAACTACTGAAGAAATCCACAGCTCTAGCCGAAGGACTTTATATGGTGGGCTGCGAAGACCTGATTGAGAATCTGGACATAGTGGCTGCGCTACGTGATCCACAAACGGTGATGCTCGATTTGATTGAAAACCCCGACTGGCTAAAGCAAAAGATTCGGGAAGTAAACGTTGCCTGGTTTGAGGCATATCAGGCTATTTACGATATCATAAAAGCGCCCGATGGCGGTACTGTCTTTTGGGCCTTTATGATATGGGGGCCTGGCAAAACCGCAAAGGTTCAGTGCGATGCCTGCGCCATGATATCGCCTGCCATGTTCGAGGAATTTGTGCTGCCCTCACTTACTGAACAATGCCAGTGGTTGGACTATTCCATGTACCATCTGGATGGCTCCCAGTGTATGGACAAGGTGAATTTACTCCTGAGTATTGAAGCCCTTGATGCCATAGAGTGGACACCGGAACCGACCAAACCTTCTGGTGGTGATCCGTACTGGTACCCGTTCTATAGAAAAATTATAGAAGCCGGGAAAAGTGTACAGGCCGTTGGCGTCAAACCCCATGAAGTGGTGCCCTTGATAAATGCCGTAGGTACCAAGGGGATTTATATTCTCGCCGAGCTTAAAGAACCTGAAGCATTGGAAGCAGTCGCCGCCCAAGTACGGCAGTTTAGATAATTCAAGCTTCAGATATGCCTGTTACCGGTCTGCAAAGGCGTGTTACCGGTCGGAGTGTCAGCCGATTTTAATGACAGCGAACGACAATCTATGGGATTAAGCCCATGACGACTGCCACTTAACCAAACCAATGACTTCGAGATGCACCGAGACCGCCACGGCTCCTGCGTTTTCCTTAATTCACGACAGATTCGGCTAACAGCTCTGCATCGTCGTAGAGCGTGAGTTCACCATGGGTATCTACCAGAGGATACCGATATTCTTTGCCCTCGTAATTGCGCATGATGACCTCCGTTTCGGTGATTTTCTGCACATAGGCGGGATTTACGGGAATCTTGCCTCCGCCACCCGGAGCATCAATGACAAATTGGGGAATAGCGTAGCCTGTGGTGTGGCCGCGCAGGCCTTCGATGATCTCTATACCCTTGGTCACATCTGTGCGGAAGTGCCGGCTTCCAGTGATTAAGTCACATTGATAGAGGTAGTAGGGGCGGACGCGCATTTGAAGCAGTCGATGCACCAGGGATTTCATAGTATCCACATTGTCATTCACGCCTTTGAGCAGGACAGACTGGTTGCCCAAGGGTGTACCAGAGCAGACGAGGCGTTCGCAGGCGTTGCGTAACTCCATCGTACACTCATTGGGGTGGTTCACATGGATACTCATCCAGATGGGACCGTGTTTCTTCAATACAGAGCAAAGCCCCTCGGTAATGCGTTGCGGGAGAAATACGGGGATACGTGAACCGATGCGGATGAACTCCACGTGCGGGATAGCGCGCAAGCGACCCAGCAGATAATCCAGCTTCGAATCGCTCAACAGAAGAGGATCTCCACCAGATATTAATACGTCCCGTATCTCTGGGTGGCTTGCGATATACTCAATACCGGACTCAAACTCCGGGTGAAAGTTATAGTCCTGCGCGTTGGAGACCAGTCGGCTCCGGGTGCAATAGCGACAGTACGCGGCGCAGCGATCGGTGACTAAAAACAGCACACGGTCAGGATAGCGGTGGACGATGCCATTCACCGCCATGCTGTGCTCCTCACCGACAGGATCGAGACGTTCCTCGGGTGCCACATACATCTCGCCGGAGCGGGGAATCATCTGCAAGCGAATGGGGCATGCGGGGTCATCGCGGTCGATCAGATTGAAAAAATAGGGAGTGATCGCCAGTGCCAGCTTCTTACTCGCGAACAGTACCCCGGCGCGCTCATCCCGCGTTAACGTCATGTACTGTTCGAGGTCCGCAATCGTCGTCAGGCGGTTTTTAAGTTGCCAAGTCCAGCTATTCCAGTCGCTTTCTGGTATATGGTTCCATAATCCTTGTCCTGAATGCCAATGGCGCAAATTGTCTTGAGGCTGCATGCTCGTCCTTTTATTTAAGATGACCGGACAAACCATAGACATATTCAAGTATTTCAATCTGTCAATACATCCACCATGTCAGCTTCTAATAAATCTCCAGACGAACTAGCCCGACAGCTCTGGGCCATCGGAGATATTGCCCGGCTTAATCTGCTACAATTGCTGCCTGAGACTCCAGACGACTGTACGCAAGGGAACAATGTCTCCACGCTCGCAGAGAAGCTTGGCATGAGTCAGCCCACCGTTTCCCATCATTTACGCATCTTGCGCCAGGCAGGGATCGTAAAGAATCAAAAGATGTGTCGGGATGTTTATTACTGGATAGACCCCGTAGAAGCTGAGGCTGTACTGGGTGACTTGCGTAAAGTTTTGCTGACCTCAACCGTGGCACGCGTCCCAGGCACGATAATGTTGGATGGACCGGGTGAGGGTTAAGAATAGGACACTCCAGGAGTGCACACCACCAACACGTTGCGTCCGTGACACACACCCATGACTCATTTTCGGGTCACGGGCCGTCCGTGACACACACCCAAGACTCATTTTCGGGTCACGGGCCGTCCGTGACACACACCCATGACTCATTTACGGGTCACGGTGCGTCCGTGACATACACCCATGACTCATTTTCGGGTCACGGTGCGTCCGTGACACTCACCCATGACTCATTTACGGGTCACGGGCCGTCCGTGACACACACCCATGACTCATTTACGGGTCACGGGCCGTCCGTGACACACACCCATGACTCATTTACGGGTCACTGGCCGTCCGTGACACACACCAATGACTCATTTACGGGTCACGGGCCGTCCGTGACACTCTCCGATACAGAACAACCACCGTTTCGCCTTGGCAGGAGAGGCTGCATGCGATTCTGTCGCCTGAGCAGATGAGCTTTCTTAACTTCGAAAACAAAACCTTTCTGGTGCTTGGGCTGTCTAATAAGCGCAGTGTAGCGTATGCCATCGGGAAAACGCTCATTGCCGAGGGGGCGAAGGTAGTCTTCACAGTACACAATGAAGCGCGCAAAGCCGAGGTGGCGCGACTGGTCGCAGGTAGCGTCGTTCTCGTTTGCGATGTGGAAGACCCTGCGGGCTGCGCAAAGCTGGCGCAAGAGGCGGCAGCTTATGGTCCGTTCAATGGGTTGGTCCACTCCATCGCATTTGCCAACTATTCCGCCGGGCTGAAGCCTTTCCACGAAACCGCAAGGGCAGATTTCCTGCAAGCGGTTTCTATCTCCGCCTTTTCACTCGTGGAAGTGGCGCGGGCTTTCAAGCCACATTTGACAACAAATGCCAGCGTAGTGACCATCGGGATCAGCTCCCAAGTGACTGCGGCAAACTATGGCTTTATGTCACCTATCAAGGCTTCGCTCGAAAGCTGTGTGCGTTTTCTAGCGAAGTCATTCAGCGCTGATACAGAAGTGCGGTTTAACTCCGTAAATGCCGGGCCCTTGAAAACTAAATCATCCGCTGGTATTCCGGGGTACCTGGAGAATTATCTCTTTGCCGAGAAACTCACCCTTCGCAAGCGAGCGGTGCAGACGCAGGAAGTTGCCGACACGGCAGTGTATCTGCTCAGTGAACGCTCCAGTGGTATTAACGCACAGGGCATCGTGGTGAATGCGGGGATGGACTGGAACTATTTTGACGAGGAAGTGGTTCGGCTGGCTTCACGGCTAGATCAGGGGGCAAAAGAATGAAATTTTCCAAGGTCAAGATAGCTGCGCTCGCTGGCGTATGGCCGCCGCTGGGGCTTTCTTCGGATGCCATTGAGGAGCGGCTCGCTGCACTTTACGATCGCTTGAAACTACCGCGGGGCCGACTGGAGCTTATGACTGGCATTCGTGAGCGCAGATTCTGGCCGGGATCAGTCAAGCCTTCCCAAATCGCAGCAGAGGCTGGCGCCGCTGTCCTGAAGAAGCATCCTGTCGATCTGGCAGATATCGATCTACTCATCCACTGCGGTGTGTGTCGGGACCGCCTCGAACCGGCCACTGCAGCCTATGTCCATCAATGGCTAAAACTACCCGGGCGGACGCAGATTTTGGATATTTCGAATGCGTGCCTCGGGTTTCTTAGCGCATTGGTACTCGTTGCCGGGATGATTGAAGGCGGGCAGATACGTCGGGCTCTCCTGGTCTCGGGCGAGGATGGGAAGCCACTGCTTGAGCACACTATTCGCCAGCTACTGATGCCGTACCATGACCGACAGAGCATCAAACCCCTCTTTGCGAACTTAACTATCGGAGCTGGGGCGGTGGCCGCAATTATTGAGCATACTGACCTATCGCCGAATGTTCGCGGTTTACAGCTGGTAACAGCCACAAATGAAACTGACAGCTCGCACAACTCGCTTTGCCAGGGCGGTACGACCGGTGCAGACGGATTGGAGATGCTGACGGATTCAGAGGCACTCCTGGAAGCAGGGCTGAACGTGGCGGAACGCTGCTGGATTCGCTTTCAAGAGGAGTGTGCATGGACCGCGCAGTCGCTGGACCGGGTGATCTGTCACCAAGTCGGCCGCGCCCATCAAAAGCGATTGCTGGAGCGGCTCGGTATCGCGCCAGACAAGGACTATATCACCTATGATCAACTCGGTAACACAGGATCGGTTGCGCTCCCAATCACCCTGGCTGCCGCCATGGATGCGGGAGCAGTCAAGGCAGGTGACAGGGTCGCACTTCTAGGTATTGGAAGCGGGCTTAGCAGCCTGATGATTGCGCTCAATGCCTAGTTTGTTGAACTTTAGCTAGCTCAAATTAGATAGAACCCATCATGCCGAGAAAACTACCAGAGGCTATTCGTCGACTTTATCCATTCACAGGCAAATACTTTTCCCACAAGACAGGAAAGCGCTCGTTGAATCTTCATTATCTGGATGAAGGGGCAGGGGAGGGGGAAGTAGTGCTGATGCTTCATGGCAATCCATCGTGGTCCTTCCTCTATCGGGAAGTGGTTGCCAGCCTACGAGATGACTTTCGCTGTATTGTGCCAGATCACCTCGGTTGCGGATTGTCAGACCAGCCGGATGTGCCGGGCTTATACGATTTACGCCAGCATACGGAACGCTTGGTGGCGCTGATTGAGCATTTGGGGATTAAGAAATTCCACCTTATTGTCCATGACTGGGGGGGCGCCATCGGGTTCGGGCTCGCACGGCGAATGCCGGAGCGTATCGGCAAGATAATAGTGATGAACACGGCAGCATTTCGCTCGAATTCCATACCCCGGAGAATCGCAGTCTGTAGATGGCCCTTAATTGGAGCCATTTTGACACGAGGATTAAACGGATTTGTGCGTGCTGCGGAATATATGACGACGGTTAACCCGCTGTCAGAGCGCATTCGCATGGCATACCGCTGGCCGCATCAGAGTTGGGCGACCCGGGTCTCGGTCTGGCGATTCGTTAGAGATATCCCGCTCGAGAAAAAGCACCCCTCACGAGGTGAAATCAGAGCCACGGAAGAGGGATTGGCGCAGTTTGCATCACACCCGATTTTACTCTGCTGGGGCATGCAGGACTGGTGCTTTCATGGCGGTTTTTTAAAGGAGTTTCAGCGCCATTTCCCCAAAGCAACGACCTTGTCATACCCGGATGCCGGGCATTGGTTGCTTGAAGACAAAGGTGCGGTAATTGTCCCGAGAATCCGGGCATTCCTGCAATCGGATTTAACCTAATTTATCTGCCGTAGAGCTTGGCCAACTCCTTCAAGTAGCCCGCGCTTTGTGCCTCGAGTTGGTCAATCGCTTCACGCGAGTAGCGCCATTGCCAGTTGCCGAGCGCACTGCCTGGGGTATTCATTCGCGCAGCACCATCCAGACTGAGCATGTCTTGCATAGGAATGACGACAAGACGTGCAACCGATGCGTACGCGGCTCTAATCAAGTCCCAGCTCACCTCATTGCCGCTGATGCGGAAGTAGCGACGGAGTTGATCCTGTGACGCTGGATTAGCGGTTTCGTACCAGCCCCGCGTGGTATTATTATCGTGCGTTCCGGGATAGAGTACGGTGTTTTTCTCGAGGTTGTGCGGCAGATAAAGGTTGTCTGCATCGCCATCGTAAGCGAATTGAAGAATGGCCATTCCGGGTAAGCCCGTCCGTGCTAGAAACTCCCTTACCTCTGGCGGAATAATGCCAAGGTCCTCGGCAATAATCTGCGATTCGAGTAGTTTCTCCCGAACAGAGTTAAAGAAATCGAGTCCCGGTCCTGTCACCCATTTGCCGCCCAGTGCATTCTCTGCGGGAGCAGGAATCCGCCAGTAGGAATAGAAGCCACGGAAATGATCCAGTCGGACTACATCACAGAGCGAATGGGCCATGCGCAAGCGCTCAATCCACCACGCGTAACCCTCGGCCTTTAGCGCTTTCCAGTTAAACAGGGGATTTCCCCAAAGCTGTCCCGTCGCAGAGAAGTAGTCGGGTGGTACACCAGCCACCGCAATGGGCATGCCCGTTTTATCCAGCTCAAAAAGGTCTGCTCTAGCCCAAACATCTGCACTATCCAGAGACACAAAGATGGGAAGGTCACCAATGATCTGAATGCCTGCTTTCTTGGCGTATGCTTGCACCATTTTCCATTG
The DNA here is from genome assembly GCA_033762955.1 of Verrucomicrobiota bacterium. Lineage (GTDB taxonomy): Bacteria > Verrucomicrobiota > Verrucomicrobiia > Opitutales > Oceanipulchritudinaceae > JANRLC01. The sequence goes on along the minus strand of JANRLC010000005.1, from coordinate 11,231 downwards.
GCCAAAGAAGAGGTACTGGTAGAATGCATAGGCCTCGATGCTCTCGCTAAGCTCAGCCTTAAGCGGGGACTTTTGTGCCTGCTCATAGCGCCGCAGTTCCAGCGGCCATTCTGTCCACGAGCGCCCACCAAACTGCTGCTTAAGTGCCATGAAGTAGCCGTACGGCTCCAACCAGGCCGAATGCGTTTCGCAGAACTCGGCGAACATCCCGTAGTTCGGCAGGTAGGCCAGTTTCTTCTCCTTAAAGTTGCGGTATGCCAGGCGTAGCAATGGCCACTTGGTGCGGTAGAGGGCCCCAAAATCTACGCGTTCCTGGGGTAGGGCACGTATCGGGTCAAGCAGCTCGTAGTTCAGCAGCCCAAACTCCATCAATGCTTCCAGATCAATCAAATACGGGTTCCCCGCAAATGCCGAGAAAGACTGATACGGCGAATCTCCATACCCAGTCGGCCCCAGTGGCAGCAATTGCCAGTAGCCTATGCCTGCCTTTTGCAGAAAATCGATGAATCGCAGCGATTCCCGCCCCAGTGTGCCTATCCCACCATTCCCCGGCAATGAAGTGGGGTGCATAAGCACTCCAGTGGATCGTGTCTGTAGCCAATTAAATAGAGGTGCTGCCATGACGCTTTACTTCTAGATACTTTTAGGGCATAGTACCAGTCGGAATAAAGTCGATTTCAAGGCCTAGCAGGCCTTGAAGACCTTAAACTATATTAAGACATAATGTATATTGTGCGACATATACTTCCGTTGCTTTAGTGGTTTAGGTATAGCAGATGGCCAATGGGATTAGGAGCTATAAGCTGTTCAAACAAGCTCTGTTTAGCTCGGATTGGAGCTGTTTGGAGTTACTTAGAAATGCCCCATCTATCCGTAAACGGGTAATAGATGAAGATTGCTCGCCCTATGACTTCTTTTTCTGGGACGAATCCCCAGACGCGGCTGTCGGAGCTTTGGTCGGAGTTGTCGCCCATGGCAAAGTAGGTGCCAACAGGAATCTTCAGCGCTTCACCCTTCATGAGATGGGTGCCATTGATACGCTCGGCGTTAATGTAGCCTTCGTATTTACCAGACGTGGTCGCATTGAGATCGAATGCCTCTGCACCAGTGATCGGGCTACCGTTGCGGTAAAGCACGGGTTGTTTAATCTCGAGTGTATCCCCTCCCTGACCTACTATTCGTTTAATGTAATACTTGCCTTTATCTCTCAGACCAGGAACGTTGTCCGTGGGAAACACAAATGGGTCCCCTACTTCGGGTCGAATAAAGTGGTAGCTGATCCGGTCTACGAAGAGTGCGTCTCCTGTAAGAATCTGAAAAGAAAGGACTACATCCCCTTTCTTGTACTCCTTATTGGTGACGATGCATGGGCCGATTCCATCTACCATCTTCTTGGTCCAGTGCTCTCTATCCTGGCCCCACTTTTCCATGATAATCTCTGACATTCCGCTGAAATCGGCTGGAACTACAAGATCGACTGGCTTGTTCCCAATCAGGAATGTGTAGTTTAGCATCTTTGCCTGTAGCAGGAGATACTTTCTGCCATTTACTACCGTAGGTTGAAGCGGAATAATTAAGCGACCATCGTCTTCGGCGATGACCTGCTTGGTCGTCGTCATCATGGCCATTCGGTAAATCCGCTCGAGTGCATTAGGCTTGCTACTCGCGTCGTCGTCGACCACATGCGTCATCCCATAGTAAGTGGGATACATCGAATTGGTCGGTATCTTAAAGGGCTGAACAAAGTATGCGCGAATGCCCAGGGCCAGGATTGCCGCCACCAAGATCATCTCTACGTTTTCGGTGAGAAACTTGCGTGGATAGAACTGCCCGCCACAGTTCTTTAATATCGCTTCCAGTTGCGTTGTCGCCGTGACTACTTCTTCAAGTGTCGCCCCACTCTTCTTACTAGCGCAACGCGAGAGCGTCTCTATCGCCTCCGTAAGGGCGGTCAACCGCTCGGTACTGAGTAAATCGCGCCGGTAGTGGTAGATTTTATGGGCGAGTTGCAGCCAGTCTTCCGCCGATTTGCGTGCCTTCTTCAGTGGAGTGGATTTAAAAAACACAGCGATTGTCGATTTGTGCAGGCAGCGAAGCCTAGCGGTTGGTATTCTTTAAGATGTCAACAAAGGCTTCCTGCGGTATCTCCACGCGACCGATCTGCTTCATCCGCTTCTTACCTTCCTTCTGCTTGTCGAGCAGTTTGCGTTTACGGCTGATGTCACCCCCGTAGCACTTCGCGGTTACATCCTTGCGGAAGGCGCTGATGGTCTCGCGGGCAATGATCTTACTGCCGATGCAGGCTTGGATGGGCACGACAAACATCTGGCGCGGTAGTATCTCCTTTAACTTCTCGCACATGGCACGGCCTTTGTACTCGGCCTTATTGCGGTGAACGATGGAAGAAAATGCGTCGATCGGCTCTCCATGGACAAGGATGTCCAGCTTGACCAGATCCCCCACGCGGTAGCCGGTGACTTCGTAATCCATCGAGCCATAGCCGCGTGTTATGCTCTTAAGGCGGTCATTAAAGTCCACCAATATCTCGTTAAAAGGCAGGTCGCAGTGCAGTATAAGGCGTGTCTGGTCGAGGGCCTCAGTATGATCGCATATCCCGCGCTTCTCGTTAATAAGGTTCATTATGTCGCCCACGCTTTCCGTGGGTACATGCAAGAGTGCCTTCACATACGGTTCCTTGATAGTGGCGATCTCTGTCGGGTCTGGCAGTTTCACAGGGTTATCTACCAAGATCGTCTTGCCGTTGTTTAACAAGACCTCGTAGATGACGCTTGGGTATGTGGAGATTATGTCCAGTTCATACTCGCGGCGCAGCCGCTCGGAAACTATCTCCATGTGCAACAGACCGAGGAAACCGCAGCGAAATCCAAACCCCAGCGCGACCGAAGTCTCCGACATGTAGGAGAACGCCGAGTCGTTCAACTGGTACTTCATCATGCTCCCCTTCAGCTTCTCGTAGTCTCCGGTATCCAACGGGTATATCCCGGCAAATACCATGGGTTGCACCTCTTTATAACCAGGGAGCGCCTCTTGGGCCGGGGCTTCATAGAGGGTGACGGTATCACCGATCTTTACTTCGGCCACGTCTTTGATGCCCGTCACCAGATAGCCTACGCAACCGGTTTCGAGTTCATCGCACTGTACCATTCCAGGTTCGAATCGGCCAAGTTCCTTCACATCAGTACGGATACCCTTGTTCATCATCCGGATAATCTGCCCGCGCTTAAGGGTGCCTGAGAAGACTCGGATGTAGCAGATGGCACCTTTGTAAGTGTCGAACTTGCAATCGAAGATCAGCACGCGCATCTGCGGATAATCTGCCCAGCGCGGGACCGGGACGTGCCGAATGACCGCCTCCAGAATATCGTCAATGCCAATGCCTGATTTTCCGCTGGCCAAGACTGCCTCTTCTCCAGGGATGGCCAGGATATCCTCCAGTTGCTGGCGACACTTGTCCGGATCGGCACTGGGAAGGTCTATTTTGTTAATGACCGGGATGATAGTCAGCCCGTTGCTGATGGCGAGGTGCGCATTGGCCACGGTTTGTGCTTCGATACCTTGCGCGGCATCGACGAGGAGCACAGCGCCTTCGCATGCGGCGAGACTTCGTGAGACTTCGTAGGAGAAGTCCACATGCCCTGGGGTATCGATCAAGTGGAACTGGTAGTTGCTGCCATCAGCCGCCTTATAGTTCAGGCAAACAGGGTGCATCTTAATCGTGATCCCGCGCTCGCGCTCGAGGTCCATGGAGTCGAGAAGCTGCTCCTGCATGTCGCGCATGGCGACGGCCTTGGTCTTTTCAAGAATGCGGTCAGAGAGGGTCGTCTTCCCATGGTCAATATGGGCTATGATGCAGAAATTGCGGATATGCGTGATGTCGCTCATCAAATAGGTGGTGGCTCTATAGTCTAGATAGTGGTCACTGAAGGACCGTGCTTGTTCCGGCTCATGAAAGGCCGTAAACAGTCCACTTTCACAATAAAACCGATTCAAAGCAATTCAGCAGTTAATAGAAACTGCAAATTTTATGCTCTAGATATCGCCGTACTCCGAAAGACTGGTGACTTTCCACGCTTTTTCGGTGCGCTTTGCCATGCCAGCCAGTACTGCACCCGGCCCGCATTCGTAGAACTCGGTGATACCGAGTGCAGCAGCACTGCGCATGCACGACTCCCAGCGCACACTGGAGACCACCTGCCGTACGAGCATGGCCTTGATCTCATCCGGCGAGGAGACAGCCGAGCCTGTCACATTGGTAAAGACGGTGAATTTCGGGGATTTCACTACGACCGTCTTTAGAAACTGTTCAAATCCCACGCGCGCTGGCTCCATCAACCGGCTATGGTAGGCTCCGGCCACCTTCAGCGGGATAATCATTTTAAACTTCCCTGCAGCCTTTGCTGCTTCGGCTGCGGCGTTGACCTTCGCGGTCTCGCCCGAGATCACGATCTGCCCGGGGCAGTTAAGGTTGGCCATTTCCACATCAAATTCGTTGCACAGTGCCGCGACAGTAGCTTCATCGCCACCGACCAGGCTGGTCATTGTACTGCTCGAAGCCTCACAGGCGAGCTGCATCAGCCGACCGCGTTCGGCCACTACTTTCAACCCGGTTTCGAAGTCGAACGCCTCCGCAACCGCGAGTGCAGTGAGTTCCCCCAGGCTTAAGCCCAGCGCCGCCTTCACCTCCCCTGCCCTCTTGCTCTCCAGCAAGAGCTTTGCCAGTAAGTACCCGTGCACATACAGCGCAGGCTGGCAAACACGAGTCTCCGTCAACGTATCCTCCGGCCCCTCAAAACATACCTTGGTAAGACTCCACCCCAGCACCGCATCGGCACGGTCATAGAGAGCCTTCGCAGAGGCCGAGTTATTGTAAAGACTTTTGCCCATGCCAATTCGCTGGGCTCCCTGTCCGGAAAACAACAGTGCTGTCGCCATAAAATACTGGCTTCTAGCCCTTTTGCAGTAGGTTGTGCAATCCTGAAGTGTAGTAACATTTAGATTGGGGCACCGTGATCTGTACTGCGGTATATGTGACCCTGGTTATCCATTTGACTGGGCCCAACCCGCATGCGTGTTCCGTTACGCCGACAGAGCGGTATGTTCAATCCTTACTTCATCCGGCCATTCTTCAAGGTATGCTGCATGGGAGTCATCCCGTTTCCGTTCGAATGACGATGGGGCGAGTGGAGTGCAGAGCCGGAATTATTGGCTCTGGATTTCTGTTCCGTGCGCGAATTATTCGCAAAATTATTGCTTGAAGCAGACTGCACGTTCTCGCTCTGCCCGTTGTCAGAATTCGGTTTGGCATTGGCAAAGAGTTGCTCTACTTCGCTCACCATACGGAGAAGATAGGTAGCCTGCTCGTTAAGATCATTCGCAGCGGCCGCACTTTCCTCAGCACTGGCGGCATTGGATTGTACGACTTGGTCCATCGAGTGGATGGCCGTGGTGATCTGGTCCAGGCCCATCGCTTGTTCCTTGGTCGTCGTGGAGATACTCGCCATGTACTCGGCAAGCTTGTCCGTCCGCTCCTTTATTGCGGTCAAGCTCTCTCCAAAGCTCAATGCTATGGCTGCGCTATGGTTTGACCGGGCAATGGATTCATTGATTTGTTCCGCCGTCTCGTGGGCTGCCTGAGTACAGCGCTGGGCGAGATTGCGGACTTCATCCGCCACAACTGCAAATCCTGCGCCTGCCTCACCGGCACGAGCGGCTTCGACAGCGGCGTTCAGGGCAAGGATATTCGTCTGGAAGGCGATTTCGTCGATTGTCTTAATAATTTTGGCAATGTTATCGCTGGACTGTTGCAGTTCTTTCATGACTGCGCTCATTTCATCGGTGCGGCCATGCGCGTCGTTGATAGCGGTACAGGCTTCGGTGAGCATGGTCTGAGCGCGTTCTGCGGTTTCCGCATTGCTGCTCGTAGTGCTGGAAAGCTCCACCAGAGAGGCACTCGTCTCCTCAATGGCTGAGGCCTGCTGGCTGGCACCATCCGCCACAGCCATGCTTGAGTTGGCTATTTCCCTGGAGATTGTGGCATTGGTAGAGCTGGCATCCTCGACCTTTGAGAGGGCGAGATTCAGCGGGCGCACAATCGCGATTTTGTTAAAGACGCTAAACCCCACAACAACCAGTATCATCAAGGGGATCATTATAAGGAGCATGTTCGTCACCCCTTTCATGGAGGCAGCAGTGGCAATTGCCTTCACTTTATTCAAATCGGCCTTCAGTACGAAGGCCCCATGGAGATCACCTTCTTTCATGTTCTCCATCTGCATGCCCAAAATGTCTTTTCCGTCCTTGGTAGGGCTTCGGGAGGGATTACCGTGGCATACCAGGCAATCGTTCGACAGGCGCACGGGACGGGCATAGACCATCACATTATTGCTGGTATCAACGGCGTAGTACTCTTCATTCTTGGATTGTGCAAAGTGCTCCAAGATTTTTTCTTCCTCTGCTGTGGCGAGGTTGCGTTTATCGCGGGGGCGTTTGGAGGGTATCCTGAATGTATAGCCCTGCTCATCTGCTACATGGGCGACAGAGTTCCATGACGATACGACCGGGATGGTGGCATAGAATGCAGTCTTGCGGAAGTCCGAGGCCTGCGCCACTTCCGCCTTTAGCTTTTCCACATTGTAAATGTTACTCTCCGCAAGCGCAGAGGTTTGCGCGCGCACCTTCTCCGCTTGTAGGAGGGAGGTACGCATCGTATTCTTGGTGCGCTCAATACCCACCTCATGGATGAGCAGGTTTTGCACAGCAATTCCAATAAGGGCAGTTACGAGAACAGCTCCGATAGTACCCAGGGTAATTTTGGTTCCAAATTTCATAACAGAATTAAAACGCCGGGCAACCGAATGATACTACGCAGAGTTGCACCAGTATCAGCAGTTGGCATTGTTGCATTATAGAAAAGTAGGCATGAATGGTGACACTACTCTCCTTGTCGGATTATTGTGAGCCTAACTTTAACTTAAAATTTCGGATTTTATAGGTATATCTACTGACAGATCACTAGACCCGATACTTCGGCTTGCTCCAATGTGTATTTGTACTCAGGCTATGCGTTTCAGAACTCTAATAACCTCTCCTAGTAAACATGTTTGAGCTGCTGCACCAAGGTGGGCCAGTAATGTGGCCCCTCGTTTTCCTTAGCCTATTCGGATTTGTGATCTTTATCGAGCGTGCCCTCTATCTCCACAAGGGTCAGATTCGCACCAAGGATTTCCTGGCAGGGATAAAGAACCTGCTTCGCAAGCGCAGGCTCGTAGAGGCATTGACAGTGTGCGAAGAGACGCCCGGTCCCGTGCCAATTATCGTGAAGGCTGCTCTTCTGCACCATGATGAAGGTGAAAACCGCATGCGCGGGGCAGTCCAAGCTGCAGCCATTGTGGAAATCCCCATGCTAGAGCGCAGGATTGCCTCGCTTGCCGCCATCGCACGAGTGTCGCCCATTCTCGGCCTCTTGGGAACGGTGACGATTATGTATAAGACTCTCCAGCTTGTACAAGCCGAGGGTGCGTATGCCCATCAAGGGGTCGTCGCAGGTGGATTGAGTGAGTCGCTCGTGGTGACCGCATTTGGCCTGCTGATCGCGGTGCTTGCCCAGCTTACCTTTCACTTCCTAAGTGGACGCGTGCGAGCGCTTGTGACCGACATGGAGTACTCTGGTCATGAAATCATGCAGTTCTTGCTCCGCGAATTACCACACGATGACAAGGCCGTGGAGTAAACGGTGAAGTAGGAAAATGAAGAGATGGCAGGTACCGTGAAGTGGGCTCGAAAAGATACTAACCCTACGGGTGAACCGGGTTTGCCCCAACGGGGCAACCTGGACTTTGGCCAATTTGTGTGTGTTGTGAGCATTATCTTGCGCCATGATCCCCATGGGTAAGAATGAAGTCCCGAAGGACGACTGGCATCTTAGCCCCGGGTTTCAACCCGGGGTAAACATACATACATGGACCAAGTCCCGAAGCGACTGGCTGGAGGTCATCAAACGAGTCGAAGCGTCTTCTTCTCTCAAGTGGCGAATTTGAAACCCCTTCAGCCGTCCCTCTGGGACTTGTGCACTTAAAACGCATATCAGCCCCGCCAGTCTACAAAAGCAAAAGACCGTCCGCCATTAAGAGCGAACGGTCTGCTTGAAAGCGAATATGCCGATTAGTAGAGAACTCTACTTGATCTCCTTGTGGAGTGTATGGCGGCGAAGATGCGGGTTATACTTCTTCTTTTCGATCTTACCCTGCTGCTTCTTTTTGTCGCGGGTAGTCATGTAGCGCGAAGCGGGCTTACCCTCGGCTTTGGCTTCGGTGCATTCAATAGTGATATGTTCTTGCATGGCTTAAATAGATTGGAAACGATAACTCTGCCTGACCCAATAGCGTATATCAACCCTAAATTAGATAATTTTACCTAGCAGACCTACCTGACCTACTAGGCGAGGTGGGCGATAGGAGGAATGGGAGGTAATGAGAGCGATGGGAGCGCATCTCAGTGTAAGAAGCACGAGGATGTTGTGGCAATTACTGTAATCGTCGAGGCGGTTGATGACTCTATCTAGGGACGCTCGCGAAAGTTCACTTTGACAGGCCGGTGGTCCGAGAGTCTTGAACGGATGACTTCACAGTGGACAACCTCCAGCTGTGGGGGCATGAGCACGAAATCGAGACCTAGACTGGGGAGGATACTGGGAAAAGTGCGGGCTTTCTTGGGATAGAGCTGGTAATGGCCGATAGTGAGGAGGAAATCGAAGAGATGAAAGACGGCATCATCTGAGCGGAGGGTTGTGCTGTTGAAATCGCCGCAGATGATGGGGAGGAACCCCTTTTGAAGACCTCTGGCTTTCTCGAAGCGGCCATTTAGAGTCAGGTGATTGAGTCGGACAAACTCGATGACCTTTTCCACCTGGATGATTCGGTTGCGACGGGACTTATAATCGAGATGGAGATTAATTACAGGGAGTATGCGGCCACCCAGGTTTATCAAGGCGATTACGAAGCCCTTCTCTCCGAGGGAACTGGTGCCGAAGGCTTGCTCTTCCCAATCGAGTATGGGAAGGCGGCTAAGTATGGCGTTTCCATAGTTCAGCGGGCGACGTCCAGTGCGGCGGGTATGGGTGCCGAGTACGCCATGGGGGCAAGGCCCGAGGGCGCAGAGCAGTTCCACCATGTCGATGTTCTTATTCCAGTGGGAGTCAGAGTCCACTTCCTGAAGTGCTGCTATATCGACGCAGTGATGCTGCATGAGTGCGGCGATGCGCTGGATGTTTCGCTCTATCCTTTTGCCAGAGCTAAACCCTTGATAAAGCGATAGACCGCGGCCATGCGCTATATTATAGGTTATGAGGCAATGCGTGGGCGTGGTTTCCGTTGACATCGTGCAGTTTACTGGAGTCATAATAGTGCCAGTGGCGCCGTTGCGTCAATGGCTCCTCACAAGGGGCATACAATGGAAGAGACAATACTTACCAAGTCGGATTTCTGGCAGACATTATTTAACCAGAACTGGTTGAATATCTTGTTTTCCACCTTTGGGTTTATCCTGGCATTGCTAATAATTGGTCGGATGATCAGCGAAAAGCGGGAACCGAGCAACTTGTTTGCTTGGGCCTTGCTTGTGTTTTTTCTGCCCTGGGTCGGAGTGCCCCTTTACTTTATGTTTGGCGGACGCAAAAGTAAGCGACTGGTCCTGGCAAAGCGGCAGGCGCTTCACTTGGCGGAGCGCGCTGCCGCAGCTTCTGCCGGAACAGAGCATAACACAAAAATTACAGGCCTGAGTGAAGTCTCCTCAGGGAATTCGGTGGAACTCCTGGGCGATGGCGTAGTTAGCTACCGCACGCTGATGGAAGAGATCAACCACGCGGAGAAAGCCATCCATATCGCATCTTACATCCTCGGGCGCGATGCCGTGGGGGTGGCCATTCGCGACAGGCTGGTGAAACGGGCATCCAGTGGTGTACAAGTGCGAGTGCTTCTTGATGCCTTCGGAAGCTGGGGGGTTACAGGGCGATTTCTGGATCCACTGCGTGCCGCCGGTGGGGAGGTAGCTGCGTTCATGCCTGTGCTCCCGATACAGACGCACACATCATCAAACCTGCGCAACCACCGAAAGCTCGCCATCTTCGATCATCGGCGGGCTATCACCGGTGGTCAAAATCTGGATGGGCGATTCATCGCAAACCGGATGAGCAAGGATCTATTCGTGGACTTCAATGTACGCCTTGCCGGCCCTGTGGTAAGCTCGTTGAACCGAGTCTTCATCGCGGATTGGGCTTTTGCCGCGAGAGTCGAACCCGCCACTTTTACCGAAATCCTGGCCATTCGTCCCGAGCCATGCGGTGCTAGCTGTATTGAGACAATAGCCAGCGGTCCAGACGTGGAGGGTGACCCTCTCTGGGAGAAAATCATCACGCTGGTGCAGGAGTGTAGGAGTGAGCTTACTCTGGTAACTCCTTACTTTATCCCGGATGAAGTGCTTTACCGCTCACTCATAGTTAAGGCACACGCCGGGAGAACGATACGGCTTATTGTCCCCGAGAATTCCAACCACCCACTGGTGGATATGGCTTCGAACTACTACCTGCGCAATCTGCAACAAGCAGGAGTGGAAGTACTCTTTTATCATGGTCGGATGATGCACGCGAAAATACTGTTGTGTGACCGGAAGTTTGCGCTTCTGGGCTCTGCCAATTTTGATCTTCGCAGCCTGTTCGTTAACTTCGAAATTGGGCTGCTTCATACAACCGATACCGACGTAACCATGCTCTACGCCTGGGTGGATAGCATTGCTACGCGCTGCCTGCCACTGGCGGATACACGCCGCGCCAGCTACAGTAACTCTCGCAAGCGCCTGGAAGACTTCGCCCACCTGGTGGCACCGCTGTTGTAATAAAACAAGGTAGGCACATAGTTACAAAGGCAGAAGGTCAGACATCCGGAAGAGCGGGTTAGAAAACCCGCTCTCCGTTTGCTTCAAACACCCAACGGAGGGCGGACATTCTTGTCCGCCTATTTGCGATCAACGGTGCATTGATTTATCAAGTCGGAGCCAAACTTCAGGAGGATGCCATAGTACCTGTTTAGCGTAGATTCATGGCATTCTGTCGCACCGAAGGTGCATCAACTCATGAGCCCAGGGCATCGCCCTGGGAATGGTTACCCCCTTTATCTATAAGCCCTGTAAGGGCGAAACAGCGATTGCTGAAAGACGGG
>JANRLC010000004.1:0-37511 GCA_033762955.1 Verrucomicrobiota bacterium | reverse complement strand
CGGGGTGCGTTTTGATGCCTTTTTCTACCGACATTGTGTCCCTCTGGGACAAATCCAACTCACCCATAGGGTTAGTGTCTTTTCGAGTCCACATCATCTCTACACTCCCTTAATAAGCCATTTTTCACGGTTCATGGCATTTTTCCATTTTTCCCTTTAGGTTAATCTATTACGGGCAGTACCGGTCGCGCAAATCTGGGAACGCCGAAGTCCCCGTCGGCAACGGGTGGATTAAAGCCATGGAGCCAGAGCCGACGAGGACCTCGGCGCGCCCCTTTGGTGCGGTAGTATAAGATGCCGTAAGTGCAAGAACTTAGAAATGCACCGCAAAGAGGCGGAACCCGCGTCTACTTGCGTGATTGAGGGTTCGGACCAGAGCCGGATGCTCTGACTATCTGTCCTGCCTTCCTTCTGCCTTCCATACTGTGCACAGTGCATTTCGAAATTGTGGTACTGTTAGTGCCACGTACGGACTGCCCTTAACAACGTACAGACCGTCCTTATCGACGTACAGACCGCCCTTAACAACGTACAGACCGCCCTTAACAACGTACAGACCGCCCTTATCAACGTACAGACTGTCCTTATCAACGTACAGACCGTCCTTAACAACGTACAGACTGTCCTTAACAACGTACAGACCGTCCTTAACAACGTACAGACCGCCCTTAACAACGTACAGACCGTCCTTAACAATGTACGGACCGTCCTTAACAACGTACAGACCGTCCTTAACAACACGGGGACCGCCCTTATCAACGCGCGAAGTGCCCTTATCTGCTATATTGGGTGAAATAACTTCGAAATGCACCCTAGTGTGCATATGGCGAATTTCTCCGCTTGCATGTATTTCGTTCTCGACTATAAGGGATTAACTCATGGCATACTTCTGTAGCCATAGGCTGAGAGACCACGAGTATGGAGACGATCATAGAAGTCGATATCGGCAAGACTATCATCCAACAAGGTGAGCAGGGCAGCGGTTTTTATATCCTGCAGGCTGGGACGCTTGAGGTGTATAAAGATGATGTGCTTCTCGCTGTGCTGATGTATCCTGGCACCATATTTGGTGAGATGGGAGATATCTTGGGGAAGCCCCGCACGTGTACTGTGAGGGCGAAGAACAAGGCGAAGCTGGTGCATGTGGATGTACAGGGCGGTATTGAGCAACTGGTGCGGGAACGCCCGGATATTGCGGCGCGCGTCATCAAGACTCTCGCCTCCCGGCTGGACCGCACGACGCAGAAGCTCGTGGATACTGCGAGGGATAATCCGCTCTGGTCGTTTAAGAAGTAAATAGCTGCGGCGGGGTGACTCGCTGCTGTGCTTGCTCAACGACACTTATGCCAGACTTTGTAGGCTCACTCAGACAGGCTTTATGAAAATTCCTGCTGCATCCCTTCTCGAACACCCGGGCCGCTATCGCCGGCTCTACAGTTATCTGGGTGATTATAAGTGCTGGTTCTTCCTGGGCGTCTTCCTGGGTGTGCTGGATGCCGGGAGCCAGGCTCTGGTGCCGATGTTCTTCCGGCATATCATGAACAGTCTGGATGCAGACGCGGATGCTTTCCTGCGGAACGAGCTGGTGTTCTCGCTGCTGGCAGGCATCGGGATTGTGGTGATCTTTTTTCCGGCAGCGTACTATTTCCACGTGCTTACCTCGGTGGCGTCTGCTCGTTTCTGCCGGAATCTACAGATAGCGCTCCATGAGCATGTGCAGCGGCTTTCGGCGGACTTCTTTCACCGCAACAAGGTGGGCGAAGTGGCCACGCGGTTGAACGGGGACTTGGACATCGTGAGCGGTGCCGCGGGTACGCTCAGCTTTCTGGCGTGGAGCGTGGTGATGATGGCGCAGGGCACGGCGATGATGCTGTGGATTAACTGGCAACTGGGGCTCGTGTTTGTGGGGATGATGATTGTGGTGGCCCTCTTCACGCACACCTACATGAAGCATATCCGCGAGATGAACCGGAAGGTGCGCGACGCCGCTGGTGAGGTCTCCGCTCTTATCACCGAGTACATTGCGTTGAACCCGTTGATTAAGTCTTTCTCTCGCGAGGACTATGCACAGAACAAGGTGGTACGTCAGAGCGACCGGGTACGCATGCGGCGGGAGCAGCTCTGGTGGCGGCAGTTCCTGTACACAGACCTCATGCAAGTGCTGGTGCGGTTTGTCGCGCCGTTTACCCTGCTGTTTCTCGGTGCCTGGTTGATGACGCAGGGCAAGATCAAGATGGGTGACCTGGTCGCCTTTTGGGGCTACTGGCTGATAATGGGCGGCTCGCTCACTGCCATTCTGGGCATCACTACGCAGATATTTTCCATACTCGCATCGGTGGACCGTATCTTTGAGTTCTTCAATGAGACACCGCGTATCGCGGACCGCCCCAATGCGGTGGCGCTGACGAATGTGAAGGGCGAGATCACATTTAATGACGTGTCGTTCGTGTATCCCAATGAGCGCGGCGGACCCGTGCTGGACCATGTGAATCTCACGCTAAAGCCGGGTGAGCGCATTGCCCTGGTTGGTCCGAGTGGTGCGGGCAAGTCCACGCTGCTCCAGCTTGTGCTGCGCTTCTATGACCCGGTGGGCGGGGCTGTGCTGCTCGATGGGGTGGACCTGCGCGATATCCAGCAAACCTCGCTGCGCCAGCATCTGGGAGTGGTGATGCAGGAGAGCGTGTTTTTCGCAGGCACTGTTCTGGAAAACATGCGTCTGGCAAACCCGAAGGCTACTCGCGAGCAAGTCATTGATGCCCTGCGCGCGGCGAATGCCCTCGACTTCGTTGAGGAGATGCAGGGCGGGCTTCACGCCTCTCTGGGCGAGCGCGGTATGCGCCTCTCCGGCGGGCAGAAACAGCGGCTCTCCATTGCGCGCGTATTTCTCAAGAACCCGCCTGTTCTCCTCTTTGACGAAGCCACCAGCGCCCTTGATAGCAAGTCCGAGCGCGTGGTGAAGGAGGCGATGGACCGTCTTCTACACGGGCGCACAGCGATGATCGTGGCGCACCGGATTGCAACGGTGCTGGATGCCGACCGCATCATTGTGATGGAGCGCGGGCGCGTATCCGCCATGGGCACTCATAATGAACTCATGGCGACGTGTCCGCTGTACCACGAACTGTGTACGACGCAGGGGTTGAAGTAAAAAGTTGAACGATTCCGCGTATTGTTTTCACCATCCACAGACCACACGATACCTACCATGAAGATTACCTACTATCTCGAAGTCATCTCCTCTTGGTGTTACTGGGGCGAGCCCACTTGGGCGGAGCTTAAGCGCCGCTACGCCGGGCAGGCGGAGTTTTCCTGGAAGATTGCGCTGATGCCGCCCGAGAGTTACCCGGTCTCACAGTCGCAGTGCGAGTGGTTCTACCGGCGCAGTGGCACGGTGATGCGCTCCCCATTCATGCTTAATGCCGGGTGGTTTGATCCCGCCATCAAGCAATACCTGGTGCCCAACTATGTGGCCGAGGCAGCGCGGGTGCTTGGAATAGCGGATGATACCGTGCGTCTCGCTCTCGCCCATGCCGCTGTGCGCGAAGGTCAGAAAGTGGGAAATATTGATGTAGCCGTGGGCATCGCCGCCGCTGCCGGAGGCCTGGATGCGGCTACACTCAAGTGGCACGCGCTGTCGCCGGAGATCGCTGCGCGTGCGCAGGCGACAACGACGGAGTTCCACAACCTGCAGGTCAGCCAGCGCCCGACCTTCGTAATCGAGGATGCCATTGGCGACCGTGCGGTCTTCTCGGGACTGGTGGCAATAGAGCCCCTCGTGGCTACGGTAGAAACAATGCTGAGAGACACCGCGGCCTACGCCTCATTTGCCGCCCACTTCGGGACGGTGCCGAAAGCATAGAGTTTGTTAGCATCTGCGACGGTATCCCGATGTTCCAACCCATGAAACGTATTCTCGCCCTACTCGCAGCCACGACCATGTTGTCGGTCGGAACGGGTTGTAAACGCGGTGCCGACTCAGCCGCAGCCACGACCGCCCCGGAAGCCCTTATCTTCGCGCGCGGTGCCGATGCGCAGAAGCTGGACCCGGCGGATATTGACGATGGTGAATCGGTCAACTCCCTTACTCCCGTGCTGGAAGGATTGGTACGGTTTCGCAGTGGCTCCGGAGAGATTGAGCCTGCGTTGGCAGAGGCGTGGACCATCTCGGATGACGGCCTTGTTTACACATTCACTTTGCGCCAGGGAGTGACCTTTCACGACGGTACTCCGCTTAATGCCGAGACAGCGGTGTGGAGCTTTCTTCGCCAAGCCGACGAGAATCACCCAGGGCACTTCAAGGACGCTGGCTTTCAGTACTGGAGCAATCTCTCCGGCACAGTGCGAGACATTGTTGCGATGGACGACCGCACGATCCGCATCCGGCTGACGACGCCGAATGCGTTTCTCCTCGAGTGGTTCGCATCCTTTCCCGCATGGTTAATAAGCCCCGAGTCGCTCAAGGCGTACGGACGTGATCTGGTACGGCATCCTGTCGGTACGGGACCTTATAGTTTTACGGAGTGGCGCCCGAACGAGGCGATCACCTACGAGCGCAACCCGGCCTACTGGGGAAAGAAAGCCGGGTTCGCCCGCCTGGTCATTCGCTCCATTCCGGATAACACCGTGCGCCTTCTGGAGCTGAAGGCGGGTCGCATTCATGGGCTCGATGGCGTGCGCGCCGCAGAGCTGGCCAGCCTCCGCGAGGACCCGCGTTTCACCATTTATCACTCGCCGGGAAACAATCTCGGCTACCTCGCCTATAATCTTAACATCCCGCGCCTTCAGTCCACCGAAGTCCGCCAGGCCATAGCCATGGCGATCGACCGGGCCACCATGGTGAAGCTCTCGCTTGAAGGGTACGGAGTGGTGCCAGAGTTCCCCCTGCCACCGGGCTACGCCGGACAGAAGAATGCCCCCGCCCCCGCTGTGCACTACGACCCCGACGCGGCGAGAGCGATCCTCCAGCGCCACCCGGAGCTGCTGGCAGAGCCCATAAAGATAGCCACGTTCTCCGCACCGCGCCCATTCTTCCCGGACCCGGTGAAGATCGCCTCCTTCATTCGCAGCGACCTCGAGAAAGTGGGCTTAAAGGTGGAGATCATTACCCGAGACTTTGACAGCCACCTCAACATCACCCGCAACGGCGACTTTGAGATAGCCCTGCTAGGCTGGATCGGCGATTCCCCGAGTTCTGACAACTTCCTCTCCCCGCTGCTCGCCAGTTGGGGCGCCACGAAGGGTATGGCCACCAATATCTCCTTCTACAAGAACCCCGAGTTTGACCAACTTCTCCTCGCCGCACGCACCACCACAGACAGCAACCAGCGCGAGCTTCTCTACCAGCAAGCTCTCGCCCTATGGGCTCGCGACCTACCGCTGATTCCCCTTGCAGTCGGCGAGCAGATAGTCGTCCTGCGCAGCGAGATCAAGGGCTTCGAGCTTCAGCCCACGGGTGATCTCTACTTTAATGGGTGCTGGTGGCAGAGGTAGTTGTTAGCCATTAGCTGTTAGCTACTAACAGCTACCCCACTTCCACCACCACTGCCGTGGTGTTATCGTGGCCGTCGTTTGCGATGGCGGCTTCCACAAGGCGCTGGGCGTGGGGGAGATTGGCCGTGGCGGGGTTGGGTTCGCGGATGGTATCGTTCAAGGCGCGGTCCCAGTGGCCGTCTATCAGGCCATCGCTGCAGAGGAGAAACCGGTCGCCTGGCTCGTGTCCGACTGCACCCAATTGGGGGCGCACAATCTGGTGGCCGGCGCCGAGGGACTGCGAGAGCAGGTTTTTGCGCGGGTGAAACCGGGCCTCGCGCTCGTTGATTTCCCCCTTCTTGCGCAGCCAGCCCACATGCGTGTGGTCGTGCGTAAGCTGCTTAATGCCTCCGGCCTTGGGAAGGTAGTAAATGCGACTGTCCCCGATGTGGCAGAAGTGCATCCATGTCGGCGTAAACCAGGCTAGGCTCAATGTGGCACCCATGCCTTTGCACTCTTCGTAACTGCGGCCCAGAAGGATTATCTCCTCGTGGATTTCCAGAAAGATTTGCTCCAGAATTTCCTGATAAGCAGGGGTGAGGCCTTGTGCTGCCGCACGGAAACTCTTGGGCAGGAGCCTGGTGATGCGCTCCACGGCTATCTTGCTGGCAAACTCCCCGGCATTATGCCCACCAAGCCCATCGCTGACGGCGAAGATGAAGTCCGCATTCGCGAGTGGAGCCTCGCCGATCTTACCCAGAAACTGCACATAATGGCCGTCTACGGTCAGCGCCAGAAATGCGTCCTCGTTGTTCTTGCGCACCTTTCCGGGGTGCGTCATGCCGGACCAGTTCAGGCTGTTTGAAGGAATGGGAAGGGGCGGGGTGTTAGGGTTCACAATGCTAGTTCTACGAGTTCAGCTTTTGTTCTGTTACAGGTTTCTGCTTTCCTTCATCTTCCAGAATGGTGGCAAACTCGAAGTCGATGATACAAAACCGCCCATCGCTTTCGCGGTAGGTGACGTTGCGCAGAAAAGGGTCGTCGTGGCGAACGCCGTATTGCTCCAGTGAGAAGAAGAGCTGCCGCAGGCGATCCTCGCTGATACGTTCTACGCGGCCACCGCAATTGGTGGTGACAAGCTTCAGATTCTCGGCGTCTGCAGCGAGCACGCGCGGTACAAAGGTACAGCCCCTTGCCTCAAGATAGCGAAGCACCCGCTCTTCATTCGTGAAGCGTTGCAACGCGTTCGTCCCGCGAAAGGTCTTTGATACCCGTCCGTCGTAGGTGATATGCACCACGGAAAATTCATTGTTCTTCGCTTCTGGCATGATGCTACACTGTAGTGTTGTGTAGCCAAGAGTCGCAAGCATCTGCTCAGTTTTTTACCATACAACCGAACAACCGACTGGCTCTGTGCTCATTTTTATTCAGAAACCAGACAAAATACACCTTGGCACATGTTTTGCTTGATTACGAATCAGGTTAAATCTAACCCCATTCTAGTCCACTCCTTTCGGTGAGATACTGAATATTACAACAAGACAACCTGCTAAGACGAATCTTTGAATATGGCCAAAATTAAACTGGAATACATCTGGCTCGACGGTTACACCCCCGTGGCCAGCCTGCGTAGCAAAACGAAGATCGCCGATGGCGATCCAGCGACCCTTACTCTGGCGGATCTTCCGCTCTGGGGCTTTGATGGTAGCTCGACTCAGCAGGCCGAGGGACACAGCTCTGACTGTATCCTGAAGCCGGTCGCTTTGTTCCCGGACTGTACGCGAAAGAACGGCTTCCTCGTGATGTGCGAAGTCATGCTACCCGACGGCACTCCGCATCCCACCAACTCCCGCGCCACAATCGTGGAAGATTCTGGACTGTGGTTCGGCTACGAGCAGGAATATTTCCTTTATAAAGATGGGCGCCCCCTCGGTTGGCCAGCCACTGGGTTCCCCGCTCCGCAGGGTCCGTACTATACCGGTGTAGGCTATAAATTTGTAGGCGACATCGCCCGCCAGATTGTCGAGGAACACCTCGAAATCTGTCTTGCTGCTGGCATCAATCACGAAGGCATCAACGCCGAAGTCGCGAAGGGCCAGTGGGAGTTCCAGATTTTCGGTAAAGGCTCCAAGAACGCTGCAGACCAAGTCCATGTCGCCCGCTACATCATGGCCCGCCTCTGTGAAAAGTACCAGGTGGACCTCGAGCTCTTCTGCAAACCCTTCCGCACAGATTGGAATGGTTCCGGCATGCATACGAACTTCTCGTCGGAGTACATGCGCACCGTCGGCGGCAAGGAGTTCTTCCTCAAGCTCATGGAAGCCTTTGACAAATACAAGGACGAGCACATCGCTGTCTATGGGCCGGAGAATCACCTCCGCCTCACTGGTCTTCACGAAACCCAGTCCATTGACAAGTTTAGCTGGGGTGTGGCCGACCGTGGCGCTTCGATCCGTGTTCCCCACAGCTTCGTCAACAACGGCTACAGGGGTTACCTCGAAGACCGTCGTCCGAACTCGCAGGGCGAACCCTACAAGATTGCCGCCCGCGTACAGAAGACCGTTCAGGAAGTCGAAGCTCTCTTCAAGAAGTAGCCCTTTATCTCTCGCTGCATTAACTGACTATTGTTTTGCTCAGGCACCATCCCTTCGGGGGTGGTGCCTTTTTCGTGTGTAAATAGGTCCAGAAAGTGAGATGCGCCCGGATGTTTGAACTTCTGTAAATTGATTTGTCTCCCTCTCGATTTAGAGATAACCCTTCGTTTATCATGACTGACCTAAAACGCACCCCTTTGTATGCATTTCACACGGCCCACGGGGCACGCATGGTTCCGTTTGCTGGCTGGGAGATGCCCGTCCAGTACACGGGCATTCTGGAAGAGCACCGTACGGTGCGCGAGGCTGCTGGCTTGTTTGATGTGAGTCACATGGGCGAGGCGCGTGTGACAGGGCCACAGGCGGTGGATTTTCTGAACCATCTGGTGACGAACGAGGTAAGCACACTCCCGGTGGGGCGTGCCCTCTATACGGTGATGTGTTACCCCAGTGGTGGCGTGGTGGACGACTTAATCATCTACCGTACCGGGCCCTCAGACTTTTTCCTGTGCATCAATGCCGGCAATACCGCCAAAGATCTCACCTGGATGAACGAGCAGGTAGCGCACTTTGCGTGCTGTGTGAGTGATGAATCCGCTCTCTGGGGCCAGCTTGCCATACAGGGGCCCAAGTCGCTCGATATCCTGCAAGCACTCACCCAAGTGCGGTTGGATCTCATCCCGAAGATGGGTTTTGAAATCGGCGGAGTCGCGCAGATACCGGGTGTGATAATCGCACGCACAGGATACACCGGAGAGGATGGGTTCGAGCTGTATGTGCCTGTTCACGAGACTGAACACCTCGCCAATGTGCTTGTCGCCGCAGGGCTGCCAAAGGGGTTAAAACTCACCGGTCTCGGCGCGCGCGACAGTCTCCGGCTGGAGGCAGGTTTCCCGCTCTATGGCCACGAGCTGAGCGATAGCATCACTCCGCTACAGGCCGGCTTGAGCTGGGTGGTGAAGTTAGCAAAGACTGGCGACTTCGTGGGGAAGGCCGCACTCGCAGCCGAGAAGGCAGCAGGCGTAGCTCGGAGAGTCGTGTTCTACCGGATAAATGATCGCCGCATCGCCCGGCAGGGTACGCCCGTAATAGCTCAAGGGAAGGCAGTGGGCGAAGTGCTTAGCGGGTCCCTTTCACCCTTTCTTAACTGCGCCATCGGCTCCGCCCTCGTGGACGCTCGTGCCGACACTAAGGCTCTAAGTGTGGAACTGCGCGGCACAGTACTCCCACTTGAAGTAGCCAAGCCTCCTTTACACAAAAAGTAGGAAGGAAGATGGTGGATTGAAGATTAAAGATTAAAGATTGAAGATGGCAGATTGAAGATTGAAGGCAGAAGGCAGAAGGCAGAGGGCAGAAGGCAGAAGGAGCGTTGTGTGGCCATCGTGGCCATTCGGTCCATTCCCGCCCATCGTGTCCATTCCAGTCCACACCTCCAAAAATGCAAATGCCCTGAGGGGCGTATGCCATCCCTCAGGGCCTGAGTAAGAAACGACTGGTTATACTACTGGCGCTTGCGGCGCAACAGGGCAAAGCCAAGTGCGGCTGCACTTGCCATAAGCGCGAGGGTTGAGGCCTCGGGGACAGGAGTAACGCTGGCATTTACGTTGTCTACACCTATCCACTTGTCATCAGCGAAGACACCCGGCGAGGCCAGGGCGATGCCCACGCTCTTGCCTAGATAGGACTGACCGTCCAGCGCTGTAAAAGTGATGGTGGCTGTCTCAAATCCGCCTGTCAAAGCGAACGATTGGGTGAACAGTACGTTCGTCAGGTTGCCATCCGAGAAGAAGGTGGCATCCACGAAGCTGGCATTCCATGCATTTCTTTTGTCGAAGGTAACGGAGATGGTGTCTCCAGCATTGACCGTGTAGGCATCGCCGAAGACCTGGGAAATGGAGCTTCCACTTCTGATGCCAGCGGAATCGGTGACTCCATTCCAGTCGAGGTTGACGGTACCATTTACAGTCCAGCCATTGAGGCTGCCGCTGACACCATTATAAAAGGCGGGGTTCGTGATAAGTGCTGCGTTTACAGTGCCTGCACTGAGTAATGCCAGCCCGAGGAGGGTAATGAGTGATTTATTCATGAGCATAAGGATTATCCGTAAGTGGATGACGTCCATGTTTTCAGAAGAAATACGGTGGACCAATGCTTTCATTACGCATACTTATGCATGAATGCGGATAACCCAGGCGGATGTGGCCAAGGTACTGGCGCTGAACCAGACAACGGTATCCCGTGCGCTGGCGGACCACCCCGCCATTCCGTTGAAGACACGGGAGCTGGTGCAAGCACGGGCGCGGGCGATGGGATACCGGCCTGACCCGGCACTGCGCGGGCTGTGCGCACACCGCGAACTGAAGCGTACGCAGAAGAACCCCGGCATGAATCTGGGTTTTATCCGTTTCATCCCCTGGCCGGATGACGAGAACGAACGCACTGAGTTTGAAATCATCCGCTCGGATGCGGAAGCTCTTGGCTATTCAATTCAAGAATACTTGGTGTACAAATACCCCTCCATGAAGCGCCTTGACACGGTGCTGAAGTCACGCGGTGTGGCGGGATTGCTCCTAGACCGTGTGGACCGCGAGGTGGCACTTGAAGGGCTGGATATCTCAGCATATAGCATAGTTACGACCTATATAGGATTCCAGAAACTGCCCTTTCTCACAGTGAAGGAAAACGTGTATGAAAACTCGTGGAACTGCTGGGATGCCCTCGTGAAACGTGGATACAAGCGCATTGGCTTCATCCGCTTGCATGACTACCATACCATACATGATAGGCAGCAGGAAACGGTGGCTGCCTACTGGCGTACCTATCATGCTCCGGAATCCCGCCGGATACCCACCTTGTATTGCCCCATCCAGAGTGCGGAGGATTATCTACGGCTGCAGTCATGGATAACCGAGTATAGGATTCAGGCTGTTATTGGGCTAAACGATATCTACTATTGGGCTCTCCTGCATCTGGGGTACCGCATGCCGGAAACCATGGCCTATGCCAGTGTTTTGCAAAACGAACCGACGGCATCAGCCACTATCGCGGGAAGCTGGGTGCCACACAGGGTTATCTACAACCAGGCCATCACCGCCCTCGATTCCCTCATCCGCAAGAATCGCTGCGGCACCGATGCCCACGCCCCCATCATCATGGCCTCCCCGGAATGGAACGAGGGGACAACGCTCCCGCGGATAACGACCAAAGTGACTTTGGGTGCATAATCATGCGTCTGAGTGGCATATCAGCCACTTTGAGCAGTGCATTTCGAAGTAGTGGTGCTGTAAGTGCCATTCTCAACCATAGGTTAAACGTCCTTAACCGAAGGCAAAACCAGCAAAGTCTTGCTCCCGGACCGCAAAGTCTTGCTCCCGGACTGCAAAGTCTTGCTCCCGGACTGCAAAGTCTTGCTCCCGGACCGCAAAGTCTTGCTCCCGGACTGCAAAGTCTTGCTCCCGGACTGCAAAGTCTTGCTCCCGGGGTACATAGACTTGGTTTATGTGGAGGAGAACATTGTTATCCAGGATTTGGGATTAAACTATAACAGCTTCGAAGTGCACCGTTTGTATGGCATATCATGCATTATGTATGGCCAACGACTCTGTTTGAACGCTTTGTTACAGAGTGCTGGTTGCCGAGAGTGCAACTTAGTGTGTTGCGAAAGCATCCAGCACGCTCGATTGAAGGAATGAGCTGCTGAAGATCGAAGTATAGGCTTCAAAGCGGCAATTTGTGCTTCCTGTTTTGCTGATTTGACAGATGGCATTTCTATCTTTATCGCCAAACGTATCCATGGAACCCGTAAAATTTCTCCTTAGCGAACAAGACATCCCCGAAGCGTGGTACAATTTGGCCGCAGACTTCCCCAAGCCGTTGCCTCCGGTACTGCATCCGGGCACTGGGCAACCAGTGGGCCCTGCAGAACTACAGCCGCTGTTTGCGGATGCGCTGATCGAGCAGGAGGTGAGCACGGAGCGCTGGATTGCTATTCCCGATGCGGTCCGCCAGCTCTATGGGCAGTGGAGGCCGACTCCTCTTTTCCGCGCCCGCCGATTGGAAAAGGCGCTGGGTACACCGGCACGCATTTACTACAAGTATGAGGGGACAAGCCCGGCGGGTTCGCATAAGCCGAACACCGCGATTCCCCAGGCTTATTACAACAAGAAGCAGGGGGTTAAGCGTATCGCTACAGAGACGGGTGCCGGGCAGTGGGGTTCCTCGCTCGCGATGGCGTGTGCGATGTTTGATCTAGAGTGTACGGTGTTCATGGTGAAGGTGAGCTTTAAGCAGAAGCCGTACCGCAAGGCGCTAATGGAGACTTATGGGGCACGCTGCGTGGCTAGTCCCAGCCATGAGACGGAGGCTGGGCGTGCGATTCTGGAGAAGGACCCGCATTGCTCGGGTTCCCTGGGTATAGCGATTTCGGAGGCTGTGGAAGTGGCTGCTAAGGACCCGGACACCAAGTACTGCTTGGGGAGCGTGCTTAACCATGTGATGCTCCACCAGACGGTGATTGGCCTGGAGTGCCAGAAGCAGATGGCATTGGCGGGAGATGTCCCGGATGTAATCGTCGGCTGCACTGGTGGTGGGTCGAACTTTGCGGGGATATCCTTCCCCTATATCGGCGAGAAGCTCCGCACCGGAAAGGGTCCGCGCATTGTGGCTGTAGAGCCAGCGGCATGCCCATCGTTGACGAAGGGCGTGTTCGCGTACGACTTCGGTGATACCGCTCACCTGACCCCACTACTGAAGATGCATACGCTGGGGAGCACGTTCATGCCACCCGCGATACATACGGGTGGGCTCCGGTATCATGGTATGTCGCCCATGGTAAGCCACGCTCTTGATCTGGGGCTGATTGAGGCTACTGCGATCCAGCAATTGGAGCTTTTCAAGGCCGGAATCACTTTTGCTCGTGCGGAAGGCATTATGCCTGCGCCAGAAGCCTGCCACGCGATTGGTGCCGCCATCCGCGAGGCGATGATCTGTAAGCAGGAGAACTCCAGCCGCGCGATACTCTTCAACCTCTGTGGCCATGGGCACTTCGATATGCAGGCTTATAGCGACTACCTCGCTGGCAAGCTGCATGACTATGATTACCCCGCCGAGGAAGTAGCCATGGCCCTGGCCGGATTACCGGTGCATGGGAATGAGGGCAGGGTTCGGTAAGTGTTGGCACAGATTTCGCCCATATATTATTCACCGATTTCCTCGGTGCAGGAGGATGCCGTAGGCATCCCCGAATCCCTTGGGGATTCGGACTCGTGAATTAGCCAAACTCCCCAGGATGCCTACGGCATCCCCAAAATCCCTTTGGGATTCGGACTCGTGAATTGGCCAAACTCCACAGGATGCCGTAGGCATCCCAGAGATTAGCCGGGGGTTGAGTCCCGCAGCGGGACGACACCCCCGGTTTGTGCACCCTTTACCATCGACCCCAGCGGGGTCGCAGCCGAATGTGTTATGTATTACCCTTTCGAGATTGTGTCTATCTAGACAACTTTAAGAGAATGCAGCATGATCTACTCCAAACACACGCACAATGGCTAACACCTATCTTAGTCTTCATTACCATATCGTTTTTACCACCAAGAATAATCATACCTTCATAGAAACCGATTGGCGTCCGCAACTCCATGAATATATGGGAGGTATTATTCGAGGTTTGGGAGGCACTGCCGAGGGTGTAGGCGGTGTAGCAGATCACGTCCATTTACTGATTGGCCTACGTGCCACCCACTGCTTGGCCGATGTTGTACGAGAATTAAAGAAGTCATCTTCGCGTTGGGTACACGAATATATTGGCATGAATACATTCGCATGGCAGGAGGGCTACTCAACATTTACTGTAAGTGCAACCGCTTGTGACGCTGTGCGGCTGTATATATCCAATCAGGCGGAGCATCATAGAGTAAAAACATTTAGAGAAGAGTTGGTTGCGATGCTTGATAAAGCAGGGATTGAATATGATCCTAAATACTTGAGTTAACACCACTGCACCTCACAAAGGTTTGTTGATGGTGCTGGACTTTCACGGATGCACGGCTGCGACCCCGATGGGGTCGATGGTGAATGTTGCCCATACCGGGGGTGTCGTCCCGCAACGGGACTCAACCCCCGGCTAATATCTGGGATGCCTACGGCATCCTCTGGACTTTGGCCAATTTGAAGTGCCAAGGCCGTCACCCCAACGGGGCGAAAGGATGCCGTAGGCATCCCAGAAATTAGCCGGGGGTCGAGACTCGCGTCTGCGCGAGGCGATACCCCCGGTACACCGACCTAATAATCCCGACCCCAGCGGGGTCGCAGCACTGTTCGCGGTGGTTGCGTATACGACGGATGCACGGCTGCGACCCCGCTGGGGTCGATGGTGAATGTTGCCCATACCGGGGGTGTCGTCCCGCAACGGGACTCAACCCCCGGCTAATATCTGGGATGCCTACGGCATCCTCTGGACTTTGGCCAATTTGAAGTGCCAAGGCCGTCGCCCCAACGGGGCGAAAGGATGCCTACGGCATCCCCACCCAACCCCTAGTATTTCGTGCTTAAGAAGCTGGCCACGCGGTCGAGGCATACGACTATGTCGTGAATCCGGCGTGGATACTCTGTAGCGAAGCCTTTCTCCAGGGCGGCTTCGTAGCTCTCACACGCTTGAAGCAGGCGATAGGCGCCGAGGGTGCGGGCGGTGGACTTGAGCCGGTGCGCATACTTCAGGGCATCGTCCCAGGCTTCATTAGCAGCGGCTAGTGAAAGCTTGGAGACATGCGTGGGGTAATCCTGTTGAAAGAGGGTGACCAACTCGGTGAGTAGCCTCTCTGCCGAACCTTGGCGCCAGAGTATGTTACTGACGAGTTGGGCGGCTTTGAAATCACTGTCTGGCAGGATGGCACCAAGACGTGCCGCGAGCAGTTGGTCGGAACCATCCTCTATGGCTGCAGTAGGAGGACTTGCCTGGTGCAAGAGTGAGCGGAGTTGGTCAAAGGAAGGGGGCTTGATGATGATTGCATCCAGGCCACCGGTGACACTGCGGGCTCTCAGAGGTTCGTCGGTATTCGCGGTAATGAGGGTGATGTTCGGGTGCGGGTCAGCGGGAAGTACCGTACGCAGCCTTTGCGCCAGCTCGATGCCATCCATGCCGGGGAGCATCATGTCGATTAGGTGGATGTCATACGGGGCTGTGGTGGCTTTATCGAGAGCCTCGTCTGCGTCTTCGGCTACAGTGACCAATGCGCCGAGAGAGCAGAGCATTTCTGCGATTACAAAGCGGCTGAAGTCATCGTCTTCCACGAGAAGTACTCTAAGCGGACGCATCTGAGCGCTCTGATGGGTAAGCGCGGAAGATGGGGACGCTGCTTCGTGTTCGGAGCTGGCGGACTGGATGGCGTGCGGCAGATTCAACGTGAAAGCAAAGCGGGTACCAACGTGTGGCTGGCTAAAGAGTTCCAGCGTGCTGTTCATGGCCTCGATGATCATCTGGCAGATAGTCAAGCCCAGCCCGGTGCCTGTGCGACGGTGTGGGTGTGCGCTATCGACTTGGTAGAAGGGCTCGAAGATGCGTGCTTGCTCTTCCTTGGTGATCCCTATGCCGGTATCTTGTACCCAGAGGTAGATACGTGCCTGCCCTGGCACTGCCTCGGTCTGTGCCAAGCCCAGGGTAACTACACCTGCCGGGGTGAACTTGACAGCGTTCGAGAGAAGATTGGTCAACACCTGCTTTAATCGTACGCGATCTACCAAGACCGGTTGCATCGTGCCGGAGATGGACGATGTGAGAAGAATGCCCTTCTGGGCGGCATCCGTGCGAAAGAAGGCAAGGGATTCTTCGCAGATTTCCCGAAGGTTGCAGGATTGGGGATGGAGCTGTACCTTGCCCACTTCGAGCTTGGAGAAATCCAGGATATCGTTGATGAGGGACAGCAGGTGCCGTGAACTGCTATCCAGCATATTAACATACTGTTGCTGGCGGCCATCGAGCTGGGTTTGTGAGAGGAAACGGCTGACGCCGCAGAGTGTCGTCAACGGCGTGCGTATCTCATGGCTCATGCTCGCGATGAAGATGCTCTTTGCGTGGGTGGCACTCTCTGCACGGACCAGAGCTTCGCTTAATAACTGCTGGCGCTGGCGCTCCTCCGTGACATCAAATAGTACCACCAGTGTACCCTGTGCAACACCATCCCCGAATCCCAGAGGATGAATCACCATCTCCAGCGTACGCTGTTCCCCACCTACGTCTACGTTTAGCAGTTCTTTCGGAATGTCGGGGACTGAACAGGGGGCCTTCTCATTGAGGTCATGCCAGATAGACTGCACGCGATTGGGAAAGGGAAGCTCTGTGATAGTTTTCCCCAATAGTGTATCCAACGACACCGCCCTGAGGAATGTTATCATGGAGTTATTCGCCCCCACGCACTGGCCAACCTCATCAAACCAGGCGATATGGGCAGGCACATCGTTGATAATGGTGGAAAGCAGTTCATTCTGTTGGGAGAAGAGACGGTCCAGCTTTTGACGGTGCGAGATGTCTCGTGCAGCCCCAAGCAAGCCCTGTAATTGCCCATCGCTATAGATAGGGGTGAGCTGCATATCCATCCACAGGGTCGTGCCGTCCTTGCGGAAGACCGCGATCTCGAACTGGCGCGTATGAATATCCCAGGCGGGACTGCCAATGCCCTGCTTGCACAACTCAAGGAATTCCGTGATCACGCGGGCCCCCATCTTGCTGACGGCTGGATTGAGCTGCCCGGCAATCTCGACAACGGGAAACCCGGTAAGCCGTTCCACAGAAGGGCTCACGTAGCCTATCTTGCCCTCCAAAGTGACGGTGAATACGATGTCTTCGCTATTCTCGGCAAGCAGGCGGTACTTCTCCTCACTGCGGCGAAGCGCCTCCTCCATGGACTTCCGTTCCGAGATATCCATACCCACGGAGAGAATCTCTGTCGGATTGCCCTGCTCATCGAACGTCAATGCACTATCCGTCCAGCATATCCAGCGGGCGTCCTGGTTACACGCAGCCGTGGATTGCTCGATGGAGCGCGTGGGGTGCTCCAGCGTAATGGTGGCGAGGTGTTCGCGCGTATGCAGCCGAGCCTCCGGGAGCAGCCAGTCCATGAAGTTACGCCCTATTAACTGTGTGGCAGGCAAGCCAACATAGCGGGCGTAGGCTTCATTGACAAAGATGAGTTCACCATTGGTGCGAAAGACACAGACATAGCCAGGCTGCGTTTCCACCAGAGTCCGGTAAAGCCGTTCACTCTTTAGCAGCGCAGCTTTGGCTTCATTCCTCGCCTGCATCTCCCGTTCAAGTCTGCGGCTGAGGCGGTAGAACTTAAGCAGACCAGTCCCGCAAAGCCCGAAGAGAAGCAATGCCACTGGTGTTACCCACCAGAGCGTGTAGTCGAGGGGCTCTACTGCTGTTCCTAGCTCTCCAGCGTTCTCTGCAAGAACGGTGTTTGTCGAGAGGATGGCACCGGTACAGTACAAAATGCAACGGCGTTTCTTATTATTCACCCCAATTCTTGAGCTACGACACGGCGTCTCCGCACTCCAGATTCTTCCGGAGTACAGTGCCGCCCGTAGTTTGCTTTTCATCAAATCTTGATCAGTCCAGTCTTGGCAGCAAAAACTACCAGGCCAACTGTTGAGGTTACACCCAGCTTTCTACTGAGCCTTGCACGGTGGGCTTCCACCGTTTTGGTTTGAATTTCCAAATGCTTTGAAATCTCTTTGTTGGTGAGCCCATTAGCCACATGAAACAACACCTGCCTTTCGCGAGGGGTGAGTTCTTGAAGGCGGGGGTGATTCACGATCGGGGGCGTAGCCGGTACAGCTATTTTCCCCATGGAACTGTAATAGACCTGATTCGACAATACAGCGGTAAGGGCATCAGCAATATTAACATGACTATCCATCTTGCTAATGTATCCCGGGATTTTCATCTTAACCAGCTCGGCCACAATCTCCGGTTCATGCACGGCAGACACTATCACCAGCTTAATCTTCGGTAGCTCTTTCATAAGCATCCGTGCGAGATCATTTCCTGAAAGTAATGGCAGCCGAAGATCGATAAGTGCGACATCTGGCTTCAGTTTGCGACAGAACTTCAACCCTTCCTTTCCGTCTCTTGCCTGCCCCACTACCTGCATGCCAAGGTACTCTGTCAGATAACGGGATGTAAGATGGAGAAAGAGGGTTTCATCTTCCACCAGTACAACGCGCTTGCCGCGCAAGAAATTTGAAGGGGCACTAATTGAATCTTGCATGGATAATTAACGTACAGGTGTTAGTGGTCGTAGTCATCTACGACAAAGTCAACACATCTTATATTAGGGGAAACCCGCAGGAAAAGCGCGCAATAGAGCGACTCTGCGAGGATAAACAGCAAAGAATGGTGCGTAACAAAATGACACACGCGTGCTCCAGCGCCGCGCAATCAGGGCCATCCAATCGGAGAGAAGTATCGATCGCTACAGTATCTCTTTCTCTGCGGCTGGCTCGCTTATGCCTTCGCGCTTATCGAGTTTTTTTCTTCGGGCTGCGAGTTCGTCCTTGAGCGATTCCAGCCCGGTTTCCATTTCCTGAAGCTGCTGGGCTTTCTCAAAGAGAAGATGCTCACTCTCCTGGACAAAGTTTTCGCGCTCGCGCATAAGGTTCTCAGCTTGGCGAACGGCTTCTTCTCGCCTGTCCAGTTCGGCCTTCATGTTCTCAAATGTCTCCCTCATCCCATCGGTGAGTGGTGTGCCCGACGAGGTCTCGGCGACTTCGGCCACTTCCACCGACTCCAGTTGACGGGATTGCTCGGCAAGGAGGCGCTCGGACTCCCGCAAGTAGCGTTCGCGTGCTTCCAGTAGCATCTCCTGCTCCTTGATCGCGCGTTCTTTCTCGTCAACCATGGCCTTCGCACGGCGCAGCAGGCGGTCGCGCTCGGCCAGCTCATTTTCCCATTCCAGATTGCTCTGCGATGGAGGCTCATCGGGCTGTTCTGCCTCATCCAGAAGCGGAGGTTTGAATGCCGTCTCGGTCTTAAAGGGAGTTGCCGACCCACCAACCGAGCCACCTATCTGGACCGGTTTAACCCAAGGCGGAGCCGTGCGTCTTAATATGGCATCGATCGATGTCCCCATCGTTTTCGGGATGCTTGCTGTCGCTGCTGGCGTGGGTGTACTTGGAGGTCCACCGGCTGTCCATACGGGAGCGTTCACTGGGGGAGGTACTTTCTGGCCAATGGCACTGGTCAATGTCCGCAAGCTGAGGCGTGGCTTCGACTGAATACTGTTTTTTTGCGGTGGTTTGGGTGGCTCTTGCATCAGAAAAGGTGATTTTCTCCCCGAGGGTAATTGGACGTCCCTCAGTCATGGCTCTCTGTGCCTGTAGCACAAGCCAAAAGTCTGTTTTAACCTCGGGGTGGTGCATTTCGAAGTTGTGGGGTGCATCTCACGTACGCGACTCGTGCAAAGGTCAACGACAGTCGTGCCGTCGCATCCGTTTAGCGTAGAATTCATGGCATTCTGTCGCACCGAAGGTACATCAGCACAGAGGCACAAAGTCGGAAAGGCAGAAGGCAGAAGGCAGAAGCTGAACCAGTCTCCTTGTTACTCCCATCGCAAAACTCGTCCGCGAGTTAATGCTGCTGTAGGGGCGAAACAGCGAATGATGAAAGACGGGTATCGCCCTTACAGGGCTCAATAAATAAAATATAATCGATACCCAGGGCGATGCCCTGGGCTCAAGAGTGGTTGCGCCTTCGGCGCGGAATAAGTCCGTTGTGCCTCGGTGTACGCTAAACACATGCGTGCCGTCAGGTCGTGACACTCTCCAAGGTCCTGATCATGAGTCACGGACCGTCCGTGATACTCTCCAAGGTCCCGATCATGAGTCACGGACCATCCGTGACACTCTCCAAGGTCCTGATCATGGGTCACGGACCATCCGTGACACTCTCCAAGGTCCTGATCATGGGTCACGGACCGTCCGTGATACTCTCCAAGGTCCTGATCGTGAGTCACGGACCATCCGTGATACGCTCCAAGGTCCTGATCGTGAGTCACGGACCATCCGTGCCACCCATTCGTCACTCTGTCGCCGGGAAAGCCCTGCCCCTTGAGGGCGGTTGCAGCATTGAGGCGCATTCCGGACCGGGATGACTCGCTGTAGTTGGCTTGATTGGGTTTCATGGCGGGACTTTCTTGGAAAAATTTATTTTGTCTTTCTATAATAGTGCCCCTACTGCGACACGCAGTGACGCGCTACCTTCGCAAACTTCTGCAAGTCGCTGCACGGTGCTATTCTCTTTGTTTTCGTGCTGACTTCAGGTTGTCTGAAGATGCCGTAAGTGCAAGAACTTCGAGATGCACTGCCTCGGGGTAATGAATCGCGAAGTTGTAGGGATACCGAATCAGTGCTGATAGACCCACCGCAAAGGCATCATCATAAGTCATGGCACATAGAGTGCGAACTCCCAGAAAGCTACGAACAACCACCTGGAGAACACCAGCATTATCCGACCAGGACTCGATTCAAGCTTGGGTGTCCTGAATCGAGGGCGTTGTTGGGAAAACCATCTCCGAACGTTCGATGCCAGCTTCCGTGCCGTCCCCCGGTGTGGCTGCGTTTAGAAAGCCACGCAATTGCCCGGCGAGAATGGGGCCGATGCCGTCCACTTCCTGAAGCTGCTCCAGACTGGCACGGCGCAGGGAGTCTATAGTCTTGAAGTGGTCGAGTAGCGCGGCTCTGCGCACAGGGCCAAGCCCCTCGAAGTCGTCGAGGATGGATTCACGCAAACGCTTGGAGCGGAGTTCTGCGTTGAAGGTATTCGCAAAGCGGTGGGCTTCGTCGCGCACGCGTTGGAGCAGTTGCAGGGCTGCATCGTGGTGTGGTAGTTTTAGCGGTGGGCGAGGGGAGGGGAAGATGATGGTTTCCTCCCGCTTTGCCAGGCCAATCAATAGTGGGGGCTCCAGCTTCGCCTCGGCGAAGGCTTCCAGTGCAGCACTCACCTGGCCGACACCGCCATCGATAATCACGAGGTCGGGGAAGGTGCGGTTCTCCTCCTTGAGCCGGGTGTAGCGACGGCCCACCACTTCGTGCATGGCCCGGAAATCGTCGTTGCCGGTGAAAGTCTGTATCTTAAACCGCCGGTAGCCACTCTTGTCAGGCTGCCCACCGACGAAGCGTACCATGGAGGCTACGCAGAAAGTCCCGGATATATGGGAGATGTCGAAACACTCGATGATCCCGATGGCATGCTCGCAACCGAGTGCCTCGCGCAGACGGTTAAGCGCGTCTGCCGAGGGTACGTGCAGCATCGGGTCGCGGGCAAACTTGCGCGTGGGGGTGAGGGTTTTCTCAAGGGCTTGAAGCATGTCCCTATAGCCGGCCGCGCGCTCATAGTCGCGGGTTTCGGCAGCCTTCATCATCTCTGCACGCAGCTCCTCGAGCCATTCGCGGGACTTGCCTTCGAGGAAGACTGCGGCCTGGCGGACACGCTCATGGTACTGCTCGGGGGTGACGGTGTTTACGTGGCCGTAGAGCTCATTGCGAATATCGTCATAGAGCTTCCAGGTCCCGTCCGGTTGCAGTTCCGGGTGGGCATCGCCCAGGAGTATGCCGTAGCGTTTGCGCATCTCTGCGAGAGTGCGGCGCAGCAGGGAGCTATGGGCGAACGGGCCGAAATAGCGCGAGCGTTCATCCGCCTGAACGCGGCAGAGCCGGAAGCGGGGTAGGATGGCGTACTCATCAAGACGCACGAGGAGGAACCGCTTGTCGTCGATGAATGAGGTATTATAACGCGGTTTGAACTGCTTGATGAGTTTGCCTTCGAGAATGAGCGCTTCCGTCTCCGAGCGCACCTCGATGATCTCCAAATCGAAGATGAGGGGGATCATGGCCACCACCTTCGGTTGCGAGAGGCGCATGCGATTGGAGTCGCGAAAGTAACTCGACACCCGGCGCTTGATATCCTTTGCCTTGCCCACGTAAAGCACGGAGCCGAGGCGGTCCTTCATCATATAGACACCGGGCGTGTGCGGGAGGCTCCGCACTTTCTCCATGACTTTACTGCGGTCGGTATTTGGCATTTCTGCTATTAGGGACTAGATTAAAGGAAGTTTTGGTACTCGCAAGACGGCTCACTATTTGGTGAATACCGTAACAGCGATGTCACATAACTCTGGCAAGAGCAGTCCACAGGCCACTGGTCCAACCCTAATCGAATTACACGTAAACTCATGAGCACCCTTTACAAAGTAGATACCCTTTCGCTCGGAGACGAGTTACTTCTTGGTATTCGTGCCAATGCACACCTGGTTTATCTTGGTCGTGAACTGGCACAATTTGGCCTGCCACTGCGGCGCGCGCTGGTCTTGCGTGACGCCCCGGAGGAGATTCGCGACGGCTTTCTTTCTTGCTGGAAGGATGCGGATATCCTCATCACCACGGGCGGGCTCGGGCCCACGGATGACGATCTCACCCGGGAGACCATTGCGGCCTGTCTCGGTAGAAAGCTCGTGCATGACATGCCTTCCGAGGTGGCTCTGCGTGAGCGTTTCGAGCGCTTCAACCGCAAACCAACCGCCAATAATCTCAAGCAGTGTTATCTCATCGAGGGAGCGGAAGCCATACCGAACCGTTTTGGTACCGCACCCGGGCAGTGGCTGCGCGATGGGCAGAAGGTGCTCATCATGCTGCCGGGGCCTGTCAATGAGTTGCAGCCAATGTGGCGGGACCAGGTCCTTCCCCGGTTGAAAATCGAGGGCCTTGCGGAGGAGATTCCAGCCTATCTACAACTGCGCACGCATGGGATCGGCGAGTCCCAGTTGGAGACGAATCTTAAGCCCATCATCGATCGCTACCCGGGGCGCCTCTCCGTGGCCTACTGCGCACACATGGGCGCGGTGGATGTGCGGCTCAGTGCTTACGGGCACTCACTGAGTTGGCAGGAGCTGGAAACCATCGGATCCGAGATGAAAGCCGTGCTTGCCGAGGACTTTGTGGACTACGGTGACCGCGAGCTGCCCGAGATCATCCTGAACCTTCTCCGTGCCAATGACCGCACACTGGCGGTCGCTGAATCATGTACCGGCGGTCTGCTTAGCAGCGCATTTACAGACATACCCGGAGCCTCAAAGGTCTTTATGGGCGGGCTGGTGTGCTACACTAATGAAATTAAGGAGCAGGTGCTCGATGTGCCGGACTGTATGATCCAGCAGCACGGAGCGGTGAGTGGGGAATGCGCTGTCGCGATGGCGATTGGCTTGGCGGAGAAATTTGGTGCAGACTACGCCCTCTCAATCAGCGGATTCGCCGGACCTGGTGGAGGCACAGAGGCGAACCCCGTAGGCACCGTCCACATCGGTCTCTCCTCTCCCTTCGGCGTGTGGTCGCACAAGATTGCCAGCCCCGGCAACCGGCTCCAAGTGAAGGAACGCGCTGTAAACGGGGCGCTGGACTTTCTCCGCCGGAAGCTGCGCAAGTATGAGGAGAAAAAGGAGTTCGTGGAGTGTTTGACGCTGGATTAGTGAGTGCTTAAGCCATCTAGTCTTAACCGCTTTTCACCATCATGGCAGCTACACCTCGTTTCATTCTCGTATGTGGACCGGATGACTTCATCGTCGGGCGCATGGGCAAGGCCCTCTGGGAACAGCTCAATGAGGGCATCACCGATGACTTTGGGCGGGAGATTGTCAACGGCGCAGCGGGGAATGTATCTGAAGTGCAGAATGCCATAGACCGCTTTTGCAGCGCAGTGCAGACGATGCCCATGTTCGGCGACCGAAAAGTAGTGTGGTTCAAGGATGTGACATTCCTCGGGGACAGCATCACTGGCCGCGCCGAAGGCACCGCTACCGCCTTGGTTGAACTCCAGAAAACACTGGCCAATGTGAACCCGCTTCAGGTTGGCGTACTCATCACGGCTTGTCCGGTGGACAGGCGCAAGACAGCATTCAAGTGGTTCAACGAGCACGGCGATGTGCGCCTCGCTGGCGAGTCTGGCAAAAAGGATGACACCGGAGCCGCCGTGATGGCGCTCATTAGCGAGGAAGCCCGCGCACTGGGAGTGACTATCACTCCAGACGCAGCGGCCTTTCTAGCCGGTAGGATAAACGGGAACTCCCGACTCGCCGTGGAGGAGATGAACAAGCTGGCCACTTACATGGGCGACGAGAAGAAACCCATTAGCGAAGCCCTCGTCACCGCCATGGTCCCGACCTTTGGCGAGGGAGACTTTTTCGAATCAGCGGAAGCCTTCTTCAGTGGCAGACTTGATTGGGCACTGGATGCCATGAAACGGCACTTCTTCGCCGGGCATGATGCGCGCCCGCTACTGACCAATTTGCAGAACCGCAATCGCCTGCTGCTGCAACTACGGGTCTTGATCGATGCCGGGGAGATTGGCTCCAGTATCAACCAGCAATCCCTCGACAAAGCAGCGCGCACCTACGCGCACCACTTTGCCGGGGACGTAGAAAAGAGCAGCTTGAATGTGTTTAGCCAGAACCCCTGGTACCTCGGACGTCTGGCCCAGTCCGCCCGGCTTCACACCCTGAAGAAACTCATAAGCTACGAGGCCGATTTTCTGCGAGCCTTCACCGAGCTAATCGAGCGACCAAAAGAGCCCGAAGAAGTCATGCGTGAGATGACCATCCGTTGCCTTGGGTAGGGTGGCAGAAGGCGGAAGGCAGAAGGCGGATTTAAGATGGCAGATTGCAGATTTAAGATGACAGAAGGCGGAAGGCAGAAGGCAGATTTAAGATGGCAGCCGAACCGAACCGACCTCTGCCTTTCTACTAACTACTAACTACTGACTACTGACTACTCTGCCTTCTTCCTTCTACTATCTCTGCCTTGCTGCCCCGCTCACCACCACTGTAGAACGCGGTCATAAATCTCTGCGCTGCCCAGACCGAGTAAAATGAAGAAACCGAGGGAGAACAGAAAGAGCAACCCGCCCACGAGTAATCCGATGCCGTCATCTTCAGCGCGGGACAGTGCCAGAATCACTATGGCTATGGCAGGTACGCTATTGGAGAAAGGTATTGGCAGCGGGAGCATGAGCAGAAGCCCACTGATACAAATAGCCACACCGGTTGCACGCTGTACAAACCACTGTTCTCCCACCCAGAACGCCCGTGGGCGGATCACTTTCTCCAGCCATGCAAGCAGCTTGCCTGCACCGCGTATGAGCGCCGGAAAGAACCGCGACGGTACTTCTATGCGCCGGAGCCTGCGCGAGAGATAGACTCGCTCACTTATTGACAAGTGCAATCCGATGTAGGCGATGGCAATTCCGAAGGGCGAGGATAACCCCATGAGTGGTATCGGACAGCAGAAGGGTAGTGCGAGCAGGGCGACCAATACCAAATAGCTGCGCCCATGTAATGCGACTACAATGGACTGAAGCGTCAGTGTGTGCTGTGCTGCCCGAACAGAAAGCTGTGCAAGTACGACGGAGAGTGGTACGCGCACTCGGTGGCGTGGTCGTGTGTTTCGGGTTACTCGCATGGCATTAATCGAACCAAGCCTAGCCGCATTTGCCCGCGGTGCAATCTATACAAGAGTTACCTATGCAGAAAGCGAGACAATCAATGGAGAACGGAGAATGGTGAATGGCAGTACAATCAGGCTGCACAGCATGGACGATTTCTTTTGCCCCCTTTGGTGCGGGCGAGTACGAAGTGAGGGATGCGTTTGCTCTGCCTCGATATTGGCAATACTAGCACTCATCCGGCGTTCGTGCATGGTCCCGGGCTATCACTGGAGTGTCCGCCTACGGTGATGCCCATCGCGGATATTCCCACTGCTCAGCTTGCTGCGCAGTTGCCCGACTTGGTTAACGCACTAGCGGCGGAGAGGCTTGATGGACTGGCGTTTTCCTCGGTGGTACCCGTTGCCACGGCAGCACTGCGTGCCGCCCTTGCAAGTATGGGATGTACGCTACCTGTTTTTCAACTCACTTGGCAACACTGCCCGGATTTGCCCCTGCTGGTGGATGAGCCCAGAACGGTCGGGCAGGACCGCATTGCCGCGGGTCTCGCCGCGAAGTTCTACCACCCGTTGCCCTCCATCGTACTCGACATGGGCACGGCGGTGACATGCGACTGGATCAGTGAGCGGGGTTATGAAGGCGGGCTGATTGCACCCGGGCTTGCGATCATGGCCAGCTACATGCATGAGAAAACCGCGCAACTCCCTCTGCTCGATCCCAGCGATTTGAGGACACCGCCAGGACTGGGGCGCAACACGGTTGACCAGATGAAGCAGGGCAGTGCCGCAGGATTTGCAGGGATGATTGGGGGATTAATTGCCTGGGTTTCAGATGAGATGGCGCGTTCCGGTATCCAGCCTGCCTGCATTCTTGCCACGGGTGGCACGGCCAAATTTCTACCGGAAACCCTGCGCTCCCAGCTCCGCTACGCAGACACATTGACGGTCGAGGGTATCTACGCGGGGTGCGTGCGCTGGCATAGTCAGGCCAGCGTTTAGCTTCTGTTCTGTCGGGTGATGAATGAGTACTGTCGACGTAGTTCGAGAGCCTTTGGAAATCTATAAAAATAATGCTTGTACAACGCCGCAGAACCCTTACTTTCTGCACTTCACCTAAATTGCAGGGTGGAGCAGCCCGGTAGCTCGTCAGGCTCATAACCTGAAGGTCGTAGGTTCAAATCCTACCCCTGCACCCAATTTTGACCCGCGGACCAATCCGCGGGTCTTTTCGTTTATGCGGGTATTGCTGGGTTCTGGCGCCTCTACCCACCGCCCAGATACGAATCCTTCACCCGCTGATTCTGCCGGAGTGTGGCGGAGCAATCATCGAGGATGACGCGTCCTGTTTCCAGAACATAGCCATGATGGGCTATCTCGAGGGCGAGGTGGGCGTTCTGCTCGACGAGGAGGATGGTCATGCCCAGCTCGCGGTTGATTTCCACGATCTTCTCGAAGATGGTCTTGACCAGGATGGGTGCGATACCGAGCGAAGGCTCATCGAGCATGAGGCATTTCGGTTGGCTCATCAGTGCGCGCCCTATGGCGAGCATCTGCTGTTCGCCTCCGCTTAGAGTGCCGGCAATCTGTTCCGCACGTTCTTTCAAGCGAGGGAAAACACTGAAGACATACTCGAAGTCTTTTGCTATGCCTGCCTTGTCTTTGCGCAGGTAGGCACCCATCTGGAGATTCTCCATTACGGTGAGGTTCGCAAAGACCATGCGCCCTTCAGGCGAGTGCACCACGCCGTGAGCGACGATCTGGTGGGCGGGGAGATTGGTTATAGCTTTGCCATCAAAGCGTATGGTGCCAGAGACCGCTTTGACCAGGCCGGAGATAGCACGGAGCGTGGTGGTTTTGCCTGCTCCATTCGCGCCGATGAGGGTGACTATGCTGCCTTGTGCGACCTTTAGTGAGATGCCGTGGAGCGCGGTGATCGAGCCGTAGTTTACCTTGAGGTCGATTATTTCCAGCATGGCAGAGGGTTCATTAATGGGTAAACATTGGGGTGAGAACGGATTCACTCAACTGCCCAGATAGGCCTTTATAACATCCGGGTTTTCGCGAATGGCGGAGGGAACGCCCTCGGCAATCTTCTTCCCATAGTCCAGTACTACGATGCGCTGGCAGATGCCCATGACCACTGTCATGTCGTGCTCTACCAGGAGTACTGCGAGGCCGAATTTCTCCTGGGTGAAACGGATGAGCTTCATGAGATCCAGTTTCTCGGTCGGGTTCATCCCGGCGGCAGGTTCATCCAGGAGCAGGAGCTTCGGCTCTGTGGCGAGAGCGCGCACAATCTCGAGTCGACGCTGGTCGCCGTAGGCGAGGCTGGTGCAGGACTGCTCGCACATGCCAGCGAGGCCGAAGATTCCAAGTAGTTCCATAACTCTGGCCTCGATGGCCACCTCCTCGCGCCGTACCTTTGGCCCCTTGAAGAGCGCGTGCGATATGCCGTGGTCCAGATGCATGTTACATGCGGCGCGCACATTATCAAATACGGAGAGCGACTTGAACAGGCGGATGTTCTGAAAGGTGCGGGCAATCCCCTGGCCAGTGATCCGGCATGGACGCAGGCCGAGTACAGACTTGCCGGAGAAGTTGATATCGCCTTCATTCGGTTGATAGACGCCGGTAATCAAATTAAACACCGTGGTTTTCCCGGCACCGTTCGGTCCAATTAGTCCTACGAGTTCATTGGCCCCCACGTGAAACGACAGATCCTGCACGGCCTTTAATCCGCCAAACTGCACCGTCACGCGGTCTATTTGTAGCAGGGCACTCATGGCGTCTTCTTAAGATTTATCCCGCCGAATAATCCCTGGGGCCTCGCCAGCATGAGAACAATCAGGAGTATGGAGTAAAAGATCATCCGGTTCTCGCAGATGTGTGTAAACCAGAGTGGCAGTGACTCTACATGCGAGAGGTAGCGCAGCAGTTCGGGGGCAAGAGTCAGCAGTACAGCGGCAACACAAACGCCGAGGGTGCTGCCCATGCCGCCGAGGATAACCATTACCACGATGTCCATGGACCGCATAAAATTGAAGCCCTCGGGGTGGATGAATTGCTTGAAATGTGCATAGAGTGCGCCTGCCAATCCTGCGAAGAATGCCGCGATCACGAAGGCGAGCACTTTGTATTTTGTGGTGTTGATGCCCATCGCCTCGGCCGCAATCTCATCGTCGCGCACGGCGAGGAATCCGCGCCCGTAGGTGGACTCCACGAGGTTATAAATTA
Source organism: Verrucomicrobiota bacterium (assembly GCA_033762955.1). Taxonomy (GTDB): domain Bacteria; phylum Verrucomicrobiota; class Verrucomicrobiia; order Opitutales; family Oceanipulchritudinaceae; genus JANRLC01. The sequence continues at coordinate 8,736 of JANRLC010000004.1, read as the reverse complement.
CGAAGATGCTGATGGCCACGAAGGCGAAGACCCAGAATAATGACGTGTACTGCACCATGCCCCCGAGTCCGCGCTGGGCACCGAGTGGTTCGCAGTTTTGGATTATTCCCTTGATGATTTCGTTGAAGCCCAGAGTCACTATCGCAAGGTAGTCGCCGCGCAGTCGCAGCGAAGGCAGACCCACCGCCAGCCCGGCCATGGCCGCACCCAGCCCACCCGCGGTAAGCCCGATGGCAAAAATAGGGACAGAGACACCACCGGTGCCTATCCGTGCTGCCAGAGCCAGGGTAACCCAGGACGAGGCGTACGCACCGATGGCCATGAACCCCGCATGACCGAGAGAGAACTGCCCCGTATGCCCATTCACCAGATTCAGGCTGACTGCGAGGATGATGTTGATGCCGATACCGATGAGAATGTCGTAATAGTAGGGATTCAGCGCAGGTATCTGCGGCTCCGCCGAGCCCGAGAGCGCGTAAGAGAAGACCGCGCAGCCGATCAGCGTAAGTGCCAGGTAGAGATAAGCTCGCAGCGTATTCATCGGCTAGACTTTCTCCCTTTCCGCTTTGCCCAACAGGCCGGTGGGCTTGAATACCAGGATAAGGATTAGCACACCGAAGACGATCGGGTCGCGATAGGTGGGGCTGACGTATCCGACAACCAACGCCTCGACCATGCCGATGATGATACCGCCCAGGACAGCCCCATTCAGGTTGCCAATCCCACCCAGCACCGCGGCAACGAATGCCTTTATCCCCGCATTAATCCCCATGAGCGGATCGATCGAGGGTTGCTGGATGGAGATAAGAATCCCCGCAGCCCCGGCCAGCGCAGAGCCAAGACCGAAAGTGAACGCGATGACCGCATCGTTGTTTATCCCCATCAGCGATGTGGCTGTGGGGTTAAACGATAGCGCGCGCATGGCCATGCCCATCTTCGTATTGTACACAATGTGCCTCAGCCCAATGAGCAGTGCCAGCGTTATGACAAACACCAGCACCTGCGAGATGGTGATGGTTAGCGAGGACAGGCTTCCCCAGCGTTCCGGTATTTCGATCACGCGGTCGTTGATGATCTCTGGAAAGGATTTGGGTTCCGCGCCAAAGACATATTGCCCCGCATTCTCCAGAAAAAGCGAGACCCCGATGGCGGTGATGAGGACCGTAAGCTTCGGCCTGTCTCGCAAGGGCCGGTAGCACAGTCTCTCGATGATTACTCCGATCATGGCGCATATCACCATGGCTGCGAACAGCACAGCCAGCGCACCGGCGTACGATGGCCCATTGCCGAACAAGCTTAACAGCCTTGGGCCGAGATAGTATCCGGCAAACGCCCCGAGCATGAAGCTATCGCCATGGGCAAAGTTGATAAAACGCAGCACTCCAAAGACCATCGTGTACCCCAGGGCAATCAGCGCGTAGATCGCACCCTGCGACAGCCCGTTAAGGAGTTGCTGGATGAGTTCAATCATGGGGGCGGTAGGCAGAAGAGTAGGCACAGAGGTCCAATGGCACAAAGGCACTGAGTCGGAAAGGCAGGAGGCGGAAGGACTGCCCAGGACAGACAAGAATGTCTGTCCCACACTATGCATCGCCACTTTCCGGGCTTTGCGCTCGCGGCAAATCTTTGAATGCTTGCGAGCGCTCGCCTCATGCGCGGATTTGCCCGGTGCCTGTGATGGTGAACTTGTATGTGGTAAGCTCTCGCAGACCCATGGGGCCGCGGGCATGGAGCTTGTCTGTGGAGATGCCTATCTCTGCGCCAAAGCCGAACTCGTAGCCGTCGGTGAAGCGGGTGGAGGCGTTCCAGTAAACGGTGGCGGAGTCCACTTCATTGAGGAAACGTTCGGCTGCATAGGCGTCGCCGGTAAGAATCGCATCGCTATGGTGTGAGCCGTAGTGGTTCACCGCGTCGATCGCAGCGGAGAGATCGGGGACAATCTTCACCGCCAGTATCAATGCGAGGTACTCCTCGAAATAATCTTCCTCTGTGGCAGGCACAACGGGTATGCCCTTCTTCGTAAGCAGACTGATCGTTGCAGCATCTCCGCGCAGTTCCACGCCCTTGGCTACGAGTGCCCGTGCCACGACGGGAAGGATGCGCTCCGCAGCGCCTTCATGGACGAAGAGGTTCTCAATGGCATTGCACACACCGGGCCGTTGGCACTTGGCATTGATTGCGATTTCCACAGCCATCTCCACATCCGTCCCAAGATGGATGTAAAGATTACACACGCCCTTGTAGTGCTTGATAACAGGCATTCTTGCGTGCTCCGCTACGAACCGGATCAGCGCCTCGCCACCCCGGGGGATGATGCAGTTCACCAGGTCATCGAGCTTTAGCAGATGCTCCAGTGCAGTGCGGTCCGTAGTGGGAATGATCTGTACGCAGTCCTCGGGCACTCCATGCTGACGCAGCGCACGGCGCACAAGGGCAGCGAGTGCAGCGTTTGAGTGTACGGCCTCTTTCCCCCCGCGAAGGATGGCCGCGTTCCCGCTCTTGAAGCAGAGTGCGGCGCAGTCGATGGTCACGTTGGGCCGGGCTTCGTAGATGATGCCGATTACTCCGATGGGCACCCGGACTTTGCGGATAATGATGCCATTCGGGCGCGTAGTAGTCTCGAGCAGTTCTCCGAGGGGATCGGGCAGGCTGGCCACTTGTCGCACGCCATCCGCCATCTGGGAGAGACGTTGTTGGGAGAGCCGGAGGCGGTCCAGCAGTGCAGCGGTGAGGCCATTCGCCTCGCCTGCGGCGAGGTCCTTGGCGTTCTCGGCGAGAAGCGCCGGTGTCTCGCTCTCAAGTAGTGATGCCAGTGTGGTTAGCACGGCATTCTTCCTGTCAGTAGAGAGGACTGCAAGCTGCCGGGAAGCGGCGAGCGCGGCTTCCGCCAGGGTACGGATGGTTAACGCGAGTTCGCTCATGGGGAATTTGAGGAGAGCAGGGGTTAAAGGGAAATCATGCGGTGTAACTCATCATGGCGGCGCTGTATCTCTACGGGGCCGGCAGACTCCAGGCGGTCGCAGGAGAAGGCTTCCACCGTCAGGCTCGCCGTGACTGTGGCATAGAGCATGGCCTTCTTCAAGGTGGCGAAGTCGCTGCGGTGCTGGCTCGCGAGGTAGCCGAGTAGCGCACCGGCAAAGGAGTCACCCGCACCCGTGGGGTCGCGAAGTTCTGTCACTGGGAATGCAGGGAGGGCAAAGATGCCATCCTGGTGGAAGAGCAGTGCGCCGTGTTCACCCTTCTTGATGATAAGGCTCTTCGGGCCATCGGCGAGGAGCTTGCGCCCGGCGAGGAAGACATTCTTCTCGCCAGTGAGGAGCTCGGACTCGCTATCGTTGATAACAAAGAGATCGACACGGCGGATCAGTTTGTGGAGAGATTCGCCCGAGGTCTTAATCCAGAAGTCTATCGTATCTGCGAGGACGAAGACATCTTTCGCAACAAGCTGGTCGAGTACATGCGCCTGAAGGTCGGGGTGGATGTTACCGAGAAGCACAAATGGTGTGGAGCGGTAATTCGAAGGCAGCTCAGGGCGGAAGCGCTCGAATACATTCAGATGCAGCTCCAGAGTGTCGCGGCGGTTAAAGTTCTCATGGTACTTGCCCACCCAGTAAAAGGTCGGCCCGCTTGCATCGTGTTGTAAACCGTCGAGGTCGATCCCCCGTGCGCGAAGACGCTCCTCATCCTTGGCCGCAAAATCATTGCCCACCACGCCCACGATTCGCACCGGGGCATAGTAGCTGGCGGCAAGCGCCGCGTAGCTGGCAGACCCGCCCAGAATGCGCTCGCCATGAGCGTAGGGCGTTTCAATCGTATCATAAGCGACCGAACCGATGATTACCACCGGGTCAGCGCCTGCATAAAGGGGCAATGTTGTAGCCATATTCGGCGCATCATGCGGAAGTTTTTGTGTTTTTTGAAGATAAATGCAGCGGAAGTTTGCAGTTTGCGGTGGGAGGGGTAGGGGAGGCAGTGGGCGGGGGCGGGCGGTGGGCGGGAGTGGAGCGGAGAGATGGGAAGAATGCGAAGAAGGGGAAGAATGGGAGGGATGTCGCAAACGGCCAACTGCAAACCGCAAGCTGCCTACTTCTTCTGCCTTCCCTACTATCTACTAACTACTGACTACTGACTACTCTTCTGCCTTCTGCCTTCCCCCTCTCGGCATTTAGCCTTGCGAGATTTACGGGTATCGTTTCACTAGCTTTGGATGAATACTATACTGTCTTTGCCTGAAGCCCGTGTCCTGGGATGCTTGATTGAGAAGGAGATGTCCACGCCGGAGTACTACCCACTGACGCTGAACAGTCTGGTTGCAGCGTGTAACCAGAAGAATAATCGTGACCCTGTGGTAGAGTACGACGAGAAGACCGTTGCACGCGCATTGGACTCCATGAGGGAGAAGCAACTGGTGTTGCGGGTAGACATGTCGGGGTCTCGTGTGCCGAAGTACAAGCACTTCCTCGCGGAGAAGTACCCGCTCAACCAGATGCAGATGGCGATTCTCTGTACGCTGCTTTTGCGCGGGTTCCAAACTGTGGGCGAACTGCGTGGGCGGAGCGAGCGGTTCTACCCATTCCGTGATTTAGAACATGCGCAGGAGATTATCGACAGCCTGATCTCCGGCATGGAGTTCCCTTTCGTTAAAGTGCTGCCCCGCCAGCCCGGTCGCAAGGAGGTGCGCTACGCCCATCTCTTCTGCGGCGAACCTGAGGTGCCTGCGGAGGCTATGCTTGCCGCTCAACCCCGGCTGGAGCCTGCCACACTGGAAGTCCTCGCCGAAAAGGAAAAGCAGAACGCTCTGGAGACGGAGTTATCCACCCTGAAAGTGGAGTTCTCCGCGCTGAAGGAAGAGATGACCGGCATCAGAGATGAGCTGGCCGCCGTCCGTGCGCAACTGGGTGATTTCAAGCGGCAGTTCGAGTAACCCCATTTGCACAAGCGCGCCACCTCTGTCCCGGCCTGATATGCCAGCTCCACAACCCGAGGACCCTAGAGCGCACAACGGGACCACCACGGGTTATGAGAATGATCGCCCCGGCCACCCCGTGCTACTGGGCGCGCTAGTGGGTATCGTCTTACTGCTCGTTGCAGCGTGGGTTTTTGTACTTGGGTACCTTCCTCCAGACGACGCCCTGCGCCACGCGGGCAAGGCACTCACCGACAGGAGCTGGCATGAGATTCTGGTTATGCGCGAGGGCGTTTACCCGGAGATGGATTCCCACCCGGGCTGGCATGCCGTACTAGGAACAATACACAACACCCTGGGGCTGGACGGCTCATCACTCGTGCAGTTCTCCGTGTTTACCCTGTTCCTTGTCGCTGTGCTACCGCCCGTTCTGCTCAGCCGCAAACCCGTCCTGTGGCTGGCCGCGCTCGCGATCGGTTTATGGGTGGAGCCGGGCTCCTTTCTCCGCCTCTTCCTTGGCCGACCGCTTCTACTCACGATGGGAGTGGCGTTAACCATCATCTTGCTCTGGCAACGGCAGACAACGAACCGCCCATCGCGCGCTGCGCTGCTGATTATCCCCTTGCTGGTTGCGCTGGCCGTCTGGTGCCACAGTACGTGGTATCTCTTCGCCCTGCCGTTGACTGTGTTCTGGCTGACAAACTGGCGGCGGGCATTGTGGTTTACGCTACTAATCGCGACAGGTGTCATCAGCGGAGCCTGTCTCACGGGACACCCGGTGGATTACCTTTTCTACCAACTCAAGCACCTCTACTGGACACTCCTGGAACCTGGAGCCGGCGCGGGTCTGGCTGGGGAACTGCGCCCCTACGCAGGCACGCACTACCTCTTGGTGTGCGGGCTGCTGCTCTCGGTTATACGAGACTGGAGGAACTTTGGCCGCCAAATGCTAAACCCACTCCTACTGCTCACAGTGATTTGCTGGCTGCTCAGCTTCAAGGCGACCCGTTTCTGGGTGGACTGGGGCTTCCCCTGTCTTTTACTTTGGTTGGCATCGGAACTGGGTGAGTGGATGACGCGTTTAAAACTACCTGCGAAGCTCGCCCCGATCGGATTCCTCATCGCAGCCGTCGCACTCACGGCTGGAGCCTGGAGGTATCGCGAACACTTCTCGCTTAATACACCAATAGCGCTGGCCACAAGTATGACGAACGATCCGCAAACCGCGCAGTGGCTGCCCGGTGCAGAGGGTGTGGTCTATGCCACAGACATGCGCGTGTTCTATAATCTCTTCTTTCTCTTTCCCAATGAGAAGTGGCACTATGCCCCGGGCTTCGAGCCGGGACTCATGCCTCCGGCAGATGCCAGAATATATCGAGCCTGGCGAGAAACGGGGGACGTAGCCGCACTCAGTCAATGGGCAGGAAAGCTACGTCCCAATGATCGCCTTTCCCTCGTGGCGACAAGAGACAATCCTCCACCCTCCTGCGGCCTCGCCTGGCACTTCTGGGCTCCATATTACTGGATAGGGAAGTCTGTGGGTAGCTCGGCAACTGGAAACTCCCGGAACTGAGCCGGCGACTCAGCGGAAATGTAATAGGACGAAAAGGACAAACAGGACAAATAGAACGAAAGCCCTATTCACTATCTACTGACTACTGCTTTCCCCATTCTCCATTAACATCTCGCCATTGAGCACCGTTACAGTGGCACTGTCGATACGGATGGGGACGATTTGCCCGATGATGCGCTCGCTTCCCGCGAAGAGGACTTTGCGCCCCGGTGGGGTGCGGCCATTATAGACACCGCCCTTGCGTGCCAGCCCTTCGACAAGGACTTGCTGTACGGTACCGATGGTTTTTAGGTTATTCGCTAAAGAGTGTTTCTCGAGGATTTGCAGGAGCGCGTCGTTGCGCTGGTCCTTTACCTCTGCTGGAATCTGGTCGCCCATCGCGGCTGCCGGTGTGCCCGTGCGGATGCTGTATTTAAAGATGTAGGCCATATCGAACCCGATGGTGTCGAAGAGTACGCGCGTCTGCTCGAAGTCCTCGTCGGTCTCGCCGGGGAAGCCGACAATGATGTCGGTCGAGAAGAAGATTCCCGGGTTCACTGCGCGAAGGTCGTCCACAATCTGCTTGTAACGGGCGGCGGAGTAGGGCCGGTTCATTAACTTAAGCACGCGGTCAGACCCGCTCTGCATGGGGAGATGCACCTGGGGCATCAGCTTCGGCAGGCGGCCAAAGGCCTCGATCAAATCCTCCTTGAACCCGCGCGGGTGCGGCGACGTGAAGCGGATGCGCTCTATGCCCGGGACTTCACTAATGGCCTCGATGAGCTGCACAAAGGGGCTCTTGCCATTCTCGCCCGGGATCACACCGCGCCCGTAGCTGGTGACAATCTGGCCCAGCAGCATAATCTCGCGTGTGCCCTTCTCGGCGAGTTCGCGAACTTCCTCAACAATCTCGGCAATCGGTCGGCAGCGCTCCTCGCCGCGCGTCTTCGGCACAATGCAGAAGGTGCAGGCCATGTTGCAGCCCTGCATGATGGAGACAAATGCCGTGACCTTGCGCTCATCCGGCATGTGCGTGCGGATGGTGTTCTGCGAGCCCTCTTCGGCATCCAGCTCAACCAAGGTGGAAGGGCGTGGCCCCAGCCCCTTCTGGCTCGCGATGATCTGGTCCAGCATCTCGGGGACACGGTGGAACTTCTGCGTGCCTACAAGCAGGTCCAGATCGGGCAGACGGTCGAGCAGCTCTGCCCCACGGTTCTGAGCCATACAGCCGAGAATACCAAGAATGAGGTTCTCGCCATTGCGCTTGCGCTTGGCCAGGTACCCCGTCTTGCCAATCGCCTTCTGCTCCGCCTGGTCGCGCACAGCACAGGTATTGAGCAGGATAATATCCGCCTGGTGCTCATCATCCACGATGCTATAGCCCCGGTCGCGCAGCATGGAAGCCACCGCATCGCTATCGCGCTCGTTCATCTGGCAACCGTAGGTCTTGAGGTACACCCTGTTCATGAAGAATCGCTAATGAAAGCGATTAGCGGATGCGGGTCAATCCCGGGTATTCGAAAGGATTGGCAGCGCTGATATGAAATATCTCGAAGGGACGATGCCCAGGGTAGGTCTTCACGGCTGCGACCTCGCTCGGAGCGATAGTGTATGATGCCCATACCGGGGCGTCGTCTCTCAGCGCACCCGACCTACACGGCGTTCCTTCAGAACGCATTTCCTTCCTCGATCCTGTTCCCAAGGTTGCCCCCTGGGCTGGTATGTGTTGCCCCGTTGGGCAATCCGGATCACCCTTAGGGTTAGTGTCTTTTTGAGCCCTCGTTGACTCTAGACCTCAGTAAGAAACACCCAAAGACTGGTTTAAAATCGCAAGTTTAATTCCAGTCTTATTCGGCGTCTGTTTGTGTTTGTCGTATACCAAGGCACAACGGACACATTCCGCGCCGAAGGCGCAACCACTCATGAGCCCAGGGCACCGCCCTGGGTATGGATTTTATTTTATTTATTGAGCCCTGTAGGGGCGATACCCGTCTTTCATCAATCTCGGTGTCGCCCCTACAGCAGCATTAACTCGTGGACGAGTTTCGCGATGGGAGTAACAAGGGGTCGGAAGGTAGGCACAAAGGTGCAAAGGCACATAGGCACAAAGTCTGAAAGGCAGAAGGCAGAAGGCAGGAGGCAGAAGCCGAACCAGTCTCCTTGTTACTCCCATCGCGAAACACGCCGGCGTGCTTTTTGGCTCTTGAGGCACAAGGGGCAAAGGCAGATGGCAGAAGGCAGAAGAAGAATACGTACCGCATGTGATTCCCATCCCGAT
>JANRLC010000003.1:0-43004 GCA_033762955.1 Verrucomicrobiota bacterium | reverse complement strand
GCGAGCCTCCAAATAGTGCCCGAATATATAGCTCCGTCTCTTTCATCGTTTTGTGCATTGGGTTGGATTCGATTTTTGTTCAAATCCTTCTAATCAAGCCTGATTGCACAAAACGATTTTTTTAACTTCGTATTTCGGGGTAAATGCACAAACTAAAATTATACTGGCTTCGCTATTGGACAATCGCCGGTCTGGCGAAAGCACCGATTTCGTTCAGGTTACGAGTATTGCCATCGCGATCCTCTGTCAACACACCGACACCAGTGTTGATACTGGCTGGGGTGAGACTGGTGGGTCTGCCATTGGAATCAAGCTTGGGATCTACAATAATTGTACCCGTCGAAGGATTGTAGGCACCTTGAATTAGATTATTCGCAACAGTGACAAAGCCGAGATTCACATTATAAATCTGCTTGTTCTTCTGTGCTGCATTATTCCAGAAGATGGAATTGCGAATCTGCCCCGTGCTTTTCCGATCGCTGGAGAAACCACCACCCTGACCACCGGTGCCTGCACTGTTGGAGATGAAGGTACAGTTATTCACGGAGAAGTTTGTAGCGTTCTGAAGATATGCGCCTGCACCGTAGAGGGTAGTGGTGTTTCCACTGAATACACTGTTCTCCACTGTGAATGTGCCTGAGCCCCAGATACCACCACCATTTAGGGGGCCCTTGTTATTTATGAAGGTGCTACTATATACCCACGTTGAGCCCCCATTGGTGGCTAGTCCCCCGCCAAAATAGGTACCATTATTACCAGTGAAAGTACTGTTTTCTACAAGCATATCCGTGTTCTCTGTGTACACGCCACCACCTTGATAGCTGGCTGTATTTGTGGTGAATGTACTATCCATAATATAGGTGCTGCAATTCTTGTAATAAGCAGCACCTCCGTAGAGAGCGGCGGTGTTATTTTTAAAAACGACATTCGACAGGATTACCACGGCGTTTGTGGCGTACAATCCGCCACCACACTTGGTGACAGTTGTGGCGCCATTGGCCTTGCCGTTCTGGATTGTCACACCGTCGATTGCCACTCCGTTATTTGCCACCGGAATTGTAACTACATGCGTATTGACTGATCCGCCATCGAGTATTGTTACATGAGCGGGATCGAGTGTCTGAGGCACTTGTATTTCATTGCCCGCAAAACCGCCAAAGAGAATGACTTTGTCGGGAACGGTGAACGTATCCGTTACCGCATTCCCCGGACTATAGGTGCCAGCAGCAATCCATATCTGTGCAAAACTAATTCCAGGATGCGCGGTTACGTAGTTCTGTGCCGCAGTCAGCGCTGGTGCGAGGTTGCGGAATGCCGTGCCCCATGTAGTCCCATCACCACCCTGGATAGCGATTGCATTCACGTATATAACCCCTTCTGGCGGGGAAGCTACTGTAATGGTGAATGAGCAGGTGGCCTCATTGTTTGCAGCATCTCCGGCGGTATAGGTAACAGTAGTGGTTCCGAGCGGGAACGATGCGCCTGAGTTATACGTGCTGATAAAACTCGTTACCCCTACATTATCTGAGGCCGTTGGCACGCTCCAGGTAACCGTCGCAGTGGTAATGCCTGCAGCAACTACTACACTGATGTCTGTCGGGCATCCGCTGATCACTGGCATCTGGTCGTCTACGACGGTAACCGTGAAGCTACAGGTGCTGGAGTTGGCCGCAGCATCTGTAGCGGTATAAGTCACCGTAGTGGTTCCCGCAGGAAAGATTGCCCCGGAATTATGAGTGCTGGTAAGGTTTGTTACCGCGACGTTATCGGAAGCGGTGGGTGCAGTCCAGGTGACTGTCGCTGTGGCGAGTCCGTTCGCAGTGTTGACTGTCATGTTCGACGGGCAACCACTTATCACTGGCGCTTGATCGTCTACCACGGTAACCGTAAAGCTGCAGGTGCTGGAGTTCCCCGCTGCATCGCTGGCTGTATAAGTGACCGTCGTGGATCCCAGAGAGAATGTTGCGCCGGAGTTGTGCGTACTGGAAGAGCTAGTGACTGCCACATTATCCGACGCGGTAGGTGCGCTCCATGTGACGGTTGCTGTGGACAGGCCGTTCGCAGTGTTGACCGTCATGTTCGAAGGGCACCCGCTGAACACTGGAGCTTGGTTGTCAACGACGGTAACCGTAAAGCTGCAAGTGCTGGTGTTGCCTGCAGCGTCGCTGGCCGTATAAGTGACCGTCGTGGTTCCCAGAGAAAAGGTTGCCCCGGAATTGTGCGTGCTGGTAAAACTGGAGACAGCTACATTATCGGACGCGGTAGGCGCGGTCCATGTGACCGTTGCGGTGGTGAGACCATTCGAAGTATTGGCTGTAATAGTCGAAGGGCACCCGCTGATCACCGGTGCCTGGTTGTCAACCACCGTGACAGTGAAGCTACAGGTGCTGGAGTTGCCCGCTGCATCCAGTGCGGTATAAGTCACGGTTGTTGTGCCTACGGGAAAACTTGCCCCAGAGTTGTGCGTGCTGGTAAAGCTGGTGACTGCGATATTATCGGATGCGGTGGGTGCGGTCCATGTGACTGTCGCAGTGGCCTGACCGTTTGCAGTGTTGGCGGTAATGTTCGACGGGCACCCACTGATCACAGGCGCTATTGAATCAGATACCGGCAGGCTATGGGTGTGAGAGGGCAGATTGCTGGTAATGAGAGTGTAGCTTTCTACTCCTGAGGTGAGCCCCAAGGTCCCTCCAGGCGTAGTCGTCCCCCGAATGGCGCGCCCGCGTGTATCGGGGTATGCGAAAGTGTTTTGTCCATCACCGCCATACATAGTGCCGAGTATAGCAAACAGCGCATCGTTTTCCGATATGGACACAATGCTTCCTGTTGCCGGAGCCCAGTTGCTATCGGGTACCAGATAACCAGCAAAGAAGGTAACTGTAGCCATGTAGTTCTCCTGCGCGGAGCCACTACCGCTTGAAGGAAAAATGCCAAAGAGTTGAATCATACAATTCATCGCAAGGGATGGTTGCATATTCGGCACTGAATTACTGCTGCCTGTTGTACCGGTGGACCCTGCTGCGGGTATGGTGTGTGAGTGGACTGGGAGTTGACCCGTTGTAAGGGTAAAGCTTTCAGTTCCAATAATTTCACCTATAACGCGAGATGTCAGCCCTGGACCCTGACCAGCGCCAATGGCCGTTCTACCACGCAGGTCTGGCAGCGCAAAATTGGTGGTTCCATTCCCGCCGTAAGATGTCCCGATTTTGCTGAAAAGTGCTGCATTTTGGGCAATTGGCAAGAGTTGTCCCTGACAGATAGCCCAGCCGCCAGGGGCAAAATTTCCTGCAAATATAACCACCTCGCTCATAGTATCGTAGATACCCTGAGTGGCTATAAGGAAGTTAAGTGCCAGCGAGGGTTGCATATTACTGATTGCAGTGGATCCACCTGTTGAGCCTGTGTTTCCACCTGGCGTAGTATGGCTATGGCTGGGCATCTGATCTGCAGAGATGGAATATGCGGCTGAGCCAACTACCGTACCTAGGGGATACGTGGCGCTAGCACCTATTGGGATTCGTCCGCGCAGATCAGGGAGGGCAAAGTTTGTAGTGCCATTTCCACCGTAGGTTGTACCAAGAATTGCGAACAGCGCTGGGTTTGAGGCAATATTCAGGAGGGCCCCATTACAGTGCGCCCAGCCACCAGGCACAAAGTTTCCCGCGAATAGGCGTATCTCTCCGATATACGGACTGCCTAACCCGGTCCCGCCTCCACCGCCTTCTGTTGGAAATATGCCGTTAAGCGCGATGATATAGTTTAGGTCGAGATAAGGCTGCTCCTGAGTTGTAACTGCCTGACCGCTACCTGCGGTCCCAGTTTGATTCACGGCAGCAGCTACCGGGAGAATTAAGACTGTAAACAGAAACAATGAAGATAGCTTTCGAGCGAGTTTCATGAGATTATTAATGACAGTTAGCGGCACCAAGTTCTTATAGTCGTGGAGATGCCTGTGAGTGACAGCCGACACAATCTACCCGGAAGATGCCTTGAAACAAGCACTATCTGATAAGTATTAGAGATGGAACACGAGCGTCGTGCTTATGCAGTCCGCTATCTAATCATCCTTAATTGGCAAATGGCGGGTGACCAATGCTGGAATTACGGTGGATGCCGTGGCAGTGCATCGCGAAGTTTGTTTCACCTATGGCATCTTATATAACCGCACCCAAGGCCACCTTTGGCCCAGAGGGGGAACCCAGTTCCAGCGCATGCATTGGGAACCCGAACCAAAAATATTTCAAAGCCCTGAAAGAGCGCACCAATCCGCCGCGCTTACCACCATAATACTAACAGCTTATAGCTAAGAGCTGATGGCTTCCCTTATTACTCCCTTCGCGAAATTTGCAATCACCAACCCAGACTATCATCCGTCTCGGTGATGTCGAAAGCTGGTGGCGACCAACCCAGTTTCTCTTGCAGTACTGCGAGATTGGCAAACGTGGGGTTCTCCCCGCATTCGTTTCGCCAAGGAACACTGGGATAGAACTGAGTCTTCAAATCACTCACTGTACGCTTATAAAGGTAGGGTTCGCGGAAAGCGGGAAGGAAGCAATTGTAGCCGGGTAGCTCTTTCTCCACACATATTCGGGTAAAGCGGGCTGCTTCCTTGTGTGTAAGAAACACGAACGCTTCGTCTCCTGTGGTACCGTGGATGCGCGACCATTCGACGATACTCGATCCGTCGTTGTACATCGCCATACGTGCTAAATTTCCAACCAAGCCCGGGTAACGGATAGCGATGGTTGAAATTTTTTGCATCTTTGCAAAGTGCCGGAGCAGGGATTCCGCATGGACTTTGCTCAGTGCGTACGGGTTGCCGGGGTTGCCCGGCATATCGCCATCAATTGGAAAGTACGGTATCTCACTTGGTATTGTTTCAGAGAGCGGACGTCGTCCAGATATGGCTTGGATACTGGATGCGAACAGTAGTTTCTTTACCCCGCAATCCACGGCGGCCTGAAAGACGTTCATATTCATGACCATATTCTCCCCATAGACCTTTTGAGGGGTGCCATAATGTTCATTCGTATGGTTGGCCAAGTGGATGACCACTTCCATTCCTTCGCAGAGGCGATAGCAAACTTCCCGGTCCAGAATGTTTTGTACATCGATGCGGACAGGGCTCTTGGGATTTACGGTGATGTCCGTGCCACGCACGGTGTGACCCTGATCCATTAATTCGCGGCAGACGCGGCGGCCAAGCCGGCCCGCAGCTCCAGTTACGAGTATATTCATTGTCTAAGCAGAGTGCTCTAGGGAGAGCCTTGGTCCTGGGGAGAACTTTGGCAGTTTTAACTACGGAAAATTGGGAAGATGCTGGTGATTGTATTAGAACGCAGGAGTTCTAGCTCTCAGGTATATACCTTGCTGCAAGCCGCGCGTCTGTTAACTATCACCGAGATGTTGTCCCTTGGAAAGATAATTGCGCACATAGTCGATGACTGCGTCGTCCAGACTGGTCATCGGGCGGGTGTAGCCGGACGCGCGTAGTTTATCGATGGTGGCTTCGGTGAAGTACTGGTACTTGGCGCGGAGGGATTCGGGCATATCGATGAAATCAATTTTCGCCGGCATCTGCATGGCATCAAAAATCGGTGTCACCAGATCGATCCATGTATGGGCTTTTCCGCTTCCGAGATTGAAAAGCCCATTGGCGGTGCGGGTTGAGGCGAGATGAAGTGTCATCTCCACGGCATCCTTGACGTAGAGAAAGTCGCGCTTTTGTCCACCGTCTGGATAGTCCCGATGATAGCTCTTGAAGAGTTGCACGCGCCCCGTTGCGCGGATTTGGCCAAATGCCTTGTGGACAACACTGCGCATATCATCCTTGTGGTCCTCATTTGGTCCGAAGACATTAAAGTACTTCATCCCTGCAATGCGGGAGAGCCATCCATGGCGACGGGCGTGCAAATCAAAGAGGTGCTTCGAGTAGCCATACATATTCAGCGGGCGTAGCTTCTCTAAAGTGTTCTCATCGTCCAGCATACCTTGCGCACCATCGCCATAAGTGGCAGCGCTTGAGGCATAAACAAAGCGAGCACTCTTGCTCAGTGTCCAGTTACAGAGCTGCTTTGTATACTCGAAATTATTGTCGATAAGGTAGCGCCCATTCTTCTCAGTCGTAGCGGAGCATGCCCCCAGGTGGAGTACGCACCCCACTTCGACTAGGGATTGCGGACGCTCTTCAATGCGCTTCATTAGCATATCTGCCTCAATGTAGTCCATGAAGCGCAGTGGCACTAGATTCTTCCACTTTTCGCTCTGGTCCAGATAATCGGAGACAAGAATTCGGTCGATGCCGCGCTGATTAAGCGCCCAGATTAATGCGCTGCCTATAAAGCCTGCGCCGCCTGTTACCAGAATGGTAGTTCTACTGAGGTCCATTTTTAATTCATCTGAATTTTGTCTGACTCGAAGTACTGAGCTCGAGCGCATACCTTAGCAAATCTGCCTGCTAAAATACCAGTCTGGAAAAAAATGCCAAATATTCCTTAATTTTTTCCATAACAGGCCGAAACTATATATTAACCAGGCATTGCAACCAGACTCCATCGAATGAAAACCGCCACTGCCCCCATGAATATTCTTGTTGCGGATGACAATGACCAGCTCCGACCGATGATGTGCAGGATGCTGGAAGCCGAGGGTCATAGTGTTACCCAGGCTGTTAATGGGGTGGAGGCATTAGAGATGGTGCAGCTTGCCCCGGTGGATCTGCTTATTACGGACATTATTATGCCTGAAAAGGAAGGGATAGAAACCATTGTAGAACTGCGCAGGAAGTTCCCCAAGATACGAATCTTAGCTATTTCAGGGGGTGGGTGGATGGAGCCGGATGCTTATCTCGAAACCGCGCGCGAACTCGGCGCCCATGCCACACTGCCAAAACCTTTTAATCGCGAGGCATTCCTCGCCGCCGTACAGCAAGCGATGGTAGCACCAGTATAGCCAACAATTTGTTTGGGAGGGATATTCATGGGACGCCGCGAACTTATAGAAGTTCGCGGCGTCATGGTTGTAGGCACAAGGTTCTGAACGCTGATGGCTGATCGCTACAGCTACGGCTGACTCACAATCTGCTCAACAATCCGTTCCGGTACTGGACCCACTTCTACTCGTAGGGCGTATGGTGGTGGTTCAAGTGTTGCAAACTGACTCTGCAGAAGGCTGGCTGGCATGAAGTGACCCTGTCGTGCAGCCATGCGTTCGGCGATAAGCTCATAACTTCCGGCGAGCCAGATGAAGCGCACCGCGGGATCATAATTAGGGTCAAGGACTCTGCGATACGTCTCTTTTAGAGCGGAACAAGCCAGTACGATACTCCCACCACTGGCAAGATTAGCATCGATCAGCGTTCGCAATCGCGCATACCAAGGCCAGCGATCCTCATCAGTCAATGGGATACCACTCCCGAGCTTTACTCTATTACCCGGTGGATGGAAATCGTCGGCGTCGACGAACTGTGCGCCAATGCGAGTAGCCAGGAGTCTGCCCACGGTGGTTTTTCCGCACCCACAGACTCCCATTATTATGTAGATACGTGGAGTGGCAGCGACCCTTGCGCCTGCTTCTGTGCCATAGCTGTCCATAGAAGACACTGTTGAAGAGTCAGTAGGTAAACCCCAATGCTTATCGGTCTAAATATCGATGACTTTATCGTCATCCTTGCGCAGCGCCTTGCGCGGCGTAGCGTTCCCAGGTTGCTGGCCTGGAGCCATGCCACCGCGGTTTAGCCGAACGTTGAAATTGAAGCGCCCACTGGTGCTGCCAGTCTTGCTCTTATTTAGAAATCCATTGGCAATCATGGTAGTCAGGCTGACTATGAGAGCTCCCCAGATAGCATCCCAGAAGTTGTCCACATGAAATCCGCTGACAGCCCGCCCTGCCACAAAAAAGAGCACCGAGTTGATCAGCCATACACCGAGCCCAAGGGTAAAAATTACGAACGGCAGCGTGAACAGAATCAACACCGGTCGCAGAAAGAGATTAAACAACGTCAACAATACAACCACCAGCAACAGAGCTTGTTTGTTGTCATAGTGGATGCCATCGAGTAGATACGATGCAAGGAAAACGCCAAGGGCTACGATGAGCGCGTTCTGAAGTAGCTTTAACATGCGAATAAAAAGGACGGGGAGCTGAGGTCTGTCAACGGGTTAAACTCGCACAAAGGCAGTCGTCCGTTTGCAGTTGGCAGTCGACTACTTAACCTTGCCGGGAAGCATCAAGCTGCGAGGAAAAGCTTTCTTTATGGAGCCATCCGCATTAACGAAAGAGAAATAGACCCAAAAACTGTAAGGTGGGTTGACATTGCGCGAGGAGACCAGGAAGGGGCCAGCTCCTTTTATAAAACCGGATTTGGATTTGTCGTTGGTGTTACCCTTAAGGTCCCAGCGGATGGCAGCAGTTGTCCACGCAGGGTCGATGACGAGCTTTTCCTTGTTTAAAAAGATGACTTTCCATTGATTCTCCTCAATGCGCAGGTTGACGAAACCCCCATCCTCGTAGTCGAACATCAGTCCAGCTTCGACGGGCAAGGGCTTTCCTACGGCAAGCTCCTGCGCCTTAATAGCGGTGGTGCCAAGTACGAGTATAAAGGCAGAGATTAACCAGCAGAGCACGCGAATAGGTTTCATGTTAGAACGTAACTTAGCACTGTACGGCGGCTATGACAAACGGAAATGTGTGCCATGCTATGGTACCTGTGAATCTCGATGTTGTTGGAGTGAATTTGCCCACCGCTAAGCGGCCTCGACCTTATAGGCCATGGACGAAGCGATGTCTTAGGCTCCGGGTGATCGCCAGAGGGATTGTATGCGTTGAAATATCCAACATCGGAGTATTCGAGATCTCCTTCCACGGCGTGGACACGCATCTCGGAGTATTCGAGATCACCTTCCACGGCGTGGACACGCATCACGGAGTATTCGAGATGCTCTACGATGTGACCGTAGCATGTCTCGGAATATTATATGAGCGGATCAACTACAAATAGATCGACATGCACACGACTGATTGGGAAAGAACGCATAAGCTGAAAGACACACCAGGTCGCACGAGATAATGGTGCAAGGCGTTGTATCAGCTCCGGTACGGATACAATCCATCTCGAAGTTGGACGGAATTTAGTGGCACTGGCAATTGCCCGTGTGTCTTCCCGCGATCATCACAGAACCCGAATTTGGGCGAGTCGCCCATGCCACGCACGAGTAATACTCAGCGTTAATGCGGGAAATCAAGATGGCGCCCCCACCCAGACTCGAACTGGGATTAACGGTTTAGGAAACCGCGGTTCTATCCTTTGAACTATGGGGACCTTTGTCTATGGGACATTCTTCATAGTCAGAATTTTAATTCGAGCAAGGTCATAAACCATGCCGTATTGTGAATGAACCAAGGTGCTCATTGTGCCAATGTACCTAGCGTACATGAAATGCGTGCAGGGCAGTTCTGTTGTGTTGTAAAGTCGAGTAGGAAGGCTACGTTAAGAACTATACATGCTGAATCTAAAGCAAGAAGTGGCCTGGTACTGTATCTGTACGCGACCGAAGCGGGAAGCGGTTGCGGCGCAGAGCATCGGTAAGGTGATTGGGGTAGAAGTATTCGCACCGCGGGTAATCTATAAGAAACGAACCAGCCGTGGGGTAGTGCGCTTTAACGAGGCTCTATTTCCAGGGTATCTTTTTGTGCGCTGTGATCTTTCGAACCAGTACCGGTATCTGCTTTCCTTGAATGGGGTGCGTGGCGTAGTCCATTATGGCGGGGTAGTTCCGTGTATTCCGGACGTAATAATGCAGTCACTGCTCTTGGCGGTTGGCAAGGATGCGGTCCACGAGATTCCAGAGGCGCCCTTCATGCCCGGTAGCGAAGTGGTAGTGGTTGGCGGGCCGTTTACCGATATCACAGCCGTGGTGAAGCATGTAATTCCGGCAAAAGGGCGGGTGCGTATTCTGCTGGAATTTCTGGGTAGGCAAATGGAGTTGGATGTGGAGGCGTATAGTCTGTATAGCCCGACGGTTTCGCCGAAGGCGGTGCTCCACAATTCGCTGCAATGAGTTTGGATGCTCCAGTGCCACCGGTTCGTTCGTATCGACCAATGGTGTGGAGCCTTATAGGCGTGTTGCTCCTGGTCGGGGCATTTGCCGGATACAAAGGATTCAAGCGCTGGCGTGCTACGAGTCTCTCGCAGTCCGCGCTCGTGCTTGCGGAAGACCCGCAGCGCTGGAGCGAGGCGATTTCCCGGGCTCAGGCAGCCTACGCGCTCCAGCCTGGAGATTTGGAGATCATCCGTACCGTTGCCCGTTTGCTGGAGATGCAAAACCCTGAGGCTGCCGTCGATTTCTGGATACAAGCCGGAGTGCATTCGAATCAGGACCCTGAAGATCGGGTGGCTCTGCTGCGCTGTTATAATCGAATGAAGCAGTACCGGGAATCAGCAGCGTTGATTAAAGATTTGGACGCGAGTGGGTTTCGCTCTGCCGGGTATCTCACCGCGAAGGCGCAATACCTTGCCGGTAATCATCGCTACGAGGAGGCACTGGCGTGCGTGGAATCCATTCTGCAACTCGATGATGCCTCGCCCGATGCTCCTTTTATCTATTACCGAACTGTGCTCCTGGTGGGCGACGAGGCAGCTCGTAGCAAGGCGGAAGCCCTTCTTTGGAAAATTGCCAGGGAAGACCGTGCGCGCGCGCCGGAAGCCATTCGGAATCTGCTAAATAGTGGGGCATCCGTTATCGGACGGATTGCGGAACTGGAGACTCTCGCTGAGACTCAGTTGAAAGACACGCGCAATGAACGGCTGCTTCTGTGGCACCTACAGTTACACTTGCGCACGAAGCCACAAGAGGAAGTCGTACCGCTGATTCTGCGAGAGTTCAACATCAACGACGTTGAGGACAAGCTCGCGCTCCTGCGGGTCCTCTTTGATGAAGGTCTTTACTCCGAGCTGGTGTCACAAGTTACTGAAACCGAGGCGCTGAAGCGGAAAGATTATTGTCTGCTGTACTTCGACTCCTTGATGGAGCTCAACCGCATGAACGAACTGGGGACACTCCTCGAGCGCGATAGGTTGCCACTCGAGGAGTATCTACGTGTTTATTACCTCGCACGGGTCGCACGGCAACTGGGCAACTATCGGCAGGCCAACTTGCTCTGGGAGCAGGCGCTTGGCTACGCAAGAAATGATCCCGAGCAATTATGGTTCTTAGTGCAAGCCGCCGGGAAGCTCGGGTTAACCGGGCAGGCAAGAACTGCGCTCGAACGGCTTTCCGCACTCCCTACAACGAAGCGCATCGCCTACCAGTTACTCATCAGCTCCGCCTACGCGCAGGGAAGCTCATCCGAACTGCTGGAATCCCTGCTAAAGTTGAGGGAAGAGTACCCCCAAGACCCCGCCGTGCTCAACGACTTAATCTACGTGAAGCTCTTGCGCAATGATGCCCTGAGCGAGCGTTTACCGGAGGCAGAGCAGCTCTGTGTAGCCAATCCGCTCATGCTCTCGCATCGCATTACCTACGCGCTCGCGCTCCTGCGCAATGGACTGCCAGCGGAAGCCATGCAAGTAATCGACGCTACAAAGATCGACTGGTCTCTAGCCCAAGAGCGATTCCGCGTCGTAGCTGCTTCGGTACTGACTGCGAATGGGCGCACGTCCGAGGCAGACGAACTCACACACGATATCTCTCTTAAAGGACTGTTGCCCGAGGAACTCGCATTGCTGAAACAAGCGCGGATGAGCGCGCCGTAATCGAGTCCACGACGCTCGCTTTAGCCTAATTCTTCGCTACTGTATTCGACGAGTTTTGGTCAGAAGTTGGGTTCTTGACCACGGGCTTCTCATCCATCGCTGTGCGGATGTCTTCCTCCACATCTTGTGTGGCTTTCTTGAATTCCTTGACGGATTTTCCCAAGCCCTTGGCTAATTCAGGCAAGCGCTTGGCACCGAAGAGCACCAGAACGATGATCAGGATGATGAAAAGTTCAGATGTTCCGAGACCCTGAATGAATGCGATGGAGTTCATGCCGTTGAGTGACTGCATGCCATTAGTTTGGTTCCATTCACAATTTTGGCGAGTTAATTGTGCTATAGCTGTGAAGCTACCGGAGCTACAGTGCTTTTCGAAATTGTTGTCCTGTCATGATTTTACACGGACCCGGGGAGACCTCCGCGCGGTGTGATCCGATGTTCGCGCGAAGTGATCAGCCTATCACGCGGGGCGATCTGACCTCCACGCGGGGTGATCAGTCTATCGCGCGAGGTGATCTGACCTCCGCGCGGTGTGATCCGATGTTCGCGCGAAGTGATCAGCCTATCGCGCGAGGTGATCTGACCTCCGCGCGGTGTGATCCGATGTTCGCGCGAAGTGATCAGCCTATCACGCGGGGCGATCTGACCTCCACGCGGGGTGATCAGTCTATCGCGCGAGGTGATCAGACCTCCGCGGCTCGGTAGGAGATGATCCCGGCAGGCAATTTGCTCCTGATAGGTGTGCTGGTAAAAATGGCGAACTATCCAGGATTTGGGATTGAACTATAACAACTTCGAAATGCACCGGTGGATCAACGAGATTTATGACGGTGGGCTGACTTCTAATATCACTGCATCCTGCAGATTGTTTTGAAGATACTCATACGTTGCAAAGCCATAGCCTCCGGATCCCCAGCGGCGTCCCCAAGAGTTTTTAAATATAAAGACGACATCTTCCTTCCTGCCAGTCTTGCACTGATACCCTATCAATGTGATGGCATGGGCATAGCCTACGCGTGGTTCCTGTTGGCTGAGCAGTGCTACTTTGGCTATAGCTCGGCTGGGTGGCCAGAGTACTCCTGCTACCACTGGAGTGTTTGTGTTCAATGTGTGAATTATATTGTCGATCTTTGTTTCATTGTCTCGCCCGGTCACAAGTGTGGCGGCAACGGTGCGACGGTTCCTGGCTTCGGCGATCAGTTCTGTCGAGGGCTCTGCAATCGCAGCCATGCTCTTGCCAAAGGAGTTGGGCATCTGTTCCCGCAAAGGCACTCCGAAGGCGCGCAATGCCTGAACTACTTCGATAAGGGTGAAGCCTGCGTCTTCGTCCAGCTCTTCATCTTCGGCGGACTGCGTCATCGCGGTTAACCCCAGAGACTTGCGCGTGGCCCAGATGAGGTATTCTTCCGAGAGAGCCTCGGCCTTGCCAGCTGCCTGCGCGTTCTGGAACTCGAGCGCGCTAATCACCGCAAAGATTGCGCAACTGGGCCGTCTTCCTTGATTCTTCACCACCAAATCCAGTTCGCCAAAGCGGGCGCGCATATCCACATCTTTGACCATCTCTGGAGGTGTGCCAAACTTCATCAACAGCGTCCCCATCAACTGACTCCCCGTACTCATGTCCTTGGCGCGAGTGGCTTGCGGCTTCGCTACTGCCCCACGTGCACCACTTGCCGAAGCTGGTTTCGAGCTGGGGGATTTTGGTGCAGCGGATGGACTGGACAGCCGCTTCTCGCGATACGCTGCAGCTGCGGCGGGGTCGTAGTGGAAGTGCTGTTGCCATTCAGGGCTCAGTTGCTCAAGCATCAGCTTTGTCACGCCCTTCTGGTGAAAGAGAGTTACCGATTCAGGCGTCACTTCGGTGACACGTACCTTGATATAGACCACTCCATTCAGCTCCAGCTTGTCAAAGGTTTCGCCTGCTGCATGCACTGCGACTGCACCAGCCCAGAGAAATACTATTACCAGGAGTCTGTACCACACCATAGGGGCAATGTATTTTATTTTGATTGGCAGGTAAAGCCCACAGCTAGAGAAGGCAGATGGGAAGAATGGGGGGGAGGAAGATAAACTGCTAACTTCAATGTTGTTTTTCGCACTAGAGTTAGCAAGCTGGGGGGACATGGATAGAATCGCCCAAACTTTTGCCCGTGCACGTGCTGAGGATCGTGCTTGTTTCATCGCTTATGTGTGTGCCGGGGATCCGGACTATGCAACGTCGCTTGAGATATGCCGGACACTGCTTGCTAATGGGGTGGATATTCTGGAGCTGGGGGTGCCATTCTCGGATCCCCTGGCGGATGGGATTGCGAATCAGTTGGCGGCGCAGCGTGCGCTGGAGGCGGGTATCACACAGACACAGGTTTTTGACTTGGTGCGGGATATCCGGAAGTTTTCCGAGGCGCCGATTCTCTTCTACACTTACTATAACATGGTTTTTGCACGCACCGAGACTGCGTACGCTGCGGAGGCAAAGGCTGCCGGGCTGGATGGGGCGCTCGTGCTGGACTTGCCACCCGAGGAGGCAGGAAACTGGCTGACTGCAGCCAAGGCGGTGGACTTGAAGACGATCTTTCTTATTGCTCCCACTACGCCACCGGAGCGCATGAGTGTTATTGCGGGCGTTGCGAGCGGGTTTATCTACTATGTTTCTCGTGAAGGGGTGACCGGGGAGCGGGCTTCCCTGGCCACGAACCTGACGTCGGCTGTCGCAGAGATAAACAAGCATACGGTGCTGCCTGTAGCGGTGGGGTTTGGTATCTCGACACGCGAGCATGTGGCTGGAGTGTCTGCCGTGGCGGACGGTGTGGTGGTCGGCAGCGCATTGGTGAATGTTATCGCGCACAATTTAGGTAATAAGGAGGCGCTACTAGCCCAACTCGGGGCGAAGACTGCCGACCTCGCTGCTGGACTGAAACGAACGAAGGTGGGGTAGGGCGCTTCGCAATTTAAAGCAAGTTATTCAGTGCGTGCAAATGTACCGTGCTGCACGGTCCAGCGAGTCCATCCTGTTTCGTCGGTAGGGTTTGAAGTGCCAGTGGCAAATACTTGTGCGCCTGTGTCAACGGATGCCCAAAATGCGGAACGGCGAGGGGGATCGAGTTCGCCAAGAATGTCATCCAGAAGAAGAGCGGGCTTTATGCCGGTACACTGCTCGAGCCATGCGGCTTGGGCAAAGCGCAGTGCGAGGACGAGGGAGCGTTGTTGGCCTTCAGAGGCGGCATCGCGGGCATCCCTGCCGCAGAGATTGAGCATAAAGTCGTCGCGATGAGGGCCACGGGAGGTGGTTTGCAGGGCGAGATCGCGGGGGCGCTGGTTTTGCCAGTGCGCGTGGAGGGCCTCAGCAGAGGTCAGGGGGAGGTCGCACTTGTAGTTGAGCATCGGCGACTCGGATTCAGGGCAGAAGCACTTGTAAACACTAGCCAGGGTCATCTGCAGCCGGTTCATGCCATCCTGGCGGAGTGCGATGAGTGGCGCCCCGACATCGGCAAGGGTGTGCTCGAAAGCGGTAAGGACACTGGGAGCAGCCCCTTGTTTAAGCAGGGCATTACGCTCGGTGAGGGTTTGGTGATAGCGCCGCAGGTGCTGGTAGTAGGTGGCATCGCCCGCGGAGAAAGTAAGGTCTATGAAGCGCCGACGCAGGGCAGGGGTCCCGCGCAGAAGCTGAATGTCTTGTGAGGAGAAGCAAACGGTGGGGAACAGCCCCACCAGGTCGGCATAGCGGGTGAGCTTTTCGCCGTCGAGTTGGGCATCGGTACGATTGGCGAGGAGGTCGAGGCGCACCACGGATTCCTTTCGCGACTCGTGGTCGATATCATAGCGGATACTGGCACTGCTTTCGCCCCAACGAATGAGCGGTGCACGCTCGCTGGTGCGAAAGGAGCGCAGTGCTGTCACGAACCCAATGGCTTCGAGTAGATTCGTTTTTCCTTCCCCATTGGCACCGGTAAAGAAGTGGCGCAGTCCTTGAAACTCCAACTCCGCCAAGGGGATGTTTCTGAAATTCTGTATCGTGAGCTGTGATAGACGCATCGCTAGATATCCACTACTGAGGACTCTGATGGATCCGCTGCGAGTGTGGCATGGATTGCGAGCAGGGCTTCGAGGAGACTCTCATAAGCCGAGGCAGTCGCGTCCCAGCCTGCACTGATCCGAATCGTGCGTTGCGCACATTCATTTGGGACTCCCATGGCTATGAGCACAGGCGATGGCCCAGTCTTGCCTGTGGCACAGGCGGCACCAGTGGAGACTGCGAAGCCAGCTTTGTCGAGGAGAGCGACCCACCGGGTGTTATGTGCAAGCGGCATGGCCAGGGAAAAAGTGTTCCACAGGCCCGCAGCGTAGGCCCCGTGCAGCACGGCAGAGGGGAAGGCGGCTTGTAACTTGAGGGAAAAGACATCGTGCAATGCACTTTGTGTTTCCGCACCACCGGCTTGCATCCACTTCTCGCGGCTATCCAGAGCAGCGAGCATGGCGCTAATGGCGGGATAGTTCTCCGTGCCCGCGCGGTAGCCGTGTTCCTGAGGTCCGCCACGAAAGCCGTGGAACGGAAGCCTGTCCACGTGCGCTGTATTGCCAGAAATCTTAATGAACCCCACGCCTTTCGGCCCGCCAAACTTATGCCCGCACCCGGTTACGTAATCGCACCAGCCCAAGCCCGCTGCCGGGAGTTTCCCAAGCCACTGGCTGGCATCAGTATGGAAGGGTACTGCCAGTCCGCGGCAGAGCTGGTGCATCTCGCGCCAGGGTTGGATGACTCCGGTCTCATTATTGGCCGCCATGACCGAGACGAGTACTGTCTGCTTACGCACCAGCGAGCGCAGCGACTCCAGTCGTACGACTCCGCTGGGGTCAACGGGCAGGATATCCATACGATCTTGGAAACTCGCCCTGGCTGCCTCCATGACGCTCGGGTGCTCGATAGCGGAAACGATTACCCGCGCGTCTGCGGGTGAACTATGGGCCACATGGGAGAAGAGCGCGTTGTTTCCCTCCGTCGCACCGCTGGTAAATATGATGGATTCAGGCGTGTCAGCTTCGAGAAAGGTCGCCAGTTGCGCACGGGCGGACTCGAGCGCTTGGCGTACACGCATTCCAGCTCCATATGGGCCACCGGGGTTGTGCCAGTGTTGCATCTGTGCCACCTGCCACGCCTCTGCCGCAAGCGGGTGAAGCGGTGCGGTGGCATTATAGTCGAAGTAGTACACTGGGCTTTGTGGGAATTACAGCAATAGAGACTGGGGAGGGCGGGCCGTGTTTATGGTATCTTCAACGTCTGGCCCACCTTCAGTGAGTGTGGGCTGGCGAGCTGATCGCGATTCGCCTGGTAGATGTCGTTCCATCGATTCGGGTTACCATAAACCTTCAGGCTTATCTTGTTCAACGTATCTCCAGACTGCACTACGTAGCTGCGTGGCGGCGGGTGGTTTGTCGTGGTTGCCGGGCGGGTAGTTGTCGCTGGGGCAGTGGTACGGGGTGGGGGAGTGGGCGCAGACGTAGGCACCGCGGCGCTGTCCCTCGGTGCAGCCGGGGCGGCACTGCTCGCCGAGGGTCGAAGCGCTGCGGGATTGCGCCCCAGGGCACCTAATTGTTTGCGGAGTTCCAGGTTTTCACTGGTGAGCTGCTCAATTCTACCCATGAGGTCGATTCTGTCCGGATCTCCTACCGCAGGCTGTCCAGGCAGTGTGGCGGCAAACTGTTTGGTGGCAGTCTCAATGAGCTGGCGCACGAGTGCGGACTTATCTGAGTTTGGTTTCACTTCCAGATACTTGCGGAAATGATAGATGGCAGAGATGGAGTCCTTCAGTTGATCCATGTAAATGCGGCCTGCTTCCAGATGAGCCTCGGGAGCATCTCCTTTTTCGCGGCGGTCTATGACTTCCTGGAAACAACCGAGTGCTTCATCCTTTCTGCCCTCGCGGATTAGTTCCAGCCCCTTCTTGAAGTAGCTGTCATCGGTTTCATTGGGTAGCGGTGATTTCCCACCAGTGCAGCCGCTCTGCCCCAGGCCGAGAGCGAAGAAAAACAGGAGAAGGAATGAGGAAAGGATTCGGGTGCCCATAATGATTGCCGATAAAACGTGAACTTGTCTCTGGATTCTGCTAATCAAGCGATTTAAGCCGAAAAGGAAACACCTAAAATGCATCTTGATCGTAAAGCACTACTTGAAAAAGCACGCCACTGCTTCAATCTCGAAGCTGAAGCCATTCGTTTGACGAGTGACCGGCTCACGGATGAATTCGTGACGGTCATCGAAGTCATCCAAGATGCCATCGTTTCCAAGCATAAGCTTATATTTACCGGTGTAGGGAAAAACGTTCCTGTTTGTCAAAAACTGGTGGGCACGTTTAACTCCACTGGTGTGCCGACTACGTTCCTCGACCCGAATCAGGCACTGCATGGCGACCTTGGATTGTGTGTGGAGGGCGATGTAGCTTTTCTGATTAGTAATAGCGGGGAAACTGAAGAACTACTTCGCGTAATTGCGCTGGTGAAGCGCCTCGGCGTAACCACGGTGGCGATAACCCAGATGCGGGAATCCACGCTGGCGAGGAACTCGGATCACGTGCTCCTCTACCATGCGGAGCGCGAAGCCTGCCCGCTGGGTCTGGCTCCGACAGCCAGCACTACTGCAGCCCTCGCGCTCGGTGATGCGCTCGCGATGGTTTATCTGGACGTACGCGGATTCAGCCGCGAAGACTTTGCGCGCTACCACCCGGCAGGAAGTCTTGGCAAGGCACTGCTTCTGCGGGTCTCCGAGATTATGCGAACTGGCGCCCGGTTCGCCTCGCTCCCGGATACTGCCTCGGTACGCGACGCGCTCATCGCCATGACCCATGCGAAATGCGGAACCATCGCTCTAACTCTCCCATCGGGAAAACTCGCAGGCGTATTCTCCGATGGCGACTTCCGAAGAGCCTCCCTCAAGGATGAGTATATCTTGCTCCGCAAAGCATCAGACTACATGACGTGCAACCCGAAGACCATCGCAGCCAACTCGCTGGCAGTGGACGCTTTGAAGATATTCGAAAAATCCTCAGTCAACGACCTGATCGCGATTGATGCTGAAGGCAACCCCGTCGGATTGGTCGATGGGCAAGACCTGCCGAAGTTGAAGATTGTGTGAGGGGGCAGAAGGCGGAAGGCAGATGGAAGGAAGTAGCCAGTAGTCAGTAGTCAGTAGATAGTAGATGGTGGTTTGTGGAATAAACAAACCGAGACGGTCTGGCTACCTACCAGAAACGCGTCCGATTACCCTGGCGAGACGAATACTCCCGATACGACGACGAGAGCCGGCAAGAGAGCAGCGCCTCAGCGAGACGTCTGGCTCCCCAGCGACCAGACCGAGACGGTCTGGCTACCTGCCAGAGACGCTCTGGACCGCCAAGCCATGCATTAGCTGCGTTTGCGCGCCCGTCTTCTGTAATCCACGGCTGACCAGCCAAGTAAGAGAACGCCGAGGGTTATCGTCGCCGGCTCGGGCACTGGAGTAATCAAGAGCCCGTTGTCTGGCACGGATGTGTCGCTGAAACGAAGTTCATCGAGGGTGCCTGTCTGATTATTTGGGTTACCGTCCAGTCGATAGCCTACGTTGACGGTGGGCTGTGCAGACGTATCGCCCCACCATAGTCTTCGTTGTTGTCCACCACCTAGCGTGAGTGATGATGTGGTGGAGTCCACAGTGAGTTTTCCTGTTTTGGTTGTGGTGTCATAGCGATAGGCGATGTAGTGCCAGGCCCCGTCATTGACCGCGATGTTGCTGGTTATGGTGGAATATTGTACGTTTGATCCATCTATTCTGGATGTTCTAAATTCCACCCGGACATTCTGTGGATCCACTATCTTGAACCCATCCGGTAGATCGCCGACTGTTTCACCGCTATTGGCGGCGTTTGTGGTTCTTGAAACAAAGCCAGCCTCGTTCTCCGTAGTACGGACCCAGAACTCCACGGTGATGCTGTTGACATTCAGCGTGGACGAGTAGCCCGCAGTTCCAAAGATTCCGTCGTTGCCGCCACCGTTTATGTAGGAACGGACGCTGGCTGTGTTCGGTACATTCGCTCCGGGCACGTAGTTGTTAAATAAGTCGGGTACTTGGTTGCCCAGAACGGCATTCGTGGAGACCATTGCTGGCTCTGTTGTTATCTCATTTGGGTTACTCAGCGCCGAGACGGAGGGGTCCGTGTCCGATTCGAAGCGCCACCAGGAGACGACGGCACCATCCAGGCAGGTGATGCCTAACAATAGAAGAGTCAGTAGGGAAAGAAGGCGCAACATGGCTTAGTTAAATACCCTCTCCAACAGTTTTCTCTCCTCTGGCAGGCGAAGGCTTTCTGCGAGGGTTTGCATGGTGCTGGGAATGGGTTCGAGTCGCTGGTGCATGAGTAAAAGTTTGGGCAGAAGAGCATCCTCTGCATGAGTTATGGTGGCAATGGTGTGCTGCGCGGCATCCCAGTCGCGATTCAGTGCTTGGGCGAGGGCCATAGTCGCAGCGATTTGGCTATTCTCGGGGTTCTGTCGATGCGCTTCCTGTGCCCAGGCGAAGGCTTCGCGTTTGTTAAGCAGCAGTCCGTAATAGGCGGCATTGTTGAGTAGAATGGCATTGTCTGGGGTTCTGGCATGGAGCTTCGAGAAGAGTGCGTAGAGAGCTTCTGTATTTCCACGGGATTCGATTTCGGTGATGAGCGGTACCATTTCTGCAAGGGGGATTGTCTCGTGGTTGGCTAGTATTGCGAGGGTGAGTGCATACTCCCCGTCGAGCCAACCCCAAGCTCTTGCGATGTGTAGTAAACGCAGATGAGCCAGTCGACTGTTAGTAGTTGTGACCGCTTTATCCAGCCATAAGTTCCCCAGCTCAGAGCTATCGAGGAGCCGAGCCAGGCAGAAATGATGCAGAGCTTGCGAGTCCGGCCAGCTCATCGAGAGTAATGCGCGCCGGGCAGTTTCTTCTCGTCCAGCGATCAGAGCTGCCTCCACCATGGGGAATCCGGTGGGTGGTGCCCATATATTGTCCACCGGGTATTCATCCAATAGATCGAAAATGAGTGTGGATTGCTTTGTGTGGTTGAGCCATAGGAGAAGTTGCTGGAACACAGGGGCTTGCGGATTGTTGTACGCGAGCGCCCAGAGACGCGTAATCTCAGCACGATTGACTATCTCTTCCATTTGGGACTCTGCTTCCAGTGCCCAGAGTAGCGTGTGGGGTTCGCGGTCAGCCCACGGCTCACGCGCTTTTGTCAGCACTTGTTGCAAGTGTGGTTTATCCTGTGCTTTTACATACGCTTGCGCGAGAAGTCGCAGCGCCTGGGACCGTCTCGCTTCGTTATCTGCGAATGACCAGAGCATTTGTTGCCCCACGGTTTCACCAGCCTGCAACTGTGCCAGAGTGAAGCGATCCTGTTCCGAATCGGGGTTCAACAATACCAATGCTTTGGCATGCATTAGAGCCGTAGCAGCCTCACCCGAGGCAAAGGCATGCGCCAATCCAGCCCGATGATAGGCCGAGGTTCTTTGTTGGCTCGTTGGCCACGAGGTTAATACCTTGCGGGACCCTTCAAGGTCCCCGCACTTAATCTGACACAATACGAGAGCAACCCCGTATTCCAGATTATGAGGATCGCTGCTTCGCAGCTTTGTCCACACGGCCACGCCTTCCCTCGGATTGGTCCGCGATAGAAGCTGTGCGGCACGCTCAAGCACTGCCGTTTCCTCTGGAGCTACCTTGAGGGGGACAGCTAGCAGTTGGGAGGCTCTGCTAAAGTCTCCAGCCCGTATCGCTTCGTCTATAGTGGCCAGTAGCGCCGCCTGATTCTTTGCGGCGAATTCCCGCCACTGCTGTACGCCTAGCACTCCAAGCCCAATCAATACTAATGCTACAGCGATGCCGAAATACCATCGCCGGCGGCGGCGACTGCTGGTGGTATTTACTGCTTTTGTCTGGCTCAATGGGATTGGTAGTAACAAAATAGGGCACTCACCTCAAGCATCCTGAAACGAGTACGGTGCCTTTTACAAATTTATGGCTCACCTGCTTGTTGTAGAGGGTCAAGACTGTCTTTGGGTCACGCACACGACTTGTGCGAGGATCAAAGTCTGACTTTGGGTCACGCACGCGACTTGTGTGAGGGTCAATGTCTGCCATCAACCTACATACACGACTTGTGTAGGTTGCGGATTGTGCATAAGCATCAAACACGACTCGTTTGTAAGATATCTCGGAGTATTCAAAATGCTCTACAACGGGTCCCTGTGCTGTCCGCGATATTCCAACAACTTCGAAATGCACCGTTTGCTTCCCTTCACTCTCAATGCTTGCCATTGGCAGTGCATTTCACTTGCCTGTAAATGAAATGATACGCCGTGCCACTGTAGAAGATGCACCTGCCATTGCCGCCATTCACATTGCGGCATGGAAGGCCGCCTATGCTGGATACCTCACCTGGGAATTTCTAGACTCCATCTCGATGGAGCAACGGACGGCAAGCTGGCGGCAGCAGCTTGCAGGGACTTCTGCAACTACGCTCGTATTCACGAAGAAGGAAGGCCCGGAGGCTGTCATGTGTGGCTGGGTAGTGTATGGGAGAGCCCGTGACGGGGATATGGACAGTACTACGGTCGGCGAAGTGTATGCCATTTACCTCGCTCCTGAGCGCTGGCACAAGGGAATAGGCCGCCAGTTACTAACTGCTGCAGAGGCTGGTTTGCGCAGCGCGGGATTTACGTATTGTGTCGTATGGGCTCTGAGTGAGAACACCACCGCCCGTGCCTTTTATCCCGCCTGTGGGTTTCGGGCGGATGGAGCCAGCAAGCTCCTGGACATAGGCGGGACGAATGTCACCGAGTTGCGCTTTGCAAAGCGACTCGATCGCGAAGGTAATTAGGGTTACCCCAGTGGGGTTTCACCCCATAGCTACGGCAGTCAATTGGGTCTATTCTGCTGTGTATGAAATCCACCTCAATGGATGCCGAAGTTATTGACACAACAAAAGAGCAATACGACACCCGTAACGGTCTAGTCGCACAAGCCGAGGAGCGAACGGAAGCCGCAAATTTACGCACCGAGGAGGCAAATACACGTACAATAGAGGCGGAGGCCAGGTCCGATCTGGCCGAGATACGCACGCAGCAGGCAAATACACGAACGATGCAAGCGGAGGCCAGATCCGATCTGGCTGAGATACGCACGGTACAAGCAAATACGCGTACGATGCAGGCGGAGGCCAGGTCCGATCTGGCTGACATCCGCACGGAGCGCGCAGAAGCTTCGACTGCCGAGACTATCAGGGCTTCCGAGATAAGCTATCGCCGGCTGTTTGAAACCGCACTTGATGGCATCCTGATCCTTGATGCCGATTCAGGACAAGTCGTCGATGCGAATGCATTCGTTAAAGTGATGCTCGGGTATTCGCAGGAAGAGTTATTGGACAAGAAACTCTGGGAGATTGGCCCATTCATAAGTGCTGGAGAGTTTAAACGCGCCTTTATTGAGTTACAGCACACCGATCGAATTCGCTATGAGGGATTGCGCTTGGAGACAAAAGGTGGCGGTACCGTTGAAGTAGAGTTCATAAGCAGCACTTTCTTCGTGGATCAGAAAAGGCTGATCCAGTATAACATCCGCGACATCACACAACGCAGACTTACGGAACGTACAGCGTCCCGCCTGGCAGCGATAGTCGAGTCCTCCGATGACGCGATCATTGGAAAAGATTTAGAATGCACGATCCTGAGCTGGAACACAGGGGCGGAGAATTTATTTGGGTACTCTGCGGATGAGATGGTGGGCTGCTCCATCCTTCCCTTGATACCTCCGGAGAAGATGGATGAGGAACTCCGAATGATTGAAAAAATAAAGCATGGAGAAAACGTGCTTCATTTCGAGACAGTGCGTCTGGCCAAAGATGGAAGGCGGATAGATGTTTCTGTAACCGTGTCTCCCATCAAGGATTCGGCAGGCCAAGTAGTTGGCGCATCCAAAGTGGCCCGGGACATTACGGAGCATAAGCGAGCCGAGGAACAGATTCGGGTGCTCAATGCCGAACTCGAGCAACGGGTCACCGAGCGCACTGCGCAATTGCAGGCAGTAATTAAGGAACTGGAGACCTTTAGTTCCTCGGTATCCCATGATTTACGAGCCCCTCTCCGTCATATCATAGGCTTTGTGGAGCTACTTCATAAGGATGCCGGCCCCATTCTTCCCGAAAAAAGCCAGCGCCACTTGGCGACAATAACGAAGGCTGCCAAGCGCATGGGCAAATTGATAGATGATCTCATTGTCTTCTCGCGCGTAGGCCGAACAGAGATGGAGAAACACACTATAGACATGAATGAGTTGGTACGGGAGACCGTGCGCGATGTCCCACCAGAAACCATGGCACGAAAAATTTCCTGGAATATACAGCCGCTCCCCACAGTACGTGGCGACCGGGCT
Organism: Verrucomicrobiota bacterium; assembly: GCA_033762955.1. GTDB lineage: Bacteria > Verrucomicrobiota > Verrucomicrobiia > Opitutales > Oceanipulchritudinaceae > JANRLC01. The sequence goes on along the minus strand of JANRLC010000003.1, from coordinate 18,822 downwards.
TTATTGAGCATGGTCCTTGTCAATCTCGTATCCAATGCGGTGAAGTTCACCGGCAAGCGGGATGATGCCTGCATTGAAATCGGCTGCACGACAGGGGATTGCGGCGAAACTACGTTCTTTGTGCGTGATAATGGTGCGGGGTTTAATCCCAAGTATCTCGGCAAGCTATTCGGTGTCTTCCAGCGCCTGCATAGCCAGGAGGAGTTCGAGGGGACAGGTATCGGGCTGGCCAATGTACAGCGTATTATCCTGCGACACGGCGGACGAGTGTGGGCAGATGGTGCATTGGATACTGGAGCCACCTTCTGGTTTTCACTCCCTCAGTAATCAGCAGGTCTATGAATATACAACACATACTTCTAGTGGAAGACGATCTACGAGACGAGGAGCTCACAGTCACCGCGCTGGAAGCGAGTAATCTGGCGAATCAAGTTATGGTCGCGCGGGACGGGGAGGAGGCGCTCGATTTTCTCTTCTGCCGGGGAAACTATGCATCGCGCAGCTCAGGAAACCCCGTGGTCATCTTGCTCGACCTGAAGATGCCAAAAATAGACGGCCTGGAAGTTCTCAAGATAATCAAAGCGGATGCCAAACTAAAGGTCATCCCCGTCGTAGTTCTCACATCGTCCCGGGAAACACCGGATTTAATCGAATGCTATGCGCACGGCGTGAATGCCTACGTGGTCAAACCTGTCGACTTTGGCGATTTCATGAAAGCGGTGAAGCTACTAGGCGTCTTCTGGGTAGCAGTTAATGAACCACCACCTGTTATCGGAAGGGATGCAAAGCCACTCCTCAACCGTATGGTTGTCTTCCCATAGCGATAATAGAGCAAAAGAATACTACAATGAAAGCCACACTACACATTCTATGAAAGCCATACTACACATCCTGCATCTGGAGGATGATCCCAATGATGCCGAGCTTGTCCAATCCACGCTCGAAGCAGATGGCATCAATTGCTCAACCACCTGCGTGCAAACGCATGATGAGTTTGTCTCCGTGCTCGAACAAGGCAGTGTTGACTTAATCCTATCCGACTTCTCCCTGCCGTATTTTGATGGCTTAACCGCTGCCCAAATTGCGCATCAACGATGGCCGTCGATACCTTTTATCTTCGTTTCAGGTACCCTCGGAGAAGAACGAGCCATAGACTCCTTGAGGTCTGGAGCTACTGACTACGTTCTCAAGGGTCGCCTCGCGCGGCTCGTACCCGCGGTTCGCCGTGCCATGGCTGACGTGGAATCTCGTGCAGAGACTCGCCGGCTGGAGGCTCAGTTTATCGAAGGCCAAAAGATGGACGTGCTTGGGCAGCTTGCCGGAGGAGTCGCTCATGACTACGGGAATATCCTGGGTATCATCATGGGATACAATGATATACTATCAAAAGCACTGAGGCCAGACAGCCCACTGCAGCGCTACACCCAGTCCATACGAGAGGCATCAGAACAGGGTGCAGGGTTAACCAAGCAACTGCTTATCTTCAGTCGTAAAGAAAAGGTGCTGCCTGCAAATCTCGACCTAAACACCGTCGTGGCAAATCTCGACAAAATGCTTCGGCGGCTGGTTCGCGAGAATATAGAGATGACCATGGAACTCGAAATAGATGCCGGCTGCATTAAGGCAGACACAGGGTATATGGGACAGGTGTTGATGAACCTCGTTGTGAATGCCCGCGATGCCATGCCCCACGGAGGGAAACTCGTCATCGCTACAAGTCGTGTGTCGCCACTGTCCCAGAATGGGGGACCTGCGGGCGATTTTATTATGCTCAGTGTCCGTGATACAGGAACTGGTATGACTCCGGAAGTGAAGGCCCGCATGTTTGAGGCCTTCTTTACCACGAAACCCCAGGGCAAAGGTACGGGGCTGGGTCTCGCTACCTGTCAGGCTATTGTAAAACAATCCGGTGGCACTATCGACGTCACCAGCGAAGTAGGAGTGGGTACTACCATAAAAATCTATTTCCCTCGCGTAGAACTATTACCCAAACGCGCAGATAATCTTCTGAAAAACAGCCCACTGGCACGAGGAACCGAAACGGTGCTGGTAGTAGAAGACGACCCCAACCTGAGGTTACTGGCTTGCAGTATTTTGGAGGCGCAGGGTTACACAGTGCTTTCCGCTGCGAACGGGCAGATAGCTCTTAACATGGCCAGGGAACATACGGGTTCTGTTATTCGGCTTGTTGTCTCCGATGTTATTATGCCCCTGATGGGTGGCCGGGCTATGGCCGAACAATTGCACAAAACCCATCCATCACTCAAGGTCCTGTTCATGTCAGGCTATCCCAATGAAACCATTACCCAGAATGGGTTGATAGAGAACGGTGTCGAATTTTTGCCCAAACCCTACATGCCCGAATCCCTGGCAAGGAAAGTGCATGAACTGTTGAATGCATGAAGGAGCGAGCAGGCGATGACTCGCCTGTGAATGAACTACAGCCACAGAAATAACTAAAGATCGTACAATTCCGCCCGATAGACTTATACAAAGGATGCTTACGCACTAAATTTCTAATACACCGTACAACGCTGGAGGCTACCAACCACTGCATCATCCATGAAAATACTTATTGTTGATGACTGCCAGATTATCCAGAAGTTAACACTCACGGCCTGTCGCAAGTTGGGCTTTGAAGCCGCGGTAGCGAGTAGCGGGGAGGATGCGATAGAGCAAATACGTGGGGAGTACTATGATATCATCTTGATGGATATACACATGTCCGGGATGAACGGCATCGAGACAACGGTGAAAATCCGCGAGCTAAACCCTGTGGAAACCGGCTTGTATATAATGGCTTTCACCATCGACCGGGGCGTAATCAAGACAGCCTTACGAAGTGGCATGAATGGCACGATTACGAAAGCACCCTATTCCAGCCAGTTCATGTGGGAGATGCAGAACCTGCACCAGGCGATTACAGTGCAGAAATCAACTCAACGAGTGAATATGAATGCCGTCGAAAGACCCTTCGCCAAGCAGCGTTCGAGGCTATCACGTGAACCGCACCTGATGTCGGGCCGCTCCAGTAACACCGTGGGTTATCTGGCGGGAACTACAGGCACGCTCTGAGAACCGTAGAAGTTCAGACCGGTGTTTATAGAGAAACCCTCAGGATACATGCAGTCCGGAGGGCTAAGTAGCGCGGGTATCATGCGGGTATCTTGCCCGTGTGTCTTCCAGCGCTCATAGCAGGACTACTATCTAGTCTCGGGAAACACGATGAATCTTAGAGGTCGCCGATGATGTGCTAAGAGCTTTCTGAAAGCACCGTTGGCGCTAACATGGCAAATACAATACCTCTCGGACAAATACCAGAATTGGCCAATTGCAGATCTTGGCAAAATAATCATATCCCGATGCAACCGTGCCGTCTCCATTCGGAGGCTGTTGCTGTCTATGGCTGAAAGCTGAACGCTTATCTACGCTCCCACCAGCTCCTGCTCCACAATGGCCTCGAGCTTCTCAGTGTCTGCGGCGAAGAGTCGTATACCCTCTGCAAGCTTGGAAGTGGCCATGGGGTCGTCGTTTAGCTGCCAGCGAAACGCCTTTTCATCGAGGTGAAGGAGGCCTAGCGAGGACGCTTCGCCAGAGCGAGTGGGGTCGAGTTTGCGCGGCAGGGGAGCGGTGGACTTGGCCAGCTCTTCGAGTAGATTGGGAGAGATGGTGAGCAAGTCACAGCCCGCGAGTTCGGTGATTTCTCCAATGTTGCGGAAGCTGGCACCCATGACCTCGGTCTTTATTCCGTGCTTCTTATAGTAGTGGTAAATCTGGGTGACCGATAGTACGCCCGGGTCCTCGGCAGGTGTGTAGTCGCGGCCCGTGTCCTTCTTGTAATAGTCGAGGATGCGCCCGACAAAGGGCGAAATAAGTGTGGCCCTGGCATCGGCGGCTGCTGCGGCTTGCGCCAGGGAAAAGAGCAGGGTAAGGTTCACATGGATACCCTCCTTCTCAAGCACGCGCGCGGCTTGGATGCCTTCCCAAGTGGAGGCGATCTTGATTAATATACGGTCGCGAGTAATCCCATGCATCTCGTAGAGATGGACCAGGTGCCTGGCCTTCGCCAAGGTCGCTTCGGTGTCGAAGGATAGGCGTGCATCCACCTCGGTCGATACTCGACCGGGTACAATCTTAAGTATCTCCAGACCGAATAGTACTAAGAGATGATCTATCACTGCATCGATACGAACATCGCCGGTACCCGCCTTCTCGGTCGAGGCAACAGCATCCTCAAGCAATGGCATATACTCGGGCTTCAGTACAGCCCTGTAAATGAGCGAGGGATTCGTTGTGGCATCGCGCGGCCCGTACTGGCGCATCGTGGAGAAATCACCGGTGTCCGCAACGACTACGGTCATGGACTTAAGTTGATGGAGAAGAGAGGCTGTAGGCATGGCTGTTAGTTTTCCAAGATGGTATTATGAACTAATGGATGTATCGGCTTTCTGGTACGGTTCAAAAGGAATTTATCTTAAAAGGAGCAATAATTCGACCGACACCACAGCCAACCCGCCCTACCCATAAGTAAATCTATTCAGCGCATACACTTTCTTGCATTTTACTAATGACTTCCGCATAAACGTAGGACAAAGTCCATTTGTTTGACATAATTATTACGGTTATAAGTTAATCCAACAAGCGCAGCCAAAGCTCATAAACAACCCCATAGATTATGCACGAATTCCACGAATTATCTTCGGTGATAATACGTTTTGCAGGCGATTCTGGTGACGGAATGCAGATTGCTGGCGAGAGATTCACTGACAGCAGTGCGATCTTCGGCAACGACATTGCTACCTTTCCCGACTTTCCTGCTGAAATAAGAGCCCCCATGGGAACGCTTCCAGGAGTCTCTGCCTTTCAGGTACACTTCGGTGATCATAAAATACTCACACCTGGGGATAATCCAGATGCGTTGGTTGCTATGAATCCCGCCGCACTCAAAGTACACTTGCGCGACCTCGTGCCTGGGGGGTTACTGGTGGTGAATTCCGATGCATTCACACCTGAAAACCTTAAGATGGCAGGGTATGAGACGAACCCTCTCGAAGGTCCCGACTTGCGCAACCGGTATGAGCTGATTGACGTCAATATCTCCGAACTCACAAAGCAGGCATTGGTTGACAGCCCGCTCAAAGCGAAGGAACGCCTGCGTTGTAAGAACTTCTTTGCCCTGGGCCTGATGTTTTGGGTGTACAGCCGTGACATAGATATAACCATACATTCTATCGAGAGCAAATGGCGGAAAAAGACACCGGACTTGGCAGATGCAAATATCGCGGTGCTCAAGGCTGGATACTTCCTCGGCGAAACCCTCGAAACCCATCGCAACCGCTACCGCGTCGCGAAAGCTGCTACAGCCGCAGGCACCTACCGCAAGGTATCTGGCAATGAATCGATGGCACTCGGCTTGATGGCCGCATCCTACCAGGCGCAGCGCCCCATACTCTTCGCCGGGTACCCGATTACGCCGGCCTCATCCATTCTCGAAATGCTCTCCGCCTACAAGCATGCGGGCGTCAAGACCGTGCAATGCGAGGACGAGATTTCCGCGATTGGCGTGGCTCTGGGCGGAGCTTACGCGGGCTCCCTTGGCATGACTGCCACCAGTGGTCCCGGTATGTGCTTGAAATCCGAGTTTATCGGGCTGGCTATTTCCACCGAGCTGCCCCTTGTTATAATAAACGTGCAGCGCGGTGGCCCCAGCACCGGTCTGCCGACAAAGACTGAGCAATCTGACTTGCTCCAGGCTATGTACGGTCGGCATGGAGAAAGCCCGCTCCCGGTGATAGCACCGAGTTCTCCATCGGACTGTTTCCGATGCGCAATCGAAGCGGTGCGCCTGGCATTGAAGTACTCGACGCCGGTCATTGTACTGAGCGACTCCTCCATTGCGAACGGGGCAGAGCCTTGGCGCATCCCCGCAGTGGCAGACTTGCCAGACCTGCGTGTGCCCTTTGCTCCGCTGGGGCAGCCGTATGTCCCCTTTGCTAGAGATCCGGCGACCCTTGCCAGAACACAGGCTATTCCTGGCCAAGTCGGCCTGGAGCACCGCATTGGCGGGCTTGAGAAGACCGAAAAAGGAGTGGTCAGCACCGATGCGGAGAACCACGATATCATGACGCGCCTGCGCGCTGAAAAGATTCAGCGAATCGCACGCGACCTGCCACCAACCCCAGTGCTTGGTCCCGCTGAAGGCGATCTCTTGGTGCTTTCTTGGGGCAGTACCTACGGAGCGGTTACAACAGCCATGATGCAGTTGCATTCCGAGGGCATCCCCGTTTCCAGCGTGCATTTAACCCAGTTGAACCCGCTCCCCTCTGATTTAGGTGGGATAATCAGTCGCTTCCGCAAGATACTGATCCCTGAGATAAATCTGGGACAACTCTCTATCATCATACGCAGCCAACACCTCGTGGACGCAGAGTCCTACACCACAGTCAAAGGGCGCCCCTTCCGCGTCGCTGACATCAAAGAGAAAATCCTGGCAACCTTTAACTCCATTCCCGTACAAGCATGAATACCACTCTGGAACCCCCAGTAGCAGCACCACTAAGCCGCAAAGACTTTGTCCCACCCAATGACGTACGCTGGTGTCCGGGCTGTGGTGATTACGCCATTCTGAACGCCATCCAGCGAACCTTTCCCGAGCTTGGCGTTCCCAAGGAAAAGTTTGTCATCGTAAGCGGAATTGGCTGTTCCAGCCGATTCCCCTACTACATGGAAACCTATGGCTTCCATAGCATCCATGGCCGTGCGCCCACGGTTGCCACAGGCGTAAAGGTCGCGAACCCCGATCTCTCCGTCTGGGTGGTCACGGGCGATGGCGACGGCTTGAGCATTGGGGGTAATCACCTTCTTCACGCCCTGCGTCGCAATGTAAACATCAAGGTGCTTCTCTTCAATAATCGCATCTATGGGTTGACCAAAGGCCAGTACAGCCCCACATCGCCCGTCGGTATCAAGACAAAGACCACACCACTCGGAGCGATCGATTACCCGGTGAATCCGCTTCTCTTCGCCATAGCATCCGAGGCTACCTTTGTGGCTCGTACGGTCGATTCGAACGTCAAGCACATGACCGAAATCTTCAAGGCCGCGCACGAACACGAGGGTGTTGCCTTCGTTGAAATCATGCAGAATTGCGTAATCTTTAACGATGGCACTTGGGATTCCGTGGCTGCACGCGAGAACCGCGATAGTCAGCTCATCTACCTCGAAGCCGGCCAGCCCCTGCGTTTCGGTGCGAAGAAAGAGAAGGGCATCCGTATCAAAGGGTTTCAACCCGAGGTCGTGGCCCTTGATGAGCAGCCTGATGCAGTTAAAGAGCTACTCGTGCATGACCCCGTGAACAACGGCGCTCTCTATGCCGAGATGCTTGCCCGCATGGTCTGGCCAGAACTGCCCACTCCCGTCGGCATACTGCGCAACGTACTTCTCCCCACCTACGATACCCTGGTCACTGAGCAAATGAATCAGGCGATCAAGCGCTCCGGAGTACCCACTCTGGAGCAGATACTCAACGGAGGCGACACCTGGAAGGTGGAGTAGGAGAATAGAGTCAGTCTGCGGTCATCCTACTTTGTCCACGGGGTGCCTGGTGCTGGATAGCCTTTCGAGGCGTCATCCAGTACCAGCACCCAGTCACGTCCAAAGGGATCGAATGGGGGCAGGAAATGGCAGTTGTCATCCTTGATTTCACGCAAGCCTTCATCCACAGCAGTACCATTGCGCGGGTTGTACCACCAGATATGGAGATGGCTGCCAGTGATCTTACTCGGCCAGACTTTGATCTTATTGCCTTCCGCGATATAGACCATCGCGTAGCTGCCATCCAAGGCACGGCAGCACTGCAGATGCTCAGCGCCACGCCGGGCATCCACCCACAGCATCCACTGTGCAGGTTCGCGTTTAAAGAAGGGGCGCGACTCCAGCAATCGGCGCGCATATTGCACCTGCCCAGCGCCAGGTAGTGCTAGCGACTCTTTCCACGGCGCACGTGGACCATTGATCGGTGTCCGTACCCCATCCCACATCTGCCAGACCGCGTGGCAACCATAGGTGTAGCCTGCTGCACCAGCGAAGAACGCCCAGTAGCAGGATTTGCGCACATCGGTCTGATCCAGCATGCCATGGTCTTGATTGAAGTGATTCGGATGAGCTTCGTACCCAGGCTCCCCTTCAACCACGGGACGTGCCGGCAACTTCAGGTAGTCATCCTCAATCATCCGGTAATTATCACGGTCGCGTTGATGACCAGACTGGATCATGTGGAAATCCAGCCATGTCTCGGTATGAACTGAGAGCGAAGAACTTTGTCCACCCATGGGATGGAGCGTGATTAGATGGTTTCCTTCGTCGCCCTTTCTCAGACCTTCTGCCATGGCACGAATAATCGCCACGTGCTCCGTAGTCACCAGCTGCCTGTCACCACCGAGAATCCAGATTATATCCGCATCCTTGTAGCGGCGCCCGAGCCACTCCCCATAATGAAAGGCATTTGCCGGTGTAAACAGCTCAGGTCCTGCTCCCCAGGAGCCTTTGTTCCACTTATCCCCCCAAGTTGGGAGGAACCCAATCTGCAGACCGAGTTCATTCGCACGATTTACAACCCAATCCACATGTGCGAAATAAGCCTCATTGGGCTGGGTGGGGTCGTCATTGCTCAGTGGCCAATCACCATAGACATTGGGACTCTTGATCCCATCCAGCTCCGCCAAAGCGACCGCTTGGATGACCGTAAAGCCCTTGCTGGCGCGGTCTCTAAGGTAAAAATCAACGTCTTCACGAGAGCACCGATGAAATAGCTCCCATGCAGTGTCGCCCAGATAGACGAACGGCGAACCGTTTTCGTACTGGAGGTGATGGTGGCCTGAGTGTACAGTGAGTTTATTCATTTGGAGTTTTAGTCTGAAACATATTTAGGAGTTTGTATCATGCTATCTTACAGGTGCGATTATTCGTCAACAGCGGAGGTTGTGTAGTACCGTCACCATCCACCGTCATGATATCGACCATTACCCTTCGCCTAAGCATTTTATAGCTCAGACGCAATAGGAATAGTGCCAACGCAGAAAGATGCAGTGCATTTCGAAGTTGTTGTACCGAAAGTGAAAGGCATGATGCTGTCACCGCACACAGCCTTCTAGAAAATCGCCGTGCAGCGGTTGCCGAGAATGGATAGTTTCGAGGCCCGATGGCTTCAGTTCTATCCCCCAGTCGCGATGGAACTGGATTGACGCACGTTGAAGTTGGATTGACGCACGTTGAAGTTGGATTGACACACATTGAAGTTGGATTGACACACGTTGAAGTTGGATTGACACACATTGAAGTTGGATTGACGCACGTTGAAGTTGGATTGACGCACGTTGAAGTTGGATTGACACACGTTGAAGTTGGATTGACGCACGTTGAAGTTGGATTGACGCATGTTGAAGTTGGATTGACACATCTCGGAGTGTAGACACCCCGCAGCAAGTGATTCGCTGACTGGTTGCTATGACTTTGAAACTCCCCAAGTGCTGCGCACGTACCTCTTTGGCATATTAACTGGCTGCTTGCGGCTTGGGCCTACCCAGACGAATTAGCGACGCCGTTTTACTGCTGCGCGAATACGCTGCCACAACTTCGAGATTCACCGAGAAAGATGCGCACTGTTTCTACATACGTCCCCTGATTATTTAGTTTCTCTTTTTCCCGTTCGCGTGCAAGCTGGCTGTATGCGTATAGCGATTTATCCGGGTACTTTTGATCCTGTAACGAAGGGGCACCTCGATGTCCTGCACCGTGCCTGTCGTATCTTTGACAAAGTAATCATGGCGGTGGCGCCGAGTTCGACCAAGGGTCCGCTCTTCACGGTGCCTGAGCGCGTGGAACTTATCCGTGCAAACATAGAGCCGGGCTATAATGTGGAGGTGTCCACCTTCAATGGCTTGCTAGTGGATTATGCGCGCAGCGTGGGTGCCTGTGCGCTCTGCCGGGGGCTTCGCGCGGTATCGGACTTCGAGTTTGAGTTTCAGATGGCGCAGATGAACCGGGAACTGGCGGATGATGTGGAGACTATTTTCTTTATGCCGAGTCAGGACTACTTCTACACCAGCTCTAATCTGGTGAAGCAGGTCGCGTGCTTTGCCCCGGAAAGGGTGGATAAGCTTGTGCCCGTTAATGTTATGCAAGCGCTGAAACACAAGTTTCCGCAGAACCACAGCAATAGCATCCATTAATCCATGGCTTCTCCCGATAAATCCGCCCGTTCGCGCATGGGCATCATCTTTCTGACGCTCTTTATCGACCTGGTCGGCTTCTCGATCATCTTCCCGCTAGGGCCCTCTTTGTTGGCATGGTATCTACCGCAGGAGACTACGGGCAGTTTACTCGGTCAGTTGGTGCATTTCTTAAACCAGTTTGCCCATGAACCGGGTGAGGGCATCTCTTTCTCCACGACGGTGCTCTTCGGAGGGGTGCTTGCCTCGCTCTACTCGTTGCTACAATTCGCCTGTGCACCGCTCTGGGGGAAGCTTTCCGACCGCATCGGCCGCAGGCGCGTACTGATTATGACTATTACGGGTACCGCTGCCAGCTATGCCATCTGGGTGGTGAGTGGCAGTTTTGAGGTGCTGGTGATCTCTCGCATCCTTGGCGGGTGTATGTCGGGTAACATTGCCGTGGTCACCGCCTCTGTGGCCGATATCACCAGCCGCGAGAACCGGTCCAAAGGCATGGCGATCATCGGAATTGCCTTCGGGCTGGGGTTCATCATCGGCCCGGCGATAGGGGGCACGGCTGCACTCTGTGATTTAACGCGTGTCCTGCCAGCCGCGCTGCAACTGCCTGGGCTCAACCCATTTTCCTTCGCGGCGTTTATCGCATTGGCACTCTCTGTGATCAACCTTGTCTGGGTCTGGATGCGGTTCGAGGAGACCTTGCCTGTTGAAAAACGCCGCGGTAGCGACCTGCCGACAACCACTGAGAGCCGCCTATCCATGCTCTGGAAGGGTGAGAACCCCGCACTACGCCGGGTCACTTGGGTTAACTTCTTCTTCCTACTAGCCTTCAGCGGCATGGAAGCCTCATTGACGTTTCTCGCGACAGAGCGACTGGGCTACGGACCAAAGGAGATGGTCGCCATCTTTGTTTTCATAGGGCTTGTGCTTGTCATGGTTCAAGGTGTTGCGATCCGCCGGCTGGCTCCCCGGTTTGGTGAAAAGCGACTGGCACTCGTGGGCTTGGTGACGGGTGCGTTGGGCTTAATTTTTCTGGCATTTGCCCATGGATCAGCGCTCTTTTACGCGGGTAACTTCTGTATGGCTGTAGCCGTGGGACTGACATCCCCCACGCTCGCTGCGATGGCATCACTCTACAGCACCGAGCAAGATCAAGGGCGGGATTTGGGCAGCTTTCGCGGCGCAGGGAGTCTGGGCCGTGCCTGTGGTCCCCTCATGGCAGCACCTATCTACTACGGTATTGGCTCGGACAATCTATACCTCATCGGTGCCGTAGTTCTCTTAGTGCCGCTCATCCTTGCGTTTACATTGACGAAACCGAAAGAAGTCACAGAAGGCTAATAGCTATTAGCATACCGCCCCATTTCGGTCCGAGATATTCCAATATCTTCGAACATGCAGACTTAACGATGTCTGAGCTTGCCGATCCCTCACTCGCAGATAATCTGAGGGGAGTACCCCTTGGTTTGTACTGGTGCAAACAATAGTCCACTCGATTTCAATCTCCAATCCCCATCTACTACCATGCCTTGCATCCTGTACTTTGATGATGACTCGACCGCGCGGATGATCCTGCACCATCTCCTGGAGGCACGTGGCATCAGCGTGCTGGAGGCGGGCAATGGCAATGAGGCATGGGACGCGCTCTACAAGCATCCAGAGATAGATCTAATCTGCCTTGACCATCAACTGGGTGGCGAGATGGGCTGGCAATGGTTGACAACCCTGCGTGGCCACCCACTCTTGCGCGAAGTGCCTGTCGTGGTGTTAACAGCGCAGGCGGAGCGCGAGGATGTGCTCAAGTATGTTGGCATGGGAGTCTTGGACTTTCTTCTCAAGCGCCCGGATATGCAGAAGCTCGAGCAGGCGCTGAGCACAGCCATGGGACGTACCTGGCGGCATCGGCTCTTCGCCTCCGAGAAGCGGTCGATAAATCCCGGAGAAATGCAGGATAAGGTGAGTCTTCTCGATATTTATGTAAAGAGTGAGATTCATGACGAGAGCCAGAAGCTGCTACTGGAAATGCACCGGTCTGCGCACAGTTCCGGTTCATTCATCCTAGAGTCGCTGATAATGGAGGCTATGCGCAGTATTCAGGCCAAGGTACCCATGGCCATGACCAAGAGCATTGGCAATCTGGTGCTCTATGGGCGTCTCATGGCCTATATCGAAGGAGTGGACAAGCGCCCCGCTCGCGACACTGGTGCCGTGGCAAAAATCGTACCCGGTGGCACGCAAGCCACCGGTAAGCCCGATGATTTCGTACTCACGGACTGGCAAGTCAACGAGCCTCTGGCCCGGGCACAGATAGGGGCATTCTATCCAGCAGATGTGGAGTCGAGACTGCTTACGCTACTGGCAACACCCCGATGGAAGCGACTGGAACGCATAGTTTTGGATAATATCATGGGTATTGTCCGTGTGGAGCTGGAGCCAAGGGAAGTGCTGAAAGCATTTCCTTCCATGCAGTTGCTCCTTTCATCTGAGGCATCCAGTGGGTTGACTGCAGAAGCAAGAAAACTGATTACAGTGCCGGACATTACCGGACGCTTCGGAGCCGAGCGTATGAACATGGCTGCACTCATGCCCACGCTGCTGGCTGATGTCTCGAAGGTGGAGCTGGACTGGTGGCTGCATGCTTTCGCAACGGGTTGGATGGCCGCGGAACTGCGTTACCAAACACGACTCGTAGGTCCACTGAATCTTCCTCTGTTGGGTCTGCTCCATGATATGGGAAAGATCATGTTTGCTGATGCATTCCCGTACAGCTACCGGCTGGTCTGGACACTTTCGCGTAATGAACGCACCTCTATCCACCTTGCGGAGACCGCACTTTTCGGAATGAATCATGCCGAAGCAATGGTGCGCTGGCTTGAGCTTATCGGCCACCCCGGAATAGCGACCGCTGTGGGATGGCATGGAGATCCCCTCCGTTGTCCTGCCGCAAACATTACGCAGGATCTACGCTTCCTGCGCGCCGCAGATTTGATGATGCGCGATACGGGGCGCGCCCAGCCAACCGGGCTTGATGGAACCGAACTCGATGAGGCCTACGAATTAATGCAACCGATCTGGCCCGTGTTTCAAGTGGTGGATTTAAAGCACCGCTTGAAGGACATCGCAACGCGCTCCGCAAGAATTGCCGATAACATTGTCAAAGCATCTCGAAATCAACCCATATAAGAGAACGCCGGCGCCATCGGTAGCGGTGCTTGAATTTGGCTGACCAAAGACGATTGGTTCGGAACGGATCGGGTAGTGTTTGTAATCTTCTTGCCAGCTTCCGACAATGTAGCTCCATAAGCGTAGCATAAGTTCCCATGCCTGAATCTGCCAAAGTTCGCTCACTGTTTGCCGGCATCGCCCACCGGTATGATCTCGCCAACCACTTGCTCTCGGGCGGAGTGGATTATTACTGGCGTTGGCGATTGGTTCGAGCTGCACGCAAGGCGCAACCACGGACCATCCTCGACTTGGCGACCGGCAGTGGTGACGTGGCTTTTGCCCTGCGTCGAGGCCTGGGTGAGAGTGTCTCTGTGACGGGGCTGGACTTTTGCCAGCCCATGCTGGACGAGGCCATCATCAAACGAGATCGTCACCAAGCTTATGCGTCCATTCCCTTTGTGCAGGGGGATATTCTACGGCTGCCATTTCCCGATGGTTCGTTCGACCTGGCAACCATCGCCTTTGGCCTGCGCAACCTTGAAGACCGTGGGCGTGGGCTTGCGGAAATCCATCGCGTGCTGCGTCCGGGCGGGCGCCTGCTCTGTCTTGAGTTCACCCAGCCCGTAAAAGCTTTTCGTCCAATCTACTTCGCCTATCTGAAGCATGTGCTTCCAACTCTCGCGACCCTGCTGACGAAAGACAGAGGCGCCTACCAGTACCTGAGCAATACCATAGAGGCATTTCCTTCTGCCGATCTGCTATCCCAGGAGTTTCACAAGGCCGGGTTCGTCCGTGTCAAAGCCACCGGGTTGACGCTCTCCATTGTAGCGTTGCATGAGGCGATTAGCTATTAGCCATGCTTCTCCGAGGATGCCGTAGGCATCCTCCTGCAGCTTTAGTTGTTAGCCTCCATCTTCTGCCTCCTGCCTTCTTCCTTCTTCCTACTTCCTTGCCTTCGTACAATCTACCTGCGCTCTGCTGGAGTGCTGGACAGGGCCAGTTGTTCGGCTAGGTGGGTGGACAGGGCACTTATCGCAAGAGTGAGTTTGCCGGCTAGTGCGGAGTAGTCCGTTCCGTTCCAATCGTTTTCTATGTGTTCAAACTGACCGCGCTGGATGGTGACTCGCGCTCCATTGGCTATCTCCCAGTCCGCAACTAGAGTGACTTGGCCATTGGCGTTGCCCTCGAAACGGATGATGGCGACATCAATGATGTAATCGTGCTGTACGGGTTGTGTCCATGGGGCGATTTCCACCGTGTGTATCAGATCGGAATGGCGAAGTGCTTTGGCGAGTGAGCGAGCGATGCCTGTGTCCAGGCGCTCACTCCAGCGATTGTAATCGGAGAACAGGAGTTCGTTGGTGTCCTTGCGGACAGCCATGCGAGTGTTTTGCAGGTAATCTGGGATGGTAATGCGACGCAGTCCGATGGCCAGCGCGCTATTGGTCACTGGATTGGACTGCTCCAGAGGACTATCCAGAAGGAAATAGCGGGTCGCATCCACCTGCGGTTTGAGGATATTGCATCCCGAGTGTGCCAGTCCGGCTATGGAGAGAACCAGACAAAGGAGTATGGAGAAAGAATTGGAATGGCGAAAGCGATTCATTGGTTACTCGGATGAGGGTGCGGTGGATTCAGGAGCTGGTGGACGGCCGGAGAGGAACGCTTTCGGATTGCGCTCAATATAGTCTAAAAGCTGTGTGGCCGCCTGTGCAGCACGGGTAAGCTCCGCGAGCGCGTTGTCGAGTTGGTAGCGGGTGGTGGACTCTGGAGACAGCACTAGCTGCAACTCTGCGGCAGCGTGATTGATGTTCCCCAAGGTGTTGTGGATACCACTGAGTGCTTCCTCGGCTTTGTCTGCCACGGAGTTCGTACGCTTCTCCAGTTGTGCAGTGAGTGATTGGAGCTGCTTTAGCGAGGCTCTAAGCGCGTCCAATGTTTCGTCAACTTTCTTCGAGGTTGTCAGGTCCCGGATGGAGTTGCTCGTGCTGGTCAGGGAGCGAGAGAGTCCAGGAAGGTTCGCCCCCTTGATTTCTTCGGTAGCCGTGCGGAGCAGTGTATTCAGATTGTCGTTGATTGCCTTAATATCAAGTGCGCCAATCTTGCCGAGGATGTCTGTGATGCTGTCTCCGTATTTCGCGAGTTCAGAGGGTAGGGTGGGTATCTCGGGATAGATGGTCTCTACCTGGCGGAGATTCGCCCGCCCGGGTGATTCTATATAGTTCAGGTCAACAAAGAGTAAGCCCGTGACAAAGCTCTCCATCTGTAAGCGACCGCGAAGCCCGTCGTTGATTTCCTTTTCAAAGATTTTGGTTGTTGTCACATCCAGTGAGACCCCGAGACGCTCGTTCATGCGTTTCAAGTCGATCGTTACAAAGACCGGAATGGCATCCACTTGTTCAGACTGGTTCCAGCGTATCCGTATGTCTTTCACTTTACCCACGGGCACGCCTTTGAACTTTACAGGGGAGCCGATGTTAAGATTGTTAACGGACTCATCGAAATACAGCACACAAGTCAGTTCCTTGGAAAACAGCTTGAGCGAACTGACCATTACGAAGGTGCCAATAGCGAGAAGCATACCGGTCAGGACGAATATACCAATGAGAGTGGTGTTGGCTGGCTTGCTCATGCTGTGGGAACATTCATTGGTGAGGTCGATGGTCTTGCGTGGTCAGTCTGGTCGTAGAGACTACCTTAAGTTTTGGAAATGGAAAGGATTGAAAGTGCATGTCCTGATGCGGCGGTAGCCGGTGTGGATGAGCAGAGCAACTATTAATGGCCTTCTCCACCGCGCGTGAGAAATTCGCGGACATTATCATTGGGCGGGTTCTTCAGGAGGTCATGGGGGTTGCCCCGGGCCGAGACTGTGCGAGTGGAGGCATCGAGGTAGAGTGCATCATCCGCTATGGCAAAGATGGAGGCGAGTTCATGCGTTACCACCACGAAGGTGGCTCCAAGACTGTCGCGCAAGCGGAGAATGAGATCGTCCAGCCGCTTGGAGGTGAGTGGGTCCAGCCCTGCAGAGGGCTCGTCAAAGAAGAGAACTTGCGGGTCCAGTGCCATGGCTCTGGCCAGACCGGCTCGCTTGCGCATACCACCGCTAATCTCGGCGGGGTAGTAGTCCTCAAATCCCTTCAGCCCCACGAGTGCGAGCTTGAGGGCGACAACTTCCGCTATCTCGCGATCATTCAGCATCGTGTACTGCTCCAGAGACAGAGCCACATTTTCCGCAAGAGTCATGGAACTCCAGAGCGCACCATTCTGGTAGAGAACACCGAAACTGCGTAGCATCGTCATCCGGCTCTCGTAGTTGGCTTTGGTGAAGCTCACTCCATTGTAAAAGACTTCCCCTGAGCTCGGTTCCCTGAGCCCAATCATGTTCTTTAGCAAGGTGCTCTTCCCGCAACCGCTTCCCCCCATGATTACGAGGATTTTGCCGCGTTCCAGCGTGAAACTCACATCATTCATGACGACGAAGCTGCCATAACTCAGCGTAACCTTGCGGACATCGATTTGTGGTATCGTCATGGCTTAAAAACCGTAGAGGGCCGCCACCCAGTCAATGACTGCGTTCGCCAGAATGATGTATGTGATGCCCGTAACCACTGCAGAAGTAGCAGCCATGCCGACGGCATCGGCACTGTTACCACACTGCATGCCCCGCAGACACCCGGACACGGCGATGATGATTCCAAATACCGACCCTTTGACAACGCCGAGAATGAAGTCGCTACCGTCCACCGCATAGATGAGACCATTATAGAATTGTTCCGTCGGGATGCCCAGCATCTGTGAGGAGACCAGCATACCCCCGATGATGCCGACCACATCGGCATACACCGTGAGGAGCGGCATCATAAGGCTAAGCGCGATAATTCGCGGTACCACCAGGAACTCTACGGGAGAGAAGCCACTAGTGCGCAGGGCATCGATCTCTTCGGAGACTTTCATGCTGCCGATTTGGGCCGCAAACGCAGCGCCAGTCCGCCCAGCCATGATGATGCCACACATCACCGCGCCCATCTCGCGCAGCATCCCATACCCGACGAGGTAAGAGACATAGTAGTCCGCCCCGAACTTCACCAGTACCACAGCTCCGAGAAAGGCTATGATGAGACCAATAAGAAAACTAATCAGCGAGACAATCGGTAGCGCCTGGAGCCCCACTTCCTGCATGATTGCCAGAAAGTCTTTCACCCGTAACTGCGAGGTGTGGCGTAGTAACTTCCATAAGATTAGCGAGCATTCCCCAAGGAAATCCACCGTCTCCAGCGTGTTCTCCCAAATACTCAAAAATTTTAACCCCGTGCGCTCAGCAATGTTCTTCGGAACACTTATTCTACGGGCATCTTCCTTTGCCGGAACTGCTGTGGCCAATTCGATGAGTTGCTGTAGCGGCTTGCACAAACCAGTAATATCTACCTTCACTCCCTTTTTGTCGCACTCTCCATGAATTGCGATGATTACAGCCAGCACACTACTATCCCAATCCCCCAAATCCTTGCTGGTAAAACGTAGCTCCGTTGGTGCTTCGCCCTTTGACATGGGGTTGTCCGAAAGGTGTACCCCCTCATTTGCCCCCAGTTTCCATGTGCCTGACAATGCACAGACAAGGACCGTACCTTGACGGGTCCACTCGATTTGTGCTTTAACCGCTTCTTCAGGCATGTGGGCTTATAGTTACTCTGGTATGGGGGTTCTAGCAACAGTATCGATTTTTGCAACGAGCAAAGACAACTGGCTCGCACGCCAGCGCATTTCGAAGTTGTTGGGTAGAGGAGATGGTGAGGCTTAGTACTCAGCCAAAATCCACCGCATCGCAGACATGGGAAAAATGCAGTCCCCTTGGGACGGCAGCGCAGGGGCTAAATCCAATTTGTGCGATGCATCGAACTCATAGCGGTATTGGTGTATCCCTTAAAGAACCCACAATTGTATAGAATGAATCGCGAATTTTCTAGGTTGTTCGCAAGTCGTTGGCACGTAGCAACATGCACAAGAATTGCGAATGTAACGCGTCACTGCGTGTCGCACTAGGAGCACTAAGGTAGTGAGACAATTATTCTAGCCGCGAAACTACCACCATGAAACCCAATCAAGCCAATCACCGCGACTCCGCCCGGTTCGGAATGCTTCTCAGGGCCACCACTTACCTAATAGGGCACAGCATTACTAGCGTCAGCGTGACAAGTTGGCATCATGGACAGCCCGTGACCTACTCACGCGATGCTTTACAATGTCACGGACGGACCGCAACCCACACCCATGACTCATTTACGGGTCACGGACGGACCGCAACCCACACCCATGACTCATTTACGGGTCACGGACGGACCGCAACCTACACCCATGACTCATTTACGGGTCACGGACGGACCGCAACCCACACCCATGACTCATTTACGGGTCACGGACGGACCGCAAC
>JANRLC010000002.1:0-16500 GCA_033762955.1 Verrucomicrobiota bacterium | reverse complement strand
GCAGCCCCAGCGCAGACCATGGCCGCGTGATTCCGGTACGAGCAACAATGAGACGAGTAATTGTACCTGAAATAGAACCGATCGGCTGATGGTTCATCAGCCTTCTCCCGGCGGACGGGACGTGTATGCGTCCCGACCGCTTTTTTATGCCTTGGAAGTGCTCTTGAATAACAGGGTTCAGAAGGTAGGCACAAAGTTGGAAGGCAGTAGGCAGGAAGAGATATCGATCAGCCTGCGGTTGGTGAAGGAAATGCACTTCCACCTCATGACAGGCGTGCGGTCTGGCTACCTTCGATACCGTCAAACACACCAAACCGGGACGGTCTGACTACCATCGATACCGTCAAACACCAGACCGGACGGTCTGGCTACCCCGTAGGCGTACTCGCTTGCCGGCCCCGCCATTCCCTGGGACCGATGCCTTCGGCCTTGTGAAATGCCTGGCTGAAATAACTGGCGCTTGAAAACCCACTGCGTAGCGCCACTTCTTCTATGGGCAGGGTGCTGCGTTGCAGGAGCCACCGGGCCTGTTCCAGACGCATCTCCACCAGCACGTTTTGAAACGGTTTGCCCGTGTACTGCTTCACCCAGGTCCCCAGATAGCCGGGAGATATACCGAGTGCCCGTGCTGCGGTTGTTCGATTGATCGGGCGGTGACACTGGTCGCGAAGATAGCGTAGAATCGCTGCGGCAGGTACTTCGATGTGTTCTCGCGTCTGCGGAGTAGCTTCAAGCAGGGTCACCAGCTCCCAGCACAGCGCTTGGGCGAGTACTGCGGCCTGGGTCGAGTCCTCTTGCGGTCGTTTTAATAATGCCTCCAGCAAGCCTGCTGCGGGCTGCCGAAGCGGACCTGAAACCCAATGGGCTTTCAATGCCCCCGCTGGTGCGTCTTTCCCTTTGTCGTACAATGGCGTGGAGACGCCTTCCCATCCTATCAACAAGCCATCATGCTCAAAGGTTATTCGCAGGTAGTCGCAACTCTGCGTAAAGCGAATGGATACGAACGATTGTGGCGCAAAGATCAAACCCTCGCCTGCGGTGACGGTGATCTCGCCATCGGGTAGCGCCACATTAAAAGCGCCCCTCACGCATACCTCCATAAATGGCACCCGCGTAAGCCGATCACCGGGCAGCCCGGCGATGGCCTCGGTCAATGCCAGGCGCTGAAAGCTTCTCAAGGCTGTGCCAAGAATATTTTCCCGCACCCAGTGCGCGGCTTCACCAGCATTCCATACGGCATGTTGGGGGATGGGCATCAATGGCATAGTGTCTAATATCTAAACTATTTGTCTGATTTAAACCTTATTCTTGCAGTAATGTATCGCATACAGTGCATTCATGACAAATGCCACCTACGATGTTGACTCCTATGCCAGCGTTCTTCCAGAGAAAACCGTCCATCAACACAGTGACCGGATTTTTCATAGGAACGAATTTAGCTATGATGAGGTAAGTACGATCACCGAAGCCCACCTCAACGCTTCGACCCTGGTTGCTTCCGTGCTGCTAACCTCGGGTATTGCCGCCACGCTCCGTGTCCACGTGATTGATACGGAGGTTCTACGAGTACAACTTACGCTCGATGGGTATCCAGACCCGGTCGAGCAGCACAGCGACATGCTGGTACCATTTTCAGGTAAGGTGCCTGCACTCCAGCTACAGTCCGGTGTGTCAGCGCACCGGCTAACCTTCGGCAACCGCACTCTGGTGCTTGAGCAATCGCCCTTCCAGCTCCGCATTGAAGACGCGCAGGGCAAGCCTGTCTTTGAAACCGAGAACTATCCCCTCGCTGGCAAGCCCTTGGTGGGTGCACTCGGGTTCCGGTCCCGCAAAGGCGCGCGTTCTCTCCCCTCCCCTTACCTTAGCTGGAGCATCCGCAATGATGAGAAGTTCTTCGGCCTCGGAGAGAAGTGGAACAAAGTCGAGAAATCATCGACTCGCGCCACCGTGTGGGCATCCGATACCTGTGGCTCGAACTCAAATGACTTGTCGTACAAGTCTATCCCCTACCTCTTATCCTCGCGCGGCTGGGGGCTGTTTCTGCACAGTTCCTTCCGCTCGGTCTGGGAAGTCGGCTCCTTCTGCTATGTATCCGGCTCCTGTCTGCTGGAGGATGATCACCTGGATGCATTCCTCTTTCTGGGCAACAATCTTAAATCATTAATCGGCACCTATACCGCAATAACTGGCAGACCTGCCATGCCACCAAAGTGGGCACTTGGTCTGTGGATGTCTCGCTGCCAGTATGAGAAACAGTCGGAAGCAGAAGAGGCCATGAACGGCCTGCGTTCCCGGGGCATCCCGGCAGATGTGATCCACCTCGATCCACTCTGGATGCAGACCCACTATTATTTCAAGATAGGAGTCGATGCCTGCGATTTCGTGAAGAACGATGCAGCCTTCCCCGCGCTGCCAGCCCTCTGGAAAAAATGGCGGGCGAACGGTTTCAAAACCTGCCTTTGGATAAATCCCTACCTGCCCGAGGGCACGGCCATCTATGACTACGCTGCGGCAAATAACTACCTGCTGAAGTCCACCCAGGGCGGCCTTGCTAGACTCTCCCATGGCGAACCTGTGGGCATGGTCGACTTCTCAAATCCAGAAGCCCGAGCCTGGTGGAAAGGGAAACTCAAGGAAGTACTCTCCCAAGGAGCGGCTGTCCTGAAGCCAGACTATGGAGACCGTGTCCCCGAGGACGCCCTCTTCTCCAATGGGAAGACGGGGCTGGAACTGCATAACCTGTACCTCTTCTGGTTTACCGAGACCTGCTACCAAGCCTGCCAGGAAGTCCACGGTTATGGCATGGTATGGCGACGCGCAGGATACATAGGCTCCCAACGCTACCCGGGTACCTGGGCAGGGGATACCCGCTCCACCTGGGAAGAGATGCTGGCCTGCCTGCGCGGTGGGCTCTCTGCAGGATATAACGGGGATGCCTTCTGGGCTGGCGATATAGGCGGATTCACAGGCCCCAAACCCACCCCCGAGCTTTACATTCGCTGGGCTCAATGGGGGTTACTCTCCCCGCTCGCCCGCTTCCATGGGGCCAACTCGCCACGCGAACCCTGGCATTTCGGAGAAACCGCCGTCTCCGTGGTGAAGCACTACGCGCAACTCCGTTACCGCCTCATGCCCTATCTCGTACGCTGTGCAGAGGAAGCCTGCGCGACGGGGTTACCCATCCTGCGTCACATGCATCTCGAATATCCAGATGAGCCCGGCACCGCAACCATCGACGACCAATACCTACTCGGCCCGGATCTACTCATCGCCCCCATCTTTAGTGCCGGTGCGCTGGAGCGGGATGTCTATTTCCCTGCTGGACAATGGATCGATTTCGATAATCCCGAAAAATCCTATGACGGCAGACGCTACCACCGAGTACCCGCCCCACTCGAACGCATCCCCCTCTTCCGCCGCGCCGGTGCATCCATCCCCACCGATGAAACCCTGCCCCAGTTCATTGCATGAGTTGTGGGATGTAGCGAAGGTAGCTCTGGTCGCTGCGGTGCTGGGTGTCTCTGGTCTCGCGCCCCACCTGCTCTATTTCTCGGGTGCGAGTGGTTGTGTTTCCACCGGGGTGCCACTGATAACTCCACTGGGTGATAAACTTACCCCACTAGGTGGTGTTCCGGTAGAAATGCTCCAGATCAACGTACCTTGACCGCCTGTCGCGGAGAGCGTGGTCGAATAGGGTTCACCGGGGGCAGCATTGGGCAAGGCTGTCGTAGTGATTTTCGGCACCGGTGGATTGACCATAATATTATCGATCGCTCCACTCAACTGCCTGCCATCACTGGCACGATAGAAGGCTACATTGACTTTCGTCACACGCACCCAGTTCAGGATCGGGGTTGCTGTATAAGTGGTTGCCGAGAGGTTCACGGTTTGCGTAAAGGTCATACCCGAGGGATCGGTGGCAGTAATGATGGCATAATTCGCCGAAAAACCGCGAGAATCCAAGAAAAGCGTGTGAATATCGAATGTGCCACCGCCTGTCTTGGTCATGCTAATACTAGACCCCCAGAATCTGGCTTGAACCACGGTTGAAGCATAGGGTCCTGGCCAATTCGCGGAACTTGCACCATTAACCAGCAGTGCTGTACCACCGGAATTGCCTTCGCTGGTGAAGGTAAAGCCCTTGCTCATAAGAGGTTCGGTCGCATAACCCGCGGAAGCTGTGAGCGCTTGCTCCTCGAAATCGATCAACGCGGTCGGGTCGCTTGAGCGCTGGGCAATTCGCAACTCGCTCGAATAGAGACTGCGCAACCCGTTCGCATCCCGGGCATAGACGGCGAGGTAGTACACGGTGTTGTTATCGAGCCCGGTGATCGTGGCGGTAGTGCCAGAGACCGGGAACGACTGGGTGTAGTTATTACTCGTAGTACCAATATCCACCCCATACATAACCGCTCCGCTGGAGGCACCCCAGGTGATCTGGCATTCGCCATTGGCAAAGGTATAAATGGGGCTCAAGACCGGGGCCGTGGGGGCTCCAGCCATGAAGATGGTGATGGAATTCACGGTCAGCGTGGCTGCACTGGTGCTTTGCAGGCGCAGGTTGTGCATCCCCGCAGTGAGCGCAACGCTGGCTGTCGTCACACTCCCACCAGCGGTGGCATTGGAAAGCAGTCTAGTCCCATCGTCCAATTGGAGATGATAAGTACCACTGCCCTGAGTGTTACAGGTTATCTGATACGAGCCATACTGCTGCACAATGATGTTGTAGGAACACCAGCCATTCAGGGCGCTGATTACTCCGTTGCTGGCACTCGCCGACAGGGTGTGCTGCGAGCCGGGAATTGCACGCGGCACGGGGCTGCCATTATTCGCCTCGGCTGGCAGGAGATTGTTCTTTTGGATGGCCGACTGCACGAGAGGAGCGTTAACCGCACCATCGGGCGTATTCCCATACCACTGGGCATAGTAGTGGCCAAAAAAACTGCCACCCGCCCGGGTGTAGGTATCGATGGCCCGGATATCTGCCTGAGTTGCCAGAGGGCTGACATACTTGCAGTAACTGTTAAGCGGGCTCTGGGTGAAGTCACCGCCCAGCGAATTGCCTCCTTCGTAGGCCATGGCTTTCATCCCCCAGGTAATCGGCCAGTTGCAGACGGTTTTTGCAAAGCTGGCCCACCCGGCAATAGCCGAGCTGTTATCCTGCCCATACGCCTCGCCATTGGAGGGAAAATTAGTTGCATTCGGGCCAAAGAGGGCCGCTTCGCTGCACACCCGGATGTTATCCAAAAAGATATACGTGCCAACCGCTCCAGTACCCGTGTAGGTGACCGTGTGGGTACCGCTGCTAAGTTGCACTGGAGCAGTGCCCCAGTTCACCCACAAATCGTAATCGCGGATACCCCAGCCGCCCGGGCTCCATTTTGAACTGGATACCATGTATGGGGGATTCGTCTGTGAATAGGCATTGCACAGCACCCCATCGATTGTGATGTTGATGGGATTACCATTGATGGAGCGCCTCTGCCCGGAGGACAACCAGTAGGCATAGTCCAACTGGAATCCGGCGTTCATGTACAGACTGTAAACTCCTGCCGTGGGGACGGTGATCGTCTGGCTGATCGACCCGGTATCTCCGATATAGGCTCCCTGTTTGCCATTGGGCGCATTCTGCACAATTCCCAACGAACCATTGGGCGCTGTGGTATAGATAAAGTTAAGCGGTCCGTAGGAGTAGCTGCCGGCCCTGTCCACCGTGAAGGTACTGTTCGCGTAAGTCACTGCCCCATCAATCGTGATTCCCGGACCAGCGGTCACGGCAGTAGTGCCGTCATAGTAGGAGTTACCGTTCTCGTCACAGATCAGGTAGTAGGTGGTATTGGCCGCCAGGACGACTGGATTGTTCTGGTTGAAGGGCCAGTCTGCAAGTTGCGGAGTCAGATACGCATACTGCCCCAGTGGCTTATTCGAGGTATCCAGATTAGTGGTAGTTACCAGATTGCTACCAGCTGCGTTGTATAAATGCAGCGTGCGTGTACCACCCTTTGCAATGACGTACCGGCCCAACTGATAAACATAGATGGGGCTGGCTCCCACTGTGAACTTGAAGCCCACCGAACGTTGCGCAGTTGAGGAGGCGCCAAAGGTTTGCCCGGTAACAGCGGTGCGCTCTACTCCGTGGTAAATCCCAGCATTGCCGGCAAACGTCCAGGCAGCTCCGGACGGCGCGCTGACAGAGGTTTCCGCAGAAAGCACCGGCTCCTCGAAACTGGAATTGCCCAGCGCTACGGAGGGATCGATCCCCTGCGAATTCGAAGACGAGTAATAGATGGCTCCACCCCCACCCCAGATGTAGTAACTGACCGGATGCGGCGTACCAGTGTACGTGGTGGCGGAATCAGATTTGTTAAAATAGTTGTCGATGAACTGCGTCATCTGACTGCCGTACCCACCATACTGATCGAAGAGCAGGATGCGGATGCGATTCCCCATCGCGGCATCACCAAAGACCAAGCGAAACGTGTTGCTGATGTTTACAGTCTGCAAAGCCTGCCAGCGTTTCCAATCACCCCAGCCCTTGCCGTCGTAATTCAAAATCAGCCCATCCGTCGCATTCACAATGCTTGGTGGCGTGTGGTCCAGCGTCTTCCCCAGTGCGAGATCCACCGCATCCTTGGAGTCTTGGTAAATCCACCCGTTCATCGAAAACCCGTAGTTCCACACTTCATTGGAGAACTCGATATGGAAACGCAGATTGGGGTTCAATGGCGGATAGACGGGTCCGGACCCCGGCCATTGGCTGGTCGAGGTGTAGGGCAGTGTACCGTCCGAGCCATACTTTACCAAGTTCGCCAGCTTCACGTAGTAATCATGATCAGCCCGGACTGAGGTGCAGATGTACAAATCCTTGCCCACTTCATTCGCCAGCATGATGAGCAGCTCCCAACACGCCTTGTTGCTCCCGCGCGTCAGCGGAGCAACCACGGCGGGGGCGTTGTTCCAGACCGGGAAGCCCGGCTGGACTCGCTCATCCCAGGAACGCTCGTCACCGAAGGCCGCAGAGAAATAGCGCATAACCGCATAGTTCTGGATCACTGGTTTGATATTCACTGCCGCAACGGATCCACGCGGGCTGTGGGTGCTGCCATTATAAGAGGTAGGCCGGTACAACTGGACATTGGTTACCCCGGTGCCCACAGCCGATCCGCTGGTGCGCTGCGTATTGGTGAAGCGCAGGTTGGTTTCCCCACTTCCATTCACCGCTCCCAGAGAGTTTACTTCCGCAACGGTTGTATTCGTGACGGCATCGTAACCAATTCCCGATGGGAGTGTGGTGTAGGTGACTCCGTTTACTACAAAAGACCCCTTGTTGCCAAACCAGCGACTGGCGATCACTACATCCGCCTTCCCGTTGAAGACCAGCAGGTATCGACCGGTTTCAGTCGTCAGATCCATCTGGGAATCTAGCAACGGCCAGCCTTTGGAATCGATCTGCGTGGCCGCCAGTACATTCATGCTCATGTCGTACCAGGCGATACCCGTGCTTCCACCCGCACTGGCAGTCTTGATCGCATCTGCAAAGAGTTGGCTGGGGTAATCGGAAAGATTGATGGACTGTACACTCACCGGATCAATCACTTCCTCTGGTACTGACGGACTGGACCAACTCAGTCTGACGGAAGCCGCCCCTGTTAAATGCAGGTACTCCAGCTTTATAGAGTAGGTATTGCCTGCTACCAGGGCTACCGATGCGGTATGCGTACTGGCCGCCGCCCATTGGTCGACCAACAATACATTGTTGACCCATAAGCGTACCCCTGTGGTAGCACTGACGGTAAAGGTATAGGTCTCGGAGAAACGCGGGATGATACCACCCGTCCACCGAACCGAGAAATTATCATGCGGGAAAGTGCTGTACCCCGGACTGTTCGAGCCGCCCACCGGGAGACTTGTGCCCCAATCAAAGTCCAGGCGGTTGTCCTGCCGGGTAAAGACGGATGGCCCGGTCAGTGTAGTGTTTGCAAAGTACTCGCCGCTCAACCCGCATGCGGTATAGCCACCGCCCAGCGCCGCCGCTTCCAGCGACGGGAGCAGTGCCAGCCAGGATAATGCCAAGAGTAAAGTGACACCTGCAACAAGCAGGTACCGTACTTTACTGCACAGACGTGCTGCGCGGTTGAACCATTGCGTAGCCCGTCTGAAACACGGGGGAACAGAGTCTGATGTATTCATTAGTAGAGGAAGGGCATCACAATCAGAGCACAGCCGGGCGCTCGATTGGATTATCGGTAGAGGATAGATAGACTGGATACTTGGAGTACTTCGGACAAAAGGATTTCACCTTTAGCCAATCTGCTATAGCGTATAGTTTCCCGCTTTACTATTCATAATTACATTATCCATTCTGTGCAGATAAGCCTGCTGGTATGGCTATGGACTGAATGGACGGGAATGCTTCCGTCTTCTGCCTTCGGTCTTCTGCATCTATTGCCCGAGTTGCGCTTCGGTCAGCCGCTTCATTCTGGCATTGGCGAGGTTCTCGCCGGGCAAATTTTGGTCGAGGATTAAAGAGTAGGCATTCCGTGCTTCCTGAAAAAGTTTTGCGTTCTCAGAGAGTTCTGCAAACTCAAATAACGAGCGTGCGAGCCAGTAGCGACCTGTGGCGCCGAGTGTTTCATTCGGGGTGGAGCGCAGGAGTAATCGCTGCACAGAAAGCCAGTAGACATCCCGGGCTCTTGTGGGCGTATTGCGGCGTGCCAGTGCATAGCCCCATTTAAAGCCAGCTTCTGCGCGTAATTCCGGAGGTGCTGTCTGTAGATCCGTCAATCGTTCATAAGCGGCGATTGCATCTTCGAGGCGGGCGGGGTTCTGGCCACTCATGGCAAAGTAGCAATCCGCCTGGCTTAACTCAGCCCGATAGCGCTCGGGGTGGTCTGAAAATCGACGGATGACATCTTCATACACGAGCAAAGCTGCCGCGAAGTCGCTGAGTTTGCGCGAAATGTCTCCCTGCTTTAGCCTGGCATAAAATACCAAGGGGTGGGTGCTGTACTCCGTGGCAAGGCGTTCCAAAAGGCCGAGGGCTTCAAGGAAAGTGCTGTTAACTCCCCGTTGTTCTGCCTGCAATGCCGCTTCCCATAGGGCAATTGGAGCATAGGGGCTGCCAGGTCGCGTATCGGCGAGAGCGACCAGTCTTTGTTGGGCATCGACCAGGCGCCCGAGCACTGTGTAGTAGCGGGCTTCAACCAGAAAGGTCAGCGCGGCTGCCTCGACTTCGGGATAGTCCAGGCGGATTTGGTTAAAGAGAGTCAGTGCTTCATCGGTACTTCCGAGCTGCATGAGCGCCTCCCCTTTAAGGAGTAGGGAGCGGCTGCGCACTTGAAGCAGTAACTCAGTGGCCAGCGTTTCTGGTGCCTGCCCGTCGATAAGTGCGAGGAGTGCGTCCATCTGCTTGGGTACTTCGGCAGACTCCTTGTTATCCACGGCGAGCTGTCCTTGCAGCCAGAGGAAGCGCACTTGCAGCTCAATCGGTAAGCCATCCGTTGGGGCACTTCGCCCGAGAACCGAGCGAATTCTGGCTAGTGCAGTGGGTAGATCGGCGCGCGACTTAAGTGCGTTAATGTAATTCCACTCCGTTTGCCACAGCTCTACGGGCTTGATCACGCGATTAGCGTAGGCCTCGTCGAGATAGGCAGGGATGCCTTCGAAGCGTCCAGCTTTCAGGTCGGAGAGCGTACGCTGATGCAGGAGCTTTCCCCTGTCCTCTTCAGGTGCATTCCCGGAGATGGATGCATAAACCTCTGCTGCATTTTCATAATCTCCATTCAGGTAGTAGCAGTCCGCCATAAGCAGGCTGTAGCGGTAGCGTTCCGGACCTTCGCTTACTTCCTCGCGAAGACGGCCCAGATACTCGGCAGCGGTTCGGTATTGGGGTGGATTCCGTTGCCATGCTGTGTAAGCAAGCAAGCGTATGGCGCCTCGTCTCAGCGTGGATGCGGGGAATTGCTCCATGAGACGGCTTGCATCTGCCTCTGCTGCGCTATAATTGCCTAATGCGAGATAGAGTCGCGCGCGCATGGCCAGGATTTCATCCGTCAGCGGATGGGTGGGAAAGCGCTCGAGTGTGGCACTGAGGAAACGCAGGAAGTCATCCCTGCTTTCTCCGTTTTGCAAGGGGTCTTTCGCCAGTAAGACCATGGCTGTCTGGAGCAAGTTGCGGTCCGTGGAGAGACGAAGCAGCGTTTGCAGAGCATCCCTCCCTGTGGGTGTGTTTTCTCCAGCGATTAAACCCAGTAGCATGAGGAATTGGCTGGAGAGGTCGCCTTCCCCAATGCTTACAAAGCGGAGTTGCTCCTCCAGTACAGCGATCGCTTCCTCGCGGCGGCCCAGTTGCTGAAGCGTGATGGCAAGGAGTCGAGCAGCCTCGATTGCTCCGCGCTGCCCCGCGAGATCGCGCATGGTACGGCGCAACTCAATTACAACGGCGTCATTGGCCTTCCCCGAGAGAAGCTGTTCCCTGAGGATAAGGGTTTCAAAGAGTGCCTTGTGCTGAGTACTCGACACTTTCTCTCTAGCAATGGTGAAGGCTTCGGAAGCGCGGGTAAACTCACCGGCTCTGGAAGCGAGTAAACCGACAATCAATTGACGCCACGCAGCCTCATCGGTGGTCAGTGTACCCAAATCCAAGCCATCGATGGCCTTGCGAGCGCGGTCGTAATCGCCCAAATGCAACACAGCGGCACCGGTTAAGAGCCGAGCCATCGGTCTAGCCTGCTCGGTATGGCTGGACAAAGCTGCCAGCGCATCCGAGTACCTTCCCATGGAGATCAGTGCCGCGCCGCGAATCTCCGCAAGTTGTGCAGATTCGGCTGGGGGAATGGCTGGCAGGGCCACCAATGCGGACGCGAGATTCTCGGCTACCGAGGGCAAGCCTGCAATCAGGGCATCCGATGCAGCGAGTAGCTGCCACTCACGCTGAGCCAATGCAGAAGAGGCGAATGTATCTCGAACACTTACCAGAGGCAGGCTTTGCCCATACATTCGGGCAGGAAGGAGTACCCCGAACAGGAAGCACACCAGCAGAGCAAGCCCCGCATCGAGCCCATGGTTTCTATTTCGCATGCAAGCCATGTAAACAGATTGCAGCAGCACTGCGAAGCCCAGAGTTCGCGCAGCTACATGAACAATGCAGAAGTAGGAACTTAGGCACACAACCACTGGTGCACTGAGTCGGAAGGTGGAAGGTAGTGGGCGCGCCGTTGGCTCAGGCTTTCGCTGATGCGCGCCGTTGGCGCTTTAAGGCATTCAGTGTTTAACCTACTGCCCGCAACTCGCCGGGTGTCTGAGTTGATGACACCACATCCGGCTCTACTGCAGTTTTCAGATTTAAAGGTAGCTGATGTGCGAGTAATCGTGCATTAACTGGCGGTAATCGCACGTCATCTCTTCACCCGGCTGAATATCTCGCAGAGCATAGCCATACCCCACATCGTTGAAGTCCACATTAGGATCACGGGAGTGATTCATGTATTTCCCACCAGTGGTCTCATAATAGAAAGCGCCACCTTCCTCGGGTACATACATGTGTATCTCAATTTCTTCCTTGGCCGCAGGCGAGAGCTTCTCGAAGTCTTCCGGGCTAATCTTCAGGTCGAACAGCGGGTGAAACTCCCAGACTTTCGTGCCCTTGGCAATGAACTCTTTGGCGTATATGCCCAACCCATGGATTGGACTCTTATCAACTTGAGTACGGACGATGATCATAAACAAACAATCGGTTGTAGATTTCTTTGAGAACACATCACTTGCCGTAACCACAGGTACTCTGCAAGCAGGAATCGCAAGAATGGCGGAGGACAGCGAAGATATTCCAGTTCATGGGGTTGTTGATGGACGAGAATGGGCTGAATGGACTCAATGGACAGAAGCGCTTCTGCTCTCTGTCTGTCCGTCTCAAAATCAGAGCCTGAGGCCAAGTCTAGCCTCTTTATCGATCAGTAGGAGTGCCTTGTGAGGCAATTCCCTCTTGATAAATACACATTCTCCCCTTGTTTCCACTCATCGATAAATCCATTTGAACCGTTATAAAAGCTACGATTGCATCCGGGTTTCATGCGCTCATGTAGCTCAATAATTATAGCGTCAACATTTTCAATCCAGGCTGAAGAGTCACTAAAGACTTCTCTTTCCGCGCCTTCGATATCCACCTTTAAGATATCTATCCTCTCTAAACTGTAGCTATGCATCAACCTGTCGATGGTCATGGCTTTAACCGCATGCCTAACATCGCCCGTCGATCTTTCTGAAGCATTCTTTGCCTCGGTCATAAAACCCCATTTGCCGAGACTGGGATCTACCAGGTTAATTTCTTCATTCTTGTGCCATAATGCCGCGTGTACTGGAACTACATTTGGATAGGGGGCGACATTCGTTTCAAGTAACTTAAAGTTGCTTTGCTCCGGCTCCAAAGCAATGATCTTTGCATCCGGGTACCTGTTTGCGAAGTATATCGAGGCCATCCCAATATTTGCACCGGCGTCAATTATTACTTTCGGGCTCTTAACAACTGTAAAATCATATTCCTTGTTTAAGAACACTTGGTAAAAGGTGGGGATGTCGCTGGTCCCGTGCCTCAGATAAAATGGGGCTCTGATTTCCGCTCTCTTAACTTTCAACAATTCATTTGAGCATCCGAGCTTCGCTAGGATGGCTTGGAACACGCCAGATACGCCAAAACTCGAACAATAGTATTTGATCCTTCTGATTGTCATCTGCCTGCCGGGTAATTTTTAGTTAGAATGCTACTGTAAGGGTATCCTGGAGAAATGACTAGATCGGACGTGATGGACTTAGAACGCCTCTGCCTTTTGTCTTTCCTACTCTCTACTAACTACTGACTACTATCTACTCTTCTGCCTTCCTCCTTCTGCCCACTCCCCTACTCCGAGAGTTTATACACGCGTACCCAGTCCACCCAGTAATAAGCGGGGAATGGGGTCCATCCGTCTGGAGGGCCTACGAGGTCACCACCGACGGCCATGGAGAGCACAATGGACATTGGTTCAGCGGGGATATTGTCGGTGAGACGACCTATCTCTTCGCCATCGACATGGAAAGTTATGGCTGAGGGTGTCCACATGACGCCGACAACGTGGTATTCCCAGGAGAAGTCTACCCCTTTACGTTGGAAGCCGCGTTGCTTTGGGGTGCCGGTGCTGTCCTCGGCGACGACGGTGTGATAGGTCTTATCGGGTTCATTTCCAAAGATATCAAGTACGCGGATGGCGGCGGCACCTTTTGAAAAGAGCCAGAAGTTGGGCCAGAGTCCCTTACCCTCGGTTACGCGTACGCGGGTCTCGAAGTAGCCGTAGGCTTGCTCAAATTTGCCAAAAGTGGTGATTACACCGGAGGTGTAGGGCTGGTTGCGTCCTCCGTAATCGATTGCCTTGTCACGGGCGGTCACAACAAGGGCACCATCCTTGATGCGAATATTATCCTCGGCGTAGCCGGAGAGTTCATTGTTCGCGACGTTCTTGGATGGATAACCCACGTTCCAGCGATCGGGGTCGAGACTTGTACCATTGAAACGTTCTTCCCAGACCAGATTCCAGACGAGGTCGTTCATGAGCGGTGCCTTTGCAGCCGTGGGCTGGAGCCCTACGAATTGTGGGGGCTTGGCGGCCTGCTCTGCCACGACGCGCTGACGGCCCTGCTCAGCGGCCTTGGCGCGGGCTGCGGCCTCGGCTTCGCGAGCCTTGGCAACTTCGGCATTGCGCAGCGCTTCGGCTTCCTGTTTGCGCTTGGAATCGGCTTCGGCCAGAGCGCGCTGGCGGGATTGCTCCTCCGCCTCCTGTTTGCTCTTCTTTTCCTGGGCAATGGCTTCCTCGCGTCGGCGGTCGGCTTCGGCACGTTGTTTGGCGGCGAGTTCTGCTTCTGCGCGCACACGAGCCTCTTCGGCTGCGATTCGTGCTGCCTCAGCAGCCTTCCGTTCGGCGAGTTCAGCATCCGCAGCAGCTTTGCGTGCGGCTTCGTCTGCCTTGCGTTGGGCAAGTGCAGCTTCTGCGGCCGCCTTGCGTGCCGCTTCTTCCTGCTCGGCCTGCTTCTGGGCTTCGGATACAACGACTGCTGCGGGTTTCTCGGTGGAAGTGATGTCAGTTGCGGGTTTCTCGACACCGGATGATGTCGCCGCTTTCGCACTGGCTTCAGCGGCGAGGCGTGCCTCTTCGGCCAGCATTTGCTCTTTCTCAAGTTGCGCAACACGGGCTGCTTCAGCCTCCGCCTTCTGGCGGGCTTCAGCCTGCTCGGCCGCGCGGCGATTGGCAGCTTCTTCCGCAGCGGCGAGGCGGCGGGATTCTTCCTCGGCCTTGGCGCGCGCAGCGGCGGCGGCTTCAGCTTGAACACGGGCTTCGGCCTCTGCTTTTGCCAGCCGTGCGGCTTCGGTTTGCGCAATCTTCGCGGCTTCAGCATCGGCAATGCGTTGTTTCTCTGCATTCTCAGCGGCTACGCGTTGGGCCTCAGCCAGTTCGCGTTGGTGTTGTTCTTCGGCTGCAAGGCGTTTGGCATCCTCCTCAGCCTTGCGGCGGGCATCAGCCTGCGCCTTCAAGCGCTCTTCGGCTTCACTTTGGCGCTTGGTGACTTCAGCGGCGCGGTTACGGGCTTCGCCAGCGGCAATGGCTGTGGCGACCTCGTTTCGAGAAATACGGCGAACCCGGGCAGAATTAGCGGGTGCCGATGCCAGGGATGTCCCTGCGGCAAATGTCTTTTGCATATAGCCTGTGGGGGATACCTCCATGAGATCCACCACTCCACTGGCCCATGTTACTGCGATACCGGACTGGGTGATCTTCCATTCCCCGGTCTCGCGGGATTGTGAGGGATTGTTCGGGTCTGCAAAGCGGGAAGCCGTGCCCCAGCGTTCGATTTCGAGATGCGGGCGAGTGTCTGGCTTGCGATCATCGAAGCGCCAGTAGCCAACGAAGTCTTCGATGGTAAAGAGGCGTGTCTCGCCAGCAGTGAAGAGTGCTTGTGCGCCCGAGGCATCCACCTGGCGGACGGGCAATGTATTTGAGGAGCTTTGCTTCTCGTTGAAAGCGATCAGCTCATAGGTGCCGTCGGCTTTTTTGGTCAACACATCCTTGTGCCCGCTAGGCCAGAGGATGTGCGCCTGCTCGCCCTCAACCGTCCACGAGCCGACTTGCTTCGAGATCGAGTCGTCCCAGCTATTGCGCTGCACCGCCTGGGCTTTACCAGCGCGCTGCAGGTTGAGGAAAAAGAATTCACTGCCACCGCCGATACCCAAGACACTGCCTGTGCCCTGGCGCACTTCCCAGTAACCTATATAAGGACTGCGCAAAGCGGATGCATTAACCTCGCCCGCAGCGATGGTAGCAGGATTCAGGCGCGGGCCAGTTGGCGGCACTGTGAGGCTGCCGGGCACCCGCGAATCCAGACGCTCGCCGCGTGCTTCCAGTGTAGGTGTACCGCTGAGGCTTGCTCCGAGCGGGAAAGTCTTGCGGATAATCACATTTGTCGATGGCTGCTCCAGTACTTCCTGAAAGCCAGTTGTCCACGTGATGACGAGCTTCGCGCCATCCATCACATAAGTGCCAGACTCAATCTTGTCCGAGGACATGCCAGTCCAGAAAACAGAGGCACGCCCACGGGGCTTGATATTAATATAAGCGGTATCCCCCGCGGACTCATCAATCTTCCAGAAACCCAGGAATGGGCGGGACGCATCCTCACTCGCAGCGGGTGCTGGAGGGGTTTGTGCGGACGCTGGTTGAGCCAGACTACCGCAGGTAAGTGCGAACAGGACAGTGCAAAGGGTTAAAAGGCGATAACGACCCATATAAACGGGGAATACGCGATTGTCCGGGGTTAGCAAGCCAATTGAATCACCCGGCATAAGTGAAAGGCCTTTAATTGATGAAATCATACAGCAGAGTGTGGGTAGTCGGGGTGTTGGATGGGTGGTGGGCTCACATCGCCGACGTGAGAGCGATGGATTCCCAAGGGGAGGACCTAGAGTTTGGCCCGAGGTTCCAACCCGGTGCATTTCGAAGTTGTTGGACGCTCTTTAGTGGCACGGACATCTTGCCCGTGCGTCTTCCCGCGATCATCACAGAACCCGAACATAGGCGAGACGCACAATGTCACGGA
Source organism: Verrucomicrobiota bacterium (assembly GCA_033762955.1). Classification (GTDB taxonomy): domain Bacteria; phylum Verrucomicrobiota; class Verrucomicrobiia; order Opitutales; family Oceanipulchritudinaceae; genus JANRLC01. The sequence continues at coordinate 381 of JANRLC010000002.1, read as the reverse complement.
CGAGCCATCGGCTTTTCATCGAAGGGACAATGTCTTCGAGATTCACTGGTTTTACCTCGTATATAGGGGAATGCTTTCTGGACGTCATATATAGGTGGCAAACAGCCAATCGCTAAGAGCCAAAAAAGCGGGCGGAACTTTTCAGTCCCGCCCGCTTGGTTCTTGTTGATATACGTGCGCTGTCCGGCACGTTTCGGCATTGTTTCCTACCTTTTTCTACGCAGCGTTACCAAGCGCAGTGCTCGCGGGGCGTGTTACTTTCACGGCCTTGCTTCCGCGTTCACGATGGGTTTGGGTGACCACATACACCTTGTAGTGGATTACGCTGCCGGGAGTAGACAACCCCTCATTGGTGTTCCAGGTGAGTACGTCCTTTGCCAC
>JANRLC010000001.1:0-37099 GCA_033762955.1 Verrucomicrobiota bacterium | reverse complement strand
CTCATCACATCCTGGGGCTGGAGAAGGTCCCAAGGGTTCGGCTGTTCGCCGATTAAAGTGGTACGCGAGCTGGGTTCAGAACGTCGTGAGACAGTTCGGTCCTCTATCCTCTGTGGGCGCAGGAGAATTGTGGGGTTCATTTCCTAGTACGAGAGGACCGGAAATGACGTGCCTCTGGTGTTCCGGTTATCGCGTCAGCGGTAACGCCGGTTAGCTAAGCACGGAAGGGATAAGCGCTGAAAGCATCTAAGCGCCAAGCCCCTCCCGAGATGGATTCTCCCATCCACGCAAGTGGACTAAAGGGTCGTGGAAGACTACCACGTCGATAGGCTGGAGGTGTAAGTGCAGTAATGCATTAAGCTCACCAGTACTAATTACCCGTGAGTTTTGATTCACTTAATCGCAGAAAAACACTCAGAAGCTTACTTACTTACATGCATCAGGCTGGATTTTCCATAGGGCATCATGATGTAGCCCACGTATGTTAATTATGACGTGGTTCTTTACATCGCCCTCCACTTGGTAGCCTAAGGCATGAGGCATTAGGTCACAATCGCTACCAAGCGCGTATATCTCTGGTGACCAAAGGTGAGGGGAAACACCCGTTCCCATCCCGAACACGATCGTTAAGCCCTCAACCGCCGATGGTAGTGCGGCCTAGCTGCCGTGCGAGAGTAGGTCATTGCCAGGTTAATGACCCGGATTTCCGAAAGGAAGTCCGGGTCTTTTGCTTTCCAAAATTCGAGTTGTTCACAAAAAGGAAGACCCGTCGTCTGCCATGAGCGCTGAAGGTGCGACCCAATGCGATGTCCTCAACCCGGTGCCGGGTATTCAGCGCACCCGATCCTATATGGTCCTAGTTGTGAAATGGCTCATGTAGGTATGCGGTCGCCGTCATTAGCGCTTCATAGAGTTCATGGCACCCAATACCACAGTCCGATAGGGTGCGTTCTACTTCAAAGGACTCGTTGGCGTTTCTTTTATCTTCGTGCAGACTTCAGTATTTTGGGATTCGGCTGTTCTATTCTACCTGACAACGGCAGTTCCTCCCTTCGATTTATCATAGTCTGCTGGGGCACAACGACTGGGCGCCTTCGGTACTCCCCAACTCGTTTCGCCTCAGCATTTTATGATAACTCAACGCGGTTCAACTTCCATTTGAAGGATCCATACGAACCGAGTATGCTGATCACCGCATGACTCTACTTTCGCAGATAAGAAAACTTACTCCTTGGCTGCTTTCAAGCTGTGGAGAACTGTGAGAAACCAACCCGTCAATAAGAGCAAGCCGCCCAGTGGGGTAATGGGGCCAAGCCATGTGTTTCCCCCAAAACTCAACAGGTATAGAGAGCCGGAGAAAAGTAGTATGCCGAGTAACCAAAGCATCACAGCATAGCGCAACAAGTGTGTCGGTTTAGAGTTGGTTGAGCAAAGAGCAACAGCGTACGCTGCAACGGCATGTATAAGGTGGTACTTTACCGCTGTATCCCATGTGTCATAGTGACCATTCTGTAGCAAGGTGGCTTTCAATGCGTGCGCGCCGAAAGCGCCTAATAACACACCTGTGAATCCAGACAGTCCTGCCAGAATTAGAAGTATTCTTTGGGACATTGTAATACGCCCTGCGTTGCTTGTGAGTTCGACTAGTAGGTTTCCGATTAATTAACGCTTTCGTCCCATACGAGATCGTCCCAATCATTCGTACTGAAATTATAAGCCCAAAAGCGCTTTGCGGATGAACTCTTTAGAAATGCTGACGTCCAGTAGAATGTAGCGTCCTTCCAGTGATAGAAGTAGAAGCCTGAGGGCGTTGCTGAACGGTCAAATATATACAGCCAGCCCAGTCCCTGTGCGGGTAAGAAAGCCCACTCTGCTGCTGGTGCGTAAACAAAGCCGAATGTGCTTGAGGTAATCCAGTCGGTTGATGTCGAGTTACGCAACCGTTTCTCCCATACAATCTTCTGGTCGGATGCGGAGAAGGTGTATTTAGATGAGAATGCTTTTAATCCTGCCTGTGCTGCGCTCTCCAGATTGATTGCCGCATAGTTGCGGTCAATCTGTAGCCAGTGGAGATTGGGTGCGCCTGCTAGCATTGGCTGCAGTACATCTTCCACATCACTGGTACTTAATTGGCAGCCTTCCAGGCGAATGAGCACCAAGGTCGCCTTGGCATTGGCTAGACGGCGGAGCGCAGTACCGTCAAATCGAGTGTTCATGGCTCCGAACGAGACGAGTTTGGGGTTACCGCCTTCTACAGATGGCAATACTGCACTAAAATCGTGGATATCATTATTCTCCGCGAAGAATCGCTCCAATTTGGTCAATGGTGCGAGGGCGGATATATCTGATAGATACTTCATCGTTTTAACGTTAGAGCTGTCCGTTAATTCGATTGAATTCCATCCCAAATAAAGCTCAATAAGGTTGGTCAATGCGCCAAGGTCTGTGACATTGGTGATTTCATTATCCGTAAGTCCGAGTACTTCCAGATTAGTCAGGCCCTTTAGTGGTGAAATATTCTGGATTTGATTGCCACTGAGGTCTAGGTACCGGAGCTTCGAGAGGCCGGACAGTGGTTGTAGTACTTGCGCGGCTGAAGTATCAATCAGCTTATTGTACTGTAGGTTCAGAATCTCCAGGTTAGTCGCCTTCTCAAGTCCGCTAAGATTGGTGATTTTCTTGGTATCTGTAGTGCTATTTGCCGGTTGTTCCAGATAGAGCGCCTGCAGCTTAAGCATATCGCTTTCGTGAATTTCGGCTGTGTCTGCAAGGCCAAGTGCGGTTTTTACTTGCGATGCCAAGTTGGCGTCCGGAATTGTGACTACAGCGTCCGTCACTTCAACCGCGAGTAGCGCGGAAGTTACTGATACAAGTGCACAACCTAGCAAGCCCAATAGAAAGAATACACGCTTCATAGATTTTCGACTATCCCATCCTCACAGCGTTCCGCAAGTACGAAGTTCATTAACAGCAGTAGAAGTCATTAGAAGTAGCTGAAGTGGTCGTCGATATCCATCGCAATCCTAGCACCCTCGCGTCCTATCACCCCGCCCATTCCTATAACACATCCCGTGGCTATACTCCATTACCGCGCGATCCCATAGCCTACCTCAACTCAGCGAGCTGCGGCTTCCACTTGAGGAAGGACTATGCGGTTCAGCGACTCGCGCAATGTCAGCAGGGCGTGCGTGTCCTCGCCTTTACCGGGGGCAACGGGTTCGATGTAGAAAGTGTCCACGGCTACGTGGCGTTCGGTCGCAATACGGGCAAAGGTGATGTCAAACCCGTGCTCATAGATTGCGCGGGCGATGCGGTAGAGGAGACCTATGGTATCGTTTGCCTGTATCTCTATAATGGTACGCTTCAGGGTGAGTTCGTGATAAACGTCAACACTCGGAGGTATGGGCGCGCGCAGGCGTTCCTGTTTTTGCAGAAAGCTGGGCTTCGCGAGTCGTTTTGCCTGGGCTTCTATCTCCGGCATGAGGTCGCGATTCTGCATCAATGCCGCATCCAGATGCGTGGCAAATATCTCCCGGGATTTCTTGTTGCGCACTACACCGCCGCCTGGTTCGCAAACATAGAAGGTATCAATCGTGATATGGTCCGCACGGCTGAGCGCCTTGCTGCTCACAATGGAGAGCCCCGCCACGCTGAGCGCCCCGGCGAGCTTATAGAACAGACCGGCTCTGTCCCAAGTCACCACATGGACGACGGTTAAGCCGAGACTCAGGTCGTCGTTCCACTCTACAACAGGCACAAGTGAGCCCATGGATGGGCTTTCAGCTATGCGCATAAGAAGCTGGTTGACCATGCGCAGGTGAAGGACAATTTCCTCTACGCTGGAGTAGATAAAGTACCGTTCGGGGAGCAGATTGTAGTGGGCTTCAATCTCTTCGCTGGTCAGCTCTGGGAGCTGGACTTTGATAGTTTCGATGGGGATCATTGTCTTGGTATCTGGCTGCGTCGGCTTTTCCCCCAGCAACGGGAGTGTCTGGCGGAAAAGTTCAGCATGGAGTGTGTCTTTATAGCTGTTCCATAAACCCTCAGCCGTACCTCTGGCATCGCAGTAAGTATGAACATAGAGGTATCGGAGCACTTCGGCAGTGCCCACCAGTTCTGCAAATGCGGCTGTAGTTCGCGGATCATCCAAGTCGTAGTGTTGCCAGAATCGTGCCATTTCAAGATGGTGTCTTATAACGGCTATAATTTTATCATGCAGCTCGGGGTTAACCCCCATTCGTTTAAGTATGGTACTCGCAATTTCTGCACCGACAATGGCGTGCCCCTTTATCCCATTCCCTTTTCCTATGTCATGGAGGAGTAATATGAGGTAGAGCAGGGTGGGGGACTCGTTGCGGTGTAGCTCGTGGTTATATTTGGACAGTATGGGGTCTTCGCCACACTCAAATATCTTATCCAGCTCGCGAATGGTATTCAGCGTGTGAATATCGGCAGTGTAGCGGTGGTAGTATTCGTGTTGGACGAGGCACACCAGCTCTTGAAATTCGGGGACGAACCGCGGAAGCACCCCTATTTCCAGCATCTGGTTAAGTGTATTAAAGACCTGCCCCGACTCTTGCAGGATGGAGCGAAACGCCTTGTTGGCCGTGGGTGAGTTAATCACACGGGTGTCAATTCGGGGAAGGTTCTGAGTGATAAGCCGGCGGAGATCAAAGCTTAGCTCCACCTCCATAACCTGCGCGTGGCGAAACGCACGGATGAGCCGCTCGGGTTCCTCCTCAAATATATTATTGTGACCAGCAAATAATCGGCCCTTTTGTACAAAGAAGCCGTCTATCTCCGTCTTGGTAGAATTCCGCCTTGCCTCAATCGAAGCCATGAACCCGGCACGTGGCGCGCTATCGAGGGCGAGGCGCTGCTCCAGATAGCGCGAGATAACATAGATGCACTGTGCATGGCGGTAGTAGTCCTTCATGAAGGCCTCTACTCGCGCGAAAAGGTCCTTAAACTTGTATCCCAGTCGCCACGCTACCGAGGGTTGTCTCTCCAAGTCGAGCAAGTCCGTGGCTCGTGGGCTTTCCAGGTGTAGCTCCGTCCTTACGCGAAGCAGGTAATCATAGGCAGCAGCGAATGCGGCATGCTCTTCTTTGGATAAATAGTTTAGCGGCAGCAGGTCTTCGATAGCGTGGATATCCAGCTTCAGCCGCACAATCCAGCGGATATTCTGGTAGTCGCGCAGCCCACCCACGCCCTGCTTTATATCGGGCTCCTGGAGAAAGACGGTGTTCCCCATGCGCTCCCTGCGTGAGTTCTGGTCCTCCAGCCTATCCTGGATATACTTGTGGACATCATCCTTGCGCAGAAACTTCCGATAAGTTTCCGAGAACTGCTGGAAGAGCTCCTTCGACCCCGCAATACGGCGGGACTCCAGCAGGGCGTTCTTCGTCTGCACATCCTTGCGCGCCTCATCAATCGCCGCGTTAATATCTCGCGTGGAGTGCCCTACCTTCAGCCCCAGATCCCACAGCATGTAGAGAATATTATCCGCCAGATACTTCTGGAACACGGGAAACTGCGCAGCGCGCACCTTCACCGGGTAGAGGAACATGATGTCCACATCGCTATAGGGGCACATCTCTGCACGGCCATAGCCCCCCAGTGCGCACAGGGTCATCGTACAGGGTGCTGGTCCGTGCGCCGCCTCATACTGAGCCAGTGCCAGGGCCAAGAGCCTGCCCAGAAGCTCATCCATAACAGTAGAACGCTCCGTAGCCACCTCAATCCCGCCTCCACCTTTGGCGTGCATGCGCTCCAGAAGCTCGTTCTCCGCCTTGAGGAACTCCTTGCACGCAGTCAAGACCACGCCCTTCTCCACACCCACGGGGAAGACAAGCTTCTTCTCTCCATGTTGCCGTAGCCGGGTAAATTCAGGTGCTTCCTGTTCTATAGGCATGTCATTCGTGAGTACGTTCACAATCGCTGTCCGGTCAATTTCTTTTTACAGGTACTGCATACGGTGCCATTGGCGCTTCCTATCCGTAGCGACAGCTTTACACGGACCCGGGAAGACCCTTGAGAGTAGTGCGGAGACCCTTGAGAGCAGTGCGGACACTCTTGAGAATAGTGCGGAGACCCCTGAGAGCAGCGATGAAGACCATTCCCAGAGATTCCCATCCAGTCCTATAAGCCCCATTCATCCCATTCTTCTCTATTCCAGCAAATAATTTCAGTTCTCATGCGTTCCTCTTGGTTCCTCTTGACGAACCGGGCCGTATCCCGCGAAATCTACGCAACTGGTATGCACTCCCATTTACGAATCATCCTTCTCGGCCTTACTTGGCTGCTATCGGCCGTCGCTGTATTCCTGTGGGCACGGCCTGAACCGACTCTGCTAGAATCCGATGCCACCTTACAGAATCCGATGCAGGGTACGATTGAGGGAACCATCCCGGCCTGCGATGCCACCCAATCTTCCGAAAGTTCTCCGCTACGTCCACATCCACAGGCGAATGTCTCCTTTGATTATCCCTGCATGGAGCGAAGGTTCGATGCCAACTGGCGTGAAACTATACTGAAGGCCATGGCACTGGAAGATAAAGATCACGCTTACGTGATCTTTTCAGACTTGGCGGAAAGCCTGGGTGCTGAGGATATAGAGGCAGCCGTGAACTGGGCATGGTCTCAAAGAGTACAGAACGAGCATCCATTCCATCACCTTCTCTGGCGATGGGGACAGTTGGATGCAGAAAAAGCCATGGCCTTTGTCAGCAACAATGTTACTGGAGAACACGAGCAGGAGGATTGTTACGCTCAAGTCTTCTACGGTGCCTTCATTGCAGACCCACGCAAGGCTATTGGACTGATGCAAGACCGCACTAGTGATGAATTTGCACCGAACGTATCTACCCTCGGATTCGCCTTCCCCATGGCCCTGAAGCAGAATCCGCACGCAGTGTTGGAAGCACTCTCAACCCTTCCCGAGCAAACGCGCAAGGACTTTAAGGAAAAAGTCGTAGGTCTACTTCTGGAGGAACAATCATACCTGCAAAGTCTTGATCTGATCGCCAATGAAGATCAGGAATACCGCACCCAGCAGACAGCATCTATCCTTGAATCGTGGGCAGAAAACGACCCCAAGTCTGCAATGGATTGGCTGAAACGGTCATCCGCAATCGAAAACAAATCCGACCTGGCAACAATAGTAGCCTCTCAATGGGTGGGCAGCGATCCTGCATCCTACTTTGCTCAATATTCTTCCATTAGTGAGGCATTTGCTGCGCTTAACCAACACAATGTTGAGTTTGAACCTTACTTTTCTGATACACCCTATGAATACTTTATAGATGGATTTGAAGATTGGACGGAATCCGCACCCACTCAGGCTAGGTCTTGGCTGGACAACACCCCCGACTCTCCTTCGAAAGAGGCTCTACAAGCTTATATATCGACCAATCTTTTTACAAACGACCCGGTTGCAGACATACAGACTATAAATGCCATCCATGATCCCACTGTTCGGTATAGCTTTGAACAAAGTTTCTTACTCACTAGCATGATGTATTATGGAACTATTTCGGCTTTAATACCAAACTTTCCCGACCTCCCTTTTGAAGACCGGACCCGTTTACTTCAATTCGAAGCAAGCGGGGAATGCTGGAACAATGATGCGCTTAGGCAACTGCGGATAAAAGCGCAGGACACCATCGAGAGTATCATTTCCGAGTCATCAACTCAGCCCCAATTACCACCCCGGGAAAGTCGCCAGCCATGAGACTAAAGCCCGTAGTACTTTGTTGGTTCTGCAGCCTGCTGGGTGTCTTTGTGCTCTCCAAACAGATTCCCCGCAGTTCGAAATCCACCCAACCCGTAGCTTTAAGTCTATTACAACATCCAGAATCCCAACCCAGTGTGCCACGCAGTGGCCCGGACCATCAGCAATCAAAAGATTCCCCAGTGCTCAGGCCATCGCCGGACCAGCTCAACCTGCCGTCTGGAATGGGTCCAGCGCGGCGAGAAGCACTGACCCTCTACTTGAGAACAATCGATCCCACCGTACGCAAATTCTGGCGCTCCCGTATTTTTGATGGATTGGAGACGGCGGATTATCCACTGATGGCGCAATCCATCATGGATATGGCCAATAACCACAACGAAGCGATGAATGAACTCAGACCGCTCATGAAAACGTGGACAGAACTGGACCCATTGTCAGCGATACAATATCTCTCCCATCTCACTAACAACGATGCAGAGCAACTCATACCGTACGATTTCTCGACAAAGTGGTACGAAATGAATCCTGAGGTCGCGCTTGATTGGGCATGGCATGCGCCCGCTTCCATGCAAGCGACTGGATCGGATATAGTCGAACTCGCAGCAGAAGCCGATCCCCATTCATTCTTTGAACGATTACTGAACCAACCCCTCTCACATGAAAAGAAATACGAGAAATGGATTGGAATTGCCTACGCTCTGAATTCGTGGACCAAAGACCCAGAATTGGCGCTATCCTATCTCTCAGCCGTATCGGACGGGCCTGTCCTACTGCAATACATGAATCAGATGGGGTCGATTTACGCCCGACAGTCGGTGGAGGATGGCTATCGCTGGGCTCAGGAGTTAAGCCTACCCGCCCAGCGCTACGCTGCATTACAGGGAGTGCTTGACGGAGTGATTGATACCAAAAAAGACCCCCACGCCGCCATGGATACTCTGCTGCATTGGGACGACCCCTATCTGACTGATCGCAATTTTTTCCGAATAGGCAGAGATTTGATCAATGATTTATCCTACGAAGAAGCCAGGGAATGGATCGACAGCTTTGAGCCCAATCCCCATGTCCAGAAACTTTATTATAACATGGCGCTCAAGCTAATCGAGAAGACGGGCGCTGATTTAAAATCGAAGACCGTACTGCCTGAAACGGTCATGGAACAGGCTGAGGAGTGGCTGTCCAGAATCCCCGATGAAAAAGAGCGGAATGAGGCACGAGAAGATATTAAACGTCGATTAGACGAGGCTAGTCAGGTACAAGTAGACATCAGTCAACTGGGTGAAGCGTATTGGCACATCGATTAATTCCCACGGACTTTGGCCAATTTGCCTGGGTACGCGGGCATCGGTCCGCTCTGCCGTCAAACAATGCGGGCCAGAGTTTGTGCTAGCGTATACATCATGGCACCCGATCGCCCCAACGGGGCACTTGAAGGGATTCGGACTAGAAAATCGGCCAAACTCCGGCCGTCCCGTAGTTTGTGCTTAGCGTATACCAAGGCACAACGGACACATTCCGCGCCGAAGGCGCAACCACTCATGAGCCCAGGACAACGCCCTGGGTATCGATTATATTTTATCTATTGAGCCCTCTTGAAGAACAAGGTTCGGAGGTAGGCACAAAGGTGCAAAGGCACATCGGACTCGAACATTGGCCAAAGTCCAGCCATCCCGTAGAAACGCGTTTAACGTCAAATCGAGTGCTTCAGAATCAGAAATATCCCGAAGGGATTACGCCCCAAAGCCCTGGGTTGCTCGCGGAGCGGGCTACCCAGGGTAAGCATGTGAAAGATACATCTACCCCAAGGGGGTTGCGTCGTCCGTCTTTGCGGCTACTATCCCGCCTATAGCAATGCGGACGCAACCCCGTTGGGGTTGTCCGGTTTCTTCCATTTACACGGGGTAGGCCTGCGGCCAACCCCGGGCTTTGGGACAGAATCCCTTTGGGATTCATACGCCCCATCGGTGCGTCATGACAATCCCTTCGGCCCGATAGGGGACGATGAGTAGTCGTACGATTGTTTCAAAACAGACACGTAAATAAATAGCGCGTTAATACAAGAGGCGAATTCTACGCTAAACGCATACATGCAGGATACTTGCCCTACTCTTTTCATCGTATTGTCTTTCAAATCACAAAATATTTCTCCAACTTGTGCGTTACACAGGCGCACGGTATCGCTTAATCAAAAAATACCACGCCCCAAACAAATCCACATCTGCGGAACCCATAACTTCCAATCCATGAAATCGCACACCGCCCGAAACCACGCGCATACAGGTTTTATCAAATACCTGCTGCCACTCATCACGCTGATTGCGCTGCCCCTGTTCAACTGTGGCCAGCTTTTTGCCGCCGACCCCATCTCCGGCACACTCGGGGAATTGAGTTACGCCGACTATGGCACTTATGTTGTAATCACCGGTTGTAGTGACTCTGCCACTGTGGTGGACATACCGAGTACAATTAACAGTCATCCAGTCACCAGTATCGGCGACTGGGCGTTTTACAACTCGCACAACCTGACCAGCGTAACCATCCCCGCGAGTGTTACCAGCATCGGGCCTGGTGCGTTCTCCTGGTGTACCAGCTTGTCGAGTATAAGCATCCCAAGCAGTGTCACTAGCATCGGGGATTCGGCTTTCGCCAACTGCGACAACTTGACAGAAATTACCGTCGATTCAGCTAATAGCACCTACTCCAGTGTGGACGGTGTACTCTACAACAAAGCACAATCAGCACTCGTACTGTATCCAATTGGGAAAACGGCTTCCACTTACAGCATTCCTGACAGCGTTACCAACATCGGGGATAAGGCTTTCTATGGCTGCGCCAACCTGACCAGCATAGGTATCGCCAACAGTGTCACCAGCATCGGGGATAGGGCGTTCTCCAATTGCCGCAGCTTCACCAGCGTAAGCATACCCAACAGTGTCACGAGTATCAGCGATGGGGCATTCTCTTATTGTGACAAATTGACTGGCGCCTATTTCGAAGGAAATGCACCAACCAGCTTTGGCGTATCTGTATTCAGCAATACGGATTCCAGCTTCTCTATCTACTACCGGGTATCCAGCAGCGGCTTTACTTCTCCAAGCTGGCACGATTATCCTGCACGCACTTATGAACCATCAGGTCCCATCACCGGGACACTGGGCGTTCTCAGTTACACCGACTATGGTACTCATGTTGAGATCACTGATTGTAGTGACTCTGCCACTGAAGTGGACATACCCACTTCAATTAACAACCATCCGGTCACAAGCATTGGAAAAGAGGCATTCTTTCAATGCCGCAGCTTGACCAGCGTAAACATCCCAAACAGTATCACCAGTATCGGGGATAATGCGTTCTATTTCACCAGCTTGACCAACGTAATCATCCCAAACAGTGTTACCAGTATCGGGGATTGGGCATTCTCGGCCTGCTTCAGTATGACGAGTTTAAGCATATCCAACAGGGTCACCAGCATCGGGAAACACGCTTTCGACCACTGCACCAACTTGACCAGTATAAGTATTCCCAACAGTGTCACAAGCATCGGGGAGCAGGCGTTCTGCAGCTGCACTAGTTTGACCAGCATGAGTATTCCCAACAGTCTCATCAGCATCGGTGATCAGGCGTTCGCAAAGTGCAGCAGTTTGATAGATTTTATCGTTGATCCAGATAACAGTACTTACTCCAGTTTGGACGGAGTACTCTTCAACAAGAAACAAACCGCACTCATTCAATACCCATGTGGAAAAACTGCGTCAACTTACACCATCCCCAACAGTGTTATCAGCATCCTGGATGGGGCATTTGCATGGTGTACCAGCCTGACCAACGTAAACATCCCCAACAGTATAACCAGCATCGGGGATGAGGCATTCTTCGGATGCGCTAGCTTGACCAGCATAAGCATCCCCAATAGTGTAACCAACATCGGGGATTCGGTGTTCTACTCCTGCTCTAGTCTGTCCAGTCTAAGTATCCCAAACAGTGTCACCAGCATTGGTCATGGGGCGTTCACCAACTGCACCAGCTTGACTAGAATTAGCATCTCAAACAGTGTCACCAGCATCGGGGATGCGGCCTTCTCTTTCTGCACCAGCATAACCAGCATAAGTATCCCCAATAGTGTCACTAGCATCGGGGGTGAGGCTTTCGCCAACTGCACTAAATTGACGAGCGCCTATTTCGAAGGAAATGCACCTACAGCTGTTAGTGGAACTGTATTCGCTTCCACTGCCTCAGGCTTCACTATCTTCTACCAAGCAACCAGCAGCGGATTCACATCCCCAACTTGGAACGGCTATCCAGCGCGCACTTATGAACCCGTACGAACACTGGCACTCTCCGGTAATCTCGCCTTCGTTAACGTGCAAGTGAACCAAACCTACACCCGCACCTTGACCATAGCCAACACTGGAAACTCGACGTTGACGGTTTCCTCGATCTACTACCCCGCTGGCTTAAGCGGGAATTCGTCAGGTGTGACTATTGCTGCAGGTGGTAGCTACGAGGTCACCGTGACCTTCCACGCCGCCACCGATCAAAACTACACAGGCACGGTCACGGTGAATGCAAACAATACCGGTGGAACCAATACGATAAATTGCGCGAGCATCGCTACACCGGTCAGTATCTTCCAGAATTACGAAAAGGCTTACAATGCCTGGTGTGTGACCGGTGCGGGCTTTCTGTATGATGCCTACTTCCCCTTCGTTTACAGCGCCAGCCTCGAATCCTGGTGGTACATTTACGACATGGCCAATAATGGTACCGACGATTCCTTCTATTTTTATGACTTCAGAACCGAGCACTTCAGCTATGCCAGCCGCAGTTACTATCCCTATTATTTCGAGTATGATGGGACTTCGGAGGCCAAGGCTAAGCTGTTCCAGTAAACGGCCTCTTGAAGAACAAGGGTCGGAAGGTACAGAAGGTCCAGAAGGTAGGCACTAATTGACAAAGGCACTGAGTCGGAAAGGCAGAAGCAGGAAGTCAGTTTGCAGTCGGCAGTCGGCAGTTTGCAGTTGGCTGAGTGCTAGCCAGAGCGCGGGGTAGTGCATGAGACTTAAAGGACCTTGGGGACGAATGGGACCCAGGGGACCTACCGATTTGCATAGCGCCTCCTGCCTGAGGTGGTCCAACACTGCCTTCTGCCATCTTCAATCTGGAATCTTCAATCTGCCTTCTGCCATCTGTCATCTGCAATCTGCCATCAAAACTGCCATACCTGCAATTTTTAGATTTTTAGGCATTGAATTTGCTCGAAGACTTAGCGAACCTCTCGCCGCCATGAAGAACGCAAAACTCGCCCTCGGTATACATACACTTGGAGAACACAGTTCGCCTCCAAGCGACTCATTCCTCATCGAATACGCCAATCTGAAGCTCGCCGCTCTCGGGCAGCCGCTGTATCACGGTGCCGGAGAGTTCGCATTTATGGATTTGGCGACACCCCTGGTGCAATCTTTGCGGGCAAAGTCTGCCTTGCTCGATAACTACCTGTGTCCGGTGGACCAGCGCATTCAGGACTTCGTCTGCCGCTACCTTGCGCAACTCCCTGAGCCAGAGCGCACTATGCGTTTACCAGCATCGAGTTTCGTACTCGATCGCCATGGACTGGCCCGGACGGTCTCACTGCCGCCGAATAAAGACGAGTTCTCCTCCTCCATCCTCCGCTCGGTGCGGCTCCATCAGGGCGTACTGCATAATCCCGCCAAGGACAGGCGCACGACCCAGGGTGTATTCCATATCTGCGAAGGGGGCCTGCCGATACCCGCGGATAAGCTGGCTGTGCCGCAACTCACCTTTGCCCGCCTGCTTCAACGAGCATTGGCAGCTCCGGCTGATTTACTCGAGCTGCCCTTCACCGCCGGCCAGGAGGAAAAGGCGTACTCGTGGGTTTCCCTGCTGCTACGCCCGCGTGTAGTACCCGCAATCCCAGGCAAGAGCCAGACCATGACCTATGAATGCCGGTTCTTCGCTCCAGGAAGCCTGGTGGCGAATCTCGACTTTGTGGAATCCATTTTTGGGAACGCCGGTGACCCGGGTATGCCGGAAAACGATGCCGCTCTCGATGTTGCCGGGTGGACCGGTCACACCGGTTGCGTAATCCTCGCGCCCCACCTGATTCAGTGCACCATGAAGGCATTGGGGCTGCCTCATCGCAGCGAAGCCACCGAACGACAGAAGCGGGACGGTATGTGCTGGGACAAGGAGACGGACCTCTACAATAATGGCTCCGCCTTTAAGGTAACAGCACGCGATGCCTCGGGAGTTATCATAACTCTGATCGCAGATAACTACTTCGGCTACTGCAAGAAGGAGGTGAAGACTCAGATAAGCTACTGTGCGAATCTTTTTGGCCAGGCCGAAGAGGAGCACGCAGGCGGAGCCATTGCCTACCCGAGCTACGATCTTGGCGAAGATTTCCGCCTCGCTGGCTATATGCCGGAGGTCAGCCATACCTTCGCAGAACTGCTCCAGACACTGGCCGACCGTATCACGCTGATGCCTGAGGGTTATGCGGTGGACAAGCAGCATTCCAACATTCTCTACGTACCCGAGGATGCATCCTTCAACCTTACCGAACAGCTCATCACCTGGAATAGTGACGGACCTCACAGTCTACGGCTGAAACCCAGGATCACTTATGTGCTGCCCTCGGGTTACAAGGTCGAGATGCAACGCCCCCACGAGAGCCGTCGATGGCGCTTGATTGGCACAACTGCCGAAGGGGTGAACTGCCACAAGCCCTGTACGGTCTCGGGTGGTGGCAAGTCCGAGATTTCCAAGTCCATAACCGATGCAGTCATTTATGGCCCGGTAATCGTGGCGGACTTCCAGCGGGATTTCGATCAGGTGGAGAGTATCATCAATAAAGAGTATGGCATGCGCTTCCGCGATGCTACGAAGAATCGCCCGCAAGGTCGCCCCATCCTGAGCACGAAGCGCTCACTGGGTTCAGTGATCAAGCTCCTTACGCCTTCCAGTGAGTATACCGATGAGTACAATGAGTGGCTGCGCTCCATCCCCTATTATATAAAGGAAGTGGTCTTTGTAGTTAAGCGGTTTTATAAAGCTGATTGGGGAACAAACTGGCGCGAACGCTTCATAGTGGACCGCGTAAATGGGGTCGGCGGGAACGAGCTGAAGTACCGCAGCACAAAACTCATCACCCAGTACCTGCGCGTTGGCTACGAGAACGACGGCTCATGGCGCACGTTTGGGCTGCGCAAGGACTTCGCACCTGCGGTGAAGTTACAAACGGAGGACGACATATCCGCCTCCATGGTTGTCCCGGTACAGGGCCTGTCCTCACTAGGACCTCAAACGCGTGGACAGTGCGTAAAGTTTCTCGAGAACTGTGAGTACCGGCTCTTTCAGCGCCCGGATGACGCCATCCACCGTGGCTATGACAAGCGCACGGAGAGCGACTTTTCCCACCCCGGGAACTTCCTTTCCAACTATGAACCCATCACCCGCGAGCAAGTTCGGGAACTGACGGATGACGTCATTCGCTACGACCAATATACGCAGCCAATCAAGAAACTGGTACACGAATTCTTGCAGTCAAACACGTCCCGGTTCCTCGGGCTGCCTTCGCATCCACGTCTGGTGGATGGAAAGCCAAGTAAGAACCCGCGCTACCTGCAAGACAGGGATGACTTGGTACGCCCACGTGCCTTCTATCTCGGTGAGATAGGCGCCAGACTTTACAGACGTATTCCTACAAACCAAGCGGTTCCCCAGCCAGTTACCTCTGTGCTCCCAGGGCGAAGGAACAACCCACCCGAAGACGGAGTGCGCCCGCTCGCAGTCTATAATCCCATCCACTACCTACCGCTGCCAGAGTTCTTTCTGGAAGTCATCTCCAGCATCACCGGGAAGAGTCCATCAACTACGGGTGCAGGCTCCGAAGGAGCACTAACAAAGGGACCATTTAATGCTGTCTCCCCCATCGTGGACCTGAACAATACTCTGGTCTCGATGCTGCTGACTGGTGCCCAGGCATTTGTCACTGCCGCAGGTTATGTAGGCCCGCACTACCGCGTGGATCACGATATCTCGCTACTCGTTCCTGAGATCTGGTGCAGGCTTAAGCCCGAAGAGCGCGATGCGAACTTCCTCATTCGCGAGCGCATGCTGGAGCCCTGCCCGGATATCGAGTACCAAGGGAAAACCATTCCCTCGAGTATTCTGGGATACCGTATAACAGCCCGGTTTGCCCAGCACTTCTTTGGCCGCGTGTTTGCGAATCCTGCCGCGGTCCTGACCGATGAAATGCTGCGTCCCGAAATACAGGACCTCGCTGTCTTTGCCGATGGGATGGACAATATCTTGTCGACTCACCGTCGCGTGGCCGAACTCTACTTCGAGGACGGCTCTGTGGAACAGGCGTGCCCACCGCTCAAGGCGCTTCTGCACATCATGGCAAAAGGCAACTACAACGGGCACACCATTCAGTCACCCGAAGTTCGCGCCCTCTTCGACCGCGACGCCATGCTCGCCAGCGACTGGTACGCAGCGCGACTCAAAGCCCGCCAGCAGGTGGAACACAATCTCTGGACGAACCATCTTTCGTACCTGAGGACCTATATTGGTAATACCAGATACGCCAATTATGTAAAAACCATGCAGCTCGATGCACGAGTGAAAGAGGCGCAGGAGAAGCTGGAAATCATTGATAACCCTGATTACCACAAAAGCCTGCTCGGTACACTCGGCACAGACCCGAGTATGATGGCGTAGCTTGCAGCAGGCATAGTAACGCCACAGTTTGGCCAGGATAGCCACGTTCCCAGGCAACTGAACCAGTTGCCTGGGAGCGTGGTCGTATCGTTCGTGACCACGGCGTGGGGCTTCGGAACGCTGGGATGCTTGAGGAGCGGAGAAATGTCGGAAAATGATCCATAACTGGTCGGAATAGGTACTCCCTGCCAGAGAAAAAGTCTGCTATTCTGGCGAGTATGAGAACCGTGAAGATAGATTTTGGGCGAGCTTTGCATGAATGGGATGGGTTTGGCTTTAACTATGTCGAGACTGCGCAAACGCGGGACTACGCCGAGGATGCGCAGGACTATGGAGGCCTCAGAACGTTGTCGGAAGTCGATCGCCAGCGGGTTTCAATCCTGGTCTTTGGAGACGATGGCCTGAAGCCCGGGCTCTTAAAACTATTTTTGGATCCCTTCCATCAGGGCAAGCCATGCGCGGGTTATCAGTGGGGGTCGATGGTGGTGCAACCCGAGTACTACGATCACACCCGCTCTGCCAAGTCCATGCTATGGATGGCCAGCGAAGCGGTGGCGGCGGCGAAAAGCCGGGGTGAGTCACTCTCCGCCATGGTTACGCTTTATGGCCCACCGGGCTGGATGACCGCGCAGGGATTCGTCCGGGGGCGCGATCTCGCGCCAGACATGCTCCTTGAAGTCTGCAAATACCTCGCCTCTTGGACCCTGTATTTGGAGAAGGAAATCGGGTTGAAGATCGTGGCCGTCAGTCCGCATAATGAAGGCGAAGACTGGATGCGCTGGCCGCTGGATGGATCGACCGCTGATGTCGCTTCCCACGACCATAACCTATACTGGCCGACCGAGCAGCTTGTCGCCTTCGTCCCCTTGATGCGTCAGGTGCTCGATGCGAATCAGCTCAAGCATACCGCAGTATCGTGCGGCGAGACTTCCAATTGGGTTCGCTTTGCGCATTGGGGCTATGCGGATGCACTGGCCCAGAGTAGGGAGGCGATGGAAAACCTTGGTCTCATCACCTCTCACGGATTTTGGGGAGCCTACATGGGGCAGTGGAATGCCGATCATCGCAGCACAGGAACGGACCAGCTCCGAGCCATCAAGCCCACGCTTCATGCCTGGACAACATCCACCGGGTGGGGTCGGGATTTTACGGGTTTAATCTGGGAGGCCCAGCAAAGTATTTACGTCGCCAAGATCAACGGATTCATTCCCTGGGCCGGGATGCAGTATTCAAAACTCTGGCAGGGAGGGGACCCCAACCCGCAGACAGCTTTGCGAGTACTGGAGGATGGCACGGTTAAAGTGGAGCAGGAATACTACACGTATAAACACCTCACACGGGCTGGTTTACCCGGCATGGATGTGGTTCCAGCATTTGTCAATGATACGGAAATCGTGCCTCTGGCCTTCGGCCCCGGGCGGTCTGGCTCTGCTGCTGCCATGGTGCTGGCCAATATCAGTGCCTCTCCCAAAACGCTTTTGCTCCAGGCATGTGGAGCCGGGCAAAATACATTCCAAGGGATTCAGAGTACCGCAGAAAGCCTTTGGACGGACATTGGGGAGATTACACTGGGTGATGCCATAACCCTTCCGGCGAAAAGCATCACCACTTTCATTGGCAAATCCAAGGCATGAACGCTGAATTGCGAACTGAGCTCCGCAAACGGCTCAACTATTTAAGTACGCCAAGGGATTGGGTGGTCGATGCCGACTGTCATCTGACCGATACGACCAACCTGTCCGGTCCGATTCTGGAAAAGTATCGGAGTCAGAACAACTACTATCACGGGCGACCGATCAACGCAGCGGAACTGATTGCCGAGATGGACATGGCGGCAGTGGATCTGGCGCTGATCTGGCAGAATCCAGCGGCCACCCCTGTGACCGGGGATATGGATGCGAATACGGCGGCGCTTCTAGCCGCGAATCGTGCCATCGCTGACAGCGCGAATCGGTACGACACCCGATTGCTGCCCGCAGGCTGGACCGATCCCCGCAACTGCGGGCTGGAGGGAGCCATGCACGTGGTGGAGGTATGCGTGCGGGAGCTTGGGTTCCCCGTGGTGAAGCTCAATCCTGCGCAGAATGCCTACCCGTTGGACAGCGACCCTGTAATTGCGGTGGTGGATCATATCCTCAAGCTGGGAGCCATTCCGGCATTCCACTTTGGGGCGGATACCGGCTACACACCGGCGTCAGCACTGGCGCGTGTTGCGCGGCACTGCGGCAGCCAGCGGGTGGTGGCGGTACACATGGGAGGAGGAGGTGCGAGCTATCCGGATCAAGAGGCACTCTGTCAGGAGGCCCGGCTGCTGGGGCTCGAACTGCCAAACATTTTCTATATCCAAAGTGCCAAACGCGATACCCATTGCGAATCCGACTTCATCACCTACACACTGCATGGCGCACCGGCGGTTAATAATATCGCGATCGGGAGTGATGCTCCCTACGGACGCATGAGCTGGAACTTTGGGGGCTATCGGGCGTTGTTTGCCTCGTTGCGAGACCCGAGACACCCTGATGAGCGCTTGCGGGGCAGGGCGGAAATCTTTACCAGAGCCGAGCGCGGCTTCATGGGCAATAATGTAGTCAAACTCTATACTTCTGCGCTGGAGAATCTGCTAAAGACATCCTAGATTCTCCCGTCATGAAGCGCTACCGCATCGGAGTGCATTTCGATATGGGCATTTCCTGCGACCGCGACATGTTGCGCGGGGTGGAGGCCTATGAACGCGCAGTGGACGACTGGCTGATTACTCCGTTCTATTGCACAATGCAGGATCCCGTACCCGATTTCAGGGGGATGGATGGAATCATCGGCAGACTCCATGATACCGCATGGATCGAGCAGGCGTGGCAGGTAACTCCCCATTTGGTGGTTTTGCGCAGCGGCCTGTTGCCGCGAAAACTGGCCCGTGTTATTGCGGATAACTACAAGGCCGGGTGTATGGCGGCGGATTACTTCCTTCGCCGTGGATTTCGCCATTTCGTCTTTTACGGGCATGAGCATTTTGTGTTCTCGTTGGAACGCTGGCGCGGATTCACCGATGTACTTCGCCATCAAGGGATCGAGTGCGCATTTATTTCTGATCAAGACCCGGTGCAACTGCCGGTATTGTTGCGATCCCTACCCAAACCCTGTGCCGTGCTGGCGGACCGCGACCGCTCTGCCTCGCATCTCTGCCGACTCTGCCGCGAGCTCGAGATTATGGTTCCGGACGAGTTGGCCATTCTTGGAGTGGGCAATGATACCGCGATCTGTCAAACCGCACCAGTGCCCGTGTCCAGCGTAGTCATGCCGGATGAGCGGATCGGTTACGAAGCCGCCCGCATTCTGGATGGCATGTTGCGTCATGGAGGAGAAGTGATCGAGCAGGTTTTACCACCGGTTATGATCGAAGAGCGTAACTCCACCGATGCCCTGGGAGTGAGTGATCCCTTTATCCGCAAGGCGGTGTCCTACCTGAAAGATAACGTACACCGACATGACTCGGTGGAGCGAGTGTCACGTGATCTGCATGTGACTCCGCGCACGCTGGAGCGCAGGTTCCGCCAGGGGCTCGGGCAATCCCCGCTGCATGTCATTACGCGATTGCGAGTGGAGCTGGCCATGCAGATACTCCGTGATCGCACGCTTACCATGGAGTGGGTGGCACATCACTCCGGCTTTGGCAGTGCCTTGCTGATGCGGCGGGCGTTTGGCAAGCATGCTGGAATCACGCCCAGTCAATTCCGTGCCTCGGTCCACCCCATGCGTGAGGGCATCCAAGGTACGAATGGGTCTCATAGCCAGTAGGTTAAAGGAGGATTCCGGGGTAGAGGGAGCGACTAGAGTCCATTAATAGACCTGACTACCGCAAAACGCTGCTCGGTATGCGCGGAAAGGATCCCAGCATACTGGCGTAGGCTTATTGGATGATTTCCGTTTACATGCGGATCGCAACGCAAGCATTCCAATCTTCGAAATCACCGCGCTTAAGGACTGTCATTGGGCGGTACCTTCAGGGCGGCCTTTCAGTAAATTTATGGACGTTTTTCACCGGGGTGAGTGAAACGATTCCTACCCTGGGAACCTTCGAACCGATCACACAAAAGATCAAAAATGCCCAACTGCACGATGTATTCAGGGTATAATCGCTTCCGAGCTTCACGCCATTATAGGGATGAGCGTAACAAACATGCAGATGCCATCTTCCTCGGGCTTACGAACTGCCAAAATGGCCACAACTAATTGTATTTCATATTGCTGCCCACTTCATAGTTCATATTTGCTACTACGCTTCTACCCATGTCAACCTCATCAAGGCCTAAGTACTTTCCGATTCTGAGTTGATGCACATCTCAATCCCTTCTTAAACAGTAGGGGACACCTGGTGCGGTATAGAAAGTGACAGTGCGTCCTGTAATAGTGAATATGGGTCCGGGAAAAGTTCCCTGTTCGCTCAAGACATCCAGACTAATGGATGTACCCTCCCATCCTTCTGGCAGAGTCCATTGCTGTGTACCCCCAGCTTGTGAGTAAACGTATATCAGATTATCCCTCCAGGGCAGGAAGCGATCCCGATCTCGAGCTATTGGAATACCCTCATAGGTAGCGTAGAGCTTGGTGGGCACAGCGCCAGCCCTCCCGGTACGAACATAGGTATCGTCTCGGTACCAAGCTTCTACGCCTTCATTCCACTCACCCACTTTATAATCCAACATTTCTTTACGAGCTAGCAGTTGAGAATACATCCAGTGGGTGAAAAATCGCTCCGCGGCTTGCTTCCAAGTTAGAAATTCATGTTCACCCCAGATGAAGTCGCGGCCCAGTCCTTCATTTTCTGGAGTGTTACGCCCCAGAGAGCGAACTATGCCATGACACATTACTGCCGCAAATAAATCAGTATGCCCATGCGCATGGACTCCCCAGATGCTCCCGCCATGAGGACCAAAACTGGCAAATTCATTGGTAACATCTATACCCCGCTCAGCAAAGAGTAGTCGCAGGCGTTCGATTCCTAATTGGCATTCACATTCAGCATCGAGGCAGGTACCGTCGGGTTGCCACACGGTATTAAATGCCCGATGTGCATCCAGATGGATGGAGTTTTCTACAGGTATATTCCCCAGAAGCTCCTCCATCTGATCTTTATGGTACCCAGACTGCATAGCCAGGGTATGGTTTATACTGTAAACTTTGCGTTCTGCCACTTCATGATTGGTGAACCATAAATGTAAGCTTCCGTCGGGATCACGACTAAGTACAGCGGGATCAAACCGGGGATTGCCTTCATAGGCGTCATCAAAATTGGTGTGTACACTAATCGTACAGTTATACTTGAGCGATTCGCCGACCAGTTTGTCCAGCCCATCAGGGCCACCAAGTCGCTGATTAATTGGCCCCATACCGGGATAAGCTGTGTCGTGCCCACGGTCTTGCCAGCCTACTAAATAAACAATTTGGCGCAGCCCACCGCTCAAGGAGTGAAGTTTGCGAATTACATCCAAACAGTCCTCAAATGTGCGTTGAGGCTTGGTCCATGAAATATTATCAAGGTAGAGTTTGTAGATTAAGGTTTCGGTGTAGTTTGCAGGCATAGTCAGCCGGGAGACTCCCAAATCGCGCATCCAGGCTGCAGCATCGCACCACTCAATTTTACCATTCTTGTTGTAGTCACCAAGTACTGCCAACCGAATTTCCGGGGCGGCCGCCAGTTCCCCTAATAAGCGTACTGGAAGGTCGTTGGCCGTGATCGTGTACCGGTTGCCGCGTGACATCAAAGTGCCAGCACCTCCGAGCAGTTCCACATTCAATGGGCCTACGCGGCGACTTGTAGACGCGGTAACTGCCATTTTGTGATTCCAGATACATGCATAGGAGGTGGCGTGGGTGAAGCCACTAGGAGTACCGTCTCCAATGGAACCGTAGTCGCTTTCCATGGACCATGGAGCGCCAGCGCACCAAGTGGCAGACCAGTTTTTACGGCTGCTCCCCGGCCCCATATAATTATCACCATTGCTGGCTTGGCCTGTTACCAGGGGTTGATTGGGGAACCCTATGGAATGCACCATGCCTACGGTAGGTTCCTGTATATCGCAGATACGAATTCGTACGGTGTCTGAGGGGGAATGAATCTCGATGTGAACCGAAAAAGTGACTTGAAGACCGACTACCGCGATTTGGTAACTACTTAGGGCGGGACCATGAGTGGGTGCGACTTTCAGTTCAGATTCGGTATATGTTCTTTCATTGATCCGCAGCACTCGTGGCACATCACATCCGGTAGCCTTGATTGTTCCTTGGGTATCAAGCCGCTCCAGGAAATGTATCCGAGGCCATGTGGAGTCTATATCCAAAGCAATGTTTCCAGACTGTAACCTATGGGTCGTTTGCATAATTATAAATGATTAAATGGGTACCATTCGGATACCGGGAAGGGATTACATAGAAGGTTCAATATACCAGAAAAGAGGGGTGACACTGAATGGATTCTATTGACTCACCTGTGTACTATACCGACATTCTTACCATGACACAAGAGGAGCAACTGAGACCTTTCTTTAAGAATATTAACATCAAGTGCCTCTGTGCTGTAATGGAAACCATACAGCCTGTCATCTGGTCAGGACAAAGCTGGTGCTGTGATTTTTGGCGAATCTATTATAACCGATCTGCCGGAGCATCCATTCTCGTAGGCAACAAGGGATATCCTATAGACCCGGAAAGTGTACTAATCATACCTGCTTGGGTTAACTTTACCACCCATACCCCTTTGCCATTGGAGCACTACTTTGTGCATTTCTGTTGTAACAACCTGTCAAAGGCCATGCATACCCGCATATTTCCATTGCCCATTTATATTCCGATTACTCCCATGGTTCGCCATTTACTGGACTCGGTCCAGTCCGTTGCCAATGCTCCTCATTTAGAGTATGATTGTGCCGGGTTTCGGATTCTAGCTTTCATCCATGAAATCATGGGTCTGGTAATGGAGAAGTTGCCGCGGGAAACGGCTGCACTGGCTTTTCTGTTTCTAAGTGGAAGACATCGAATGGCCGAAGTACTGGACATCATTGACCGGAATTTGGCAGAACCTTTACCCAATAAACGCCTGGCACGACTCATTGGAGTATGCCCAGACCGCTTTATAAAGAAATTCTCTGATACTCTGGGGCAGACTCCGTCTGCATATGTACAAGATGCCCGAATCCGGAAGGTGGCAGAATTGCTGACCGGTACGGATTACAGCATCGAGGCCATTGCCGGGATGACCGGGTTTAGTGATCGCTTTTATATGACAAGGGTTTTTACCAAAATAACTGGAAAAGGTCCGGCCGCTTATAGGAGAGACCATATTCCACAGAGCGGGAAGTAATTGCGTCTGCCTCTACCTCTTCGGGTGGCAGCACAAATCATCAAGGCCATGAGCAGGAAACCACAGACAGTAGGATATTCCAAAAATCCTGCCGGGATACCGATACAGGGTGTTCTGATTGTCCTTCATAAGCTTCGAGTCGCACCGCGGTGAAAAATACTTCTAGATTTATTGTTGACGGACACGATACATTGGTATTTCACCTCTATTACATTTATATGAACTCGAAGCGACTAGACATCTGGAGCGGCGCGATTAGCACAGCTCTTTGTTGTTGTCGCACCGCATAACGAAACCGACGGGGAATCACCCAGCAGCCGGTACATAGCACACCCGCTATTCATCTTGAGTAGTGTGGGCATCTTCTGGGAACAGGAGCTATAAATCTACTGCTGTAGCGATTCCGGTCGAAGTCCACAACCTGCAACTGGCAACAGTTGGGGGTGGCAGTGGGACACGACCAACCTGCACTCGGAAGTTCACCATTTTTGCAACCCGACCACACGTGTGGAGGAGATGACCCGACCGCCTGGTTCCGCCTATCCATCATGGATGGCAAACCCAACTAAGACTGAATCAACCAACTCATGGAAACTGCATCTCTCCACCGCCCCCAATGGGCAACAATTCAACCGCAGTCGCGAAAGAAACAACTCGTGACACGTCTGCGCCGCTTCCATTCTGGGAAATGGCAGCAGGCTGTCTGGCTGTTAACCTTCGCTTCAATACAACCACTCGCTCTACAAGCCGACGAGTCTTCTTCAGCCAGTTCCGGGGGAGCCAATCCCGTCGGTGAAATAGTGGAACTCGATCCGCTGGTTATCACGGATTCGAATTCACTGGTTACAACACTACCTGTGCGTCCGGTGACGGGCGTTTATGGGTTTGCTACAAATTACCAGGATATTCCCCGGAGCATTACCCAGATAAATCCTGAGCAATTTGCGAGCGACATTATCTCCAGTTACAGCGATTTCCAGCGCTACTCGCCCTCGGTGAACCAATCCACGGGACAGATTGCCAACTACGGATCACCCACTATTCGCGGGTCAAAATCGGATGCCTACCAGAACGGAGTCCGGCTGCTGACACGCCAACAGAATAACCGCCCCTTTACTCTGAATGCATATGAGGGGGCTGATATTGTGGCTGGTCCGGCACCAGTGATTTTTGGCCCTTCCGAGCGCACATCAGGTTACGTGGATTACCTGACCAAGAAGGCGTATTTCGATAAGCAACATACCACGATTAATCTTCGTCTGGGCAAATTCTACGCCGATGGCACCGGTTTTAAGGACAATGAGAACTGGCAGATCGACAATGGTGGACCACTCATTAAGGACGAACTGGCTTATCGCATCAGCTATCAAGGCGAGAACATCCATGCCTATCAATACAATGGTGGGGATAAGTATCACGACATCTTTGGTACTCTAGCGTGGCTCCCAAACAAGGATCTCACCATCGACTGGAACTTTGAATACGGCGACTTCGAGTGGCTGGTGAATAATGGCTACAACCGTGTAACCAACGATCTGATTCGCAATGGCACCTATCTCTCCGGCCCAGCCACACCGATCATTCAAGGCGCTTTTGCAGGTGGAGATGGCAAGCAGTATTACTCTCCTGTCTATAAACCTGGAATAGGGTTTGATGGCACCAGCTTCATCAAGCGAACCGCCAGCAAAGGACAATTCCTGCCCGGAGACGCATTGACTGGTGCACCCACTGACAAGCAGGCTGGTACGATTGTGGGGTACGTGCTCGATCCCGCACTGGTCAAGCCCGTACAGCTCAATGACAACGCTGCACTGAATGCGCCTGGCTATCCTTCCAGTACTGCTGCATTCAATACACAGCTCCGTATTAAGAAGCGGTTTGGAGAGCGCTTCTCTGTCCTGAACAATGCCCTTTACCAATACTATACGACGGATACAGCTTCAAACGGTGGCTTCTATAATTGGATTCGCACCCATACGATAGAAGACCGCACCGAGGGCCTGCTATCTCTGGACTTCAATCTCTTTGGGTTGCCCATTTTGCATGATAGCAATACCGGCGTGTCCTATCGCTATGAACAAGTACACAATTACAAGGATTCTCAGAAGGGCGGCTATGGCCCAACTGGAGATCAATATGACCTCACGGGGGACCCTACCACGTTTACACGCAATGCATTCTTTGGCGCACCCGTTTATCCCTTTAGTGGTACTGCCAGTACACCCGTGGCCACGCGGTTCGGTTATCTCAAGGGCTTCTATCCCTATCTGACTGTACCTGAGAGCACCGACAATGCGGTCTCTCCCGGTGGCTCGGATCCTGCACAACCTTGGTTAAGCTCGGCTACGAATCATACGGACACAGGCACGCTTAGCTTCTACTCCCAACACCGCTTTGCATTGGGGGAGAAATTCTTTGTAGATACCGGTGCCCGAATCAGCGGGATAAATTCGAAGATCACCAATCCACTTCCGCTTAATGCAGCCAATGCAACCATCGAAGACTCCATTGATACATGGATTCCCGGTTGGTCAGCGAGCCTGAGCTTCAAACCCGTGTCCCGTATCACCACATACGTCACCTACGCCTACATACAAGCGGTGAATGGAATGACTACGGGCTCACCCACCTGGGCAAATGTCAATGGGGTTACGAATATCTATGATCCTGCGGCATTCGAGAGCTTGAGCGAACTCAAGGAAGCCGGTGTGAAAGCAGAGCTTGTTCCCGGGCAGCTATTCGGAGCAATCTCAGTTTATAGCCAGACTCGTGACCTTACGCTACAATCTGTTCCCAATGCAGATCCGATTCGAGCCAAGGGGTTGTATGAGGGGTTCGAGGCCAATCTTCGCTATCAACCCAGCAGGGCTTTCACGATTGGGATTAACTACAGTTATCTGTCAGCCACCACTTTGAACCAAAACATTAGTGCGCCGAAACCACTTCAGGCGGATAACGCCACCAATATTCTGGGCACCACGGCCCTAGGTCTTGGAGACTGGCGCATAACCAATCTTCCGCGTAACAGTGGCTCACTGTTTGCCTCGTATGAGTTTGAATCTGGCTTTGGTGTGAAGACGGACTTATGGGTCAGAGACCGTTATTTGGCCAATAATTATGGCATAGTTACCGTGCCGTCTGAGTATAATCTAAACCTCAGTCTATTCTATAATCAACCGAGTTGGACTGTGGCATTGGATTTCCAAAACGTCACGAATGAACGCAACTTTGCTGGTGCTTCAACACTGCTTGAACCACTCAGCATACAGGGTCGTTTTACCTATCGTTTCTAATCTTTCTAATGTTTCTAATATGAAATCAACCCGACTAGAATTCATTCGTACCGCGTCTCTGGGAGCTGCTGTAGCGGCGGTGCCCAGTTTGTTACGCGCAGCAGTCCCTGCCACGACTGCTGCAGCAACACCACCGACACCGAACGCTGTCTCCAGTATACCCGTGCTGATCGACTGGCATACCCACTTCATTACGAAGGCGGAAGTGCGCATTCTGCGTGCTCGCACCACAGCACCCAGAGTATTTGATGATACCGATGGCACTACGAAGCTGGAGAATGCCTCGACGGTGTCTTCCCTGGCACGACAACCCTCGGGATTTGAAGTGTCCGACATTGCTGCACGTATTAGCCATCTGGATAAGGTGGGCATACAGAGACAGCTTCTAAGCCATACCGTGGCCCTGGGGCTTGATGCAACACTGCCAGTTTCGGAGTTACGCGTACTCTTTCGTGCCTTTAACGATGAGCTGGCAGAAGTTGTTCGAGCGCATCCAACCCGGTTTTTCGGTGTAGCCGCATTACCCAGCGCAGACCCTGTCTGGGCTGCCGAGGAACTGCACCGTGCCCACAAGGATCTCGGGCTGATAGGAGGCTCACTGCCTCTGAATGCATTTGCCACGCTGGAAGGAGCGAGAACTCTCGCTCCCATCTTTGCCGCTGGACAAAAGAATAAGAGTCACTTCTTCATTCACCGCGGCCCAGCCAACAGTGTCGTACCCGGGCAACCGCCATTGATCCTACCAACAGATACCGACTATGCTCGCTGGAGTGTGATTAACAATCACCACCTCACGCACGGAGCAATCACACTTGGGCTAACCGATTTCCTCGATCCATACCCGGATGTCTCCGTGCAAGTCATTATGTTAGGGGGATTCTTCCCGTACATTCTGGACTCGCTCATAGCGTCATCACAAAAGGCGGGTGTACCCGATCCACTTGGGCGCATACGTCGCATCTATCTCGACCCGGGACCTTATGCACGCAATGGAAAATGGGTCGCACTGGCGGCCGATACCATCGGCGCCGATCGCGTACTCTTTGGCACCGATTACGGCGTGGGCGGCGGTAATAAAGGCGACAGCGCACCCGGCCTCGCAGCACTTGCAGAAGCCCTCACCACAGAACAGAAGCGGCTCATCTACTCCGAGAACTCGCGTCTGCTGCTGAAATCGAAAGGCCTGATATAAGCGTATCCTAAACGACTAAACACCTTTGGTCACTTGGTTTGTGGGAATCCCGGTGACCTGCAGTACAACGAGCCACCTCGTAGATAATACGGGGTGGCTTTTTGTTTGGGAAGAAGAAGCGTGATGGGCATAAGAGGAAGAATGGGGGTGATGCACTGAAGAGCCTGGTGCTCTCAATTCACCGTTCACCATTCTCCATTATCCATTATCCATTCTGCCCCCCTGCCCTACCCCTGTCCGCGTTCATCCATCTTGGCCAGTTCGCTGCCGGGGAGTTCGATGAACTCGTCCTGGCCGCTGCTGACTTTCTCTGAGAAGACGCGGATGTGGTGAAAATAGACGCGGACGATGTCGCCGGGAGACAAGGGTGCCTGGCGGAGTTCACTTCGCGAGATTTCTGCTTCGAAGACTTCCTTGGTATTGATTCTCTCCAGGGTTACGCGTGCGGTGCGTCCGGCGCTAAAGACATGGAGCACCCGGGCTTGAATCGCGCTCTCCGGCGAACCTGGCGGAAGGATGCGAACATCGTGCGGGCGGACATAAACAGCCCGGCCTTTGCTGGGATCGGGGTTGCGCATGCCTGCGGCCAGGCGATTAACGCTGCCGAGGAACTCGATGACGAAGGGAGAGGCAGGGTGATCAAAGACCGTTTGTGGAATGCCCACCTGCTCCACTTTGGCGTTGTTCATGACCACGACTTCGTCGGCCAGCTCGAGTGCTTCCTCCTGGTCGTGGGTGACGAATATGGTTGTGATATGAATCTCTTCATGGAACTGACGCAGCCAGCGGCGGAGTTCCTTGCGCACCTGGGCATCAAGCGCTCCGAAAGGCTCGTCCAGGAGTAGCACCTTCGGCTCTACTGCTAGTGCGCGAGCCAGGGCGACTCGTTGCCGCTGGCCACCGGAGAGCTGGTTCGGTAAGCGCTGATCGAGCCCATCGAGGCGGATAAGCTTGAGCAGGTTGTGTACGCGGTCCGTGATTTCGGACTTCGCGGGTCGGGTGGCTTTCTTGCGAACGTTTAACCCGAATGCGATGTTATCAAACACGGTCATGTGTTTGAAAAGGGCATAGTGCTGGAAGACAAAGCCGACCTTGCGCTGGGCGGGCGGGAGATGCGTCACCTCTTCATCATTGAAGAGCACTTTTCCCCCAGTGCCTGCATCTGTCCATTCCAGTCCTGCGATTATACGCAGAAGTGTGGTTTTGCCGGAACCGGAAGGACCCAGCAGAGCGACCAACTTACCGGAGGGCACATTGACGGTGACGTCGTTTAGTGCGCGATGTTTGCCAAAGGTTTTGGTGATGTTTTGGGCAAGAATGCTCATGTCAGAAGCGGACGGTTGGCTGAAGGATAAAGCGTTGAAAGGGTTTGGTTAGCTTACGCGTTCGGAGAGCGCGCGCGTGTGTCTCCACTCGATGAAGCTTTTAAGCACAAGGGTGACGAGTGCTAGCAAGGCCAGGAGAGAAGCCATGGCAAAAGCGGTTACAAAGTTGTACTCGTTATAGAGCACCTCGATATGCAGTGGCATGGTGTTTGTCATTCCCCGGATATGACCGCTAACAACGGATACTGCGCCGAATTCCCCCATGGCGCGGGCATTACAGAGAATCACTCCATAGAAGAGAGCCCACTTCACATTGGGCAGCGTTACCCGCCAGAATATTTGCCAGCCGTTCGCCCCGAGTGTGAGTGCAGCGTACTCCTCATCGCGCCCCTGTGCCTGCATCAGCGGGATGAGTTCACGGGCCACAAAGGGAAACGTCACAAAAATAGTTGCGAGCACCAAGCCAGGTGTCGCGAAGATGACGCGGATGTCATGGTCGATTAGCCAGGGACCAAACCATCCCTGCTGGCCAAACATGAGCACAAAGATGAGACCCGCAATGACTGGTGAAACCGCGAAGGGTAGATCGATCAGTGTAATGAGGAAACTCTTTCCCTTAAAATCGTGCTTCGCAATAGCCCAGCTCGCGGCAAGTCCGAACACGGTGTTTAACGGAACTGCAATCAATGTAACAAGTAGCGTTAACTTAATCGAGGACAGTGCATCCGGATCACCGAAGGCAGAAAAATACGCCACTACACCACGGCGCAGTGCTTCTGCAAAGATGGAGAGCAGCGGAATGACCAGAAAGAGCGCTAGGAACCCCAGGGCGACGGCGATGAGTACCCTGCGCACAAGGGGAGACTCCTCCGTGGTGCGCTGTACCTTATCGTACTGGTAAACACGGGCGCGTACTGCGAGCGATTGTGTGGATGATGCCATGGCGGATAATTTAGACAGTGGCTTTTTGAGCCCATCGCTGCAGCAGATTAATGATGAGCAATAAGAGAAATGAGGTGACAAGCATGACTACTGCGATGGATGTAGCCCCGGTGTAGTCGTATTGTTCCAGTTTGATGACAATCAACAACGGTGCGATTTCCGTCTTCATTGGCATATTACCAGAGATAAACACTACTGACCCGTACTCACCAATGGCCCTCGCGAAGGCCATCGTGAATCCTGTGATTAGCGAGGGAAACAGGGCGGGGAAAATGACCCGGCAGAAGGTTTTAAATCGCGATGCACCGAGTGATGCTGCGGCTTCCTCCACATCAACCTCCAGCTCTTCGATAATCGGTTGCATCGTTCTGACTACGAATGGCAACCCGATGAACGTCAGAGCAACGAATACTCCCAATTGGGTGAAGGCGACACGAACTCCCATCGGTTCAAGTAAGTGCCCAATCCAGCCATTCTGGCTGTAGATGGCTGTCAACGCGATGCCTGCCACCGCTGTGGGTAGTGCGAAGGGAAGATCCACAATCCCATCGACAATGCGTTTCCCTGGGAATGTGTACCGCGCAAGAACCCAGGCCACAATGAAGCCGAAAAACGCATTGACCAGGGCAGCAGCAAGCGACGCACCAAAGGTCAACTGATAAGCCGCCATCGCTCGCGGGGAGAAAGCCGAGTCCCAGAAGTGTTGCCATCCCGTAGTCGCTGTTTTGAGGAACACCGCAGAGAGTGGAATGAGGACGATCAGCCCGAGATAACTCAGGGTCAACCCCATGGAGAGCCCGAAGCCGGGCAGGATACGACTCGAGCGGATTTTCGACTTGGAAGGATTGCTGCTTGTAATGGCGGTCATGGGAACAGTGTCAAACGGCTAGGCTACGCTTGTGTGGGGATAGTTCAAGAGTCTGTTATGACTAATTTCAAGTTTGTGCAGAAATCGACTGACCCAGAGCCGAAGCTTATCGTAGCTCCACGCTTCCGGAAGTCTTAGCCGTAGTAGCCAGGGGTATTCGGGTAGATCATCAAATACCGCGACACACCCAGCGGTTTGCTTCATCGCACAGATTTCCAGCGCTTCCGTTGGGTCTTGATCGGTACAAATAGATTGCAAATGTACGAGTAGATCACTTTCGAGAAGCGTATTGTCTGATATTTCCAGAGTGGCTTTAGATTCCGCTACAGTATCGATAAAGACCAGTCCTTTGTAGCCACCGAAACGCAGTTCAAACTCCAGTAAATACAGTTCAGGCACCCCTCGCATAGTCCAAGGGGAATTGAGTAAATCCACCCTATCCGGTGTGATCGCCAGTGAATTCACCCAACCACTTGGGTTACATAGCGGATAGAATGCGAGGCAGGCTGCATCAGCGACAGGTGTGCCAAAGATGGCGTCCTGTAAGAACTCCAGACAACATTGAGTTATGCGACCATCGCGACCATCGAATCCACTGTATATAGCGATAGTCGAGGCCCCACAAGAACTCGTAGCGAGTGCACCATTCATGGCAGTCTCATTCAATCGCAGAAACCGTGGCAGTGCATAGGTTCGACCATCTCTATGAAATGGTCCAAGGAGATGGGCGACCACGAGGGTGCTTTCCTCGCATTGCTCGATGATTGGGCGCAAGAGAGTGCGTAGGTTACGCGGGGGTTCATCCGGATTGTTAGTAGGATAACACATAGTCGTGATGGCTAAAGATTTATGGCGATGGCTAGACTGCTGGAGTAATTATGAAGAAAGGTCTTGATCGTTTGTACCAGGGTAACTTCTACTTCATCGCGACTCCATTCTGTGGGGAATTCGAGCGAGATGGTAAAGGTGTGGCTGGACGGAAATGGAGCCGGATCAGTTTTGAGACTTTTTATCCAATCCACAGGAAAGACGAATTTCTCACTAGCTAGTGCCCCCTGCCCTTGCCAGTGGTTTCCAAGAAAGAAGGATTGCTCCACGGAGATGCCCTGCACGGCACCGCGCAATTGGGATAAACCTGATGCAGCGCCTATGCGGATAATGGTATTAAAGTGATGCCTGAGTATCTCGCCTTCGACAGCTTCACGAATGGAAGCACTAACACTACCATCGGACGTTCCCAATGCCCAGATAGGGTAGATGAACAGGTTGAACCCCGCCGCACTTTCGGGCCGGAGAATAAGATGCTCGAGCAATCGGAGTAAACTGAGGACACTGTGATTTCCGTTGCCTTCAAATCCTGCTACGATGCCAATTCTTGGTGCATCGGTTTCGCGGTTTTGCCCGAAGTAGATGTAGCGAGGTAGAACGGTTGCCGCACCGTTCTCCGCTGTCGTTGTGAAAGGCGATGCAAATAGACGAGTTGAATGCGCAGCCATCTGATTGAAGTAGCTGAGCCAGGAGTTGATCTCGCCGCCGGCTACTGAATGCGGGTGGCGGGGTATGCTCGTGGCTTGCAGATTATTCTCTGGATGTGCTGACATGATGTAATTATTTGCCTGCTTTACTGGTGAATTACCGGGGCGGTATCTATTTTATACCGCCCCGGTTTTGTAAATATATCAGAACTAAAGAACGCGATGGACGACAAGATTGTCCGACAGTTACTTCAAATAGATTTGGTCGAAGATGCCACCGTCATCGAAGTGTACTTTCTGAACTTTATCCCAACCGCCGAATGCATCGTCTATATTGACGAGAGTGAGTGACGGGAAGTAGGCGGAATATTTCTTCAATGCAGCAGGATCACGCGGGCGGTAGTAGTTCTTACCCGCAATATCCTGCCCTTCAGCGCTGTAGAGATATTCCAGATAGGCTTTGGCTACGGCTTCTGTACCCCGACGCTTTGCCACCTTGTCCACCACGGTTACCGTCGGTTCTGCCAGAATACTGATGGATGGATAGACGATCTCGAATGAGTCTTTGCCAAACTCCTTCTGCGCCAGATAGGCTTCGTTCTCCCAGGAGAGGAAAACATCGCCAATCCCGCGCTGCACAAAGGTGGTGGTGGAACCCCGTGCGCCACTGTCCAATACAGGAACGTTCTTGTAGAGTTTGGTCAGATAGCTCTTGATCTTCGCCTCGTCCCCCTTGTATTCGCGCGCTGCCCATGCCCAGGCCGCGAGATAGTTCCAGCGTGCACCGCCGGAAGTCTTTGGGTTAGGCGTGACGATGCCAATCCCGTCCTTTATCAGGTCTCCCCAATCCTTGATAGCCTTCGGATTGCCCTTACGCACGAGGAAGACGATAGTGGATGTGTAGGGCGCGCTATTGTTGGGCAGTTTTGCCTGCCAGTTCTTGTCAAAGAGCTTCGCCTTGTCTGCAATTGCACTCACATCGTAGGCCAGTGCGAGAGTGACAACATCAGCCTGCAACCCATCGATGACGGAGCGAGCTTGTTTGCCAGAACCGCCATGCGATTGGTTAATCGTGACGGTGTCTCCCGTCTTCTCCTTCCACTGTTTGGCGAAGGCCGCATTGAACTCCACGTACAACTCGCGCGTGGGGTCATAGGACACATTCAGAAGAGTGATGTCCTTTGCCACCAGACTCGTAGTGAGGGCAGCGGTAACGAGCAGCAGCGCTGCCACTTTGTTAATGTATTTGGTAATCATAGTCTTTAGCTCCGTGTTTTGTATTCGGCTCTTGTTCCGTAGATTAGAAATTGAGTTGTAGCCGGGTGAAGATTGCCTTCTCGTCGATCTTGTCCTTACCCCCGGCAGCACCGCCGTCGAACTGGTTCCAGTCGTAATTTACAACGAACTTTGCGTTGCGGGTGAGGTACCAGTTGAGTCCGAGAGTGGCTCCAGTTACGCTTCTTGCGCTCTTGGCAGGGTCTGCGAACAAGGTGGGCTTCTTTGCAGCGTCGAGTGCGAATGCGTCCTTGTCTATCTCTAGCTGTCCAACGCGGGCAACCACTTCAAAGGCTCCCCACTTTCCATCGGCAATGGAGAAGGGTTCCGCTGGTTTCACGCCCTCGTACGAGGCATCCTCTCCGGTCAAAACCCAGGATGCATACGCCTGCCATGCTGTATTGACGAGGGAGTCCTGTGCTTTCGCAGTGGGATTCACCAGGCGCTGTTGGGAGACGGCATACTCTGCCAGGAAACCAAATGGCCCGTAGTAGTAATAGGCCTGTGGCGATACGCGGAAGACCTCGCCGTCCACCTTCACATCGCTCAGCCAGCTAAATGAGGTCTGCTGTCCAGTTGTGCGGTAGCCTGCCGGTGCGGTGTTCTCCTGATTCCCATAGGTGACGGAGACACCCGCGCCCAGCCTCTGGAGCACAGACCCATCCTCATTGATGAATGGATTCGCAAAGAGGCGACCAGCGAACTCGATGTCATCATCGAGCTGTGTAGCCGGAGAGCTTTGCCCATCCGTTGTGCCATTTAGCGCAGATAGATTCCAGTTAAGGGTACCGTTGAATAGCTTCCCATGGAGCTGTATCCCGGTGTCGCGATTGGGCAGAATACTCGTCGGGTAACCGCGTTCTATAAATGGTAGATTCGTCTGCGAGATTAGCCGCTCCAGACCAGCCGGAGACTTCGTGCGACCGAAGAGCAGGTTAAAACCGTCCGAGAACTTGTAGTTTCCGTACGCATCCAACAGCTCGAACGTCGCAGGAGCGAAGTCGGGCATGATGCGGAATGTGAAAGACTTCCCGACCGTGCCTTCGAGGCTTGGGCGGATGCGGCGGAAAAGGAAGCGGTCATTGTTATTCACGCCCCCGTCGTCCAAGTAAAAGCGTCCATCGAGTTGGATGTTACCGCGAATCTTTAGACCCCAGGCCTTGTCTTTCGACTCGACGCCGAATCCGGAGCTGTCGACCTTTACTACCGGTTGGGTCTTGGCTGCTGCATCCGCGGATTCCTTGTCGAGTTCCTGTTTGCGTTCGATTACCTTCAGCCGTTGTTCAAGTTCCGCAATACTCTTGCGTAGGAGTTCCACCTCGGTCTCCGCTCGTAGCGGTGTGAGAGTGGCTATGGAGGTCAGTAGGACTGCGCCCCATGCTTTCGTTCCCAGTCTGGTTGATGTTTGCATATCTGAGGTTCCGTATTTTTTGTCAGAGACCTCCGGTTATCCGGTCAGCGTGATGAATAATTATCTGTATTCTTTTTTGAGCCACCAGGTGGACCCGGTAGGCAAAAGTGATTCTTCCCTTAACAGGGTATATTGTATGAGTGTGAAGCCCGGAATTAACCCGGTATGTGCTGCGGGGAGCGATTCGTGTCGAATCGCACTTTCTCAGTGCTCTCGATTTGAGTGACTTTGCTGTCGTGGATGACAATTTGCACGACACCAAATCTCAGATTATCCACTTTCTTCTGCACCAGCAAAAGCCAGTCGGGCATGGGCGTAATAGTTGTGGTTTTCATGGTGATCCTAGGTGGGAAACAAAAGGCGGTTTAGGGGGTGAGTACTTCTTGAAGAACGTTTACGGCATCCACAGTGGCGAAGGGGAAACTCGCCTTGTCTCGGCGAATCTTTCGCAGGGTGACCGAAACCACATCGGCAAGGGTGTAGCGGTCGAGGATGTTCGCTATGGCGTTACGCACGTCGAGCATGAGCATCCGCAAGCCGCAGTGGGCTTCATCCGGGCAGGTGCAGGGTTCATAGGCAGACTGGCTGACGCACCCGATGGGGGCGAGCGGTCCATCAATAAGGCGAACAACCTCGCCGATAGTGATGGTATTCATCGGCTTCTCAATGAAGTAGCCGCCCAGCTTTCCACGGCGTGCGCCGAGATAGCCGGCCTCCTTGAGCTGTGCGAGTATTTGGGCAATAAACTTCTCCGGCAGATTATCCTTCTCCGTGAGTTCCCCAATAGTCAGGTGCGGACGCCCCAATTCCTGGGCAATTCCCAGATTGATGAGCATTCGGAGCCCGTATTCGCCTCGTTTGGATAGCTTCATTTCGTCGATTGTTTAATACTCTACTGTTTTACTAGAGATAAGCGAATTTACCGGGGCGAATGGGAAGTGCAAGTTTATTTTGTACTAATTTAGTAGAGTATCATAAGATACGTCATCAACGTATCTTAGAAAATGAGGTAAGATGCCTTGTTAATGGTGAATGGAGAATGGAAAATGGAGAGTGGAGAATGGGGGAGTGGTAGTTTTTAGATTGTGGGGGAAAAAAGCGGGCGGAACTTGTCAATTCCGCCCGCTTGGTTTGTCGTTGTTATAGGTGATGTGTTCCGTTTGACGTATCCTGCACTACTTACGCAGCGTTACCGAGCGCAGTGCTGGCGGGGCGTGTTACTTTCACGGCCTTGCTTCCGCGTTCACGATGGGTTTGGGTGACCACATACACCTTGTAGTGGATTACGCTGCCGGGAGTAGACAACCCCTCATTGGTGTTCCAGGTGAGTACGTCCTTTGCCACTGTGGCGACACGGTACTCGTTCTGCGTATTGTAGGTCTTGCCCAGGCATGCGCGGACCTCGTAGTGGAGCAGGTCTGTCCGCGCACTCGGAGTCCAGGTGAGTGCGGCGGTTTGCGTGGCCACATCCCATATACCAAGGA